>NZ_NEWL01000006.1:0-874133 GCF_002217665.1 Geobacillus uzenensis
TGAGTGTCTTATGCTCTAGCGGCGAAGTGGACACGCCTCAAAGAATAAGGATTGCTTGAAGCAGTCAAACTTCTTTGGAAGCCCCCACTTCAAATTTTCGCTAGAAAATTAAGTGGGGGTAGTTCACTGATCACGGCGACTTTGTTGTATTTGCCATTGATAAGCATACGGCAGGAGATCATTATCACCCGGAAACAAAGCTGTTTCCGCCGCATAATATCGAAGGGACGAAAGGGCGGAGGCTATACGGGGAGCTCGAGGAAGTATATCAGGCGAACAAGCATAAAGAACATGTGTACTGGATGGACAAGACGCGGTACAGCGCGTTCGCCGGGACCGATTTAGAACTGAAATTGCGCGAACGAGGGATCACGGAAGTGCATTTGGTCGGCTGCTGCACGGATATTTGCGTCCTTCATACGGCAGTCGATGCGTACAACAAAGGCTTTCGCATTGTCGTCCACCGGCGGGCGGTCGCGAGTTTTGACGCGGCCGGCCATGAGTGGGCGCTGCGTCATTTTTGCCATACGCTAGGTGCAGAAATAGTGGAATAATGGGGAAAACGTGATAGAATAGACGGTGAAAATGGTTGTAATTTGGCGGCGCAGTCATTTGTGTGTTGGGGGTTCTGCATTCATGAACGAAAAATATGCCGATGACAGTTTAATGCTCCATACGGACTTATATCAAATCAACATGGTTGAAACCTACTGGGAAGACGGGATGCATGAGCGCCGGGCCGTGTTTGAGGTGTTTTTTCGCAAGCTGCCGTTTGGCAACGGCTATGCCGTCTTTGCCGGGCTTGAGCGCGTAATACAGTTTTTGCAGGGATTTCGTTTTTCCGACAGCGATATCGACTATTTGCGCAATGAGCTTGGCTACCGCGACGATTTCTTGAACTATTTGCGGACGCTTCGTTTTACCGGGACGGTTCGTTCGATGCGGGAAGGGGAAATCGTCTTTGCCAACGAGCCGATTATGCGCATTGAGGCGCCGCTTGCGGAGGCGCAGCTCATCGAAACGGCGATTTTAAACATCATCAATTTCCAGACGCTCATCGCCACGAAAGCGTCGCGCATTAAACATATCCTCGGGGACGAACCGGCTTTAGAGTTTGGCAGCCGGCGGGCGCAGGAGATGGACGCGGCGCTGTGGGGAGCGCGCGCGGCGTATATCGGCGGGATTGAAGCGACATCGAACGTGCGGGCCGGCAAGCTGTTTGGCATTCCGGTCGCCGGGACGCACGCGCATTCCATGATTCAAGCGTATCAGGATGAATACGTAGCATTTCACAAATATGCACGCCGCCATAAGGACTGCGTATTTCTTGTTGATACGTACGATACGTTGAAATCGGGGGTGCCGAACGCCATTCGCGTCGCCAAAGAGCTTGGTGATCAGATCAATTTTATCGGCATTCGCATCGACAGCGGCGATTTGGCCTATTTGTCAAAAGAAGCGCGGAAAATGCTTGATGAGGCTGGATTCCCGAACGCGAAAATTTTTGCTTCGAACGATTTGGATGAAGATACGATTTTAAACTTGAAATCGCAAGGGGCGAAAATCGATGTGTGGGGAATCGGCACGAAGCTGATCACGGCATACGACCAGCCGGCGTTAGGCGCGGTGTATAAGATGGTGGCGATCGAAAACGAAGCCGGCGAGATGGTCGATACGATCAAAATTAGCGGCAACCCGGAGAAAGTGACGACGCCGGGGCTGAAGCGGGTGTACCGCATCGTCAATAAAATCAATCATAAAGCAGAAGGCGACTACATCGCCTTAGAAAGCGAGAACCCGCAGCAAGAAGAGCGGCTGAAAATGTTCCATCCGGTGTACACGTTCATCAGCAAATTCGTCACCAATTTTGAAGCGCGCGATTTGCATGAAACGATTTTTGACAACGGCAAACTCGTCTACACATCGCCGCCGCTTTCCGATATTCAGGCATACGCGAAGAAGAGTTTGCGCTTATTTTGGGAGGAGTACAAACGAACGCTCAACCCCGAGCAATATCCGGTCGATTTGAGCCAGGCGTGCTGGGACAATAAGATGGAAAACATCCGCAAAGTGAAAGAAAAGCTTGCGCACCCATCGGCGAACGAGTGAACGATTGCGTTTGTTTCAACGCTGTGAAAACGGAACCTGGCATCGTCTCAAAAGCGGAATATACCGTCACAAGGCGTTTTGCCGTCATAAGAGACAAGCCCCCGTCGAAGGAGAGGTGAGAGAATGGCGCTGTCATGGAAAAAGTGTCCCGCGGTGAAGCGGGGCACTTTTCCGTATCACGGTGATGGTTGTTGGTTTTGCAGCTGTTTGTCCAGTTCGTCAACGAGTTTGGCGAAATGGCGCAAGACGCGCTCGACCGGTTCAGGGCGTGTCATATCCACTCCGGCTCGCTTGAGCAGGCGGATCGGGTCGTCTGACGTTCCGGAACGCAAAAACTGTTTATACCGTCTCACTGCCTCGCCGCTTTTGTCAGTTTGAATCCCGCTGACGATAGCATACGAGGCGGCGAGGGAAGTCGCATATTTGTATACATAAAATGCGTCATAAAAATGGGGGATGCGCAGCCAGCCGCGTGCGGCTCCCGGGTCGGCGGCATATGCCGGGCCGTAATACGTTTTGAGCAATGTAAGCCAAAGATGGTTGAGCTCATCGGCCGTCAAGCTGCCTCCTTGGCGCACGTGATCATGGATTTGCTGCTCAAATTCGGAATACATGACTTGCGTGTACAGCGTGCCGCGAATTTGTTCGATTTGTTCGATCAGCAGGCGGAGCTTTTCCTCTTTTGTTTTCGCCTGCTTGTACAAGTAATCAAGCATCAGCCATTCATTGGCGGTGGAGGCCACTTCCGCGGTGAAAATCGAATGGCCGGAATAATGGTACGGCTGTGTGCGGTTCGTGTACACGGAATGCATGGCGTGTCCAAGTTCATGGGCCATTGTCAACACGCTGTCAAGCGAACCGTTGTAATTGAGCAAGATGAACGGATGGGTGTCGTACGCTCCCGTATTGTAGCCGCCGCTGTATTTTTTCGGGCGCGGGTAAATATCAAGCCACCGTTCGGCAAACGCGCGGCGCACATGTTCGATATAGTCGTCACCAAGCGGCTGAAGTCCTTGCAACAAGAGTGTTTTTGCCGTCTCAACCGGGATGGATTCCGCCGTTTCGCCAGCGAGCGGCACATATAAGTCATAGCTATGGACACGGTCGAGACCGAGCGCTTGTTTTCGCAGTTCAATATAACGATGAAGCGCCGGCAAGTGGCGATGGACGGCGGTGATCAAGTTGTCAAATACTTCCTTTGGCACATCATCGGCAGCGAGTGCGGCGTCTAGGCCGGACGGGTAGCGGCGTACGTCGGCATACAGCTCGTCCGCTTTGACGGATGCGTACAGCGTCGCCGCCGCTGTCTGTTCGAGCGTCTCATAGCTTTTGGCTTTCGCTTCAAACGCGGCTTTTCGGTAACGGCGGTCGCGATGCTGAAGGAGGGCGGCATAGTTATGGTCCGTCAGCGTCACTGTTTTTCCGTCCGGCATGCGGACAGACGGCGGCTCGTAGTCGCCGCGGGAAGCGTGGTCATAAATGTTTTCCGCCTCGCCAAGAGCCGGTGATAGTTTGGCGAGCAGCCGTTCCTCGCGTTTGGTGAGCGTATGCGGCTTTTGTTCGCGCAGTTCGGTGAAGTAATAACGATACGGCTTGAGCGGTTCGCTGTTTTGCAGCTTCTTGAGCGTCCGCTCCGGAAGGGCGAGCAGCTCCGGTTCGATAAATGCGGTCTTTGCCGCATATTGGGCGGCGAGCGCTTCCACTTTCGCCCCAAGCCGGGCGGCTGTGGTGTCTTCGATGTTCAAGTCGCGTTTTAAATGGGCGTAAAGGGACAGTTTTTCAAGCTTGCGGGCTGTTTGCTCGTTTAGGGCGAACAGCTTGGCGATCGTTTTCGCATCGTCGAGTTTGCCTTCAAAGGCTTCCAGTTTCGGCAAGGCGCTGTTCACCGCCTGATAGTCGCGCATCCATTCCGCTTCGGACGGATAAATATCGGCCAAATTCCATTCGTATGCCGTTTCGGCAGCTGACGTCGGCCACGGGATGACAAAAAGAAACATCGCGAACAGCGAAACGAGCCGGCGCTTCATGCGATCACATCCTTTCCGTTTTTTTCCTCTCGTCTGTAGTATGTGCAAACCGGAACGTTTTAGCCAAAAAAGAAGAAAGGAAGAGGATGATGGAACGAGTTCAATTAGCAGATCACTTATCTTTTTCCCGCGTCATTCACGGCTGTTGGCGGCTTGCCGACTGGGGCTATTCGGCCGGGCAGCTGCTTTCACTGATTGAATTTTGCCTTGAGCGCGGCATCACCACGTTTGACCATGCCGATATTTATGGCAACTACACGTGCGAATCGCGCTTTGGCGATGCGCTCGCGTTAAAGCCAAGCTTGCGCGGCCAGATGGAGATCGTGACGAAATGCGGCATTAAGCTGCCATCGAAATACGGAATGAAGTCGTATGATACAAGCAAAGATCATATCATCGCTTCGGTCGAGCAGTCGCTGCGGAATTTCCGCACCGATTATATCGATGTGCTGCTCATTCACCGCCCGGATCCGTTCATGAACCCGGAGGAGGTGGCCGAGGCGTTTTTGAAGCTGAGACGGGAGGGAAAAGTGCGTTATTTTGGCGTCTCGAACTTTAAGCGTTCACAGCTTTCGATGCTTGAGTCGTATTTGCCGTTTCCACTTGTCACCAATCAAATCGAAGTATCCGCGTACCGGCTGGAAAATCTCGAAGACGGCACGGTCGATCTTTGCTTGGAGAAGCGGATGCCGCCGATGGTATGGTCGCCGCTAGCCGGTGGAGCGATTTTTTCCGCTAACGATGACCGGGCGGTGCGGTTGCGAGCCGCCTTGGAACAAGTGCGGCAGGAACTTGGCGCCGAGACGGTCGATGAAGTGCTGTACGCGTGGCTGTTTGTTCATCCGGCGCGAATGATGCCGATTGTCGGCTCAGGGAAACGAGAACGCATCGACCGGGCGGTGCGGGCGTTGTCTTTGCCGCTTTCCCGTGAGCAATGGTTCGCCATTTTGCAAAGTTCGATGGGGCATGAGGTGCCGTAAGGGGAGAAGCCGATGAAAATCATTATCGCGGAAAAACCGGATCAAGGGGCGACGCTCGCCTCGATTTTCCGGACGAAAAAACGACAAGGCTATATCGAGATTTTGCCAAACGACTTGTTTCCGGATGGGGCGTACATGACATGGGCGATCGGGCATTTGTTCCAACTCGCCCCGCCCGAGCGGTACCGCCCGGAATGGAAGCGGTGGTCGCTGAAGGCGCTGCCGATCATTCCCGAACGGTTTGAATACGAAGTGGAAAAGGCGAAAGCGAAGCAGTTTCGCATTGTGAAAGAACTGCTGCGGAAGCCGGAAGTGACGGAAATCATCCATGCAGGAGACGCCGGGCGCGAAGGGGAGCTCATTGTGCGCAACGTGATCCGCCTGAGCGGCGTCCACAAACCGATCAAGCGGCTTTGGCTGTCGTCATTAACCCCGAAGGCCATCGAGGAAGGGTTTCGCCGTTTGCTTGATGAGCGAACGACGCGCCCGCTCTATGAAGAAGCGTACGCCCGCGCCTGCGCCGATTGGCTCGTCGGCATGAACGCCTCGCGCGCCTACAGCTTGTTGCTGAAGGAGCGCGGGATGAACGATGTGTTCTCCGTCGGGCGCGTGCAGACGCCGACATTGGCTCTCATTGTCCGGCGCGAGCGGGAAATTGAACAGTTTCGCCCTGAACCGTTTTGGGAAGTCGTCGCTTCGTTTGTCATCGGCGATAAGCGCTATGAAGGAAAATGGACGGATGAAAACGGCCAAACGCGCCTCAAGGACGAAGCAATGGCGAAACAGATCGCGGCTTTTTGCCGCGGGAAGCGGGCGGAAGTCGCCGCCGTCCGTACGGAGCGAAAAACGTTTCAACCGCCGCCCTTGTTCAATTTATCGACGCTGCAGGCGACGGCGAACAAGCTGTACCGCTTTTCGCCGAAAAAAACGCTCGATGTGCTGCAGTCGCTCTATCAAAAAGGCATCGTCTCCTATCCGCGCTCTGATTCGATGCATGTGACTAGGGGAGAGGCGGAAACGTTCCCGGCCATTTTACAAAAGCTGTCGTCGTTTCCGGCGTACGCTTCGTATTTTCCGGTGCCGCATCCCTCCATTTTACACAATAAACGTTATGTAAACGAGAAGAAAGTGACTGACCATTACGCCATCATCCCGACCGAACAAGTCATTGATCCGGAAAAGCTGTCATCCGACGAGCGGAACGTGTATGATTTAGTCGTCCGCCGCTTGATTGCCGCCCACTACCAGGCGGCGATCATCGACTATACGACGGTTGCGACGTTGGTTGATGGACGGGCTCGTTTCATCACGAAAGGAAGACAAGTCATTGAGGAAGGATGGCGCGCGGTTATTCGCCCGCATGAAGAGGAAAAGGAAACGGTGCTTCCATTGCTCCGTCAAGGTGAAGCGGGCAAAGTGGCGGACGTCCAAGTAAAGGAAGGAAAAACGGAGCCGCCGAAACGGTATACGGAAGGGCAGCTCATTACGCTCATGAAAACAGCCGGAAAGTTTTTAGATGACGAAGCGCTTGAAAAAGTGCTCGCCAAAACGGAAGGGCTCGGCACGGAGGCGACAAGGGCGGCGATCATTACGATGCTGAAGGAACGAAAATATATTGAAGTCAAAAATAACCTTGTCTATGCGACCGACAAGGCGAAAGTATTGATCGAGGCGCTCGGCGGCACGATTCTCGCCTCGCCGGAAATGACGGCGAAATGGGAGCAGCGCTTAAGCGAAATTGGCGAAGGAACGGCCTCCTCGGCTGCGTTTATGGAACAGGTGAAAAAGCTGGCGCAAAAAGTGGTCACCGATGCCATCGCCGCTGCGCCAAGCTGGAATTTCAGCGGGCTTGACACCGCTTCGATCCAGCGGACGAAAACGAAAAAAACGGTCGGTGAGCCGCTCGGGCGCTGCCCGCTTTGCGGCGGAACCGTCATCGACAAAGGAACGTTGTACGGCTGTGACCAGTACGCGAAAACAAAATGCTCGTTTACGATCTCCAAACGCATTCTCGGCCAATCGATTTCGGCGGCGAATGTGAAAAAGCTGCTGGCACAAGGAAAAACAAATGTCATCAAAGGATTCAAAAAAGGCGGAAAAACGTTTGACGCTGTCCTTGTGTGGGATGAAAACGACAAGAAGCTGTCTTTTCAGTTTCCAAAACGGTGACGGAAGGCAACAGAGGAAATAGGGACGGGACGCCTGACCCAAGGGTGGACCGATGGCGTCCCGCTTTTTTTGCCGGTTACTCCGTTTGCGGCTCTTGAACCCGTTCCATCAACCGCTCCGGCTCGCTTGGCGCGGCAAAACCGAACCGCATGATCCGGCCTCCTTTTTCATAAATGATACACCGAATCGGATCAGATGGAAACGATTTTGCTTTTAAACAATAATAGTATTATGTAAACAAAAATCCCGGCCGTCTCCCTGAAGGCTAGTCAATGGTCGGGCGGCCGGCGGCAAGCGGCGATGCGAGCTGGGCGGTCGGGATAGTCGGTAAAGATCCCGTCCACGCCCATGGCGCATAGGCGCGCCAGATCGTGCGGTGCATTGACGGTATAGACATGCACGATGAGCCCGCGGCTATGAGCGGCATTCACCCACTCTTTACTGGCGAGCGAAAGCGGCAAGCCGATGCCATCGGCATAGACGGCGACCCGCTCTAGCAGCTCGTCCGGGCTGATACGGGCCGTCTCGCGTTCTCCGATGAGCTGAATGAGCGGAATGCCGCGCGGGGTGAGGGGCCTTAGCGCCTGCAAACTCTCAGGATGAAATGATTGAAATATGATGCGGCCGCGCTGTAAATCATGATGTTTTTGCAGTAGCTGTACGACCGCTTTTTCGATGCCGGGCTGCTTTAATTCAATATACAAAGGGGCGTCGATTCGTTCTGCTTCCAACGTGTGTATGATCTCCTCAAGGGTCGGGATCGGTTCGCCGGCAAAGCGCTTGCTAAACCACGAGCCGGCATCAAGCCGCTTCAGCTCGGCGAGCGAAAAATCGCCAACGTGCCACGGTGAACGGTGAGGGTAGACGGTTTCGGCATTCGTCGTCCGGGCGAGCGTTGTATCATGCATGGCGATGAGCTTTCCGTCTTTCGTCATCCGCACGTCAACCTCAATATAATCAGCGTGCATGCGGCCGGCAAGCCGGTAGGAGGCAAGTGTATGTTCCGGTGCATGCCCGGAAGCGCCGCGATGGGCGATGATGATCGGCTCACGGGCGACAGACGGCTGTGGAGCAGCCGAAGAAGCTAAGCCTAGCGGCAGCCATAACAGGAATCCGACATAGAGCCATATTCGGCGCAACGTCGTTCCCCCTTTCTGTTTGCATCATACCTTATTGGAATGAAGCGATTGTGAAGAGATGATGAAGATGTGGTAAAACGTGCGGAACATGAATCCTTATCGGTATTTTGCCGCCTGTTGCAAAATGATATTCGTTTTGATGCATAAAGGGAGACCTCTTGCTGCATACTGTAAGTGACAACAAAGACGTTGGGCTATAGCCAAGCGGTAAGGCAACGGACTTTGACTCCGTGATGCGCTGGTTCGAATCCAGCTAGCCCAGCTGAATAAGCCGGCTAGGGCGGATCGGCCTTTGGCTGGCAAAAACGGTCTCTGCCACTTCGGCACGGGGCCGTTTTTTCGTCTGAAAGCAGTTCCACGCCGGTAGGACAAAGAGGCGGATGATGCCATTCGCGATGCGAAGTTAACGAATGGTTGCTAAAAAATCGTCACGGCAGCAGGATTTTGACGAATGGTGGCGAATGTAAAACGAACGAAGGGAGAGGAATGATGATGAAAACGGCTGATTTATGCGATCAATTTCTTGACGAGCTGCAAGTGTGCGAACTTGCCTTCCAATCGTACGGCGGAAAGCGGGCGTTTTCTGGACCGATTGCCACTGTTGACGTGTTTGAAGACAACGTGCTTGTCCGCGAAGCGCTCGAGACGGTGCCGCCGGGCACGGTGCTTGTTGTTGACGGAAAAGGGTCGCGCCGCGTCGCGCTATTAGGCGACCGATTGGCGCAAATCGCCTGCGAGAGAGGGCTCGCTGGCGTCATCATTCACGGCTGCATTCGCGATTCCGCAGAAATCAGCGCGATGCCGATTGGCGTGATGGCCATTGGCACTTGCCCGGTGAAAAGCAAAAAAGAGGGAAAAGGCGCCCGCGATGTCGTGCTTGAATTTGGCGGCGTCCGTTGGGAGCCAGGCGCGTATGTGTATGCGGATGCAGATGGCATTGTCATTGCGCGAACGAACTTGTCGGAAAAAAACGGTTGACGATGAAGCCATCGTTGTACTACGATGAAAAAGGATGCTTGTTCCATGACAGCGTATATATTGGCGAAAGGCAAACAAGGTGCCCGGCCTGCTTAGGGCTTGGGTGAAAAGGGAAGTACGGTGAAAAGCCGTCACGGTACCCGCCACTGTGATGGGGAGTTTTGCGGCAACAAGTCACTGAAGGATTCTTCGGGAAGGCGCCGCAAAGCGATGATCCTAAGTCAGGAGACCTGCCTTGTTTGCATCGGACGGATGCCTACGGGAATATAGGCAGACGTGCGGGAGAATGATGGCTGAATGAGGCTTCGTTTGGCTTATTTTTGGCTTCGTACGCATTTTTCTGCACCTCTGCGCTAGAGGTGCTTTTTTATTTTTCTTTGAGCGAAGCTGAAAGGTTTTCATTTCTACCAATCTTGCAAAAGGAGGAATTGGATGGCGACGTGGGATTTGCGGGGAATGAGGCATCATCTGTTGATTTGCAACGGCGGGACGTGCCTGCGCCATGGCGGGGAGGAAGTGACGCTGGCGGTGCGTGAAGAGATCGCCCGCCTTGGATTGGACGATCTCGTTCATACGACAAGAACGCGCTGCAACGGCCGCTGCCAGGACGCGTGCGTGCTGATCGTCTACCCGGATGGCGTCTGGTATCGGCTGATGACACCGGAAAAGGCGCGGGAGGTGGTGCGCATCCATCTTTGCGAAGGGGCGCCGATTCGCGAATGGGCGACGTATGAGTTTGATGAGGAGGCAGGATGCAGATGGACGCCAGCAGGGGAAAGCGAAGCGCCGGTTGGGAAGCGGAAAACGGCCAATGAACAGAAGGAGGTGAATCGATAAACGATGCGAACAAGACGTTGGCTTGCCATCGCGGCGTTATTGGCGGGTTATTTCTTCGTGACGAATGAACAAGAAGCGTACGCGATGCACATTATGGAAGGGTTTTTGCCAGCGAAATGGGCGCTGTTTTGGTGGGGATTGTTTCTTCCTTTTTTCTTGGTTGGTTTACGTCGTCTTGTCCGCACGCTGAAAGAGCATCCGGAGCAAAAGCTGCTCATGGCATTGGCCGGGGCGTTTACGTTCGTGCTGTCGGCGCTGAAAATTCCGTCCGTCACCGGCAGTAGCTCCCACCCGACCGGCATCGGCTTCGGGGCGGCGTTGTTTGGGCCATGGGTGATGGTTGTTATCGGCACGATGGTTCTTCTGTTCCAAGCTTTGCTGCTTGCTCATGGTGGATTGACGACATTGGGGGCAAACGCTTTGTCGATGGCGGTCGTTGGGCCATTGGTTGCGTTTACTGTGTATCAGCTGCATCGCCGCCGTTTCGTATCGCAGCGGATGGCGCTGTTTTTGGCCGCTTGTTTGTCCGATTTGGCCACGTATGTGACCACATCCGTCCAGCTGGCTTTGGCATTTCCGGCCCCAGAGGGCGGCGTGCTCGCTTCGTTTTTGAAATTTGCCGGTATTTTTGCCATCACTCAAGTGCCGCTGGCGGTGACAGAAGGCATTTTGACGGTGATGGTCTGGAACTGGCTTGCTTCATACCAAGCCTCTCCGCTATTCCAACGAGAAAAGGGGGCGTGATTCGATGAAAAAAAACCGGTGGCTGTTCGCTTTCGTCTTGGTGTTGATCCTCCTTCCGCTTTGGTGGGCGCGCGGCTCGGAATTTGGCGGCACCGACGACCAGGCGGAACGGGCGATTCAAACGCTCGCTCCGCATTATCGGCCGTGGTTTGAATCGATTTTCACCCCGCCGGGCGGCGAAGTGGAAACGCTGCTGTTCTCGCTGCAAGCCGCTCTTGGCGCCGGCGTCATCGGCTACGTGATCGGCCTGTATAAAGGGCGATCGGAACGGAAGAACGGGCATGATTCGCGAGTTTGATCGGTTCGCCTACGACAATCGGCTGCGAACGTGGCGAGCGGAATGGAAGTTCGCGATGGCGGTGATCTTGTTGGTGCTTGGGATGATGAGCAGCTGGCGCGAACAGTTGCTCATGATGGCGGGGATGACGTATTGGATCATTGGCCGGGCCGGTGTCCCGTTTTCACTGTATGGAAAAGCAATGGCCGCCGCTTCGGTTTTTTTAGGAGTCAGCTTATTGACAATGATCGTTTCTATTTCTTTTCCTCTTCGGTTATCCATTGCCTATAGCCAGCTGCGGCCAGCCGCTGAACTGGCCGTTCGCTCTTTGTCGGCGTGGTCTTGTTTGTTTTTCCTTCTGATCACTACGCCGGCGCCGGAATGGTTTGCCGTCCTGCGGCGTTGCCGTCTTCCGGCGGCAGTCATCGAGCTTTGTTTTCTGATGTACCGCTTCATCTTTTTGCTTGAGCACGCAGCGGTTGAGCTGTGGCTGGCGTTGCGCGCCCGCAATGGAGGAACACATTGGCGGCATGGGGGGATGCTTATGTACCAATTGTGGCTGAAGGCCGGGCAATCGTACGAAGCGCTCGGGCGTGCGCTTGCCGCTCGCGGGGGAATCGATTCGTTTGTCTATCGGCATCAGCCGTTGGAAACAAAACCACACACCATTGACATGACAGCCGGCGCCGCGTTGATCGTGCTGCTGCTCGGGTTGATTTGGTGGAAAGGGTGAAAGAGTTGCTGCTGCGGATGGAACAAGTGTGCTATGCCTATGATTCCTCGCGTGATGTGCTCAACGGGGTTGATTGGGAAATTCCAGCAGGAAAAAAATACGCGCTCATCGGCGCAAACGGCTGCGGCAAAACGACGCTGTTTCTTCATCTGAACGGATTGCTGCGGGCGCAGTCAGGCGCGCTGTATTGGAAAGGGAGCAACATGTATGAACGCGGGGCCGATTGGCGGCGCTGGCGGCGCGAAGTCAGCCTCGTTTTTCAAAATCCGGAACATCAGCTGATTGCGCCGCTCGTGCGCGATGAATTGGCGATTAGCCTCGCTCACGCTGGGGTCAATGAAGAACAGATGAGAACCGCTTTGTCGACGCTTGTTGATGAATACGGGCTCGGTGATTGGCTCGATCGCCCCACCCACCAGCTTAGCCTCGGACAGAAAAAATGGCTGACGCTTTGTTCGGCGATGGTGACAAAGCCGGACTTGCTTGTGTTGGATGAACCGACAGCGTATTTGGACCAGCATCAAACGAAACAGTTTTTGCGGCAAATCAATGTCATTCATCAAAGGGGAACGACCGTGCTCATTGCCACGCATGATATGGATTTCGTCTGGCAATGGGCCGATTGGGTCGCCGTCATGCACGAAGGCCGGATTGTCAAGCAAGGAGCACCGGAAGACGTTTTTGCTGATCGCCGTCAGCTGCTCGCTGTCCGTTTGGACGTGCCGCTGTTTGTTCGATTCTGGAAGGAGTGGGGACCGAAGGAAGTCTCGATGCCGCGGCCATGGCCAGAAGAAAAAGGAGGGGAAACGCATGGGGGGTAAGTTGTTGATTGTCGGCTTCGGCCCGGGAAGCGTCGATCATATGACGAAGCGGGCCCGCGAAGCCATTGAAGAAAGCGACGTCATCATTGGCTACAAAACATACATTGAGCTTGTGCGCGATTTGATCGCCGGAAAGGAAATCATCAGCACCGGCATGACCGAAGAAGTAAGCCGCGCCCAAGCGGCGGTGAAATGGGCCGAGCGCGGCAAGACGGTCGCCGTCATTTCCAGCGGCGACGCCGGGCTGTACGGCATGGCCGGGCTCGTCTACGAAGTGCTGATTGAAAAAGGCTGGACGAAAGACGATCCGATTGAAGTGGAAGTCATTCCGGGCATTTCCGCCATCCATTCATGCGCGGCGCTGCTCGGGGCGCCGGTGATGCATGACGCGTGCACAATCAGCTTGAGCGACCATTTGACGCCGTGGGCGCTGATCGAAAAACGGCTCGAAGCGGCGGCGGCCGCTGATTTTGTGATCGCGTTGTACAACCCGAAAAGCGGGCGGCGCACGCGGCAAATTGTGGAAGCGCAACGCATCCTGCTCCGCCACCGGGCGCCCGAGACGCCGGTCGGGCTTGTGAAAAGCGCATACCGCGAACGCCAGCAGATCGTGCTCACCGATTTGGCCCATATGCTTGATCATGAAATCGGCATGTTGACGACGGTCATTATTGGCAATTCGACGACGTTTGTGCATGACGGATTGATGATTACGCCGCGCGGCTATCAACGCAAATACCATTTAACCGCGGCCGTCCAGCCGCTGAAACCGCACGAGCGGCTGCGCAAAGAAGCGGAGCCGTGGGCGTTAGAATCGATGAGTCCGCAGGCAACCGGTGATGTTGAAGGGAAGCGGACAGCTGTTTCGAACAATCGGGCTTCCTTGGCGTTAGCCGGCATCCCGCCATTTCCAGATGAAACGCAGCAAACGGCGGCTAGGCCGGCGAGTATGGCCGGTTCAACCGCCGTCGCCGGGCAGACAGCGGTCGAGCGGCCGGTGGTTCATATAGCGCGACAGCAAGCGAAAGAAGCCGCCGAAGATGCGCTTGCGGCGCTTGAAAGCCGTAAACGGCGAAAAGCGGAAACCGTCCTGTTTGAAGCGGCAGTGAGCCCGGGGGTGGCCAACAAACAGTTCACGGCGGAACAGTTGCTTGTTCTAGCGGAGACAGTCGGCCCCGATGGAAAAATGACGTACACGCCAGATCATTACATAAAAATCGAACGGATGACTGATGACCCGGATGGACTTGTGGCTAAACTGACCGCCGCTGGGTTGACGGTTACGCCGGTCGGCGAGGTCCTGACCGTGAAAGCGTGCGATTTTTGTGACGGGGAGAAAAAAGACGCCATTCCGTACGCGGAGGAATTGGCGCGGCGATTCGGCGGGATGGCGCTGCCGAAAGAGCTGAAACTTGGCATCAACGGCTGCGGCATGGCGTGCTACGGAGCGGTGCGTGAAGATATCGGTCTTGTGTACCGAAAAGGAAAATTTGATTTGTTTTTGGGCGGAAAAACGGTCGGCCGCAACGCCCATCCCGGCCAGCTTGTCGCCGAAGGCTTGCCGCCGGAAGAGATCGTCGCCATCATGACTGAGGTGATCGAGCAATACAAAGAACATGCCTACCCGAACGAACGGTTTCATAAGTTTTTCAGTCGGGTGAAACAAGTGGGCCGGTTTCGCCATGAAGAAGCGAAGGCCGCTGCTATGGTGGAAACGGCGGCTTGCGGCGACTAGCGGCAAACGCACTGCTGCGGATGGCGCAGGGAACCGGCGATGAAGCATGTGCCTGCGGGCCAACTCCCGTTGCTCACCGCAAGATGGATGCGATGCGCCAAAAGCGCGAAAGCCAACGCAATGGGGCAAAAAAGAAGATAAGGAGAGGAAATCATGAAGGCGATTTTGTTTGTCGGACACGGCAGCCGTGATCCGGAAGGAAACGAGCAAGTGCAGCAGTTTGTCGCCGGACTGCGGCCGCGCATTGATGACGCATTTCATATTGAAACAAGTTTTTTAGAGTTTGGGCGTCCATCGATCAGCGAAGGCATCCGTCTTTGTGCAGAAGCCGGGGCGAAGGAAGTGATCGTCCTCCCGCTCATTTTATTGCCGGCCGGGCATTCAAAGCTTCATATTCCGGCGGAAATCGATGAGGCCAAGCAGCGCTATCCGCATCTGACGTTCCGGTACGGACGGCCGATTGGGATTCATGAGCAGACGTTGGCGATTTTGCATGAACGGTTGCAGGAAATCGGCGAGCAGCCGGAAGCCCCCGGCCGCGAGACGGCGGTCATTTTGCTTGGGCGCGGCGGGAGCGATCCAGATGCGAACAGCGACTTGTATAAAATCGCCCGCCTGTTTTGGGAACAAACCGGCTATGCGTTCGTTGAGCCGGCGTTCATGGGTGTGACGACACCGTCGCTCGATGACGCCGTCCGCCGCTGTATCGCGCTTGGGGCGCGGCGCATTGTTGTGCTGCCGTATTTTCTATTCACCGGCGTGCTCATCAAACGGCTTGAACGGCAAGTCGAGCAGTACCGCGCCGACCATGCCGGCGTTTCATTCGCCTTGGCCGGCTACTTCGGATTTCATCCACAGTTGGAAACGATTGTGCTTGACCGGCTGAACGAAGCGCTCGGCCAAACGGCGGCGATGAACTGCGATGTTTGCCAATACCGGTTGCACGCCGCCCATCATCATCACCACCATCATCATCATTAAGGGGGAAATGCCAATGATTTTGCTGCTCGCCGGTACGAGCGACGCCCGCGAACTGGCGGTTACGGTGCAAAACGAAGGATATGAAGTGCTGGCTACAGTCGTCACCGATCATGCGGCCGAACAGCTAGAAGCCGCCGGCGTGCGCGCCCATGTCGGCCGCTTGGATGCCGCCCAGCTCGCCCGGCTTGCCAAAGCGAACGGAGCGAGAGCGATCGTGGACGCCAGCCATCCATTTGCCGAAGAGGCGTCAAAAAACGCCATGCAAGCGGCGACCGAAGCGGGACTTCCGTACATCCGCTATGAGCGGCAAGCGTCTTCGCTGGCGTCCGGCACGGTAACGTTTGTCGACAGCTATGAAGAAGCGGCCGAGCTGGCGGCCGAAAAAGGCGGCGTCGTCATGCTTACGACTGGCAGCAAAACGCTCGATATTTTCGCCGCCAAGCTGCTTGGCCGGCCTAACGTGCGGGTGATCGCCCGGATGCTGCCGCGCAAAGACAATTTGGAAAAATGCGAGCGGCTCGGATTTTCGCAAGAACAGCTCATCATGATGCAAGGGCCGTTTTCCAAAGAGCTCGACCGGGCGCTGTTCCGCCATTTTGGCGTCACATTAGTCATCACGAAAGAGAGCGGCAAAGTCGGGTTTGTTGATGAAAAGCTCGCTGCCGCCGAGGAACTTGGCATTGAAACGATCGTCATTCGCCGACCTCGACTGGCATACGGCACAGTGTATACCGATTTTGCCGGCGTCCTCGAGGCGTTGAAACAACAAGCGCCGGTTTCCACCCGTTCGCCGCTGCAAATGGAAAAGGCGGGAACATCTGACTAAGATGCCATTCAATATGGAAACAAGACGGCTAGTATATGCCGCCCGCCTCGCTGTTCTAATGAATGATGAAAGGAGAGAAACAAATGGATTTCCATACGACGTTTCGTCCGGTGACCGTCCAGCCGGAGCAAATTGAAGCGCGCAGCTTTCAAATCATTGATGAAGAAATGGGAGAGCATTCCTTTACAGCTGAGCAATACCCGATCGTTCAGCGCGTCATTCACGCTTCCGCCGATTTTGAGCTCGGAAAAAGCCTTCTCTTTCATCCCGACGCCATCCGCGCCGGTATCGACGCCATTCGCCGCGGCAAGCTCGTCGTCGCCGACGTACAAATGGTGCAAGTCGGCGTCAATAAAGCGCGCCTTGAGAAATTTGGCGGGGCGGTGCGCGTCTACATTTCCGATGAGGACGTCATCGCCGAAGCGAAACGGCTGAACACGACAAGGGCGATCGTCGCCATGCGCAAGGCGGTGAAAGAAGCGGAAGGCGGCATTTTCGCCATCGGCAACGCGCCGACCGCGCTGCTTGAGCTCATCCGCCTAATTAAGGAAGGAGAGGCGCGGCCGGGGCTGGTGATCGGCCTGCCGGTCGGGTTTGTGTCCGCGGCGGAATCGAAAGAAGAGCTGACTAAGCTCGATGTGCCGTTTATTACGAACCGCGGCCGCAAAGGGGGAAGCACAGTGACGGTCGCCGCCTTGAACGCTTTATCGCTCTTGGCGGAACGAGTGTGATGGACGATGGAAGCGAAAAAAACGCTGCGGGAAGGATATACGACCGGGTCATGTGCGACGGCGGCGACGAAGGCGGCGCTCACGGCGCTCATTACCGGCCGGGTGCAGACGGAAGCGACGATTCGGTTGCCGATCGGACGGGCGGTGACATTTTCCGTTCAGTCGTGTACATATGATGGATCAACGGCGACAGCCGCTGTCGTGAAAGACGGCGGCGATGACCCGGACGCGACGCATGGAGCGTTGATCGTTTCGACCGTCTCATGGGCATCATCTTCGGGCGTGCATCTTGACGGCGGCGAAGGGGTCGGGCGCGTGACGAAGCCGGGCTTGCCGGTGCCGGTCGGCGAGGCGGCGATCAATCCCGTGCCGCGGAAGATGATTCGCGAAACCGCGAAGGAAGTGCTCGAGCAATACGGCATCGACCGCGGGGTGAACATCGTCATTTCCGTGCCGGGCGGCGAAGAGATCGCTAAAAAGACGTTAAATGCGAGGCTCGGCATCATCGGCGGCATTTCGATTTTAGGGACGCGCGGCATCGTCGTTCCGTTTTCGACCGCGGCCTACCGAGCGAGCATCGTGCAAGCCATTCAAGTGGCGAAAGCGAGCGGCTGCCGCCATGTCGTCATTACGACCGGGGGGCGGAGCGAGAAATACGCCATGCGGGAATATCCCGGTTTGCCGGAAGAGGCGTTTATTGAAATGGGCGATTTTGTTGGCTTTACGTTGAAGCAATGCAAGCGGCTCGGCATTGAAACGGTGTCGATGGTTGGGATGATGGGGAAATTTTCGAAAGTCGCCCAAGGAGTCATGATGGTTCACGCCAAGAGCGCGCCGGTCGATTTCGGCTTTTTGGCTCGGTTGGCGGAACAAGCCGGCGCTCCGGCACCGCTCGTTGCCGCTGTCCGCGAGGCGAATACGGCGGCGCAAGTCGGCGACATGATGCAGGAAGCGGGCTGCACAACATTTTTTCAGCTATTGTGCGAAGCGTGCTGCCGGGCGGCGCTCAACGAAGTTGGCGGCGGCATGACGGTGGAGACATCTATTTACACGATGAACGGACAACGGTTAGGAAAGGCGGTGCAGACGAATGGGAACGATTAAGCTGATCGGCATCGGCGCCGACGGTCCGGCGGGCTTGCCGGCTCTGTACAGGCGCTGGATTGAGGAAAGCGAGCTGCTTGTCGGCGGCAGGCGGCAATTGGCGATGTTTCCGGACTACAAAGGTGAAACGATCGTCGTCCGCAGCAAGCTGGCGGAACTCGTCGAGCAGCTCCGAAATGAGACGAGAACGACGGTCGTATTGGCTTCCGGCGATCCGCTCTTTTACGGGATGGGCAGCTATTTGGCGAACAAGTTGCCAATTGAGGTATATCCGGCGGTCAGCTCGGTGCAATGGGCGTTTGCGAAAATGGGGGAGTCATGGCAAGATGCCGCGTTCATCAGCGTCCACGGCCGGCCGCTGACGGGGCTTGCCCAACGCATTGACGGGCGGCGCAAAGTCGCCGTTTTGACCGATGAAACGAACTCCCCGACGGCAATCGCCCGCTATTTGCTGGAGTATGGCATGACCGAGTACGAGGCGTTTGTCGGCGAGGAGCTCGGCGGGCCGAATGAACGATGCCGGTTTTTCAAGCTCGAAGAAATGGCCGAAACCGAGTTTCTTCCATTAAATATAGTCGTGTTGAAACAGGTGGCGCCAAGCCCAACCTGGCCGCTTGGCATTGAAGATGATGAATTTTTTCAGCGCAAGCCGGATAAAGGATTGATTACGAAAAAAGAAATTCGCGTGCTGAGCTTAAGCGCTTTGCGTCTCCGCCCGGACAGCGTCGTGTGGGACATCGGCACATGCACCGGTTCAGTGGCGATTGAAGCGGCGAAAATCGCCCGTGACGGGGCGGTGTTTGCCATTGAAAAAAATGAACATGATGTCGACATTTGCCGACAAAATTTGCGCAAATTCCGCGTCGACTTGACGCTCGTTCACGGCAAAGCGCCCGATCGGCTCGACGAGTTTGCCGACCCGGACGCCATTTTTATCGGCGGCACATCGGGAGCGATGGCGCCGCTGTTGGACGTCTGTACGAAACGGCTGAAAAAAAACGGGCGCATTGTCATCAACGCGGCGACGGTCGAGACGCTCGCCGAAGCGTGCCGCGAGCTGCGCGCACGCGGGTTTCATGTCGACATTGCGCTTGCACAGGCAGCCAGAAGCAAGCCGATTTTAGAATTGACGCGCTTTGAGGCGCTCAATCCGGTATACATCATCACTGCGAAACGGGAGGGAGACGAATGACCGGCACGTTGTACGGCATCGGCGTCGGCCCGGGCGATCCGGAGCTGATGACTGTGAAGGCGTACCGCCGCCTCAAAGAAGCGGATGTGATCGCCTATCCGAAAAAAGGGCGGCAAAGCAAAAGCTATGCCGAACAAATTATTGATGCTTATTTTGCCCCGGACGAAAAACGGCGGCTCGGGCTCCATTTTCCGATGACGAAAGACGTAAGTGTGCTCGAGCCGAAATGGAACGAAGCAGCGGACGCCATTTGGGCGGAGCTGGCAGCCGGGCGTGATGTCGCCTTTGTCACGGAAGGCGATCCGTTATTGTACAGCACGTTTATTCACCTCATGAACGTGATGGAACGCCGTTATCCAGAGACGGCGATCGAAGTGGTCCCTGGCATCAGCTCGGCGAATGCCGCTGCCGCCCGTCTCCGCCTTCCGTTGGCCGACGGCGACGAGCAAGTGGCCATTGTGCCGGCGCGCGATGATTACGAAGCGATGAAAGCGGCGCTCCTTGGGCACGATTGCGTCGTCTTTTTCAAAGTAGCAAAAGTGATTGATCTCATGATTCGTCTGCTTCGCGAACTCGATTTGCTTCAGCGCGCCGCGGTCGTGACGAAAGTGACATCAGGAGAGGAAGTCATTTGGGATGCAGGGCAACTTGAAGGGGTGGAGCTTGAATATTTGACATTGTTGGTGGTGAGAAAGTGAAACTGTATATCGTAGGGGCGGGACCGGGGGCGCCGGATTTGATCACCGTCCGCGGCGCTGAACTCCTTGCCTCGGCAGACGCCATTTTTTACACGGATTCGTTAGTGAGCGAGGAACTGATTGAGCGCTACCGGAAGCCGGAAGCAGACGTCTTCCATACGGCCGGCATGCATCTGGAACAACTGGCGGCGGCCATGATTGAACAAGTGAAACAAGGACGGCTCGTCGTGCGCGTCCATACCGGCGATCCATCGATTTATGGAGCGACGCTCGAACAAATCGCCTTGTTGAAACAAGAAGGGGTTGAGATCGAGATCGTGCCCGGCGTCAGCTCGGCATTTGCCGCTGCCGCCGCCGTGCAGGCCGAACTTACCGTCCCGGAGCTGACGCAGACGGTCATTTTCACGCGCGCCGAAGGGCGGACGCCGGTGCCGCCGCGCGAAAGATTGCAAGAACTTGCGAAACATCATTGCACCCTTGTTTTCTTTTTAAGCGCCACATTGGCTAAAAAAGTGGCCGCCGCCTTGCTTGAGGCCGGTTGGAGCGGTGACACCCCGGCCGTTGCCGTGTATAAGGCGACATGGCCGGATGAAATTATCGTCCGTTCGACTGTGGCGACACTGGCCGATGATCTGCGGCGCCATGGAGTGACGAAGCATGCCATCATTTTCGCCGGCTGGGCGCTTGATCCGTACATCCATGAGCGCGGCTACCGCTCGAAACTGTACGACCGCACGTTCACGCACGGGTACCGGAAAGGGGAGAAGTAACGTGTATGCCGTTGTTGCCATTACAAAACACGGGGTAGAAATTGCCCGCCGGCTCGGCCGTGAGCTGGACGGGGCGGACGTCTATTATACGGAGAAGTTCGCCCGCGGAGACGAAGACCGATGCGGCATCCGCCTGTTTTCCGGCAATGTAAAGGCGCTGTTGCCGGAGCTGTTTGCCCGTTACGACGGCCTCATTTGCATCATTTCCCTTGGCGCGGTCGTCCGCATGATTGCTCCATTATTAAAAGATAAAAAGACCGATCCGGCGGTCGTCGTCATCGATGATAAGGCGGAACATGCGATCAGCGTTCTTTCCGGCCATTTAGGAGGGGCGAACGAATTGACGCGGCGCGTGGCTGCGATCCTTGACGCCCGACCGGTCATTACGACTGCTTCGGATGTGCAGCAAACGATCGCCGTTGATTTATTTGGCCGCGCGTTCGGCTGGGAGTGGGAATCGGCGGACAAGTTGACGCCGGTCAGTGCGGCGGTCGTCAACGAAGAGCCGGTCGCCGTCGTGCAAGAATCGGGCGAAACCGGCTGGTGGCCGGAAGGGCGTCCGCTGCCGAAAAACATTACGGTATATGACTCTATCGCTTTGGCGATGGCCGCCCGCCCGGCGGCGGCGCTTGTGGTCACCCACCGGCTGCTCGAACCGGAAGAAGAGGCGATTTTGCAAAACGGCGTGCTGTACCGTCCGAAGGTGATTGCGCTTGGCATTGGCTGCAACCGGGGGACACCGGCTGAGGAAATTGAAACGGTCATCCGCGAGACACTGGCCGAGCTCCGTTTTTCCATCAAAAGCGTTAAGGCGGTATGCACGATCGATCTGAAAAAAGATGAGCCCGGACTTCGAGAAGTTGTCGGCAAATACGGCTGGGAATTGGTGACGTACACGCCGGAACAGTTAAACGAAGTGTCGATCGAAGCGCCGTCGGAGACGGTGTATCGCTACACCGGCGCCTATGGGGTGAGCGAGCCGGCGGCGAAATTGTACAGTGGCGCCGAGACGATGGCGCTTGTCAAAAAGAAGTCCGGCAATGTGACGATTTCCGTCGCGCTCGTCGATCATCAAGCAAAGGCAAGGATGCGAAGAAAGGGGGGAGAGGCATGCGGCGATTGGTCATTGCTGCAACCGGAAGCGGCGCCGGCAAAACAACGGTGACGCTCGGGCTGATGGCGGCGCTCAAGCAAAAAGGCTACACGGTGCAAGGGTTTAAATGCGGACCGGATTACATTGATCCGACGTACCATACGGCGGTCACCGGCCGGCCGTCACGCAATTTGGACAGCTGGATGACCGGAACCGAAACGGTCCGGACGGTGTTGGCGAACGGCTGCAAGGGGGCGGATATTGCCATCATTGAAGGAGTGATGGGGCTGTTTGACGGGAAACAGCCGCTGTCCGACGACGGGTCGACGGCGGATATCGCCGCCAGTACGAAAAGTCCGGTTCTCCTTGTCGTCGATTGTTCCGGCATGGCCCGCAGCGCCGCTGCCATCGTCCGTGGCTTTCAGACGTTTCACCCTGATGTGCACATCGCCGGCGTATTTGCCAACCGCGTCGGCGGCGAGGGGCATTTCCGGCTCATCAAAGCGGCGGTCGAGCAAATGTGCGGACTGCCGGTCATCGGGTTTTTGCCGAAAGACGATGCGCTGTCGCTGCCGGAGCGCCATTTAGGGTTGGTGCCGTCCGTGGAGCGCGGAGAGCTGGATTCGTTTTTTGCTGAATTGGGACGAAAAATCGCGGCCGCGATCGATTGGGAGACGCTGCTTTCGATCGCTGAGGCGCCCGCCCTGGCGCCGTCCGCCCCGCTCATTCGCCCTTCGCGGCTGTATCGCGTGCGCGTGGCAGTGGCCAAGGATGCTGCTTTTCACTTTTACTATCCGGAAAACCTCGAGATGCTTTCTGCTTGCGGCGCCGAGCTTGTTTATTTTTCCCCGCTCGCCGGTGAACCGCTTCCCGACGGGGTGGACGGCTTGTATATCGGCGGCGGCTTTCCGGAAGAATTTGCCGCTGAATTGGCGCGCCAGACCGCGGCCAAGCAGTCGATTCGCGCCGCCATTAGGCGCGGGCTGCCGACATTGGCGGAGTGCGGCGGGTTTATGTTTTTGACCGAGCGGCTGATGACGGCCGACGGCGCAGAATACGAAATGGCCGGCGTCATTCCGGGGCGGGTGGTTATGCAGCGGAAGCTGGCCGCGCTTGGATACCGCGAAGTGTACGGAAGGAAAGGAAACTTTCTATTGCCGGAAGGGGAGCGGGCGCGCGGGCATGAGTTTCATTACTCGACGTATGAGCCGCGCGGTGACGTGCCGTTTGCCTATGAAACGAGCGGGCGGCTCGGAGCGAAGCCGGACGGCTACCTCACCCACCGGCTTGTCGCCGGCTACGTCCATTTCCATTTTGCGTCCGCTCCGGCGATGGTCGAACGGTGGCTTTCGGAATGCGAGAAGGTGAAGCACGATGGCTGACGCGCTGCCAATCATGTTTCAAGGCACTCATTCCGACGCTGGAAAAAGCGTCATTGCGACAGCGTTTTGCCGCATTTTTGCCCAAGATGGCTGGAAGACAGCGCCGTTTAAGTCACAAAACATGTCGTTAAACTCGTACGTGACACCGGACGGAAAAGAGATCGGGCGGGCGCAAGGCATTCAGGCCGAAGCGGCCGGGGTGGCGGCCCGTGCCGAGATGAACCCGATTTTAATTAAGCCAAGCCGCGAGCATGAGTCGCAAATTGTCGTGTTAGGCAAACCGTATGCCACTATGCAGGCGTTCGCCTACCGGAATGAGTTTTTTCATCGAGGGCTGGCTGTCATTCGACAGTCGCTCGAAACGTTGATGAACGAATACGATCGGATCGTCATCGAAGGGGCGGGAAGCCCGGCTGAAGTGAACTTAAACGACCGCGAGCTCGTCAATATGCGCATCGCCCGCCTCGCCGACGCCCCCGTTGTTTTAATCGGCGATATTGAGCGGGGCGGAGTGTTCGCGAGCCTCGTCGGGACGCTGACGCTTTTGGAACCCGAGGACCGAAAGCGGGTAGTCGGCGTCATCATTAACAAGTTTCACGGTGATGCGGCGTTGCTTAAGCCGGGTCTTGATTGGTTTGAACGATATACGGGCGTACCGGTGCTCGGCGTTGTCCCGTATTTGCCTGATTTGGCGATCGATGCCGAAGATTCGCTGGCGCTTGAACGCTTTGCCGCGTCGTCCGATGACAGGTGGGCGATTGACATCGCTGTCATCCGCTGCCCGAAAATCGCCAATTTTACCGATATCGATCCGCTCGTCGCCGAACCGGACTGCCGCGTCCGCTTAGTGACACACGCAGGTGAACTCGGCGAACCGGATGTCATCGTGCTGCCGGGAAGCAAAAATACGATCGAAGATCTCATGTATATGAAAAAACGGGGGCTCGCCTCCGGCATTGTGTCACTTGTCAACGAAGGAAAAACGACGGTTGTCGGTTTGTGCGGCGGCTACCAAATGCTTGGCGCTGTCATCCGCGATCCGCATGGGGTCGAAACGCCGTTTCCGGAAATGAAAGGGCTCGGGCTGTTGCCGATTGAGACGACGATCGAGCAGACGAAAACAACGGTCCGCTCGGAAGGCGTGCTCACATGGGCCGGAGAACGGTTTGCCGTGCGAGGGTACGAAATTCATATGGGCCGCTCGACGCCGCTTCCCGGCTATGCGCCGCTCATTGAGATCGGCGGCCGCGGCGAAGGAGCGAAGCGCGGCGATGAGCGGGTGTTGGGCACGTACGTGCACGATTTGTTTCATAACGATGCGTTCCGTACCGCCTTTTTCAACGCCATTCGCCGTGAAAAAGGGCTCGCCGTTTCCGGCGTCAGGCCGTTTCATTCGCTCAAAGAGATCGCGTTTGACCGGCTTGCCGCCCACGTTCGGCAGCACGTCGCGGTCGAACAGATCGAGCAGATTATGCGCCAATTCCAGAAAAGGACGGTGGAATGATGAAGATTTTCGTTCCGGCGGCCAACTGCCAGATAAAGGAAGACGCGTGTGCTTATATTGACCAGTTAACCAAACCCCCCGGCAGCCTTGGCCGCCTCGAACAGTTTGCGGCTGAACTCGCCGGGATGACCGGGAACTTGTTCCCGGAAGTGACGCCCCCGGGGGTGCTTGTTTTTGCCGCCGACCATGGCGTCGTCGTTGAAGGCGTATCCGCCTATCCGGCGGAAGTGACGGCACAAATGGTGTATAACTTTGCCCGCGGCGGGGCGGCCATCAACGTGTTTAGCCGTCGGATCGGCGCGCTGCTCGAGATCGTCGATGTCGGTGTAGCTGTTCCGATTGATAACGAGCGGGTCATTGGGAAAAAAGTGCGCCGCGGAACGGACAATTTTGCCAAAACAGAAGCGATGACGCCGGCTGAAGCCGAACAGGCGCTTCACGTTGGCTATGAGCAGGCGGTATCGATCATTGGGCAAGGCGCTCGCACGCTGATTGCTGGTGAGATGGGAATCGGCAATACGACGGCGGCCAGCGCCTTATTGGCCACCTTGACCGATGAGCCGCTCGAACGCATCGTCGGCAAAGGAACCGGCATCGCCGCCGAAAGGCTCGTCCATAAACAGGAAGTCATCCGCCAAGCGCTGGCGCTTCACCGGCCCGACCCGGCGAAGCCGCTTGAGTGGCTGGCGAAAATCGGCGGGCTCGAGATCGCTGCGATGGCCGGTGCCATGCTTGCGGCTGCCGAGCGGCGCATCCCAATTTTGCTCGACGGCTTTATTTGCACCGTTGCCGCCCTTGTCGCCCGCCAGTTTGCCCCGAACGTCGCCGACTATATGATCGCCGGTCATCGTTCCGAAGAGCCGGGGCACGGCATTGCCCTTGGTTTGTTAGGGAAAGAACCACTGATCGATTTGCGCATGCGGCTTGGTGAAGGAAGCGGAGCCGCGGTGGCGTTCCCGCTTTTGGCAGCGGCGGCGGCGATGGTGAGCGAAATGGCGACATTTTCTTCAGCGGGCGTTTCCACCGCAGAAGCGAAAGGGGAGAAGGAACGATGACGGTCGGCAAAGTGTATTTAGTGGGCGCCGGGCCGGGTGATGAAAAACTGATCACCGTTTATGGACGCGAATGTCTCGAACGCGCTGATGTCGTCATTTACGACCGGCTCGTCAATCGGAAGCTGCTCCGGTATGCGAAGCCCGACGCCGAGCTTCTTTATTGCGGCAAAGAGCCGGGAAGGCATGACACCGTTCAACAACAAATCCATGAATGGTTGGTCGAACATGCGCGTCGAGGCAAAACGGTCGTCCGTTTAAAAGGCGGCGATCCGTGCGTCTTTGGCCGCGCCGGCGAGGAAGCGGAAGTGTTGGCGAAGGCTGGGATTCCATTTGAAATCGTTCCAGGGGTGACATCGGGCATCGCAGTGCCGGCGTATGCCGGCATTCCGGTCACCCACCGCGATTACGCCGCATCATTGGCGATCGTCACCGGGCATCGGAGCGAGCGGATGGACTGGAAGGCGTTAGCCGAAGGATGCGACACAATCGTCGTGTATATGGGAGCGGCCAACTTGTCGGACATTTGCCGCCGGCTAGTTGCCGCTGGGAAGCCATACGATACACCAGCCGCCATCATTGAATGGGGGACGACCGAACGGCAGCGCACCGTGGCGGCGCCGCTTGCCGCGCTGCCGGCAGAAGCGGAAAAGGCCGGCATCTCCCATCCGGCCATGATTGTGATTGGCGATGTTGTCCGCCTGCGCGAGGTGCTGCAATGGTTTCCGGAACATCAAGGGGGCGAGTCGGTTGTCTATACGGAATCGTAACGGACGGGTGATCGTCTACACGGGTGATGGCAAAGGGAAAACGACGGCTGCCTTTGGGCTTGTGCTGCGCGCTGCCGGCCGCGGCATGAAGGTCGCCGTTTTGCAGTTTATTAAATCGCCAGAGCGCACGTATGGCGAGCAGCTGGCCCTTCGCCGCCTCGGCATCGAGGTGCATCAGCTCGGCGCCGGCTTTACATGGACGAAAACGCCCGATGTTCATCGCCAAGCGTTACAACGAGCATGGACATTGGCGAAACAGTATGTTCATTCCGGGCAATATGATCTGATCGTGCTAGATGAATTGAACAACGCTTTAGCCATCGATCGATTCCCGGTCGATGACATCTTATCGATCGAAGAGGTGCTCGAACTGATTCGCACGCGCCCGCCGTCACTCCACCTTGTCATCACCGGGCGCGCCGCCCGTCCGGAGCTGATTGCTGCCGCCGATATTGCCACTGAGATGACGCTTGTCAAGCACGACTATGAACAAGGGACGGCGGCTGCGAAAGGCATTGAATTTTGAGCGGAAACGGTTGACGGAGAAGTCTTTCCTGCTAGTCTGCCAGCGTGTAGTCCATGATAAAAAGCGGCCGAATTCGGCCGCTTTTTTGCGTCGGACTCTCCCGCTATGAGCGGCGCCGTTTGCCTTTAGGCGGAGGAACTGCTCATGGCGGCTTTCCCTATGCATCGGTGTCCGTTTTGTCGTTTTGTTCCTTATGTTGCCGCCGTCCTTTGCTGTTGTCGCCGGATGCCGGACCGTGAAGCAAAGCCATCGGGTCTTGCGTCGGCGCATTTTGATTTCGGCTTCCGCTGTTCGGTCGTTTCGTCACAGACCACACCTCCTTTAGGCGTATGACCATATCATTAGCATAGGCTGCCGAACCGTTTTTATTCGGCGGCAACCAAAAAAAACGGGAAGCGCGTTTGCGGCGCTTCCCGTATGCAATACGGCCGGATGCTGGCAAACATGGCGGCCGGAGGACGGCGGGAGTCAGCGATTAATAAACGAACGCCGTTCCCACAATAATCAACAAAATAAACAAGACGACAATTAAGGCAAAGCCGTTGCCATGCCAAGCGCCCATCCCGTTCACCTCCCTGCAAAATCTACTATATGGTATGCCATTCATTGCACGAAGGAACGGGACAACTGTCGGAAAATGACAAAATAAGAAAAACGCCTTGCTAGGAAAAGCAAAGGCGTTGTTGTCGAATGATAGTTTCTTTTTATTCCCAAATGTAGGGCGTTTCCTGATACACGTAATAGTTCAGCCAGTTGACGAACAGCAAATTGGCGTGCGAGCGCCATGTGTTGAGCGGCGGCTGGCTCGGGTCGTCATTCGGGAAGTACGACTCCGGAGGCTGGATCGGCAACCCTTTGGCCAAATCGCGCTCATATTCATCTTTTAACGTGGTGGCATCATACTCCGGATGGCCGGTCAAGAAAATGCGGCGGCCGTCGTTCGAGGTGACGAGGCAAACGCCGGCTTTGTCGGCGACCGATAAAATCATGAGCTCCGGCACTTTTTCAATGTCTTCCCGCTTGACGTCCGTATGGCGGGAGTGCGGCATGCGGAACACATCGTCAAAGCCGCGCAAAAGCTTCACATTTTTGACTTCCAGCGTATGGTTAAACACGCCGAAACATTTTTCCGGCAGCGGGTATTTCGGAATGCCGTAATGGTAATACAAGCCGGCTTGCGCTCCCCAGCAAATATGGAGCGTTGATGTGACGTTTGTTTTCGTCCATTCCATAATGTCGGTCAACTCGTCCCAGTACGTCACCTCTTCAAACGGCATTTGCTCGACCGGCGCTCCGGTGATGATCATCCCGTCAAATTTCCGATGGCGGATGTGCGGGAAAATTGTGTAAAATTGATCCAAATGATGTTTGCTCGTCGTTTTCGGTTCGTGGGTCGCCGGGCGCAAAAAGGTGACGTTCACTTGCAGCGGCGAGTTGCCGAGCAGGCGCAGCAGCTGCGTTTCCGCTTTTTCTTTTTCCGGCATTAAGTTTAAAATGACGATATTGAGCGGACGAATGTCTTGCGAATACGCCCGTTCTTCGTCCATGACGAAAATGTTTTCTTGTTCGAGTATTTCTTTAGCGGGCAAGTCTTTTGGAATGTTGATTGGCAACGATGTCCCCTCCGTTTCGTTCTCCTTTTTTAAATAATTTCATTATAAAAACTTTATGGAATTTATTCAATTCATTTTTTCCATGCAAGGAAATTTAGTGCTTGAGGTGAAAAAAGGAGGTGAATTCCGTTACAGAAAAACAAACAATATAAAGAAGTTGGAATTCCTTGTTCGAAAGACCTATCGAAGGCTGAAACACATCAGGCACAATTCTATTCATCAAATCACTGCATCTTTGGTGAAAACCAAGCCAGAGTATGTAGTCATGGAAAGTTTAAACACTCATGGAATGCTAAAGAACAGAAAGCTATCGAAAGCCATCCAAGAACAAACATTCCATGAGTTCACGAGACAGATGGAATATAAATGTGCTTGGAATGGGATCAAGTTGATACTTGCCGATCGATTCTTCCCTTCGTCTAAAACTTGTAGCCATTGTGGGGCTGTAAAAGAGAAACTTTCTTTGTCAGAAAGAACGTTTGTATGTGATGAATGTGGAAATAAAATAGACAGGGATGTGAACGCAAGTAGAAACTTAAAAAAATATGGCAAGTCAATAGCCTAGCACGTAAAGCGGCTATTGATATGTACCCTTTCGTTAGTGGGGAATTGAAGCCTTCGGAGCACCACATCCAACGAGAGTAGCTTTGGCGAAATCGGGTGCGATGAACAAGGAAAGAAACATAAACTTTTATAAAGTTTGACAAAGGCTTTATAAAAGTTTTATAAGTTTTCTGTAACGGAGAATGCATGGATCCAACAGCATTTGACAATTTGAAAACGGTGTTGGAAGGGGCGGTGTATGACGCCGACTTGCAAGGGCGCATCGCTGTCGTCGACCGCCGCGATCTCGCTGATTTGGCCCGCCTGTCGCGAGAGTATGCCATTTCGTTTCAGCTCAATGGCGTGTCCAATCCGCCAGTCACTTGTACGGCGCAGCTTTCCATTGACTTTGCTGAGCTCGTCAATGAACGGCTTCATCATCACCGGGCTGGTTGTCGGCTCGCTGTCGTGTTCACCATGCCGATCCGCCGCTCGTCCGCATGCGCCATCGTTGAAGGAACGTTGCGGACGATTTGGGGGAAAGAACGGATCATTCGACAGACGCTCAGCTGGCAGTTTCCGCATGAAGGCGGTCCATACAAAAATGAAGCGATGGTCGAATTTGCCCGCCTCATTTACGAGGAAAACGCTGCCGACTTGCCGGAGATGGTGCCGTATATGATTTCTTCGCTCGAACAGCTGCAGCCGTTATCTAGTCAATAACAGTGTAAAAAGTGGAAACCAAGCGGGAAATCAGCTATGATGGGGGTGAGGTGAGAACGATGAGCGTATACGAATTCAGCGCCAAGACGATTCGCGGGGAAGAGCAGCCGCTGTCCGCCTATCGGGGCCATGTGCTTCTCATTGTGAACACGGCCAGCCGCTGCGGGTTCACTCCGCAATATCAAGAACTGCAGCAGCTGTATGACGAATATCAAAACCGCGGGTTTGTCGTGCTTGGCTTTCCGTGCAACCAATTCGGCGGCCAAGAGCCGGGAACAGAAGAGGAAATCGAACAGTTTTGCCAGTTGAATTACGGTGTGACGTTTCCGCTGTTTGCAAAGGTGGATGTTAATGGCGGCAACGCTCATCCGCTCTTTCAATATTTGAAAGAACAAGCGCCGGGGGCGCTTGGCACGAAGGCGATCAAATGGAATTTTACGAAATTTCTCGTTGACCGCAGCGGTCAAGTCGTCGCCCGCTTCGCTCCGCAAACGAAGCCGAGCGAGTTGAAGGAAGAAATGGAACAACTGTTGTGAGGCAGCAGAAAAGAAAAAGGAGGGGATGACGGTTGCGCATTCAAGCGATTGAACCGACGCCAAGCCCGAACACGATGAAAATCTTGCTTGATGAAGAATTGCCTTCCGGCATGCGCCATAACTACAAACCGGACAACATCGGCGAAGCGCCGCCGCTCATTCAAGCGTTGATGCGCATTGATGGAGTGAAAGGCATTTACCATGTCGCTGACTTTTTGGCGATTGAGCGCCATCCGAAATACGACTGGCGCGACATTTTGGCGAAAGTGCGTGAAGTGTTCGGCGAAGAAGCGGATGACGAAGCTGAGGCAAAGCCGAAGGTGAATGAACATTTCGGCGAAGTGAAAGTGTTCGTGCAAATGTTGTACGGCCTGCCGATGCAAGTGAAGCTGATCGATGGGGAGCGCGAGCATCGTGTCGGGCTGCCGCAGCCGTTTGTTGACGCGGTCATTGAAGCGCAAAAGTACGCCGGCAACATTGTTCTTGAACGCAAATGGGTGGAAAAAGGGGTGCGCTACGGCACATTTGAAGAAATTGGCCGCGAAGTGGTGGATGAGCTGTCGGCTGCCTATCCGCCCGAGCGGCTCGAGCGGATCGTCAACATGTTCCGCCGCGGCGAGCAGGAAAAAACGGCGCAGAAGCGGCCAGGCATCAAAGTGACGAGCGAGATGCTCGACGATCCGGACTGGCGCAAACGGTACGCCGCGCTCGAGCAAATGGCGGAGCCGACGGAAGATGACATCCCGGTGCTGGCCAAAGCGTTGAAAGATGAAAAAATGGCCATCCGCCGCCTAGCGACCGCGTATTTCGGCATGATCGGCGGCAAACAGGTGCTGCCGTATTTGTATGAGGCGCTGAAAGACCCGGCAGTTGCGGTCCGCCGCACGGCCGGCGACTGTTTGTCCGACATCGGCGACCCGGAAGCCATTCCGGCGATGATGGAAGCGTTAAAGGACGAAAGCAAGCTCGTCCGCTGGCGCGCGGCTATGTTTTTGTACGAAGTCGGCGATGAATCGGCGCTTCCGGCGTTAAAAGCGGCGGAAAACGATCCGGAATTTGAAGTCAGCTTGCAAGTGAAAATGGCCATTGAACGGATCGAGGGCGGTGAAGAGGCGAAAGGCTCGGTTTGGAAACAAATGACCGAAAGCCGGAAAAAAGAAAGCAAGACAGGAGAATAAAATAGGCGCGCAGTTGGGCGCGCCTGGTTCTTTGGTTAAAAAGGTTGCTTCTTGTTAGGTCGTCACGGTTGTGTTGGAGGTCGGAGCGAATTGGACAATTTCGAGCACAATAGGGGTATTTGCTGGAATGGATCCACTTCCGGTCGGAACGGTAATGGCTAACGACCCAACGCCGGTTGCTCCCGGGGTGTATGTGGAAATGTCTGCCATTTGCAAAACGCCGTTAACATATACATTAAAGTAGCTATTATTGGTTGCTAGTGTCGGCAATTCCGTCGCTTGGCTGCCATCATCCTGCAAAAAGCTGGCCGCATCGATGGTCAATGTTGCTCCTTCTGCTGTTTCAGCTGTCGTGATATAGAAAAATCTCGTGGTGCTTGGTGCCGCTTCTGTTGTGGTAGTTGCGGCGACAAACAGCTTAATTAATTGTAAAGCCATGACAATCCCCCTTTTTATTTACTTTTCATGTTACCGCTAACCCGAAGCCAAGTGAATGCCCTTCTGTTTCTCTCATATCTGAGGCTCATTGGTCATCGGTCGGCATCATACGTTCATTTGTATTGTATGGATTGGCTAGAACGGTCGACCCGACGATTGTCGTAATGAGGGGGAAATGATAGTTTCATACTATGTATATCGGTCTGCTTCACTGATGATTTTGAGTGTGAAATGGGTAGTTTGGACTATTTTTCTGTTCTGTGATCCATTGTAATCATTGGAATGGAAAGGAATATAGTGTTTCGGGCTATCTCCTGTTGTTCTGTTGTCTTGTTTGCCATTCACTTTGTAGACAGGGGTGAATATGATAATGCTGAATCCTTTGCTGATTTAGATGATCACAAAACAATCTTGGGCGTTTGGGTGAGCAAACTAATGAAACGAGCCTCTTCATCAGAAAAACATGTGATTGCCGTTCCAAAAATATACGATTGGACTCATGCGGTACTGACCGTTCCTCTTCATATGGTGCTCCACTTTCCTCCACGCGTTTTGTCGGCGGAAACGTACCAGTACAACGCGGTATCGGATGGGATCAAAATGGTGTATACGAATGACGATGAATTGAAGGAGTATGGTGATCGTGGCATTTTAGACCCAAAAAACGTATCATGGGTCAACTTGTTTATTAACGGAGTGTTGCAGCCGGAAAAACTGTATGACGTTGCGGAAGGAAAATTGACGTTAAAAACAACGGATCCGCCGCCGAAAGGAGCGCCGATCATTCTCCAATTTATCACTATCAAAATGGGGTTTTGATCGTCCCAGGATGCGGCGGCAAAATGTCCCTTGACGCAACAAAGCCTTGGAGTCGATTCTCCAAGGCTTTGTTTGTCAACGGACGAAATAATGCTCGATAAGGTCTTGAAAGAGCGGAGAGAGCTCGTTTGGCAATGCATGAAGAGGGAAAAATTTTACCTCAAGCGATTCTTCTCCGTCTTCTTTCAGCTCGCCGCCGCGGATATCGCGGGTGCGGTACACCACGGTCACCGGATAATATTGGTCGCCGTTTGGCAGCTGAACAAAATATTTTTTGCCAGAAAACACATCGATCAATTCAAGTTCACCGATTTCAAGGCCGGTTTCTTCCAACACTTCCCGCCGGCCTGCTTCCTCTGTCGATTCGCCGAGCTCCAACAAGCCGCCGGGGATTCCCCACCGTCCGTCGCGGCGCTTTTGCAGCAAAATCCGTCCACCATCATCAATGACAGCGACGCCGACGCCGACTAAAATGACCGGCCGGGTTCCGACCATTTTTCGCAGTTCTTCAATGTATCCCATCCGCTGCGCTCCTTTCGTTTCCCTCTCCGTTCGGTTATTTATTCTATGTTCGGCGGCGGCCGGCGGCCGCGGCGGCTGCTAGAGGGCGGAAAGAAATTGATGAATGTAGAGAGCCCTTTCCATCGGTCGCTTTTGAAATTCGGCAAATCCGGCTTCCCCATTGGAGAAGGACGTTTTCGCGCCGCATCGGCGCTGCATTGCCGCTGTTTAGATAGCGGGCGGACGAGCGCTTTGTTTCGCTGCCGGCGCCAAAAAAGAAGAACATAGTTTTCGCTGCCGCCGACAGCCGTCTTCGTTGATTTTTCTGCTTGAAGTATAGTATGCTGATAGCACAGCAACGATCAGAGGGAGGAGTGATGGCCATGTCGATGGCGTACGAAGAATATATGCGTCAGCTCGTGCAGCCGATGCGTGATGAGCTCGTCCGCGCTGGCTTCCGCGAACTGCGCACGAGCGAGGAAGTGGAACAGTTTATGGAGAAAGCGGAAGGAACGACCTTTGTCTTTGTCAACTCGGTGTGCGGATGCGCTGCTGGGTTGGCGCGCCCGGCGGCGACGCAGGCGGTGCTGCGGAGCGAGAAAAAACCGGATCATTTAGTCACGGTGTTTGCCGGCCAAGATAAAGAGGCGACAGCGAAAATGCGCGAGTATTTTGTCGGCTATCCGCCGTCCTCGCCGTCGATGGCGCTTGTAAAGGGAAAAGAAGTCGTTCATTTCATTCCGCGCGAAGACATCGAGTTTCATTCGATGGAAGAGGTCATGGAAAACGTGTTAGCCGCATTTGACAAACATTGCGGCTGATCGATACGCACTCTGTCATCGCGAGCTGTCCGCCCGGCGGCTTGGCACCGCTGCTTTTTCAGCCTGGGCGGGCAAGAGGTTGCCTTTTCGAAATGTCCGAATGGGTTCGCATACAACAGCGCGCCGGCGGGAACGATAAAGGCGGAGGTGATCGGCGTGCCGAAGCGGAAAAAAGACCGTTCGAAAACGGGCGTCAGCGCCCCGAATGTGAGAGGGCAAGGGACGACGGAAACGGAGACCGGTGCGTTCGCGCTTGACTCCGCCCGCAAAAAAACGAAAATTGATTAAAAAGGAGCTCCTTGTGCGGAGCTCCTTTTCCTTCATCGCCGTTAGGCGTTGGCGATGCAGCTGTAAATAAAATAAAGCAACGTAATGAGGCTGGCCGCAAAAAAGATGGTCGTCATGTTCGTTTTCCCGCCTTTCTGTCTATATTTTCCCCTTGAACATATGGTACACTATTCATATAACCATAGTATATACCAATAAAAGCAAGAAGGAAAAGCGGTTTTTGCCTTGGCAAGGGAGAGGAAGGACAATGAAAAAAGCGAAACGAATGAACGCGTTCTCCGCGTCCATTTTTGCCGAACTGGCAGCGTACCGCCAACAGCGGCGCCATCTTCATGACGAATGGATCGACTTAAGCGTCGGCAGCCCGGATTTGCCGCCGGCGCTGTTTGTGCGCGAGGCGATCGCTCGCTACGCCGGGGAGCCAAACGCCTACGGATATACATTAAAAGGCATTCGCGACTTTCACGAGGCGGTCGCCGATTACTACCGGACGGCGCACGGGGTTGTGTTGAATCCAGAGACGGAAGTGACGTATGTCATCGGGTCGCAAGACGGCCTTGTCCATTTGCCGATGGTGTTTGCTGACCCGGGCGATGTCATTTTGGTGCCGGACCCTGGATATCCGGCGTACGCTGCTGGTGTGGCCATGGCCGAAGCGGTGCCGTATTTTATGCCATTGAAGGAAGAAAACGGCTTTTTGCCTGATTTGCATGCCATTCCAGAGGGGATCGCCAAACGGGCGGCGATCATGTTTCTTAACTTTCCGGGGAATCCGGTGCCCGCCGTTGCGACCGAATCGTTTTATCGCGACGTGGTCGAGTTTGCGAAGCGGTACGACGTGCTTGTCGTCTCCGATTTTGCTTATGGCGAGCTGTATTACGACGGAAACAAACCAGTGAGCTTTCTTTCCATCCCCGGGGCGAAAGACGTCGGGGTGGAAATCAACTCGCTGTCCAAAAGCTATCACATGGCCGGCTGCCGAATCGGCTATTTGTGCGGCAATGCCGACGTGATTCGCGCGTTTGCCGAGTTTAAATCCAATTTGGACTACGGCATTTTTTGGCCGATTCAAAAGGCGGCTGCGGAAGCGCTTCGTTATGGTGCTGATTTTTGTGCGGAAAGCCGCGCCATCTATCAAGCGCGCCGCGATGCGTTCATTAACGGATTGACGGAGATCGGCTGGGAAGTGGACCGTCCGCCAGCGGGCATGTTTGTTTGGGCGAAAGTCCCGGACGGCTGGACATCGCTCTCGTTTGCGAAGACGCTGATTGACCGTGCCGGGGTTGTGGTGACGCCCGGACATGCGTTTGGGCCGAGCGGCGAAGGCTATGTACGTATTGCCCTCGTCCAGCCGAAAGATGTGCTATGCCGTGCCGTCGAGAAACTGCGGGCGAGCGGCTTGTTCGAGCGGCTGGCCGCCGACCGACGATAACGGAGGTGGGACGCGATGAAGCTGCCGGCATGGCTTCGGAAAACGCTTGTTGCCGCGATCACCGTTTGTACGTTTGGTCTTGTGACACCGCCCGCGTCGCTTCTTGCGGCCGAGGAGCCGCCAGCTGACGATGCGCCATCTTCCGATTGGCAACATAATGCTGCAAGTTCGGCGGCGGAGGCGGCTTCGCTCACCCGCGCCCAATTTGTCGAGCAGACGGTGGAAAAAGCGATGGTTCAGTCGCATGAAAAGTTTGGCCGCAAAATCGCTCCCGTGATTGAGGATGAGTTTCGCGCCGTCATTTTGCCGCGCATTGAGGAAGTGATCGCCGAGCTCGCCGGGCGCTATCCAGAAGAAGAGCTTCGCTATTTAGCCGTATCAGAAAATCCGTCTGGCGGGCAAGGCGAACGCATTTTCCATATTTACCGCGCCGATACGGGAGAAGATGTCATTCGCTTCCACGTCCGCCGTGAACATCCGCCGCAAGACGGGTATTGGTTCCAATTTCATTACCATACGCGCGATGACGGATTTCAAGCCCATTATGAATTAGGAAAAATTTATTGGTCAAAAAATACGCCGCCGAACTGGCGGACGTAGCAGGCCGCGGTTCTTTCCTTATTTTGCGCGTTTTTCCCCGCTTCTTCGTATGTTATCATTTAATAGAATACGAGATTGAAAGAAGCGGGGGACAACGATGAAACGGTTACTGATTAGTTTGCTGGCGGCGCTGTTCGCCGTTCCGCTTCTGTCGCTTTCGCCGTACCCGGCCGCGCACGGTGTGCTGCTTGAAGAAAGCGGCCTTGATGTTCAGTCGGTCCCATCGTATGATGTGCTTAGCCGCATCGTCATCGTTCCGGAGGCGGACTTTTCGCCTGAGGAAGCCAATGAGACGATTCGGACGCTTGCTCGTATTGACCGCGGCATTTTAGAGCGGGCGGCGAACCACCATATTTATATTCAATTGTTGACAGGCCCGATTACCGATGAACCGGCCGCCCGCCATTTGCGCGGGAAAACGCCGCGCGGCTATGCGCCGGGGTCAAAAACGTGGGATGAGGTGCCGGGCCTTGGCGGGTCACATTTAGTGCTCGTCCGCCTCGGCCATAGTGAAAAAGGAAAAGGGCACGGCTCGGTCAACTTAGAGCTGCATGAATTTGCCCATTCGTTAGATCACATCGTCTTTGAGCGCATTCACGAAACGGACGAATTTCAAGCGATTTGGCGCGAGGAAGCGCCGCGGCTGTTTCCTGGCGAATCTTATTTTTTAACGTATCCGGAAGAGTATTTTGCTGAATCGTTCGCCTATTATTATGCAAGCGACGAGACGCGGGAAACGCTGCGGACGGCGGCGCCGGACACATACGCCTTCATCCGCCGGCTGGCGGAGCGAGCCTCATAAGAAGGCTCTTTTTTTTCGTGATGAGAGCGGCGCTTTATGATATGATAAAGCGTGAGGTGAGGACATTGCGGCAATATTTGCAGCTATTGGAGGATATTTTGGAAAACGGCGTCGAAAAGGAGGACCGGACCGGTGTCGGCACGCTGTCGGTGTTCGGCCGCCAGCTGCGGTTTAATTTACAGGACGGATTCCCGCTCGTGACGACGAAAAAGTTACATATCCGCTCGATCATTTATGAACTGCTTTGGTTTTTAAAAGGAGACACGAATGTCCGCTATTTGCAGGAAAACGGCGTGACGATTTGGGATGAGTGGGCCGACGAAAACGGTGATCTTGGGCCTGTGTACGGGGCGCAATGGCGGTCATGGAAAGGGGCGGACGGGAAAACGGTCGACCAAATCGCCTGGGTCGTTGAGGAGATCAAGAAAAATCCGAACTCGCGCCGGCTGCTTGTGAGCGCCTGGAATGTGGCGGAGTTAGACGAGATGAAGCTGCCGCCGTGCCATTATGCGTTTCAGTTTTATGTGGCGGGCGGCCGGTTGTCGTGCATGTGGCAGCAGCGCTCCGTCGATACGTTCTTAGGCTTGCCGTTTAATATCGCCAGCTACGCGCTGTTGACGCATATGATCGCCGAGCAGTGCGGGCTTGATGTCGGCGAGCTGATTTTCACCGGCGGGGATGTCCATTTGTATAAAAACCATGTTGAGCAGGCCAAACTGCAGCTGACGCGCGAGCCGCGCCCGCTGCCAAAGCTCGTGATCAAACGGAAGCCGCCATCCATTTTTGACTATGAATACGACGATTTTGACATCGTCGGCTATGATCCTCATCCGGCGATTAAAGCGCCGGTGGCGGTGTAAAGGAGCGGAAGCGATGATCTCGCACATTGTGGCGATGGACGAAAATCGGGTGATCGGCAAAGACAACCGGCTGCCGTGGCATTTGCCGGCCGATTTAGCGTATTTCAAACAGGTAACGATGGGGCATGCCATCGTGATGGGGCGCAAAACGTTTGAAGCGATCGGCCGGCCGCTTCCCGGCCGGGAAAACGTCGTCGTGACGCGCAACCATCAGTTTCGCCCGGAAGGCTGCCTCGTGCTCCACTCCCTTGAGGAAGTCAAGCAATGGATCGCGGCGCGCGGTGATGAAGTGTTTGTCATCGGTGGAGCCGAGCTGTTTGAAGCGACGATGCCGATCGCCGATCGGCTGTACGTGACGAACATTTTCGCTTCGTTCCCCGGCGATACGTTTTACCCGCCCATTTCCGAAAAAGAGTGGAAAATCGTCTCCTATACGCCGGGAATCAAAGATGAAAAAAATCCGTATGAGCACGCCTTTCTCATTTATGAGCGGAAAAAAGCGGAATGAGTGCGGGGGCCGGTGAGCGGGAAAACAGGGCGCGTGTTGCCAAACGGCAAGGCGCGCCTTTTTGCATAGAAGCGGGGCGAAAAAGGAACGATAACCATATACAACAATGTTGGAAATGGAGGAAGACGATGAGGCATATCGTTCCGTTTATCGTCAAGCTTGCCGCTTGGAGCGTCGTTTTATTTTCGATGTTTACAATTTTTAATGCTCCGCTTTCTTTGATTTCAGTCATGACGATCATAACGGCGCTCGTTTCCTACGTCGTCGGCGATTTGTTTGTGTTGCCGCGCGTTGGAAACTTTGTCGCCGCCGCCCTTGATGTGCCGCTCTCCTTTTTGCTTGTATGGCCTGTGAGCTTTGCGTTGTTTGCCCCGACAGTCAATATGGCGTACGCCGCCTTTTTCAGCTCGCTCGCCATCGGCGCGGTCGAGGCGTTTTTCCATTTGTATATGGAAAACCATGTGCTCGAGGAGGCAGGGCGGGAAGAGGCGTATCGCTGGTATGATGAGGGAAGGTGGGCAACGGAGTTCGCCGAGGAACAGGAGTTCAAAAAAGAGGACGACCGGACGTAACGCCGGTCGTTTTCTTATAAAGAACAAAAAACTTTTCGAAAATTCCCTTTTCTTTTTGCGGATTTGTGATATAATCTACAAATCAAAGACAACTTAGAAAAGAAAGGGAACGAGAATATGGAACAACAACTAAAACGGAAACAAGGGGCGGTGTACGTCGAGGACATTTTGATCGCGTATCATACGCTAAAAGACGTTGTTTTCCATACGCCGCTGCAAAAAAACCCGCTTTTGTCCGAGCGCTACGGGTGCAACGTCTACTTGAAGCGCGAAGACTTGCAAGTCGTGCGTTCATTTAAGTTGCGCGGAGCGTACAACCGGATGAAGCATTTAACCGATGAGGAGCGAAGCAGCGGGATCGTATGCGCCAGCGCCGGCAACCATGCCCAAGGGGTTGCCTATTCATGCCGGGCGCTCGGGGTGCACGGAAAAATTTATATGCCGGCGACAACGCCTCGGCAAAAAGTGTCGCAAGTGCAGCTGTTTGGCAAAGACATGGTCGAGATCGTCCTTGTCGGCGACACGTTTGACGACTCATACAACGAAGCAGTGAAATGCGCGGAAGCCGAAGGGCGCACGTTTATCCACCCGTTTGATGACGAATACGTCATCGCCGGGCAAGGAACCATCGGTGTTGAGGTGTTAAACGACTGTGACGAACCGATCGACTTTTTGTTCGCCAGCATCGGCGGCGGAGGACTGATGGCCGGGCTGGGGACATATGTGAAAAGCATCTCGCCGGCGACCAAAGTGGTCGGCGTCGAGCCGGCCGGCGCTCCGTCGATGAAAGCGGCGCTTGAACAAGGTCATGTCGTGACGCTTGGGGAGATTGACAAGTTCGTCGACGGCGCCGCGGTCAAAACGGTCGGGGAAAAAACGTTTGCCCTATGCCGGGAAGTGCTCGACGATATCGTTGTCGTTCCAGAAGGAAAAGTATGCACAACGATTTTAGAACTGTACAACGAAAACGCCATCGTCGCCGAACCGGCGGGAGCGCTCCCGATTGCCGCCCTTGAGTTTTACAAAGAGCAAATCCGCGGCAAAACGGTTGTTTGCGTCGTGAGCGGCGGCAACAACGACATCGACCGGATGCAGGAAATTAAAGAGCGCTCGATGATTTATGAAGGGTTACAGCACTATTTCATCGTCAACTTCCCGCAGCGGGCCGGAGCGCTGCGCGAGTTTTTAGATGAGGTGCTCGGTCCGACCGATGACATCACTCGGTTTGAATATACGAAGAAAAACAATAAAGAAAGCGGACCGGCGCTCGTCGGCATCGAGCTAAAACGGCGCGAAGACTATGCGCCGCTCATTGAACGGATGAAGAAAAAAGGGTTTCCGTTCCAAGAAGTGAATAAAGATCCGAACTTATTCCATTTGCTGATTTGAACAAAAAAGCGCGAAAAAAGTCGGAAAGATTTCGCTGTATTCCGACATACTTTTTCACCGGATTGGTGTATAATATAAGTAAATCGGTGAAAAAAGAGGATTGATATTTTGCTATTCAAAAGCCTCGAGTTTCAAAACGCGTATGGGCAGAAAGTGAAGATTATCGAAATTCCTGTATTGGAGGAAGAGAACACGTACCGATTTATGATCCAGCTTCGCTTGGAGGCGTTTATTGCCAAAGTGTACCGATCAAGGACCAACCGTTCTGTTTACTCGTTCCGCGAACATTTGAAGAAAGTGCTGAAATGGCCGGTATATGAACAAATCTTTAAAGAAACAGTGTTGAAACATAACGCGTAACGATGGTTGTTTTGCCCATTGCGGCAAAACAACTTTTTTTTGGTGGGATTTTGGCCGGTTTCATTATATAATGGAAACGAGATGGCGCCGGGCATAAGAGTGAATAAAAAACAGCCGGACAGAGAGGAAAGGCAGTTTGAATGCAAAACAATGAAGAAGAAGGATGAGCGATCAATGTGGAAACGGATCATGATGATCATCGCAGTTTGTTTGCTTGCCGCGTGCGGAAAAACGATCCCGGATGCAAAAAACTGGCCGGTTGCCGATTTTACGTTCGTCGATCAATCCGGTGAACCGTTCGGACTTCGCGATTTGAAGGGAAAAGTATGGGTGGCCGACTTTATTTTTACGAACTGTGAAACGGTTTGCCCGCCGATGACCGCCCATATGGCCAAATTGAAGGAGAAGGCGGAAGAAAAAGGGCTGGACGTCGAATTTGTTTCGTTCAGCGTCGACCCGGAAGTTGACACACCGGAAAAATTGACCGCCTATGCGAAACAGTTTACGGACGACCTAGCAAACTGGCATTTGCTGACCGGATACAGTCCGGCTGAAATTAGCGAGCTGGCGCAAAAAAGCTTTAAAACGATCGTGCAAAAGCCGGTCAACGACGATCAAGTCATCCATGGCACAAGCTTTTATCTAGTCGGCCCGGACGGCAAGGTCGTCCAAACGTACAACGGTGTGCAAGATGTGCCGTACGACACGATTTTAGAGCATATTGAGATTTTGCAATCGTCGCGATAAGGCAAAAACGGCCGCAACCGTTTTGCCTTCTTTTCGTCTTTTCCCCTGTTGCGTCAAAAGGCAGGTGTCAAACATGAAACGATGGGGATGGCTAATCGCGGTGGGTTTGTTTCTTGCCGGCTGCACCGCTTTTTCAACCGGCGGGAAGCCGGAGCGTCCGCATGAAGCCGCTGTCACACCGTCAGAGGCCAAGCCGCTGCCAAAAGACATTCATCTCGTCGCCTTAGGCGACTCGTTGACGGAAGGGGTTGGGGACGGTGAAGGAAAAGGGGGGTATGTCGGCCGCCTTGTCCCGCTCCTTGCGGCAGAAGATCGAGTGCGGACGGTAACGGTGGCGAATTTCGGCAAGCGCGGCCGGCGTCTCGCTGAACTCGAGCCCGTCGTTGCCGCCCATCAAGGGGAGATTGGGCGGGCGGATTTGATTTTGTTGACGATCGGCGGCAACGATGTAATGAATGTCGTCCGCTCGCATTTTTTTGACTTGTCATATGAGCGGTTTGCCAAAGAGAGCAAGGCGTTTGCTGACCGGCTCGACCATCTGTTGATTTCACTGCGCATCGCCAACCCGGATGCGGTCATCGTGCTTGTCGGCTTATACAATCCGTTTTCAACGACGCTGCCGAACATTCCAGAAATCGATGACGTCATTGCCGATTGGAACAAGACAAGCGCGGCGGTGCTTTCCCGTTACGACCGGACGATCTTCGTTGATATTCAAGATATCTTCGCCGATCGTGATGAGCTGCTCCACCGCGATGAATTTCATCCGAACGCCGCGGGGTATGAACAGATTGCTGTGCGCGTGTACTACGCGTTGAACGAGCGAAAAGCGTGGTGGGTGAACTGATGGAAGAAAAACAGGTGAGAATAAGGAGCATGTCGTAATGAATTGGAAACGAGCGTTTTGGCTATTAGCGGTCGTCAACGCCGCTATCCTCATTCTTGCAGTTGTTTGGCTGTTTCAGCCGTCTCCGCCGGTCAAACGGCCGGTGCGCCCGCACGTAGAAGGGGCCTCATTTACCGTGTACTCGAAAAAAGCGCATTTGAACGCCGTCATTAATGATTATTTGGCGGAAAAAACGAAAGACCATCCGCTGCAATACAATGTTTGGCTTGCCGACCGCGTCTTCGTCTCGAGCGAAATCCCGATGTTCGGCCGCAATGTGGAGCTGGTCGTCTCGTTTATGCCCAAAGTAGTAAAGGGCGGGAATGTTGAGCTTATAGAACCGGCGATCTCGCTTGGCGATTGGAAACTGCCGGTGACGTACGTGCTTCGCTATTTGCAAAAGCACGCTCCATTACCGGATGAAGTGGTCATTGACCCAGAACGGGCCCGCGTCTATGTGGCGCTCGATGACATTCGCTTTGGCAACGGTTACCAAGTGGCGGCAAAAAAAATTGACCTAGCTGCTGACGAGATCGTGTTTACGTTAACGATTCCGACCCGGCAGCGATGACGTAAATGAGAGGCTGTTTCAAAAGGTTGCAGTCACCTTTTGAGACAGCCCCTTTTCCCCTTCAAGACAGGTTAGTCTATGCCGTTCGTTTTCGCATCGTTTTGAGAGAAGTCTTCCGCCTCAGGCGAAGCGGGCGGTTCATAAACGGCGCAGCCCTTTCGGGTAAAAGTTTTTCACCGTTCCTTTCACTTCTTTCCCCCAAGCGAACGGATGACCGTCGACGGCAACAAGCAGCCAGCCGCGGTCGCCGCCGGTCGGAAGCGTCTCCCCGCGCCAATATTGAGTGATTTCGCGGCTCGTGCTTGATAGATCAAGCACATGGTTCACTTCGTCTGTCTTCAGCGCCAAGGCGAGAGCGTGGTTCGGCTCAAACCGCTCTTTTTTCACCTCGCCAAGATGGAGGCCAGCGCGGATGACTTTCAGGCCTGACCAATCAGGGCATCGCTCCGGCAGCATGGCTAAATGAGAACCAAAAGAGACGATCGTTCCGTGCCGTTCTATTCGCAGCGCCGTCTGTTCGAATTGGCGGTACAGACGGACCGCCGCTTTTGGTGCGTTCGCCTTTCCCCATCGCCCGTTCCATAGCGGGGTCGGCCGCTGTTTTTGCAGTTTGGCGATAAAATGCCCTTCGCCTTTGATGCGGTGCGGCCAAAGGCGGACCGCATGTTCGAGCTCAGCCCGGTTTGTTTTCGTCCACTCGGGCCGCCCGGGCTCCATGCCGCCGGTTTTCGCAATCGGCATCATCCGCAAATCGTCATACGTCTCAAGCAGCCACTCGATGGTCTGCTCGTTTTCTTCCGGAGAGAACGTGCACGTTGAGTAGACGAGAATGCCTCCTTCTTTTAGCATCGCATAGGCGCTTTGCAAAATGCGCCGCTGCCGGGCGGCGCACTCTTCTACGTACGCCTGACTCCAAAACGAAGCCGCTTCTTCTTCTTTGCGAAACATCCCTTCGCCCGAGCACGGGGCGTCGACTAAAATTTTGTCAAAAAAGCCAGGGAACCGCTCAGCGAGCGCTTCCGGCGTCTCGTTGACAACCACCGTATTGGTCAAGCCGAGCCGTTCGACATTTTCCGCGAGTGCTTTGACCCGTTTCGGGTGAATTTCGTTGGCGACAAGGAGCCCTTTGTTTTCCATCATGGCGCCAAGCTGGGTCGTTTTCCCGCCGGGAGCGGCGCATAAGTCAAGCACCGTCTCCCCAGGCGCGGGACGGAGCGCTTCGGCGACCGCCATCGCGCTCGGTTCCTGAATGTAGTACAGTCCGGCCGCATGGTACGGATGTTTTCCCGGCTGCTCGTCCGGGCCGTAATAAAACCCGGTTGGGCAAAACGGCACCGGGGTGAGGGAAAATGGCGCCGTTTTCGCCCATGAATCCGGGTTGATTTTCAACGGATTGGCACGCAAGCCGTTGGCTTTTTCTTCTTTATAGACGGCCAAAAACTCGTCTGCCTCGTCTTGCAGCAACAGGTTCATTTTTTCCACAAATCGTTCCGGCAACATCGACACTGCTGGCTCCTTTCTGCATATGCCCCGCGCGGCTAGGCGGCACTAGGAGCGGCCACCCGGCCATTTGATTTTCGGTTCCGTTTTGTTCCAAATCCGTTTTATATTGGCGCGATGGCGGTAAACGATAAATGAGGCAAGCAGCCAGACGGCTGCCGTCAATGGAATATCATCCGTAAACAAAATAGTGTAAACGGCTGCGTACAGCGCCGTGGCCATCGATGAGAGCGAAACGTATCTCGAAAGGGCAAGGACAACAAGAAAAATAGCGATCAGCGTTAAAAAAAACAGCGGGGAATAAAATAGCACTACTCCGGCTGAGGTCGCCACCGCCTTGCCGCCGCGAAATTTGGCAAATACCGGATACATATGGCCGACCACAGCGACCGCTCCGGCCGCGAGCGGGTGAACAGGGACAGAAAAAAACATCGGCAAGCTCGCCGCCAACGTTCCTTTCAACATATCGCCCAAAATGACGATCGTTCCCGCTTTCGCCCCGAGCACGCGGAACGTGTTCGTTCCCCCAAGATTGCCGCTCCCGTGTTCGCGAATGTCGATCCCGTAGCCGACTTTCCCGACGAGGAGGGCAAATGGGATCGAACCGAGAAGATAAGCGATAAGCAAAATCAGTGCAGTCATTTCATTAAACACCCTTTACTGAACAAGTTTGTGCATGTTTCTATTTTATCATGCATGCGAAAAAACGGTAGACAGGAATTTTGCATTTCGAAGCGGCAACCGGTAAACTAAAAAGCGGATGGAAACGAACGGCCGGACGTTGGTTGTTCGTTCCGCAGCTAAAGCAAAAAGAGAGGGGCGACGACGATGAAAACGACCGTCACGTGGAATGGAAACATGTCGTTTAGCGGCCAAAGCGCTTCCGGTGTGACGATCCCGATGGATGCCGCGAAGGACGTCGGCGGCAACGATTCAGGCGCTCGGCCGATGGAGTTGTTGCTTCACGGGTTGGCGGGCTGCACCGGCATCGACATCATGTTGATCTTGCGAAAAATGCGCCTTGATGTCCGTGCGTTCTCGATGGAAGTGGAAGGGACGCGGGCTGAAGACCACCCGAAGCGGTTTACGAACATTCATATCCATTACGCCCTTGAAGGCGATTTGCCGGAAGAAAAAGTCATCCGCGCCATTCGGCTGTCAAAAGAAAAGTATTGTTCCGTCTCCCATTCATTAAACGCCGCCATTACGGCGAGCTATTCGATTAACGGCGTTCGCGGGAAGGAGACGATCTAAACAGGAGGCGGTTTGGCCGTTTTGCGCGTTAGCGCGAAGACGGTCTGACCCGTCGCGCCGGCTTATATGGTGAAAGGGATTGAACGGCTTATCCCTGTGAGTTTGAAAAAAGGTGTTTCGCTAAGTTAGGCGAAGCACCTTTTCTTTATTAGCTTAGAACGGATAGCGGCGATAGACCGTTTGGATGGACACCCATTTCGTGATCGTAAATTCATCGACCACCCACGGATTGCCAAAGCGGCCGACGCCGCTCGCCTTTGTGCCGCCGAATGGCACGGTCGGGCTGTCGTTGACCGTTTGGTCGTTAATGTGTGTCATTCCGCTTTCAATGCGAAGGGCAAGCTGCTCGCCTTCGGTCACATCCTCGGTGAAAATAGCCGAACTTAGTCCGTATTCTGTATCGTTGGCCATCGCAATCGCTTCTTCGTCGGAGCGGGCTTTCATGATGGTCGCGATCGGTGCGAACAGCTCCGTTTGTGCCAGTTTGCTTCGGTTGTCGACATCAATAAAGACAGTCGGTGTCAACACGTTGCCGACCCGCCTTCCCTCGAGCGCTACTGCGGAAAATTAAACGGTGAAATCGATGTGATTACGCCGAGCGGCAAGCGGTACACGCGGTTGATTTTTCCTTCGATTTCCGACGGCAACTCTTTCACTTTGGTCAATTCATCAACCATCTGGACGGCCTCTTCGACAAGTCCAATCGACAAATCAAGTTCCACATTGGCTTTAATCATGCTTCCACCTGTTTCGCGGGCAATGAGGTCGACGATTTCGCTGCGGTGGGCGCGCAAGTAATCCGCCGCTTTGCGAAGCACTGCTTTTTTCGTTGCTGCCGGCGTTTTCGCCCATTCCTTTTGCGCCTGTTCGGCCGTCAAAAAAGCGTCGGCCAATTGCTCCTTCGTCGCTAGGCGAATAGAGGCGATGAGCGAGCCGTCAAACGGATTGATATTGTCATATGTGCGGCCGCTTTTCCCTTCCGTCCATTCGCCGTTGATAAAACTTCGGTTCCATTGTTCAAACGATGTCATTGCATTCACCTCCACCGTATATTGTTCGACGTTTTCTTAGCGCTATACCCGGCCTGTGAAAATTTTCTATTTTTCCAATTTACAAAGACTTTACAAAAACAAATCCTTTTGTCCCTATTATTCTACTTATTCAAAAGATATAATCGGGAGGTGAAGGGAATTTCCATAGGGAAGGAGAGGAAACGATGAAGCGTTCGGAACGATGGGGAAAACGGATGTTGTCGGCATTGGCGGCAGCTGCTGTATTGGCCGCAACGCCGGTTGGGGCGGCAGGAGCGGAAAAGGGCGCCGTAGAGCCTGCCTCGGCGCACCGTTATATTGAGGTGCAGCTCCTCGGCATAAACGACTTTCACGGCCAGCTCAACGTGACGAGAAAAGTCGGCGGGCGGGAAGTCGGGCGGGCGGATTATTTGGCCGCTTATTTGAAGCAGCGGGAGGCAGAAAACAAAAACACGCTGCTCGTCCACGCCGGTGATGCGGTCGGCGCCAGTCCGCCGGTATCGGCGCTGCTGCAGGATGAACCGACGATCGAAGTGCTGAACAAACTCGGCTTTGATGTCGGTACGCTTGGCAACCACGAGTTTGACGAAGGGGTAGCGGAAATGCTGCGCCTGATCCATGGCGGGGATCATCCGGTGACCGGTGATTTCGCCGGGGCGGATTTTCCGTACGTGAGCGCCAACGTCGTTGACAAAGAAACGAAACAACCGATTCTTCCGCCGTACGTCATTCAGCGGGTCAATGGCATGCCAATCGGGTTCATCGGGGTGACATTGACAGATACGCCATCGATCGTGACACCGAGCGGCGTCGCGGGAGTCAAGTTCATCGATGAAGCAACAGCGATTAACAAAGCGGTCCGGGAACTGAAGAAAAAAGGGGTGCAAACGATCGTCGTTCTCGCCCATAACCCAGGCGTATCCAATCCGGATGGGACAAACGCAAGCGGGGAAATTGTCGATATCGCCAACAACATCGACGATGAAGTCGATGTCATCTTCGCCGGTCATAACCATGCCTATTTAAATGCAGTGGTGGACGGCAAACTGCTCGTTCAATCGTATTCGTACGGCACGGCGTTTTCTGATGTCGATTTGAAAATCGACCCGCGTACGAAAGACGTCGTCGCCAAAAAAGCGGAGATCGTGACGACCTATCATGACGGCATCACTCCGGACCCGGAAATCCGTGCCCTCGTCGAAAAATATGAAGCGAAAGTGGCGCCGCTTGTCAATCAAGTCGTCGGCACAGCAGCCGAAACGATCAACGATGAACAAAACGAAAGCGGCGAGTCGGCCTTGGGCAATTTGATCGCCGATGCCCAGCGGGCGACGATGAACACCGATTTTGCCTTTATGAATCCGGGCGGCATCCGCGCGGATATCGAACAAGGCGAGGTAACGTGGGGAGAGTTGTACAGCGTTCAGCCGTTCAACAACCAGCTCGTGAAAATGACGCTCACCGGCGCGCAAATCCGCCAGCTTTTGAACCAGCAATGGCAGCCGGCACAAACGCGCATGCTGCAAATTTCCGGCCTCCGCTATACATGGGACGACCGCAAGCCGGCGGGGAAAAAAGTCGTCGATATTCAGCTTCCTGACGGCACACCGCTGAACCCGGACGGCGAGTACACGGTGACGGTCAACAGCTTCCTGGCTGATGGCGGCGATGGGTTCACGGTGCTGACGCAAGGGACAAACCGCGAAGTAGGGCCGGTCGATTTGGATGCTCTCGTCTCGTACATTCGCGGCCTTGAGCAGCCGTTCTCGGCGCGGATTGAGGGGCGGATTAACCGCCTTCCGTAACACGTGTTGACTAAAGGCGAACGGTCGCCAAGCGAATGAAGAAGGTGTCCCCCAAAGGCCCGGGGACACCTTTTCTTCGCTACAAATGGCGGGGTTGCTGCCGCTTGTGCTCGGACGACCGAAAACAGATCGTTCTAGCGAGCGTTTCTACAGCTTAAGATGCTTTTTGCTCGAATAGCTTGATGATCTCGACGATCACTTCGGCCGCTTTCACCATATTGTCGGCGGAAATGTACTCGTAGCGGCCGTGGAAGTTTTCGCCGCCAGCGAAAATGTTCGGCGTCGGCAGTCCCATATAGGACAGCTGTGACCCGTCTGTGCCGCCGCGGATCGGTTTCACCTTCGGCTCGATGCCCAAGTTCGTCATCGCTTCATGGGCGATGTCGACGATATGGCGCACCGGTTCGATTTTTTCGCGCATGTTGTAATATTGGTCATTGAGTTCAATAGAAATTCGGTTGCTGCCGTATTTTTGCGCAAGCGAGGAAGCGATGTCTTTCATGTTCGTCTTGCGCGCTTCAAATGACTCGCGGTCAAAATCGCGGATAATGTAATGAAGCTTCGTTTCCTCCACGTTGCCTTGGAAGGAAAGCAAGTGGTAAAACCCTTCATATCCTTCTGTATGTTCAGGCGCTTCGTTCGCTGGCAGCTGTTGCTGGAACTCCATGGCGATTTTGATCGAGTTGATCATTTTTCCTTTCGCCGTACCCGGATGGACGTTTTTGCCTTTGATCGTGATTTTTGCTTCCGCCGCGTTGAAACTTTCGTATTCCAATTCGCCGAGCGGCCCGCCATCGACCGTGTAGGCAAATTGGGCGCCGAATTTGGCGACGTCAAACTTGTGCGGCCCGCGGCCGATTTCTTCATCCGGTGTAAAGGCGACGCGCACTTTGCCGTGTTTGATGTCCGGGTGTTGAATGAGGTAGTGCATCGCCGTCATAATTTCTGCGATCCCTGCTTTATCGTCGGCGCCCAATAGCGTCGTCCCGTCCGTCGTAATGAGCGTATGCCCTTTGTAGTGGGCAAGCTCCGGGAAATCGTTTGGCGACAAAATGATGCCTTGTTCTTTGTTTAACACGATGTCGCCGCCGTCGTACGAGTCAATCAATTGCGGGTTGACGTTGGCCCCGGTAAATTCCGGCGCAGTGTCCATATGAGCCAAAAAACCGATCACTGGCACGTTTTTGTCCGTATTGGCCGGCAACGTCGCCATCACGTAGCCGTTTTCGTCGACCGTCACTTCTTCCATCCCGATCGCTTTCAGTTCCTCGACTAACATGTTCGCCAACTCCCATTGTCCTTGAGTCGACGGGCACGTATCGCTTTCTGGATCGGATTGAGTGTTGACTTTGACGTATCGGGTGAAGCGTTCAATGAGTTCTTGTTTCAAGGTCAATCCCCCTTTTTATGTACAAATTTGAACAACAGATCAACCATTCCTCCGTTCGAGAGGAAACGCAGGCGGTGTTTTCCATTTCATTCTATCACACGTAGCCTAAACGGTAAAAAAGAAGGCACAGCTTTGCGAGGACAGCCGGGGAGCGCAAGGCGAGGGCATTCCCCGTTTATCGGCGCATTCGACACAAAAAGCGGTTCACTGTTAGAAGAACCGCTTCCGTGTTTTTGTCTCCGGCCTTTCACATGTCACATTTTTGGCGCACGCTGCTTGTTTTTTTCGCTTTCTGCCTGTTTTCGGGCGGCAAGACTCCCCGGTGTGGCTTTCGTTTCAAGATTGTTCAAGCTTTCTTTTGTTTTGTTGTCCATCGTCTTTGACCTCCTTGCCATATTTATGAAGTGGATATCGGGACGAATCATTGGTATGATCCGCCATTTTCCGACTATAGTGTTTGCTCGTTTCCCGCTATTATGCGCAAAAGCCGATGGGCTGCATATGTCAATGTGCGGTATAATGAGAAGGGCGGGTCAACCTTGCGAAAGCCGCACTTGGCCGTCCAGAACGGACAAAGTAGACGGAAAGGGGGAGGGCAAACGATGTCATTTAGTTACGTATCCCATCTTTATTGCCCGAAATGCGAACATACATATGATGTCGATCACGTGCATCAGCTTTGCGAATGCGGTTCGCCGCTTTTGGTCGCCTATGATCTGGAGGCGATGCGCCAAGAAGTGGTGAGGGAAGCGCTCAAGGAACGCGAACCGAGCTTATGGCGGTATCATGAGCTATTGCCGGTGAAACGCCCTGAACATATCGTCTCTTTAGGGGAAGGAATGACGCCGCTCGTGCCGATGCCGCGCCTTGGCCGGAACATCGGCATTGACTCGCTCTATATGAAAGACGAAGGAGTCATTCCGACAGGAACGTTTAAAGCGCGTGGAGCGGCGGTCGGCGTTTCTAAGGCAAAAGAATTAGGGGTCAAACAGCTTGCCATGCCGACAAACGGCAACGCAGGGGCGGCGTGGTCGCTTTATGCCTCTCGGGCGGGCATTCGCGCGACGGTGGTCATGCCGGTCGATGCGCCGGAATTGACGCGCAAAGAATGCGCCATCGCAGGAGCGGAATTGTATTTCGTCAACGGTTTGATCAGCGATGCCGGGCAAATCGTGGCGAAAGCGATCCGCGAATGCGGCTGGTACGATGCTTCTACATTAAAAGAACCGTACCGGATTGAAGGAAAGAAAACGATGGGGCTTGAGATCGCCGAGCAGTTCTCCTGGCAGCTTCCGGATGTCATTTTGTACCCGACTGGAGGCGGCGTCGGGCTCATCGGCATTTACAAGGCAATCAAAGAACTGCAGGCGCTTGGCTGGGTGAGCGGCAAGATGCCGCGTCTTGTCGCCGTGCAAGCCGAGCATTGCGCGCCGATCGTGAAGGCGTGGAACGAGAAAAAGCGCGAATCGGAGTTTTGGCCGAATTCCCATACGGTGGCGTTTGGCATTAACGTCCCGAAAGCGCTCGGCGATTTCCTTGTGCTTGAGGCGGTGTATGAAACGGACGGCTGCGCCATTGCGATCAGCGATAAGGACATTTTGGCGGAACAGCGGGCGGTGGCGAATTTGGAAGGGGCGTTCATTTGTCCGGAAGGGGCGGCGGCGTTCGCGGCGGCCCGCAAGCTGCGCGGGAGCGGCTGGATTCGCGACGGGGAGACGGTCGTCGTACTCAACACGGGGACGGGATTGAAATACGCCGATTTGATTCAAGTCGCCCCGCCGGTGCTCGAGCGGGGGGATGAGCTGCCAAGGAGCGGACGATAACGGAAATATGGCACTGAAAAACGAGGGTTCTTGACCAAAGAGCCCTCGTTTTTGTTTAGTCCGTTCAGAAAAGCAGTAAGGCGATGCCGAGTGGTTACCAAAAGCGGAATCGCGCCGTCGATTCGGCGAACCGTTCTTCTTTAAACGGATTGGCGGTCATCGAATACCCGCGTTCTTCCCAATAGCCCGGTTCGTCTTCTTTCATAAAGCGGATGCCTGACGCCCATTTCGCTCCTTTCCATAAGTAAAATGTTGCTGGTGGAATAAAGCGGAGCGGGTAGCCGTGTTTGGGCGAAATGTCTTGCCAATCGTGATGGTTGTCTTTCCACCGATAGACAAACAGCGCATCGTCGCTCATTAACGCGTCAAGCGGCAAGTTCGCGGAATAGCCAAACCGGTCGCCGTTTAAGTAGCCGTAAATTTTCACGTACTTCACATCGGGCTCTAATTCGACAAAGCGCAAAAATTCGCGGAAGGCAATGCCTTCAAACGTCGTATCAAATTTCGACCATGTCGTGACGCAATGCATATCGACGGTGGAAATCGTTTTGGACAGCGCCATCACTTCTTGATAGGAGAAGGAGACCTCCTTTTTGACCTCGCCGAACAATCGAAATTCCCATGTCGCCTCATCAAATTTGTACACGTCCCCTTCATGCAAAATCGGCCATTTTTCCGTCTCAAACTGGCCGGGAGGAAGTTGTTTTGTCATGGTGTGCACTCCTTTGGAATGAATGTTTTCTTGTATTTAATGATACGAAAGGAAAGGGAGAGGATGCAACGAGAGAAAGGGAAGAAGCGGAACTCGAAACAACATCCCCATGTGATCAAACGATCGTTCATTCGCCCGCAAGAATAATTTTTTCCTTTCATGCACACCGTATCCAATAGGACCTTCATCATGGAAAATGGAAGAGATAGGAGCGTGATGCCGATGGCCGTACAAAGCGAACGGCGATGGATCCTTTTTGCGCTTGGCGTCATCGCCCTTTATGTGTCCCCGCTGTTTATCCTTGGCGAGAATGCGCACATTCGCGTTCACGATAATTTGGATTCCAACATCGCCTGGTATAAAGTGCTCGCTGAAAGCGGGCAAATCACCGGGCCGCTTGATGCGAACATTCCGCAAATCGCTAACGGCGAATTGTCGAGAAACGCCCTTGGCTCGGAGTTGACCGGCATCGTCTGGCTACATGCTCTGTTTCCCACGATGACCGCCTATGCGCTCAGCCAGACGATCACAAGGGTGGTGGCGTTTTTAGGCATGTATTTGTTGTTGAAAACGCATTTCCTGCCTGAGCCGCGGTGGATGGCTGTTCGCATCGGCGTGGCGCTCGCCTTTGCGCTGACGCTGTTTTGGCCGTCAGGGATGTTAAGCACGCTCGGCATGCCGCTTGCGCTTTGGGCGTTTTTGAACATCCGGAAGGGAGAGCGGTCGTGGAAAAATTACGCCGTGCTGACGCTTCTTCCGTTTTATTCGAGTTTTGTGCTCGGTTTCTTTTTCTTTCTTGCCGCTATGGGCGCGCTTTGGCTTTTGGATGTGCTGCGCGGAAAGGGGTGGAACATCCATTTTTTCCTTTCCATCGCGTATATGACGCTGCTTTATTTGCTGGTCGAGTACCGGCTTGCGTACTCATTTTTATGGGAGGATGAGCCGACGAGCCGGGATGAGTACTTCCACGCGCGCCTGACGTTTTGGCATTGTGTCCGTTTAACATGGAAAAACTTTCTTCTCGGCCATCATCACGTCATGACCGAGCACACGTTTTTTATTTTACCGGTCTGGTTCATCGCGTTGTTCCTCATTTACGCTAACCAACGATGGAAAGAGGAACGGGTGTTTCTTTTCTTGTTTGGGCTGAATTTCGCGCTGTCGGCATGGTACGCCTTTTGGTTTTATAAAGGGTGGCTGCCGCTGACCGAGCGATTTCATTTTTTAGATACGTTTAACTTCGCCCGCTTCCATTTTTTGCGTCCGCTCATCATTTATGTGCAGTTTGCGCTGGCGTTGAAAATCATGTGGCAATCGAGCGAAAAGGGGAAAACGTGGGCGAAACGGTTGTTAGCGGCGCAAATCATTCTTGTGTTTTTGATTAACGAGGAACTCGTCTTCCGTTATGAACCGACGGTGAAACAATTTTATGCGGAAGAACAGTTTCAACAAATCAAACAATACATCGGGCTTCCCGTATCCGAGTACCGCGTCGTCAGCATCGGCCTTCATCCGGCCATCGCCCAATACAACGGGTTTTACACGCTTGATACGTACAACAACTTTTACCCGTTGTCATACAAATACGAGTTCCGCAAAATCATTGAACGTGAACTGGCGAAAAGTAAAACGATCCGCACGTATTTTGATGAGTGGGGCGGGCGCTGCTACATCTTTACGTCAGAACTCGGGAAACGGTATATGTTTACAAAACAGTCGAAAAAACGGCTGAAAAACTTGCAGTTAAATACGAGGCAGTTAAAAAAAATGGGCGGTCGCTATCTTTTCTCGGCTGTTCCGATTGACAATGCGGCTGAAAACAGGCTTGTACTCGAAAAAGTATTCACTTCCGATGAATCGGCATGGACGATTTATTTGTATAAAGTACAATAGAAAGAAAACAAAACACAGCGGCTTCCTATTGGAAGCGGGAGCCGCTGTGTTACGGAGCTTAGCCGCGAGGTTGATCGAGCCGTGCAAGCTGCCTGTCGTGCCACCTTGAGAGCAGCCATAGGGCAATCAGCGTCCCGATCAATGTACATAACATATCCCATTGCGTGTCCCAAATATCGCCTTGCGTGCCCAAAAAAGTCTTTTGATGCCTTTCCTCCTTTGGAGATCATGGACACGAGCCATTCGATGATCTCATACAGGGCGGCGATGGCGAGCGACATGCTTGTGATGATCGTGAAAAGCCAAGCGCCGCGCGGCAACGGTGTTTTCCTCAGTAAAATTTCCCGGAGGACGATCGCAAATGTCCCTTTGAGGAAATGACCAAACCGGTCGTAATGGTTGCGTTCGAAATGGAACGCCTCTTTGATCCAGTTGAAAAAGGGAACTTTGGAGTAAATGTAATGGCCGCCGATCAACATGATGATCGCCAACATGGCGACGATGACATACGACATCGTTGTCAGCCGAAAGCGTTGGTAAAGGGCGGTCACGATCACAAGCCCAATGAGCGCCGGAGTGACCTCGAGCGCCCATACCGCATAACTGGTCGGGCGAATGGCCGACCAGACGAACACGGCGGCGACAATCAGCAATAACAATCCATGAACGCGGGTTTGTCTTGCCTGCTCCACTTGTTTTCCTCCTTGGAACAGCGAGATTTGTCTATGGTCATTATTCGGAAAAACACGGATTTTATACAAATCATTTTTCGAGAGTCGGTGATTGAAGGGAGAACGCCGCTTCATGGCACTATTTCTCAAATAGAAAAACCTTGCAGCATCAGTTCTTCCTTTCACACGTTCGCTCATCGATCAAGAGAAACAGTTGGTTTTCACCGGCCTTTTCGAGCGCCTGATGAAAACGGCGGAGTTTTCAAACGGTGATCAGGACTAGAAAGAAAGGGAGAAGAGGCCAGCGAGGTAAGACAGGAGGTTCGGGTAGGGAAACATTCCTAATTTTCGACGAGAACACGAATGTATATTCGCATTTGCTTCATTCAATGGTATAATGAAACATGCACAGCTATATGCAGGGTGGGCAGTGGCCACTCCCCGAATGAAAGGGGGTGGTGCTGATGGTGACGATTGCCGATGCGCTGACGCTCATGATTGCGTTTGCGTCGCTCGTCGTTGCGGTGATCGCCGTCGCAAAAGACAAAAAGTAACCCACCCTGCTAGGCCGAGGCGAGGGTAGGTTACGATGCCCGAGGCTTGGGCCACTGCGCTTCTTGCAGCGGCTGTGCATGCAGGGCATTGGTGGCCGCCAGTGCCCTGCTTTATTGTACGTTTCCGTTTCTTTTATTATACGCGTACAAAGTAGGTGATGACAAGAACTTTCCAAAAAGAGACGGCGAATATCGAAAAGAGGAAAAATGGTGTTGACTCTTTCGATTTTTTATAGTAAATTTCATATTGTCGTTCTGATGCTCAAAGCATGAAAGAAAAAAGAGCAAAAAAGCTTGACAAATATTTTGATTGGTTTATAATAAATATCGTCGCCATTGCCTAGTGGTGATAGCGGAGAGGAAACACTCGTTCCCATCCCGAACACGGAAGTTAAGCTCTCCAGCGCCGATGGTAGTTGGGGCCAGCGCCCCTGCAAGAGTAGGTCGCTGCTAGGCATAGAAGATGGAGTATTAGCTCAGCGGGAGAGCACCACGTTGACAGCGTGGGGGTCACTGGTTCGATCCCAGTATACTCCACCATGATGGGGCGTTAGTTCAGGGGGAGAACGCTTCGCTGGCAGCGAAGAGGTCAGGGGTTCAAATCCCCTACGCTCCATTGATCATGCGGTCGTGGCGGAATGGCAGACGCGCTAGGTTGAGGGCCTAGTGGGGGCAACCCCGTGGAGGTTCAAGTCCTCTCGACCGCATCGCTCCAAACAGTTACGGAGGAGTACCCAAGTCTGGCTGAAGGGGTCGGTTTCGAAAACCGATAGGGGTGTCACAGCCCGCGGGGGTTCGAATCCCTCCTCCTCCGCCATATAAAGTCGGAATTTCATATTATGCCGACTTAGCTCAATTGGTAGAGACGAGCATCCGCTTCATCGAATCAGCTGCGAGTTGCCTCGACGCATCCATCTTCCATGGAATAAGCGAGTAGAGGAAGAGGCACAGAGCTCAATAGCGAGCCAGTTTCCTGATCTGTATTATGCCGACTTAGCTCAATTGGTAGAGACGAGCATCCGCTTCATCGAATCAGCTGCGAGTTGCCTCGACGCATCCATCTTCCATGAATAAGCGAGTAGAGGAAGAGGCACAGAGCTCAATAGCGAGCCAGTTTCCTGATCTGTATTATGCCGACTTAGCTCAATTGGTAGAGCAACTGAATCGTAATCAGTAGGTTGCGGGTTCAAGTCCTGCAGTCGGCATCATTGATCACGGAGGGGTAGCGAAGTGGCTAAACGCGGCGGACTGTAAATCCGCTCCCTTTGGGTTCGGCGGTTCGAATCCGTCCCCCTCCATTTGTTTATTTCCTATAAGCGGGCCTATAGCTCAGCTGGTCAGAGCGCACGCCTGATAAGCGTGAGGTCGGTGGTTCAAGTCCACTTAGGCCCATCTCTTATGTTGGACGGCAAGAGTCATTCTTGCCGTTTTTGTATGATGGCTGACGGTGCAATGTGCTCCGTTTCTCATCCTGAACTGAGAAGTTCTTCGTTTCCACATGTGAGTAGCCGGCTTTCATTTTGTAGTAACAAGACATCGTTCATGCCTGCTATCCGGCGACGTAAGGGGGCTGACCCAAAAGGTCGTCTACCTTTAAGATAGGAACAACATATAGTGTGGCAGAAACAGTCAGTACGTATATATAGCGGTGAAAGAGGGTGTCCCGAAAGGATCGGGACACCCTCTTTTCTTGTTTGAACATCATTGCAAAGGTTGCCTTTGACATGGAACGGTCGTTCGGTTGCCTACTGGACATACTTCCCATAGTCCGGGACAGCGATGCGGTCAAAATCACGGGCGAGTTTTGTCAGTCCTTCGCGCAGCTCTTCGCCGGAGACAGGGGCGCCGTGCCCGGTGATGGCAACTGACGGAAGGAGCGCCGCTAACTTGCGCACTGACTCGCGGGCAGCGTCCCAATCGATGGTATAATAGCGCGGCGGGCCGCTAATCTCTGTTTGCTGGATCAATACTTTATACAGCGAGTCTTGACGGACGGTGACGAACGCGTCGCCGGCGATTAAGGCGGCATCGCGCGGCCGGAATAAGGAAATATGGCCTGGGGTGTGTCCCGGTGTGTGGATCCAGCGGAACTCCGGCAAGTGCGGGACGGTGCCGTCCGCAGGGAGCGGCTGGACGCGGTTGCCTAACTGAATCGGCTCGTTCGGAAAAAACGGTGAGATTTTGGCGATGAAGCCACCCTCGACGGAAGCGTCCGGCTCAGGGTAGCGGACTTTCCCAGTCAAATACGGGAGTTCGGCCGAGTGGGCATACACCGGGACGTTCCAATGTTCTACGAGCTCGACAATCGCCCCGACGTGGTCAAAATGGCCGTGGGTTAAAATAATGGCTTGCGGACGGCTGCCTTCTCCAAACCGTTGTTCCACAACAGAAATAATGTCATCCGCCGATCCCGGCATGCCAGCGTCGATCAAGACGAACGCGCGGTCGTCCGGGCGGCCGACAAGACAAATGTTCACGATTTGGATCGTATGGCAGTACAAATCGGGAAGCACGCTGACGCCGACACCGCTTGCTGCCGATGTCGCGGGAATGAAACGGTAGTCTTCTCCATAGTGCAGCTGTTCATCAGTCATCGAGATCCCCTCCTGCGAATGATCGTCCAACGATAGCATGCCGCACCATGGCATGACGTATACAAAACAGTGCCAGATCCATCAAGGAAATCCACTGTCTAACTCGACAAGGATCACCAAAGAATGGTACGATAGGGAAAAACGAATGGATAAAGGAGGCAAAGCGGATGAGCATTTTGAAAAAGGGGTTGGCGTTTGGGCTTGGACTAGCCATTGCCAGTAAAGAACAAGCGGAAAAATTGATCGATGAGTTGGTCAAAAAAGGAGAGCTGTCGCTCGATGAATCGAAAGAAGTGATCGACCAATGGAAGCAGCAAACCGAAGCGCGGAAAGCGGAAGTGCAGCGGCTTGTGCGTGAGCAAATCAAACAAGTGATTGACAAGCTTGATTTAGCGACGAAGGAAGATGTGCGGCAGCTCGAGGAACGGATCCGCCGCCTCGAAGAAAAGGAACAAAGCGGGCAGTAAACTGTTACCGGCTGTCCGCTTGCTTTTGGCCGTTGTAAGGGAGATGGTCGGATGATCGGGAAGCGGATGCGCCATATTGGCCGATACCATGAAATTGCTGTCGCCTTGCTTCGGCACGGGTTCGGGATGATTGTTGACGAGCTCGGTTTTTCGTCCTTTCTTTCCTTGCCGCCGCGCGGGCGGGCAGAACAGGGGAAGCGGGAAGGAAAGACGGTTGGGGAACGTCTCCGCCTTGTGCTTGAGGAGCTCGGCCCGACATTTATTAAGCTCGGGCAAATTGCCAGCACGCGGCCGGATTTGATTCCTGAATCGATCATCCGTGAGCTCGAAAAGCTGCAAGACCAAGTTCCGCCGTTTTCGTTTTCCGAGGTCCGCCGGATTGTGGAAGCGGAGTTAGGCGGTTCCCTAGAGGAGCTTTTTCGGTCATTTGACGAAACTCCGCTGGCGGCTGCTTCGCTCGGGCAAGTACATCGGGCCGTTCTTCCTTCCGGACAAGCTGTTGTGGTGAAAGTGCAGCGCCCGCATATTGCGGTGCGGATTGAGACGGATTTGGACATTTTGCAGGACTTAGCGATGCTCGCGGAACGGCGCTTAGATTGGGCGGCGTCTTATCGGCTATCTGAGATCGTTGATGAACTGGCCAAATCGCTGCGGCAAGAGCTCGATTATACGGTCGAGGCGCGTCACGCCGAAACGTTTGCGAGTCAATTTGCCGGTGATCCATCGATGTATGTCCCCGGCGTTTTTTGGGAATATACAACGAAAACGGTATTGACGATGGAATATGTGGAGGGAATTAAGCTCGGGGAAATCGAGCGGCTGAAAGAGAGCGGCTATTCGTTAAAAGCACTGGCGGAACGCTTGACTGTCTCAATGTTGAAGCAAATGTTCGAACATGGTTTTTTCCATGGTGATCCTCATCCTGGCAATGTATTCGTTCTCCCCGGCGGAGTGCTGGCCTTCATTGATTTCGGCTTAATGGGACGTCTCCGCCCGCATGTCAAGCACCACCTTTCGTCGCTTGTCATCGCCTTGATGCGGCAAAACACGGACGGGGTGTTGAACGCGATTTATGGCCTCGGCCTTGTTCCAGATGAGGTGGATGAAGGGAAACTGCGCGACGATATGGACGAGTTGCGCGAGAAGTATTATCGCGTTCCGCTTGGTGAGGTGAGCCTCGGCGAAGCGGTCGGAGATCTTCTGACGGTGGCGTTTCAGCATGGCATTCGCATTCCGAGCGACTTGACGCTGTTAGGGAAAGCGTTGTTGACGGTCGAAGGAGTGGTGGAGACGCTGGATCCGCAGTTTCGTGTGATGGATGTTGCTGAACCGTTCGGAAAAAAATTACTGAAAGAGCGGCTTCGGCCCGACCGCGTGGCAGAAACGGCGTGGAAGCGCGTGGCCGATTATGGCGAGTTGCTGCTTCGGCTGCCGGACAGTGTCAAGGAACTGACGAAGGTCATGCGGCGCGGCAAACTTCAGCTCGAGATGACAGCGTCAGACCTTGAGGCCCTTTTGCGTAAGCTCGATCAAATTAGCAACCGACTGTCAATTAGCATCGTTCTTCTTTCGGTGAGCATCGTCATGGCTGGCATGATGATCGCGTCATCGCTAGGACGGCAGTCGATGATGTTATGGAAAATTCCGGTCATCGAAATCGGGTTTGGGATAGTGGCGATCATGTTTGGTTGGTTGCTTTATTCCATTTTCCGTTCAGGAAAGCTTTAGCTCGGGTGTATGCCGTATGGAACTTAATGTTTCGAAAGGGTCATTTATATTTGAGTGAAACGCGAGAAGGCGGTGGTGTAGTAGGAGCCACTGTTGATTATGATACGTTTTCCAATTAAGGGGAAATTTGCGCGATCCGCTTTCTTTTTTGGCGAAATGCGGCCAATTTGGGCGCGGCAGCCGTTTTTCACCGGCCTTCTAGGATGGGAAGAAGTGGATGTGTATATGCAGTGGTGAAGTGGGCGTCTCACCGCTTTTTGAGACGCCCGCGTAAATGCGCGATTCCGTCTATGAGGGAGGGACGGAAGAATATCTATCACTACACAAAAACCCTGCCGCTTTCGCTATCAGGGGATTCACGCAGGGCGGTGGTTTGCCTGGATGCGAACGAGAAAGCGGGTCGCTCCATAGGCAATGAATACGATAATTAAATCGATGAGGAAGAGATGGAACTCGCGCAACCCTCGGTGCAGTTCAAGCAAGCCAAGCCACTGTTCAAGTGAAGCGAGTCCGAAAGCAAATATTGCGCTCAACAATATCGTATATAAATAAAAATTTTTGTTGTGGTTCGTGCAATATTGGTAAAGCAGCAAAAAGCCGACTGGCAGCACCGACGCGGTAATGTTTAAGGCAAACGGCAAAAACGGTGTCAAAAAATAACGGGGCGACAAATACATGGCGTTTTCTAAGGCGATGTAAGCATAGGTCCATAAAACGTGGACAGTATAGCCAAAGAAAAAGATTTCGAAGATCCGTTTCCGATCGACGGTGAAAACCAGCAACACTAAAGGAGCGATGAGAAACGCGAAGATCAACCAAAACGGTCACGTTCCGACGCTGGAGTAATCGTTCCAATACGATTGGAGCAGCCTGTGCAACTGTTCACGTGTTTGGTCGATGTCTTTCCAATATGCTTGAGCGTTCACAAACAATCCCCTCCTTTGCCTGTCTTTGTTTATCATGTTGCATAATCGAACGGGATATGCAACAAACGTCTGTCTCAGGCGGCGTAAACGGTGGAAAAAGAGGAAAACGCTGTTTCAGGCGCTGTGATTTCGGGGAAGATAAAGGACAACTGTGTTTTCTGCCGGCTTGCCGCGGCTGTGCATAGAGGCGGTGTACGAAAGGCAGACGATTTTTCCGTATTTTCCATGAACTCGGCAGGATTTTCATCCCTAAGAGGCGAAACTAGTACAACGAAAAGAGGAACGAGGAAGGAGAGAACCCGATGTCCATTGTCAATCCAAGTCGGGAAGAGATCGGCGACATTTTGCGGAAGGCGAAGCGGATTGCTGTGGTTGGCCTGTCCAACAACCCGGAACGTGAGTCGTATATGGTAGCGAAGGCGATGAAGGATGCCGGATACGAAATTATTCCCGTCAATCCGATGATTGATGAATGGGAAGGCATTCCGGCGGTCGACAAACTGACCGATATCGAAGGGCATGTTGATATTGTCGATGTGTTTCGCCGTTCCGAACATTTGCCGGAACTCGCCCGCGAGTTTGTTCAAATCGACGCCGACGTGTTTTGGGCGCAACTTGGCGTTGTGAACGAAGAAGCGTATCGCTTTTTAAAAGAAAAAGGCTATACGGTTATTATGGACCGCTGCATCAAAGTGGAACATGCGCTCACGAAGCGCGTATAACGACGAAACGGCCATCTTCCCTAAGATGGTCCTTTCGTTTTTTCGGCGCATTTGTCCGATTTTGTCAGGCGGTGTCAAAAGACAATGGACAGCTGGGCGTTTTATGGTACAATAAAACAGAAACAGATGTTCTTGTTTTGGCAGGAAAGGGTGGTCTTGTGGCAAAGCGATCGGTATATGAATATAACGAAGAGGCGATTCAAGTATTAGAAGGGCTTGAAGCGGTGAGAAAGCGGCCGGGGATGTACATCGGCAGCACTGACAGCCGCGGCTTGCACCATCTCGTCTATGAAATTGTCGACAATTCGGTTGACGAGGCATTAGCTGGATACGGAAACTACATTCTTGTCCAAATACATAAAGATCACAGCGTCACCGTTTTGGATGAAGGGCGCGGCATGCCGGTTGGGATGCATAAGCTCGGCAAGCCGACGCCGGAAGTGATTTTGACCGTGCTGCATGCCGGCGGCAAGTTCGGTCAAGGCGGGTATAAAACGAGCGGCGGTTTGCACGGGGTCGGGGCGTCGGTCGTCAACGCCTTGTCTGAATGGCTTGTTGTCACCATTCACCGCGACGGCTTCATCTATCGGCAGCGGTTTGAGAACGGCGGCAAGCCGGTGACGACGCTTGAAAAAATCGGGACGACAAACAAAACCGGGACGATCATTCAATTCAAGCCTGACCCGGCGATTTTCAGCACGACGGTGTTTGATTACGAAACGTTGAGCGAGCGGCTGCGCGAATCAGCGTTTTTGTTAAAAGGGCTGAAAATCGAACTTGTTGATGAGCGGACCGGGATGTGTGAAGTGTTTCATTACGAAAATGGAATTGAAGCGTTTGTCGCCTATTTGAATGAAGAAAAAGACGTGCTCCATCCGGTCGCCTATTTTGCCGGCGAGCAAAACGGCATTGAAGTCGAGTTTGCCTTCCAATTTCATGACGGCTACTCGGAAAATGTCTTGTCGTTTGTCAACAACGTGCGCACGAAAGACGGGGGCACGCACGAAGCCGGGGCGAAAACAGCGATGACGCGTGTCTTTAACGAATACGCCCGCCGCGTCGGCTTATTGAAGGAAAAGGATAAAAACCTTGAGGGGGCCGATATTCGCGAAGGGCTGTCAGCCATCGTTTCGGTGCGCATTCCGGAGCATTTATTGCAGTTTGAAGGGCAGACGAAAGGCAAGCTTGGAACGAGCGAGGCGCGTTCAGCCGTCGATGCGGTCGTGTCTGAACAGCTGACCTACTTTTTGCAGGAAAACCCGGATGTGAGCGCGATGCTCATTAAAAAAGCGATCCGGGCGTACCAAGCGCGCGAGGCGGCTCGCAAAGCACGCGAAGAGGCGCGAAGCGGCAAAAAGCGGAAAGGGAAAGAGGCGCTGTTAAGCGGCAAGCTGACGCCGGCGCAAGGGCGCAATCCGCAAAAAAACGAACTGTATTTGGTCGAAGGCGACTCGGCGGGCGGTTCGGCGAAGCAAGGGCGCGACCGCCGCTTCCAGGCGGTGCTGCCATTGCGCGGGAAAGTCATTAACACCGAGAAGGCAAAGCTTGGCGACATTTTGAAAAACGAGGAAATCAATACGATCATCCACGCCATTGGCGGTGGTGTCGGCGCCGATTTTTCGCTTGAGGACATTCACTACGACAAAGTGATCATTATGACGGACGCTGACACGGACGGCGCCCATATTCAAGTGCTGCTGCTGACGTTTTTTTACCGTTACATGCGCCCACTCATCGAGGCGGGGAAAGTGTACATCGCCTTGCCGCCGCTTTATAAAATCAGCAAACGAAGCGGCAAAAAGGAAACGGTTGAGTACGCGTGGACGGATGAACAGCTTCGGGAGATCACGAAAAAAATGGGCCGCGGCTACACGATTCAGCGCTACAAAGGGTTAGGGGAAATGAACGCCGACCAGCTGTGGGAAACGACGATGAACCCACAGACGCGCACGTTAATCCGCGTGCGCATCGAAGACGCCGCCCGCGCCGAGCGGCGGGTGACGACGCTCATGGGCGATAAAGTCGAGCCGCGCCGCAAATGGATTGAAACGCACGTCGCCTTTGGGCTTGAGGAGGAGCCAGGCTGGATCGGCTGATGGCGGCTTGAGGCAAGCCGCCTTTTTGGCGTTGATGTTCGTTAGGAAAGGAGAATGACGATGGCAGAACGATTGTTGGAATTGCCTTTAGAAGATGTGCTTGGCGACCGCTTTGGCCGCTACAGCAAATACATTATCCAAGACCGGGCGCTGCCTGATGCGCGCGACGGGTTAAAGCCGGTGCAGCGCCGCATTTTATATGCCATGTATGTCGATGGCAATACGGCCGATAAGCCGTTTCGCAAAGCGGCGAAAACGGTCGGAAACGTGATCGGCAACTTCCATCCGCACGGCGATTCGTCCGTGTATGAGGCGATGGTGCGAATGAGCCAGGATTGGAAGCTGCGCAACGTGCTCATTGAAATGCACGGCAACAACGGGAGCTTGGATGGCGACCCGCCGGCGGCGATGCGCTACACGGAAGCGCGTCTGTCGGCCATCGCCGCTGAGCTGCTTCGCGACATTGACAAGGAGACGGTCGCCTTTGTGCCGAACTTTGATGATACGACGGATGAACCGACTGTCCTGCCGGCGATGTTTCCGAACTTGCTCGTCAACGGTTCGACCGGCATCTCAGCCGGCTATGCGACGGACATTCCGCCGCATGCGCTCGGCGAGGTGATCGATGCCGTCCTGCTTCGGGTTGATCGGCCGGATTGCACCGTGGACGATCTAATGACTGTTCTTCCCGGCCCCGATTTTCCGACGGGGGGCATCATCCAAGGGAAAGACGGCATTCGCAAAGCATACGAGACCGGGCGCGGGAAAATCATCATCCGCGCCAAGGCGGCGATCGAGCAGGCAAAAGGCGGCAAAAGGCATATTGTGATTACCGAGTTGCCTTACGAGGTGAACAAAGCGAACTTAGTGAAAAAGATCGATGAGCTGCGCCTGGACAAAAAGCTCGACGGCATCGCCGACGTCCGCGACGAAACGGACCGGAACGGGCTGTCGATCGTGATTGAACTGAAAAAAGATGCCGATGCTGAAGCGATTCTCAACTATTTATACAAAAACACCGACTTGCAAGTGCCATACAGCTTCAATATGGTGGCGATTCACGAGCGCCGGCCGAAGCTGATGAGCTTGCCGGAACTGCTTGATGCGTACATCGCCCACCGGAAGGACGTTGTTACGAACCGTTCGCATTTTGAACTGAAAAAAGCGAATGAGCGGAAACATATCGTGGACGGCTTAATTAAGGCGCTTTCCATTTTAGACGAGGTAATTGCGACGATTCGCGCCTCAAGCGACAAGCGGGACGCCAAAGACCGGCTGATCGCCAACTACGGATTTACCGAGGCGCAGGCGGAGGCGATCGTGACGCTTCAGTTGTACCGGCTGACGAATACGGACATTGCCGCACTCCGGCAAGAGGCGGAAGGGCTCGACAAAACGATCGCCGAGCTGACCGCGATTCTCGCTGACGAGAAAAAGCTTCTTGCGGTTATTAAAAAAGAGTTAAAGGCGATGAAAAAACAATACGCCGACGAACGGAGAACGGTGATTGAAGAAGAAATTGAGGAGCTGAAAGTCAACGTCGAAGCGCTCATTCCGGCGGAAGACGTCATCGTGACGGTGACGAAAGAAGGATATGTGAAACGGACGAGCTACCGTTCCTACAGTGCGTCCAACGGCCAGGACATCGGGATGAAAGAGACCGACCGTCTGCTCGCCCAGTTGGAGATGAATACAACTGATGTGCTTTTGTTGTTCACCCGGCGCGGCTATTATTTGTATTGCCCGGTGCACACGCTGCCGGACATTCGCTGGAAAGACGTTGGCCAGCATATTTCGAGCCTCATTCCGCTCGAGCGCGATGATGAACTTGTTGCGGCCGTTCCGGTTTCCTCTTTTGAAACGAATGAGCAGCTTGTCTTTGTGACAAGGCATGGCATGGTGAAGCGAACGGAGCTTTCCCAATACCAAGTGCAGCGCTATACACGCCCGCTTGTGGCGGTCAATCTGAAAGACGATGATGGTGTGATTGCCGTCTATGCGACTGACGGCCGGGGCCTCGTTTGGCTGGCGACGCATGATGGCTATGCGCTCTTGTTTGCCGAAGAGGAGATGAGCTTAGTCGGTGTGCGTGCCGCCGGGGTGAAAGGCATTCAACTCAAAGAAGGTGATTTTGTCGCCGCCGCCTGCCCGATTCGTCCCGAAGATAACGGTTCTCTCGTTGTTGTGACGCAGCGCGGTGCCGTGAAAAAAATGGCTGTTAGCGAGTTCGAGCCGACGTCGCGCGCCAAGCGCGGAGCGATGATCGTGCGCGAAGTGAAATCCAACCCGCACCGCATCGTCGGGGCAGTCAAGGCTAGTGACGGTGAAGAAAGGATTGGGCTGCGGACGGAAAAAGGGGTCACCGAGACGGTCGATGCAGCTTCGCTCCGACCGACCGACCGTTATGGTACCGGTTCCTTCCTCATTGACACCGACGAAGCCGGGGCGGTGGTCGACGTTTGGAAAGAGCCGGCGAAGTTGTTCGGAAAAGGGGAAGAAGAATGAGGTTTAAACGTCAAGAACCGTTTCGCTATCAGTTAGGACAACCGCTGTCAGCTGAACTGATCGCCTCCGATGGCCAACATAGCGTGTTGATTCATGACATCAGTCCGCATGGCATGAAGTTGGAAGCGAAAAAACGTCTTCCGTTTTCTCGAGAAGGTTCCGAAGTGGAAGTGTCGTTTGCGGTAGGCGGGGGTTCCTTGACAGTTGGCGGCCGGCTTGTGTGGGAACGGCCGTTTGCCCGCATCTATTATTACGGTATCCGCCTCCATGTAACCAAGCAAGAAGAAGAGCGGTTGATCGAGGCCATCAAACAGCATGCGGCCGAGAGCCGGCGGATGCAATGAACAAAAGCGGCATGTCAAATCAAGTCGTTCCACCCTTGTAAGGAATCACGATCATTGGAGGTTAAGACATATTATTCAAGGGGGCTGATCCCAAAATGTGTTCGTATTTCGGGATCAGCCCCAAGTTCATTGAAAATCATCGTGTTTTCCCCAATACTTTAAAAAGGGTTTTTCCACATCCGCGATTCGTTCCTTCACCAAAACTTCCACCATTTGTTCGCCCGGGTGCGGGCGGCGACGGCGCTTGTCGCTGTTTGGCGGAAGGAAAGGACGAGTTCGCGGAACGCTTTCTCCCGCTCTAAAATGCGCTGTTCGAGCTGCTTTCGTTCTTCTTCCTGCCTTGCCTTTTCCTCGTGGCAAAACGCGACGACCGTTTCCAAATGTTCATGCAGCTGTTCGGTTTTTTGCTGCCAAGCTTCTTTATAATCGCGAAGTGAGCGGTGTACGGTCTCGGCGGCGGCCGCCGTTTGCTCCCCGATATCGTCAAGCTTCCCTTTGACTTCATCCATCGCTTGCCGCACGACAGCAACTGTTTCCTGCTTTAAGGCGGTGACGATGTCGTCTCTCATGCGGGCAGCCAGCTGCTCGGCTATGTATGGGGCGCCATGGCGCAGCAAGCGGGGAACATCGATAATTTCTCCTTCCATGACCGCCGCTTCCGGGGGAGCGGACGGCTCGTTCGCCTGTTTCAATTCCGCGGCGATCTCGTGCGGACGGCGGCCGCTAGCGAGCAGCGTCTGGATATGGCGGAACTGGTTGATAAGCTCTTCAGTGTAAATGCGCGCTCCTTGGGAGGTGCGCGGGATGGTAATCCATTCAGCAAATTGTTTTTCCCATTGTTTCAAGTCGCGGGACGTGACCCCGATTTTTTTCGCTGCTTCGCGGAGCGTATATGTTTTCATGGTGTTCCCCTCATCCTTTCTTTCCTCGTTTATGATCGCTATCTTTTTATTTTCCCACTCAGCCGTTTATTTTCCTGCTGTTTGACAAAACATAACAAAAGAAGTGGGAGTTAGCAAAAAACAAACATTCTTTGTCGAACTGTGTAAATATTTGCCGAAAGACGTTGACATACTTGTATATACAGGGTAAAATAAAGTCAGGTTGTATATACAAGTTTTTTTGTAACCGATTGCTGAAAGCGATTTAACGCAATCGAAAGCGGGAGAAAGAAAAGGAGGCATTCATCATGGGGGCATATGCACAAGCAGCTGCACAAATCGTTGAGGCCGTCGGCGGCAAAGAGAACATCGTCGCCGCTACGCATTGTGTGACACGGCTTCGGTTTGCGCTCAAAGATGAAGGAAAAGTTGATAAAGATGCGCTTGAACGCATCGATGTCGTGAAAGGGTCGTTTTCGGCCAACGGCCAGTTTCAAGTCGTCATCGGCCAAGGGCTCGTGGATAAAGTGTATAACGAGCTTGTCGAGCTGACCGGCATCGGCCGGGCGACAAAGCAGGAAATTAAGGATGCGGCGGAAGCGAAGCTCAACCCGCTGCAGCGCGCCATTAAGACGCTCGCTGACATTTTTATCCCGATTTTGCCGGCGATCGTCACAGCCGGTTTGTTAATGGGGATCAACAACGTTTTGACCGGTCCAGGCATTTTTTATGAAGGAAAATCGTTTGTCGACGTGCATCAAGAATGGGCCGATCTGGCGAACATGATCAACTTGATCGCCAATACGGCGTTCGTCTTCCTGCCTGGTTTGATCGGCTGGTCGGCAGTGACAAAATTCGGCGGCAGCCCGCTGTTGGGAATTATCCTTGGCTTGATGCTCGTTCACCCGGATTTGCTGAACGCCTGGGGCTGGGGCGCGGCGAAACAAGAGGGGGAAATCCCGGTTTGGCATTTATTCGGGCTTGATGTGCAAAAAGTCGGCTATCAAGGACAAGTGTTGCCTGTGTTAGTGGCTTCGTACGTATTGGCGAAGATCGAGCTGTTTTTGCGCAAGCGCATCCCGGATGCGTTCCAACTGCTGCTTGTCGCGCCGCTTGCTCTGCTTGTTACAGGTTTCTTGGCGTTTATCGCCATCGGGCCGATCACGTTTACGATCGGGAACGCGATTACGAACGTGTTTGTCGGGATTTTTGACAACGTTCCGGCCATTGGCGGCTTGCTGTATGGGGCGCTGTATGCGCCGCTTGTCGTCACCGGGATGCACCATACGTTCTTGCCGGTTGACTTGCAGCTGATCGCCAGCACAGGCGGTACGTTCCTATGGCCGATTTTGGTCATGTCGAACATCGCCCAAGGCTCTGCGGCATTAGCGATGATGTTCGTCGCCAAAGACGAAAAGCTGCGCGGATTGTCGTTCACGTCAGCTGTTTCAGCGTATCTCGGCATAACCGAGCCGGCGATGTTCGGGGTTAACTTGCGTTTCCGCTTCCCGTTTATTGCCGCGATGACAGGGGCCGCGATCGCCGGCATGTTCATCACGATCAATAAGGTGATTGCTCCGTCAATTGGTGTTGGCGGTCTGCCGGGCTTCTTGTCGATTGTGCCGCAAAAATGGATCCCGTTCTTTATCGGGATGGCGATTGCTATTGTGGTGCCGTTTGTGCTGACGTTTGTTTTCGGCAAAGTGCGCAAAGCAGCACGCTAATCGCTCGCCTTCATCGGGGGAAAGGAACGATGCATTCGCTGGCATACCGTTGGCCGCTGACGCCAATGGTATGCTTTTCATTCATTGTTGAAGCCAACAAACGAGGTGAAGAGACGTGTCAACAACACCATGGTGGAAAAAGGCGGTTGTCTATCAAATTTATCCGAAGAGCTTCCGCGATACGAATGGGGACGGCATCGGCGACTTGCCGGGCATCATCGAAAAGCTTGATTATTTGAAAGAACTAGGCGTCGATGTCATTTGGCTGACGCCCATTTACGCTTCGCCCCAGCGCGACAACGGCTATGACATTAGCGATTATTTCGCCATTCATCACGCATACGGAACGATGGGCGATTTTGACCGTTTGCTTAAGGAAGTGCATGCGCGCGGCATGAAGCTTGTCATGGATATGGTCGTCAACCATACGTCAACCGACCATGAATGGTTTAAGCAGGCGAGCGCATCGAAAACGAATCCGTATCGCCATTTTTACATTTGGCGCGACCCGAAGCCGGACGGCAGCGCGCCGAACAACTGGCAGTCGAAATTCGGCGGCTCAGCGTGGCAATACGATGAACAAACCGGGCAATATTATTTGCATTTGTTCGATGTGACGCAAGCCGATTTGAACTGGGAAAACGAAGAACTACGCCGCCGCATTTATGACATGATGCATTTTTGGCTGAAAAAAGGGGTGGACGGCTTTCGGTTGGATGTTATCAACTTGCTGTCCAAAGACCAGCGTTTTCCAGACGATGACGGCTCGATTCCGCCGGGGGACGGACGCCGCTTTTATACGGACGGCCCGCGCATTCACGAATTTTTGCAAGAGATGAATCGGGAAGTGTTTTCTAAATATGACGTCATGACGGTCGGGGAAATGTCGTCAACGACGATCGATCATTGCATTCGTTACACGAACCCGGAAAATCGCGAGCTGAACATGACGTTTAATTTCCATCACTTGAAAGTCGATTACCCGAACGGGGAAAAATGGGCGGTCGCTCCATTTGATTTTCTCGCGTTAAAACGCATTTTGTCGGAATGGCAAGTACGGATGCACGAAGGAGGGGGATGGAATGCGCTCTTTTGGTGCAACCACGACCAACCACGCGTCGTGTCGCGCTATGGCGATGACGGGACGTATTGGAAAGAGTCAGCGAAAATGCTGGCGACGACGATTCATCTCATGCAAGGAACGCCATACATTTACCAAGGCGAAGAAATCGGGATGACCGATCCGAAATTCACCGATATTCGTGACTACCGCGACGTGGAGTCGCTTAACATGTACCGGATCTTGCAAGAACAAGGCAAAAGCGAGCAGGAAGTGCTCGAGATTTTGCAGCGGAAGTCGCGCGACAATTCGCGCACACCGATGCAATGGGACGACAGCCCGCACGCCGGTTTTACATCCGGCACACCGTGGATTCGCGTCGCCGACAACTACCGGCGCATCAACGTGAAACAGGCGCTTGCCGACCGTGATTCCATTTTTTATCACTATAAGCGGCTGATTGAGCTGCGCAAGCAGTATGACATTATTACGACCGGCCGCTACGAGCTGCTCCTTGCCGACGATCCGCATCTTTTCGCCTATATGCGCCACGGCGATGGGGAGAAGCTGCTTGTCGTCAACAACTTTTATCCGGTGGAGACAACGTTTGCGCTGCCGGAAGAAGCAGGAGCGAATGACTATACGGGCGAATTGCTGCTCGCCAATTACCCGGATGCACCGGCTGATTTCCGCCGCATGGTGCTGCGCCCGTATGAATCGGTCGTTTATCTTCTCCGCCGTCCATGATACAATACAGACGGTGATGATTATGCATGAAAACAAATATTTAGCCATTTATCACGATCTCGTTTCCCGCATCCGCCGCGGGGAATGGAAGGCGTATGACAAGCTGCCGTCGGAAAACGAGCTGGCTGTCCGGTATAAGACATCGCGCGAGACGATTCGCAAAGCGCTCAATTTATTGTCCGAGCACGGATATATCCAAAAAATGAAAGGAAAAGGATCGATCGTGCTCGATGTCGGCAAATACGACTTTCCGGTCTCCGGATTGGTCAGCTTTAAGGAGCTGGCGCAAACGATGAAGCAGCCGGTGCGGACGATCGTCCATGAACTGGCGGTCATTAAACCGGATGGCGAGCTCAGGCAGCAGCTGCGCGCCTCAAGCAAGGACGAGGTGTGGAAGGTCGTGCGCGTCCGCGAAATCGGCGGGGAGCGGATCATTTTGGATAAAGACTTTTTCTTAAAAAAGCATGTGCCGCTGTTGACGGAAGAGATTTGCGAAGACTCGATTTATGAATACTTGGAAACAAAGCTGCATTTGCCGATCAGCTTTGCGAAAAAAGAAATGTCGGTCGACGAGGCGACGGAGGAAGACCGCCGCTATTTGGATCTCAATGGCGATGACCGTGTCGTCGTCGTCAAAAACTATGTCTATTTAAGCGACGCCACCTTGTTTCAATATACAGAATCGCGACACCGGCTTGACAAGTTTCGGTTTGTCGATTTCGCGCGCCGGAAATGACAGCGCCCAGCCGTGCGTTCCCCGACCTAGGATGGCGGCCCACATTTTTGATGCCACGCTGCGTCTTATGACGCGGCTTTTTTGTTCCCCCAACCGATTAATACCAAAATAAAACTATGTTCTAAATAACCATTGATAATCATAAACAACTTACGTTATGGCTATCCTTGTTAACAACGGCATCGGAAAGGGGGACGCCGACGTGGAAGGAACATGGTGGTCGCTATTGCCGTTTCTTCTTATCATTCCACTCGCTGTTTGGCTGAAAGAAATTTTGCCTGGCTTGGTGGTCGGTCTGCTTGTCGGGGCGCTCTGTCTTGAACGGTCGGTCATCGGTGCGATCGAGCGGGCTGTTTCCGCTATTCTTCATTCGCTCAATGATGTTGAACATATAAAAGTGGCAGCGTTTTTATATTTGTTTGGGTCGCTCGTCGGCATGATGCAAATTACCGGCGGGATTAAAGGATTTGTCGAGAGGCTTTCCGGGCGCATCCATACGAAGCGCGGACTGCTTTTATTTGTTTGGCTGACGGTGCCGGTGACGTTTTTTATGCCGATGTTCCGCATCATGCTGCTTGGGCCGGTGATGAAAGCAGTGCTTCGCCAGTTCCGCATCGACCGCCGCCGCATGGCGTACATCATCGATGTCTCGACCGAGCCGATCATCGTGCTCTTGCCGGCGGCAACGGCGTTTGTCGGCTTTATGACTTCGGTCGTGGCGGCAGCGCTGGCGCAAAACGATATTCGTGAATCGGCATATGACATCTTTTTGCGCAGCTTGCCGTACAACTTGTTTGCCATCATCACCCTTATTGTCGGGCTGTTGACGACGATGATGAACATTCGCATTGGCAACCCGCGGGCGAAAAAAGGGGAAGGGGAAACGAATGAACTGCACGGCCTTGGGCTGCGCAAAGAACTGGCGCTGATCGCCGGCGATCCGCTTCATCTTTTTGTCCCGTTGGCGCTGCTGCTTGGGCTGACGTTTGCCTTTTTTGTCTATGACGGCCGGCAACGCGGGGCGCGCGATTGGCTCGGGGCGTTTTCCGAAGCCGATGCGACGTGGGCGATGCTTTTGGCGCTGTTCGTGACGATCCTGTTGTCGATGGTGTTTTATTTGTGGCGCAGGCAGTCGCTTTCCGAGCTGATTTATCACTTTTTTGCCGGGGGCAACGAACTCATGGCGCCGATCGGCATGCTCATTCTCGTTTGGGCTGTATCGGCGGTGGCGGGCGAGCTCGGGTTTACAACGTACGTAGCATCGACGTTCGGCACATGGCTCCCGGGGCCGTTCGTGCCGGCAGCGGTGTTTTTAGCCGGGTCGTTTCTCTCCTATTTTATCGGATCATCATGGGGGACGTGGGGCATTTTTATGCCGCTTGGCGTCACGCTCGCCCATGCGACCGGAGCGCCGCTTGAGATGACCGTCGGCGCGGTGTTTGCGAGCGGAACGTTCGGCGCGTTCGCTTCGCCGCTTGGCGATACAACGATTACGACCGCGGCAATTATGGATATGGATTTAATGGGCTATGCGAAATACAAGCTGCGCATCTCCCTAATTTGCGCTGGGCTGTCGCTGGCCGGGTACGTATTTTTGCCGCTTTGGGCCGGTTAGAAGGATCGCTGTCCCATCCGGCCTTTTCTTTATCTTTATTATAAAAATAAAACTATGTTCTAAATAATCATCAAACAAAACAGTTGCATCTATAAGGAAATCAAGCTATGATAAAAACAACATACTGACTAGTCGGTAGCAAAGCGTCAGGCGATGCTTAAGGCATCAGACGCTTGACCCCACCAAAGAAAGCCTAAAGCTGAACTCGCCCTTGACCGGCTCTCTCAAAAGTGAGAGTCAAGGGCGGCAGGGACAAAACGAAGGGGAGAGGGAGAAGCATGAAAACACATACGATCACCGTCAATCCGCGTTTTTGCGAAACCGATGCGCTCGGCCATTTGAGCAATATTAGCTATTTTATTTATTTAGAGGAGGCGCGCACCCGTCTATTTGATGAATTGAGCTACGGAGGGCGGACGGGCGATTGGCACTTCATTTTGGCGTCCGCGAAATGCGATTTTGTCAACCAAGGGTTTTTTGGCCGGCGGCTTCGCGTAGAGACGAACGTCTCCCGCATCGGCCACAAAAGCTTTCAATGCATTCACCGCATCATGGAAGAAGAGACCGGCAAACTGATCGCAATTGGAGAAGCAGCGGTCGTCTACTTCAATTTTCATACGCAGGCGAGCGAACCGCTTCCTGACGACTTGCGGGCGTTGCTTGCGCAATACCTCGTCTCGGCTGCTGAGGAGGCGGATTCGTCTCTGCGGTGCGAAAAACAATGACAACATTTGAATTGCATCATCCGCCAACAAGGCGGATTTTTTTTCGCTCTCGTTCGTTTTCTCCGGACCGAATCGCCCAATGGCTACATATGGTATGAGTAGGTGGCTGGAAAAAGGAGGAATACCCATGACGATTCGTGCGACAATTGGGAGCACAACATATACGCACGGCGGCGAGCTCGAGGCATATTTCCAGCCGTTTCGCGACGGAACCATCGGCCGGTTTCACCCGTTTTCCACACCGTTTGGTGAACAACGGCTCATTTACGCTGACTGGACGGCGAGCGGACGGCTGTACCGACCGATTGAAGAAAAAATGGTTCGCGAGCTTGGCCCGTTTGTCGGCAACACGCATACAGAGTCAAATGTGACCGGAACGAAAATGACGCTTGCGTATCAATATGCAAAAGAAATCATTAAACAGCACGTTCACGCGGGAAAAGGCGATGTGCTGATCATGCAAGGGGCGGGCATGACGAGCGCCGTCAACAAACTGCAGCGCCTGCTTGGCTTGCGTGTGCCGGAACGATGGAAACCGCGCTTGGCGCTCACCAATGACGAACGCCCGGTCGTTTTTGTCACCCATATGGAGCACCATTCAAATTTATTGTCATGGGCCGAAACGATCGCCGAGGTCGTAACGGTTCGGCCAACTGCTAACGGCGGAGTTGACCTTGATCATTTGCGCGAGCTGCTTGACCGCTACCGCCAGCGGCCACAAAAAATCGGCGCATTCACCGCCTGCTCGAATGTAACCGGTCTTGAGACGCCATACCACGAATTAGCCAAACTTATGCATGAGTACGGCGGGCTTTGTTTCGTCGATTTTGCCGCCTCTGCTCCATACGTCCGCATCGATATGCATCCAGACGATCCGATGGAAAAGCTTGATGGGATTTACTTTTCCCCCCATAAGTTTCTCGGCGGTCCAGGAAGCGCCGGCGTGCTTGTGTTTGACGGACGCCTTTACCGCCAGCACGCGCCGGACCATCCGGGCGGCGGGACGGTGTATTGGACTGACCCATGGGGGCATTATGAGTACGTGGAGGCGATTGAAGAGCGGGAGGACGGAGGAACGCCGCCGTTTTGGCAAACGATCAAAGCCGCGCTCGCCATTCAGCTGAAAGAACAGATGAATGTCGCGAAGATGCGCGCTCGGGAAAAAGAACTCGTCTCACTCTTGCTGCCGGCGCTGCAGGACATCCCTGGCGTTCATGTGCTCGAAGGACACCGAAGCGACAGGCTCGGCATTGTTTCGTTTGTGATCGAAGAGCTTCATTATCATCTTGTCGTCAAGCTGCTCAACGACCGCTTTGGCATTCAGGCGCGCGGCGGCTGCTCATGCGCCGGGCCGTACGGCCATTATTTGCTTGGCATTGACAAACAACAGTCGGCTGCCTTGCTTAAGGAAGTCAAAAGCGGCAATGCCTTTGCCAAACCAGGATGGGTGCGCCTATCGCTCCATCCGACGATGACGAACGAAGAAGTGTACATGATCATTCACGCGGTGCGGCAAATCGCTCGTCATGGCCAGCGTTGGCAGGAGGAATACGAATATGACGCGGCGAAAAATGAGTTTGTCCATCGCGGCGATGATCGGTATATCCGGCATTTTTTCCTCTTTTGAACGTTGTTTTTGTTCCTTACACTGGCCGTCTGAAAGCGAAGACGGTTATTTTTTATTGTCGCTGATTAGTGAGTCTATTATTGTAGTAATCCCCTATGTTGTTTTTTATTTTCTCTTCGATGTGCTTGTAATCAATAATACGAATTTTGCAAAAATTGATTTCAAGTGTTATTATATCCATTCCGTAAGGAGGATTGTGAGCCCCTTTAATCTCTACTATTGGAAATTCTTTATTACAACTTATAATTTTATGAGCGGAGGGCTTGTTCAGATGTGATTAGGCATCGGTGGCAGGCATTGAAGCGTTTTTGTTTCTACCTTTCACCAAAATCGGTACAATGAAATCATCTCAACAACAAAAGAAGGGGAGAACGATGAACGAATTGTACCATTTGCTCGTGCGAAACGAGCGGGAACGGAAACTGTACGAACGAGCGCGGCATCTTGCTGAACGGTTTGCATCACGGGCGGCAAATTATGACGAACGGGCGGAGTTCCCGTTTGCCGATTTTGCTGATTTACAGGAAGCCGGGTTTCTTTCTCTTACGATCCCCGCCGAATACGGAGGCCAAGGGGCGTCGCTTTATGAATGGGTGCTTGTGCAAGAAGTGCTCGCCCAAGGCAGCGGCGCCACCGCCTTGTCGTTCGGATGGCATGCGAGCATTTTGATGCGTCTGTTTTTGCTCCGGCGCTGGCCGGAATCAACGCTCGCCCGATTGGCCGAAGAAGTCGTCCAACACCACGCGCTCATTAACAGCGCCCATTCCGAACGGGCGACCGGCAGCCCTGCGCGCGGCGGAAAACCGGAAACAAAGGCCGTTCTCCGCCATGGCCGCTTTGTGCTCCGGGGGCGCAAAGCGTTTGCCTCGTTAGCCCCGGCGTTGGATTACGTGTTGATTTCGGCCACCATCGAAGACAGCGGCGACGTCGGCGAATTTCTTGTGCCGATGGACGCCGCGGGCGTCCGCATTGAGCCGACGTGGAACACGCTCGGCATGCGGGCGACGCGCAGCGATGACCTCGTCCTTGAGGACGTGGAAGTGGAAACGGATGCGCTCGTGGAAACGCTCGGGAAGCCAAATGAAACCGCACCGGCGCAAGGATGGCTGCTGCACGTTCCGGCTTGTTACTTAGGCATCGCCATTGCCGCACGCAATGAAGCGCTCCGCTTTGCGCAAACGTACCAGCCGAATACATTATCGCGTCCAATTGCCACAACGCCTGAAGTGCAGCGGAAAATCGCCGACATGGAATGGCGGCTCATCCATGCGCGTCATTTTCTCTATGCGGTCGCGGACCTATGGGATCGCTATCCGGAAAAACGAACCGAGATGAAAGAGGAGCTCGCCGCCGCCAAGCTGGTCGCCACGAATACCGCACTTGAGGTCGTCGATGGAGCCATGCGCATCGTTGGCGGGCAAAGCTTGTTCGCTGACAGTCCGCTCGGGCGTTATTACCGCGATGTCCGCGCCGGGCTGCACAATCCGCCTGCCGATGACTTGACGCTCGCATGGCTGGCCAAACGGGCGCTATCTGATAACGAACAATAAAAGGGGCTCTTCTATCAAGAAAGGAGCGCATCTCCGAAGACGTGGCAAGAAACAAAAAAGCTGTCCTTCACACATGAGGACAGCTTTCTTATCGAATTACTTCGCCTCAAGCGCCGAACGCAAAAATTCCGGCAAGGCAAAACATTGGCGAAAGACGGCGTCATTAACGTATTTCGTGTCGTTTGGAATCGCCGTTTGCGCCGGGAAATCAAGCGGCCGTTTCGAGCCGATCGTAAAGCTCCACAGCCCGCCCGGGTACGTCGGCACGACCGCCGTGTACACGAGCACGTGCGGGAACAGTTCACGAATGTTGCGGTAGGTGCGTGTTAAAATATCCAAATGGAAAATCGGAGATTGGCTTTGGCACACCATGAGCCCGTCCTCTTTTAATGCGCGATGCACATTGGCGTAAAACTCCGGCGAAAACAGCGCTTCAGCCGGGCCGACCGGATCGGAGGAGTCGATCATCACGACGTCGTATGCGTCTTCTTTTCCTTGTACAAACGCGACGCCGTCGCCGTAAATAAACTGCACCCGCGGGTCGGATAAGTTGCCGGAGACGGCCGGCAAATGTTCTTTGCACGCCCGGACGACCTTTTCGTCGATTTCCACCATGTCGATGGTCTCCAAGCGGGCGTACTTAGCCGCTTCACGGGCCGCTCCACAGTCGCCGCCGCCGATGATGAGCGCTCGTTTGGCGTCCGGGTGGAACTGCAGCGGCACGTGTGTGATCATTTCGTTATAAATATGACCATCGATCGAGGTCGTTTGCACGACGCCGTCAAGAACAAGCATGCGGCCGAAATCATACGAATCCAAAATCATGACATGCTGGTACTCGGACGGCTCGGCAAAGATCACCTCTTTGATGCGGTAGCTGATTTTTAAATTGTCGCGGTCATCTTCGGTGAGCCAGAGCTCCCCGTTGTCCCAATGTAAATAAGGTGGTAAGGCGTTTCCTTGGTGTTTCATTGTTACCTCCTTTAGTCTTGCGGATTTTCTCACACCTTTCTAATCTTAATATATTATGCGAAATGTGGCAAACAAAGGGGATTAGCGGCCGGTGCCGGATGTGTTCATCCCGCCACCCATATTGGACGACTGGTTACGTTTTTCCGGCCGCTCGTCGTTACTGCCGCAGCCGGCGCAAAGGCTGATCGCCAACGCGCCAATGGCGGCTAGTGACACCCATCGTTTTCGCATCTTTTCCTCCTCCTTTCGTGTTTCATCCTCCGCCGAAGCGGCGGGCGACGACTGCTGCCGCCCGCTGTCCGGACAAGACCGCCCCTTCCATCGTCGCAAAGTATGGCTGGCGCGTATAGTCTCCCGCTAGCGTCAAACCGGGTACATCGGTTTGCTGCCTCGGGCGCAAGTGGTCATAGCCGGGAGCGAGCGAATGAAAATCTTCCGGGTGGGAAATGATCCGGCTTTGCCTTATATGTCCGCTAAGCGGCAAGCCGATTGTGCTGGCGTCTGCATAGACTTGGGAAAGAATCGCTTCCCCGCTCGCCTTGATCCATCGCTCTGGGTCGCCGATAATGATCGACAAACGCCCCGGCACATGACGAAATGTCGTCCGCGACTGCTCCGTCGCGTTCAAGCACAAGCACGCGATGGCGGCGGCGGACGAGCTCCCAGGCGCAGGCAAGACCGGCCAGTCCAGAGCCGATAACAATCACTTCGTACCGTCTCATCGTTCTGTCTCCCTTCTCTGCGGCGATGCTTGCTTATAGTGTGCCTGTCAACAGACAAAATAACACTCCCCGCCATTCGGACGGAGAGTGTTTATCGATTGCGCCGCTCCCCAAGCAAAATGCGGAGCGACGTCCGGTTTTCCAGCAAATCGGCAAGCGTATACGCATCGAGCACGCGCAAAAACGCCTCTAGCGCTTCGCGAAGGGCGAAACGAAGGCGGCAGGCAGGCGTCAAGACGCACTCATTGCCGTGGGCGGCAAAGCACTCGACAAGCGACAAATTGTCTTCCGTCTCACGGACGACCGCCCCGATGACGATCTCCTCAGGCCGTTTTGCTAGGCGGATTCCGCCGTTGCGCCCGCGGATCGTTTCGATGTAGCCAAGCTTGCCGAGCTCATGGACAATTTTGCTTAAATGATGCTCAGACAGCGAAAACGCAGTGGAAATTTCCTTAATGTTCGTTTTTTCTCCTTCCTCAAGCGTCCCTAAAAACAAGAGGACGCGCAACGCGTATTCCGTGTAGTTGGTTAACTGCATCTTCGTCCACAACCTTTTATGCAACATGATCGAATTTTATTGTACCATACCCGCTTCGCACGGGGAATTGTGAACAATTTGTTAAAGATGTATTTGAAATATTGCTTTTTGTTGCCGTCCATGTTTGAATAAAAGATGTATTTGAAATACATGTTTTGTGAGGGGATGGAACAATGACTACGATCACAACTTTACATCCGAAAACGATCGAAATCGTCAAATCGACCGTGCCGGTATTAGAGAAGCACGGGGAACAGATTACGAAACGGTTTTATGAACTCATGTTTTCCAATCATCCGGAGCTGCTGAATGTGTTTAACCATGCCAACCAAAAACAAGGGCGGCAGCAACGCGCTTTGGCTTCAGCGGTATATGCAGCGGCGCGCTATATCGATCAACTCGACGCCATTTTGCCGGTCGTGCGGCAAATCGGCCATAAACACCGGAGCTTAGGCATCCAGCCGGAACAATATCCGATCGTCGGAAAACATTTGTTGCTCGCGATCAAAGACGTGCTTGGCGACGCCGCCACGGATGAAGTCATTGCCGCGTGGGCGGAAGCATACGAAGCCATTGCCGCTGTTTTCATCCAAGTCGAGAAGGAACTCTACGAGGAAGCAGCGGCCAAACACGGCGGCTGGCGCGGATTTCGCCGTTTTGTCGTCGCCAAAAAAGTGAAAGAAAGCGACGTCATTACGTCGTTTTATTTCCAACCGGAAGACGGGGGTGCCATCAGCGATTACTTGCCAGGCCAATATGTGAGCGTCAAACTGTCGATTCCAGGCGAAACGTACACGCACATCCGTCAGTACAGCTTATCAGATGCCCCTGGAAAAGGGTATTACCGCATCAGCGTCAAACGGGAAGGAGCGACGGCTGAAAAACCGGCTGGCATTGTGTCAAACTACTTGCATGACCATATCCAAGAAGGCGATGTGCTTGAAGTAAGCGCCCCGGCCGGCGACTTTACGCTTGATCTCACCAAAGAAACGCCGGTCGTCTTTATCAGCGGCGGCGTCGGCATCACTCCGCTTTTGAGCATGGCAAGTACGCTGGCCATCCGGCAGCCCAACCGCCAAGCGACTTTCCTTCAAGCGGCTCTCAATGGCCGCGTGCAAGCGTTCGATCAAGAGTTGCAAGCTTTAGCGGAAAATCCCGCATTTTCATATCACATTTGTTACGAGTTCCCGTCCGACGAAGACCGGAAACACCCACATTTTCGCAAAGAAGGGCGGATCGATTTGGAATGGATGCAAACGGTCATTCCATCTAAAGATGCTGACTTTTACTTCTGTGGCCCGGTGCCGTTTATGAAAACCGTCTATCGCGCGCTGAAACAATGGGGCGTGCCGGAGGAGCGCATCCATTACGAATTTTTCGGCCCGGCCGGCGATTTGACCAAAGACTGATCAAAGACCATCCGTGGAAAAGGCATCTCCTTGTGAGGGAGGTGCCTTTTGTTATGGCGGACATTCACATTTCCCTGTTGGCAAGCCCGCCAATTTTTTGTATGATGGAAACTAAATAACGGCAAGAAAAGGGAGAGACAACGGATGAGCACATTTCGCCAACATCGCTGGCAATCGTTTTTGCAAGGCTATGAACACCGCGCCCGGCTGCTCATTTCCTGTCCGGACCGTCCCGGCATCGTTGCAGCGGTCACCTCATTTCTTTATGAGCATGGGGCAAATATCGTCGAATCAAGCCAATACTCAACCGATCCGGAAGGCGGAACGTTTTTCCTCCGTTTGGAGTTTGACTGCCTGAACGTCGCCGATCGGAAGGAAACGATCGAAGCGGCGTTTGCCCCAATTGCCGAGGAATTCGGCATGACGTGGCAGCTTCGGCTGCATAATGACATTCGGCGAATCGCCATTTTTGTCTCGAAAGCGGAACATTGTTTGCTTGAGCTGCTTTGGCAATGGCAGGCGGGCGAACTGATTGCCGATATCGCCCTTGTCATCAGCAATCATCCCGACTTGCGCGACGTGGTCGAGCCGCTTGGGATCCCGTATGTACATATTCCGGTGACGAAAGAAACAAAAGCCGACGCAGAAGCCGAACAAATCCGCCTGCTTCGCGACTATCGGATCGATACGATTGTGCTCGCCCGCTACATGCAAATTTTATCGCCGGCGTTTGTCGCTGAATTTCCGGGGCGAATCATCAACATTCACCACTCATTTTTGCCGGCGTTTATCGGCGCGCGGCCGTACGAGCGGGCCTATGAGCGCGGCGTCAAGCTGATCGGCGCCACGTCCCATTACGTCACCGATGATTTAGACGAAGGGCCGATCATTGAACAGGACGTCGCCCGCGTTGATCACCGCCATCATCCCGACGATTTGAAGCGGATCGGCCGCCTAATTGAAAAAACGGTGCTCGCACGGGCGCTCAGATGGCATTTGGAAGACCGGGTCATCATTCACGGCAACAAAACGATCGTGTTCTATTGAAAGCGGGCGGGGGAGGAGGTTTCCTCTCCCGCATGGTATCATGAAAAGAAAGCGGAATTAAGCAGGAATTCGCGCTCAGTGAGGCGAATGAAACATCTGAAGGGAGGACAAGATCATGGGAGAGAAACGGACGCCCAGCGGTTTTCTGTTAAAACAACGTGCGTTTTTAAAATTGTATTTGATCACCTTAACGGAACAGGAGCGGCTGTACGGACTGAAGCTGCTTGACGTACTGCGCCAAGAGTTTAAGCCGTTCGGCTACCGGCCGAACCATTCGGAAGTGTACAAGGCGCTTCACGATTTGATCGAAGACGGCATTTTAAAGCAAGTGAAGCAGAAAAAAGAAGGGATGAAGTACCAGGAAGTCGTGTATTACCGGTTCGCCGACGGAGGACAGGAAAAAGCAAAACTGTACAAACGCCAGCTAAAAGCGGAGCTTGACCGATGCGCGGCGCTCATTCGCAAAGCCATTGAGGACAACTACAGCTAGGAGCGCCCTTGTTTTTTCTTTTATATTATTTACATAATATAATTATGGTTTATTTCGTTTGTTTTGCGTCCTGACAGGTGATTTAGTAGAATGAAGAGGGAAGATGGCAACAGAGAGGAAGGCATCCAATGATGACATGGCCCTTAGTTGTAACAAAAGAAATGGAAAAACGAAAAGAGCAGTTCCGCCACGATCCGGATCGGGCGTTGATTGGGTCCGGCGGGTATACGGCCGAAGACGAGGCCATTATCCATGATGCGGCAGTCGCGCTTGCGCTTGGAAAAAACGTGCTCTTAAAAGGCCCAACCGGGTCAGGCAAAACGCGGCTTGCTGAAACATTGTCCGCACTGTTCGGGCAGCCCATGCATAGCATCAACTGTTCTGTCGACCTAGACGCCGAAGCGCTGCTCGGGTTTAAGACGATTGTGCACCGCAGCGGCCAGGCGGTGATCGATTACGTTCCCGGCCCGGTCATTCAAGCGATGACAAACGGCCATTTATTATATATTGATGAAATCAACATGGCCAAACCAGAAACGCTCCCGATTTTAAACAGTGTGCTTGATTATCGGCGTCGGCTCACCAACCCGCTCACTGGCGAGGTCGTGCAGGCGAAGCCGACGTTTGGCGTCATCGCGGCGATCAATGAAGGCTACATCGGCACCGTGCCGCTCAATGAAGCGTTAAAAAACCGGTTTGTCGTCATCGATGTGCCATACGTGCAAGGAGCGACGTTAAAATCAGTGTTGTTGGCGCAAACTACATTAACGGACGAAACGTTGATTGATCGTTTCGTTAGTCTGTCAGCCGATTTGCTTACACAAGTGCGAAACGGACAAATTGCCGAAGAAGCCGCCTCGGTGCGCGCCTTGCTCGATGCGTGCGATTTGGCGGCGCATATGCCTCCATTGCGCGCAATTGAACGAAGCATTATCGATAAGCTCGATGACGAGCGGGAACGGGCAGCGGTGCGCAACATCGCTGAAACATGGTTTGACGAGTAGGGGGCGGCACATGGAACGGTTTATGATGTTCAACGACCAGCCGATCGATTCGTTTTTGGTCATGGAGCTTTCCGATCTCGCCCAAACGCTTGCCCGCGACCGCGGCTGGACGGTGGAGTTTGCCGCTCATTCCGGCGTTCATCTAGCGAAGCAGACGATATATGTGAGCCAATTTTGGGGTGTCTACCCGTCGCCGGACAAAGAGCAGGCGATGAAAAGCGATGTGGTCTTGCGAATGATCGGCACGCGCCGGCATACCGATGCGGGTGCCGTCCGCGCCTTCCGGCAAACGGCGGAGGCGCAGCCGCTGTCTAAACTGTCCAAACAATTGTTTTCCTTTGCTGAAGATCTCCGTTTGGAAGCGGTGTGTGAGCGGGAGCGGCCAGGTTTGAAGCGATGGTTTCGCGCGCGCCGCCGCCTATACCGCCGCTATTTCACCCAGCAATGGCAAGCAAACCGAACGCGGTGCGCCTTGGCTGATCAATTTTTAGCGGCCATGTATTTGCGGCTGACCGCGGATTCGCCGCTTGATGATGTCCCGCTTGTTCCGATGGCAGATGAGGCGAGACAAGCGCGCCTTGAAGCGCTATGGCCGCAATTTTATGACGTCTCATCGACGGCGGAAACAGCCCGCTGGACGCTGACGATTGTTGCGCTGATGGAGAGCGTGCTGCCCGATGATATGGTGAACACCTATACGTCGCTGCCGATTGTCGACGACGGGGAAGACGAACGGAAGATGACGATTCACGACTTAAAGCGAACCGATCCGTTGGAAAACCGCGACACATCGAACGATTCCTCAAACGGTGACGTGTACCGGCAAGTGATGCCGACTTGGCACCGGGAAACGAGCCGAACGGGCGGAAATTTTCTCCGTTTCGAGCTTGAGCGCGGCACCCGCACCGGAATGCTTGGCGACGGGGCGCGGCCGGGGGATGACAGCGACCAGGCGCTCGCCATCGTTCAAGGAACGTCCCGACCGACGAATCGAAATGAATATGGCCTCGAAGCGCACGCCTCCTTTGACGATCATCCCCGCACCAGAAGCGGCGCTCCGTATGGCGAGGCGAACCGTCAAGCCGAGCTCGTGCTTCTTCCTTCCCCACCGCCAAGCCCGCTCCATCTCGAGCAGTACCGCGCCAAGCAGGCGGCGGTGGCGCCGTACCGGAAACGGCTCGTGCGCGTGATGGAGCAATGGCTTGAGCATCAGCGCAGCGCTTGGCGCACAAACTTGCCCGCCGGGCGGCTGCGCAAACAGCTGGTGCCGTTTTTCACCGATGAGCGGCCGCGCTTGTTTTACAAAAAAGGCGAGCCAGCGCGGCGGTTTGATGCAGTATTTGGATTGCTTGTCGACTGCTCCGCCTCGATGCACGACAAAATGGAAGAGACGAAAACCGGTCTTGTCCTTTGCCATGAGGCACTGAAAACGTTGCGGGTGCCGCATGCCATTGTTGGATTTTGGGAAGATGCGAACGAAGCAACCGCCTCTTGGCAACCCAACTACATGCAAACGGCTGTATCGTTTCGCCGATCATTGGGGCCATCAAGCGGCCCGGCAATCATGCAGCTTGAGCCGCACGAAGACAACCGCGACGGATTGGCCATCCGCTGGATGACGGAACAGCTCCTTGGCCGTCCGGAAGCGCAAAAAGTGTTGCTCGTGTTCTCCGATGGCGAGCCGGCCGCATACGGCTACGAACAAAACGGCATCATCGATACGCATGAAGCGGTCGCCGACGCGCGCCGTCGCGGCATCGAGGTCGTCAACCTCTTTTTAGGGCGCGGCGCCGATGACGAATCGACGCGGCGGACGATCGAAAACATTTACGGTCGTTTCCGCGTCTTCGTGCCGCATGTCAGTGAACTGACGGACCGGCTGCTTCCGCTTTTGAAAATGTGGCTGCAAAGAAGCTTGTGATAAAAAGGATGGGAAGCGATGATCAAATTATTTACCGACAGCGATTTAGACGGCATCGGCTGCGGGTTGCTCGCAAAGCTGGCGTTTACGGAAGTCAACATTTCGTTTTGTTCCTACCGGAATCTAGATGAGCGGGTCGCTCAGTTTCTGCAAAGTGAAGAAGCAGAGAGCGCTATGCTGTTTATCACCGACTTGGCCGTCGGCAAGGACGTCGAAGAGCAGCTTGCCGAACGGGCGAAGCGTGGCGGCCATGTGCAAGTCGTCGACCACCACGTAACAGCGCTTCATTTCAACAACTACCCGTGGGGCTGGGTCGTACCGACCGATGACAACGGCAAAAAAACGTGCGCGACCTCGCTCTTTTACGATTACCTCGTCCGTGAAGGAAAACTGACACAAAGCGACTCGCTAGCAACATTTGTCGAGCTCGTCCGCCAATATGATACATGGGAATGGGAAGAAAATGGAAATCTACAGGCGAAGCGGCTTAATGATTTATTGACGATTTTAGGACTCGACGGCTTTTGGGAGACGATGAGCGAACGGCTTTCCTCCGGCGAACCGTTCACCTTGACCGAAACGGAAGAGTTGCTTTTGGATATGGAGGAAAAGAAAATTCAGCGCTACATCCGGCAAAAACAAAAGCAGCTCGTCCAACGCTCACTCGGCGACTATTGCATCGGTGTTGTATTCGCTGAACGGCATTTGTCGGAACTTGGCAACGCCTTATCAAAACGATACCCGCACCTTGACTTGATCGCGATGGTCAATATGGGGACGAAACATATCGGTTTTCGCACCATTCACGATGATGTCAACGTCGCTGAATTCGCTCGGCAGTTTGGTGGCGGCGGCCATCCGAAAGCGTCCGGTTGTTTTGTCGATGATGCGACATTCCCGCTCTTTGTCGTCGAGACGTTCCCGCTGTTGCCGGTTTACGGCGATGCGGAACAAAACCAGCTGAACAAACGGGACGAAGCGGAAGGGGTGTTTTGGACGAACCATCACGGCCAATGGTGGTTGAGCCGCCGGACGGAACAAGGTTGGAGTTTGCATGCCGATGGGGGGGAGGCCCGTACGTTTCCTGAAGAAGCCACGGGCGAACGCTGGCTGAAGCGGCAGTTTGCGGCAGGCCTTGCCCACGATGCCGCTGTGCTTGAATTTCTAAGCGCGCGGCTTGGGCGGGACAAAGACGCCATTCAGGCCGACTACCCGGCAGCCGTCAAACAATACAAGCAACAAACCGGCATTGGGGATTGATGCCGGTTTTCTTTGTTGTAAATGCATCTCTTTTCAATGGCATGGATTTCCTCCATTTACCGTTTGTCCTCTTCGGTTGTTTCCTTTTTGAACCATTGGGAACGGAACGGCCGGCAACGGCAACCCGCAGTTTCCGGAATGCCCCGGAAACTGCTTTTTCACAGCAACGCGGTGCAGAAAATGTTAACATAATTGTAACAGTTTTTGTGTTTAGGAAAAACAGTCTTTAATTATAATATGTATATGGGGAGGTGAGGAGGATGAAACAGTATGTCTTTTCCTTCTACACAGATCAAGGAAAGACGGTTTCGTGGGAAGAGACCATCTTGGCGTCCGGAATGATGGAAGCCTTTTCAAAAGCCCAACGGATGCTGATCAAATATAACCAGGAAAAAGGCGTGCCAGTTCGCATTCGGTATAAAGGTGTCCGCTATCGCCATACCGATATTGCATGATACGGAAAGTTAGAAGAAAGGATGGGAACATGCTCTCCCTGCGACTATCGACACGCAGCGGATAACGTGCAGTGTTTCTTGTAAGTGATTCAAGAAACCCTGCACGTTTTTATGTTGGTCAGGTGATTTGCACCCGCACGCGCGAAATGGCGTGATAGCCGTATCCTTTCCGATTCCAAAGCGGATGCGGCGGTTGCGTTCGCCCCGCTGAATCAGTCGCCCGCACCAAAATTTCGTAGTCTCCTGGACGGTCGGCGTTCCATTCCCATTGCCAATGCACCCATGCATACGGTTCATGATCATCACGGCTTACTTTCGCTTCCCTCCACGTCCGTCCGCCATCGAGGCTCACCTCGACACGGGTAATAACGCCCCGTCCTGTCCAAGCAATGCCTTCCACCTTTAGCGGACCGCGCCGATGAATCGAGCGATCGAGCGGAAACTGAATGAGCGAATTGACGCGAATGGTCGTCACCGGCCGTTTGCCGTCATCCCGATCCGGATGAGGATAATACATATAGTCGATGGATTGAAACGGACCGGTAAACGGGTGATCGGTGACGATGATGTGCGCGAGCCATTTGACTGACGCCATTCCGTACCACCCGGGCACGATCAGGCGGAGCGGATATCCGCGCTGAAGCGAAAGCGGGGCGCCGTTGTACGCATACGCAATCATCGTATCCGGATGCAGCGCTTTGGCCAGCGGCAAGCTGCGCACATACGAAAATACGCCGTCCATATCGGGGCGTAGTCCCTCATCTGCACCGACAAACACAACCTCGGCCGCTCCCGGCCGCACCCCAGCCCGCGCCAGCACTTCGCGAAGCGGCACGCCCGTCCAAGCCCCTTGGCTCAATGCGCCTCCTTCCCATTGCTCCCCAAATGGGGGAGGGGAGAACTTCGCCCGCTGGTTGCCTGCGCACTCGAGCACCGCTGTGATCGTCTTGGCTGGCATCGCTTTCAACTCGGCAAGCGAAAGGGACAGCGGAAACGAAACAAGCCCGCGAACTGTCAAACGATCGGGAAGACGCAGCGGATACGGAAAATGATTGCGGCGAAACACATACCGTTCCGGTACGAAACGCAAACGGTGCAAAAACCAAATCGGCGACTCTTGATTTTCCGGCACAACGCTCCTTGTCAACAAATACGGACGAGCTCTCGTCATCATCGCGCACTCCTTTAACCGGGATAGGCTCGCTATCATGCGTATGCAACGGGACAGTCGGTTCATGCCGGATGGAGATTTTTTTGTTTCTGTCTCACTATCACGAGATTACTTGTCAACGAAACAAACGTTTATATAACTTCTTATAATTTATATTATGTAAACTTATCAATTTCCCCGAAATTTGAGGGTTTCTTCCCTCAAGTACCCATAAAATCAATTATCCGGAACTTGTTAACCTAAGTTCCTCATAATTTTTTGTGTCTACGAATTATCATTTTTTAAACGAATTATCATTATTTTTTTATCGATTATCATCGGTCGTTGATTATCAACTGGAGGTGTTTTTTATGTTGTTTCGACAAGCCATTGATGAATTTGTGTTGTACTTGCAAATTGAAAAAAACTATTCACTTAACACCGTTGATGGTTATGCGTATGATTTGAGATGTTTCGAGAACTTCTTAATTCAACACGGTTATTCTGTACAACTTCATGACATTACAAAAACGCATGTTCGTCGCTTCATCCAGCATCAGATTACAAAAGAAAACGTCAAACCTAGAACGGTCTATCGGAGAATTTCTTGCTTGAAATCGTTCAGTAAATACTGTGTCAAAGAAAATCTAATCGACAGCGATTTTATGATCGGAATTGATACTCCTAAAACGGATAGCAAATTACCGACTTATATGTCTTTGTCTGAACTACGAAAGCTGTTCCATTTTTTGGAGCAAGACAATAGCCGAATGGCGATGCGAAACCATCTTCTATTTAAACTGTTAGCCACTACGGGTATGCGAAGATCTGAAATTGTTGAACTAACTTGGGAACAAATTGATTTATCGAACAACACGATACGCATATATGGGAAAGGAAAAAAAGAGCGCTTACTCCCCCTTCATCCCATGGTTGTCCCTTTAATTAAGAGCTATATGGGAAGTTTAGAAGAATATCAGCTCCATCCTTCCCAACCGGTATTTTTAAATAAAAACGGTAAAAAACTGAATCCGCGTGGTTTACATAAGATATTTAAAGAAATCTTACAAAAAGCTGGTCTGCCACCTCAACGGTTCTCACTCCATCATTTGCGGCATACGTTTGCTACCTTGTTGATACAAGAAAATAAAGAAAATGTTGATTTGCGTACCGTACAAGAACTACTCGGCCATGAAAGTTTAGTCACGACGCAAGTATACACGCATGTTGACTTTGAGCAAAAGAAAAAAGCGATTGAAACATTTAACATATTTTAAAACCTGCTTAGTACGGAAATAACTACCCTAGCCGGGTAGTTATTTCATGTGAATATGAGTTGGCGGATACAAAGGCACTGGATGCGTGAGATCGTACGACATTGAGTGCATTCCATGAGTTTGCTGATAAGGCATTGGAGCATGGGGAAAATACCCTTGCTGCGCCATAGCAATCTGATTATAAAGTTCTGGTGCTTGAAATGTAAAATAATCAGAATGATTATTCCCTGATTCTTTAAGTATTTTTTGCTGTAATGCAGCAAATGCATACTTTACGAGATGTTCTTTAAACAGATTGATGTAATTTTTGTTTTTCAATTGATTCGAATAAACTTTAGGAATTTCATCAAAAATTTCTTCTAAATCTAGAGTGATATTATAATTAGATTCAAGTTCCATAGTGGTTTCAAAAAGAGTTTCGATTATTACTTGGGCCGCTCGAATTTCTTTAATATACTTTGCATCGCTTAAAATATAATGCTGCAGAGCGCCAAGCTCATACCTGGAATGGCCAAGTAAAAACCTGATGGCATCATCTGAGACCCCCATTTCATGAAACAATGTAGAAAGAGTGTATCGTAATCCGTGCGGTGTGAAATACTTCTCTGTTTTACGGATGATTTTGTTTCTTCTTCCCTTCTCTTTTGCATGATTATGATTTTCCTTATTCTCTGGTTGTTCATATTCTACTTTTATCCATCCCAAATGTTCACATACTTTATCGATTATATAATTCATCTGCTTGTTAATGAGCGGCTTTCCTCTCAAGCCGTATAACAATGCATCATTTGGTTCCATGTGTTCAATATATTGGGTGAGTAATTTCATGAGCTTAGGTGGTAATGGAATAAAGAAGTCTTTGTTTTTGCTGTTTGGCGAATTGTCAGTGTGTTTATCCCCTTCCTCTAGATATTGGTCAAGAAGTTTATCTTCTTTTACTCGATCTTTTTTTGGATCGAACTCATAAACTAGACCGTTCATAGTAGTAGAGACTGAACGAACGGTTAGTTTTTCGAGCGATGTGACTCTGAGAGCAGTAAACATATCTATTAGGGTTGGAACTAATACATTAACACCTCTTTCTTGCAACTCAAACGCAGCTTTGTAAACTTGGTATAATTCGATGATATTTAATGCTCTCGAATGATGTTTTTGTTTATTAGAATCTGTGATTTTTAATGCTGCGAATGGATTTCCGTTAATAACTCCGAGCCGGTTATAATGCGTAAACATAGATTGCATCGTTGCCTGATGTTGTTTTATCGTTCTCGGACTATAGCCTTGTTTTCGTTGATCATTTTCCCATATCTTCACAAATTCATAATCGATATTCTCAAGCACTGGATTTAACCCTTGGTTTAACATATATTCTGACATGTAAATTACATTTTTACGGTAGGTACGTCTAGTGTTTTTTGACCAAAACTGGCTTTTTTCATATTCATTAAAAGCCTCAATTAAAGTAGATTTAGCTGAAATATTTGTCTTGCTCATGATCTATTACCTCCGTATAAAAATAATTGAACTTAAAATACAAAAAACCCCAAGCCAAACACCGCTACTTCTTATGCGTGTATATACGCATAGGTAGCGCTGTAAAGCTTGGGGTTTTCCCTTGTCGTATATTAAGTTATTCATTTGTTTTGTATTTTATCAGATTATGATGAAAAGTCAACAATTATTTTGCAAAATATAATAATAAGAGCAAAGAATCTGCAATCATAAGTGACGATTATTACCAATCATCAGCCATCCTTTTCTTTTAAATCAACCTTGTAATATTCCAACCCTCTTTGCAGCAAAACATTTACTAGTGCATTTATTTTAAATGATTTTTCTATACTTAGATTTTTTATTGTGTTATACATTTTTTCTGTTAAGAAAAAGGTCTTCTTCTCTTTTAACAACGAATGATCTACTTTTAAGTAATCTTTGAACATTTTATATTCCAAATCGAAATTCTCTTCAACGTTTATTGGCGTTCGATTTTCTTGTTTCTTTTTTACAAAGGGTTTATCAACTAATAAAACGACGATTCTACTTTTTACATCTCTACTCAATGATTCTTCTGGTGCAATACCTTTATATTTATATTCATTTTCTTCTTGATCAAATTCAATTGCTGCATTTGCCAGTTTTCTTTCTAAGTCTTTTTCATTTATTCCTGCCATAGCTGCAACTTCTGCAATTGATTTTCCGTTGTTTAACTGTTCTAATGCTTCTATTAATTTCATTTAAATCACCTCCGATTGTTTTAAACATTATAACTTCGCTTGTGCTAAATTTTAATAACTTTTGCAGAATATTTGTGGCAATTTATAGCCATATAAATTCAGATGTGCTACGGATTCTGAAAAGAATGTATTCAAAATTTATCATGATATTTTGATCAATCTATACTTAATCGATGGCCTTATCAGCAGTTTTACAATGCCCGGTCGAACGATACAAATAAAAGATACGAATTAAAATACATCCGCCCCATCACTTATCGAAATAGTATTGGCCGTCATGCAACCTTTCTTTTATTGAACGATTTAAAAGTGCATTTTTTCCATTCGGCTCAAACGAAAAGCTAAAATATTTAACATTGAGCCACAGATTCATAGGGTTAACTGGGTACATTAAAACCTACCCAGTTAACTGTATGAACAACTTCATATACCTAATAGTTTAAAAATGGCTTCAGATCAAGTGTTCTAAAATTTAGAAGAATGACCTATCCAGACGAGTATTACTATATCCCGACTCCTAATTTGACCCAAATTTTTTAATAAAATAAATTACATTTTTCGGATGGATATAACATTATTTGATAATAAAAAAACCAGTATCAAATTGATACCGGTTAATCATTCATCATAGTAATTTTTATTTTTTTACATATTTCCCGTACTAAATCAAATCTTTTTACATAAATCCCGTACCGAGAAAAATTCCGCACTGAGACCACAGTTTTTACTTAAATCCCGTACTGAGCTTTTACAAAATTCCCGTACCAAAATAATAGTTTTTACATAAATCCCATACCAAGCTAATGAAAACTATAGATTTCCGCAAATAAATACACTTTTTGTTCAAGCATTCATCATGTTTTAACTGTACACCCTACAGGATTTTTCATGCGTGTATGATCGTTTCACGTTTAAACGAAGGGTCTTCTATACCTGTACTTATATATTCAAAATCCCCATTAAATAAAAGATAGAGATCTATTTCTATCCAATCATCAGATTCTCGCTTACCTAAAAGAATAAGTGACTGTTCTAATTCTTGCCTGTTCCATCTACAACATTAATTTGGTCTAATTCTATTTGGATACGTTCCAGAACATTTGCTTTTACTATTGCCACCGGTATAGTGGCTTTTTGCGTTTCTGTACCCCCAAGTTCCAAAGCTAATTTATATAACGGATAATCATTTTGTAATAGTTGAATATCTTCTGTTTCAACTTTCGGTTTTAATGCAAATCGGACTGATTGATCCGTTTTTGATAAAATCTGTTCTAAACATCGATAAGATGAGTCGTTACGTCTAACAGTGGCGAATGCGATGCAATCATGATGAAGAAGATGTAGATTTGATTCGATGGCCATGGGGATCTATTGTTCGGTACCATGAAAAGAAACGAAAAAAAATGACCCCCGTTGAACTGCACTTCAACGGGAGTCATCTTTGTTTTCTTTAGAACTTCATCATAATTTTCATATTCCCTCCGCTGTTGCTAACAAATCGATTATTCTCATCAAATGCAAGAGGTCCTATCGCTGGAAAAACAAACAGACTATCTCCCTCACGCATTCTTTCTTCATAACGTATTCTGGCAATTGCCCATGCTTCCTCTAATGACAAAGCCCCCACGACATCCATTAATTCGTCTTTCTCTTTTGTTCTAAGAACGACATAATACTGATTCATAAATAATCCCTCCATCAAAAATGTTGATAAATAAAAAACATCGGCAAGAATGCCAACGACTGTTTTCGCCATACATCCTTACCGATGATTTTTCACCATTTTTCTGGACCAAAAAGGCCTTCTGTTATATTAATTGTAAAAGGAAAGAAAAGTAAAAAACAAAATCGATTATCTATTATCATTCTATCTTACCCTTTGCCTTTTTTTAACCCATTTCATCGAATTTCTCCCTGTAAAATAACAAATCTGCTCGACAAAAGTGAAGACTGGGTAGATAACATAATGGCCACCTAGGTAGGGAATTCAATATAGAGGCAAGCAAAAGAAACTTAAAGTATATTTGTAGTAATGAAATGAAAAAGAAACGGGAAGAAGTACGAATACATCCAAGAGAAAAATTAATCGAATAATCAAATGACAATGTCCAGATGACAAACAGGAGCGAGAGGAATAGGTGGAAAGTAGTTTTTACATATTTTCCGTACCAGCCATCCCCTTCTTTTTACAAAAATCCCGTACCAGCAAAGCACTTTTTACAAAATTTCCGTACCAGCAAAGCACTTTTTACAAAAATCCCGTACCAGCAAGGACTTTTTACAAAAATCCCGTACCAGCAAGGACTTTTTACAAAATTTCCGTACCAGCAAAGCACTTTTTACAAAAATCCCGTACCAGCAAGGACTTTTTACAAAATTTCCGTACCAGCAAAGCACTTTTTACAAAAATCCCGTACCAGCAAGGTACTTTTTACAAAAATCCCGTACCAGCAAGGCACTTTTTACAAAAATCCCGTACCAGCAAGGTACTTTTTACAAAAATCCCGTACCAGCAAGGCACTTTTTACAAAAATCCCGTACCGGCAAAGCACTTTTTACAAAATTTCCGTACCGAGAAGAGGTTTTTACATATTTTCCGTACCCCGAGTTCGACAGTCCATTTTAGGCAAGGACAATTTAGAAAAAGCCTTTTAAGTCTATACACTAGAAAAATACGTTGATTTTCGTAGGCACACACTTCGTATGTCAAGGTTGATTATATTTTCCCCAAAATCGCCGGTTTAACATTCCCCAGAAAGATCTCATGGAACCCTTTGTTTTTCTTTTTTGGATCCTCTTTTCCTGTAATCGATAGCTTTCCCCTCTTTAGGTAATGGAATGACGCAGCAATCGATCTAACATCGCCCGAGTCTCCCACAATTTCTTCCCATTCCCCAGAGCTTTTGTTGGGATATGCTCGTACCGCTGGGTGATCACTAGAAATAAGCAATGAGCGCTGTTCGGATCCAGTTTTAGGTACCCCATTTCATCGATCATGAGAACAGTTGGCTTCACAAAGACAGGAAGCTTTTTCTCCAACTTTCTGACTGCCTCTTCTTAACTGAGTGACCAAATCACGGGCGGTAACAAAATACGTTTGATATCCTCTTGCTATTGCCTCCATTCCAATCGAAATCACCAGGTGTGTCTTTCCAATCCTTGGTGGGCAGAGAAAAAGGATATTTTCTTTTCGGTCAATACACGACAACGTAAGCAGTTCTCGAATCCATCACTCATCCAACGAAGGTTGCGCGGTAAAAACGTATGGATCGTCTTGCGATACGGCAGTTTGGACTTTGATGAGCGTTTGGATCGATCGTTCCTGTCTTTTGACAATTTCCGCCTCTAATAAGCGAATAAGCGGAACAAAAACTCCGAATATGGCATATTAAGAGTAACTACGTATTCTACCATGGAGAATCATCGTTCCTCCGTGACAAGCAAATGGAATCGGTGACCATACTCGTGTATTCGTTCTTTCATGATCTTTCCCTTCTCAGGAATGCGTCATAACTCGTGATCATGAACCATTGCTCCTCTTATTGACATTATAGTTCTATTGTAAGTGAGGAATTTTATTCAGCTATATTGGGATTTTATCATCTGCTTTAACACATTATATATGGAACTGTAGATGAGTATTTTTCATTACAGTAATTTCCATTCCCTAAGAGACAAACAGGGGACCCCTTAGGCGACATGGAGCTGTTTTTTGATCACATCAATGGGAATATCTTGCTTTGCGGCGTCATAGACCTGTCATAATCACTTCAACAGGAGGGCATTCTGGAATCTCTCTCAGATAATTATACAAATCCACCGCAATGCGCCGGCTCATGCAGACAATCATTGCTTTTTGAAACGGATTGGCGACTTGGTTAAAATGTGATACGATATCTTTGGCTAAACGACGGAGCCGTTTTGGAGTACCGACGACTTTTTCCAGAGCGACCCATTTTCTTTTATAGTTCTCTGACTCTTCATCGTCTCCCCCTGCTTCTTCGATAATTTCTCTGTATTTTTCATCAATGTCTTCAGCGGATAAATCAAGCGGAATTAGGCGGCTCTCATAGTAAATTGGCAATGTCGCTTTGTCTTCGACCGCCTGAGCCATATCGTAGCGGTGGATAATATGTCCAAAAATTTCTTCTGTATTGTTATCAACAAAATCAACCGGGGTTCCCGTAAATCCAATATAGGAAGCGTTCGGCAAAGCATAACGCAACTGAGCGGCAAATCCGCCCGCAAAACCGGCTTGGGTGCGATGTGCTTCATCGGCAATCACAACAATGTTTCGTCTTTCCGATAAAACTCAACTGTAAATACAGCTTGTTGTACCGTCAACATGCGATTCACCTCCTTGTCTATCAATATTCACATCATAGACAAGAAAAGAAGAAAATATTCAGCTCACTTTATGATGTGGCTGAATAGTTACTTAAATAAAATAAATGTTGTGGCAATGAAATTATATTATAGATTAAGGGGAGGAGATTTATTTGATTAAGAGATTGAAACAGGGGATCATCGCTGCCATTGCAGCAGGATCATTAGTGTTAGGATTTGGAACTCCAAATACGTATGCTGTTTCCTATACTGACTTTGGACCAGCTTCGTTTGCTAATGGGGATGGTAAATACGAATTGACCATTCGAACCACTTCGGTAGAAAAGAATGTAACCATCTCAGTCTATGATCTTTATCGAGTAAATCGTAACTCGGGTGCCGTTACCCACATGTATGGTGATACTAGTGCTTTATCTGTTCGGCTTTGTAATGCTTCGACAGGAAACTGTACAGCCTTTAAATCATTTTCACAAGTGAACGGTAGTGCCATCTTCACGAATATGAAAGCTGGAACATTTTACGTGGATATACGTGATAGCTGGGCAAGTTACTATTTTAAAGGTACGGCCTCTGCAAAAACGCATAGTCGGGATCCATATGAATGGGAATGACCGGAGCAATCCGGTCTTTTTATTTTTGCCTCCCCCTCTTCCTTACTTTTCGTGGTTTTCGCTTGGCTTTTTTTAACCAAAAACAGGAACATATATTCGCGAATTGAACATATGTTCCTAAAAGAAGATCCTTGCGTCGATGTTGCTTGATATTTCTTGTCTGCCAAAAAATAGAATTTTATGTATCGATATGAAGAGCTTCTATGCCAACTGCGAATGCGTCGATCATGTACTGGATCCTCTCGAAGGTTATGTTGTCGTTGTTTCTTTTTCTAGACAAATAAGAACAAATGTGCTAATATATGTTATAAATTAGCAACTTATTTTTTGTTTACAATTATCATTTTTTTGTACAAATTATCAAAGTTTATCCTCGATTATTAAGTTAACTTACTGTTTTATCATTTTTTTATCGTTTCACTTTATATTATGTTAACTTATTATTTTCCCGGAATCTCATGACCTCTTCCCTCCAGTGCCCATAAAATCAATTATCCGGAACTTGTTAACCTAAGTTCCTCATAGTTTTTTGTGTCTACGAATTATCATTTTTTAAACGAATTATCATTATTTTTTTATCGATTATCATCGGTCGTTGATTATCAACTGGAGGTGTTTTTTATGTTGTTTCGACAAGCCATTGATGAATTTGTGTTGTACTTGCAAATTGAAAAAAACTATTCACTTAACACCGTTGATGGTTATGCTTATGATTTGAGATGTTTCGAGAACTTCTTAATTCAACACGGTTATTCTGTACAACTTCATGACATTACAAAAACGCATGTTCGTCGCTTCATCCAGCATCAGATTACAAAAGAAAATGTTAAACCTAGAACGGTCTATCGGAGAATTTCTTGCTTGAAATCGTTCAGTAAATACTGTGTCAAAGAAAATCTAATCGACAACGATTTTATGATTGGAATTGATACTCCTAAAACGGATAGCAAATTACCGACTTATATGTCTTTGTCTGAACTACGAAAACTGTTTCATTTTTTAGAGCAAGACAATAGCCGAATGGCGATGCGAAACCATCTTCTGTTTAAACTTTTTTTATTACTGTCTACTTGACAGGGGTAAGACCATTTTGAGCCAGCCTCATTATATACTTGCTTTCTGTATTGTGAAGTTAAGTTGATACTCAAATAGAGAAATTTCAGGGACGATAGAAGCGGCATATTTAAGTTTATCATCAACTTTTTTGGCTACTATTACTCCACTAACATTCTTTCCTTTTGCTATATTCTTTTTTACCCAACCCATGTATCGAGCAATTTGACCAATAGCTGCATCCGGTCCTTTGCTAAGTTTTAGCTCAAATACAACAAAATTACCTTCCTCGTCAACGGCTAAAATATCAATGAGCCCGACATCAGTTGGGTATTCTACTCCATTTCGTCCTTCATCGTCAATATATAATTTTAACCTTTTTCCATTCACGTCTAATGATTGAATGTTTTGTGCTATAAAGTCACGTAGATGGCTTTCAACAGGAAACAACATATCTGGTTCTGTTGACTCCAAGCCATTTTCTGTTTCAGCAATCGCTATGTCTTCTTCTAATCCTTTTTGAGCAACTGTTAATTTCCCATATTCATTTTTACGTATTTCCCATACACCATGTTCATTGGGATTATACAATACAACTTGCCCTCTTCCTACAGTAAACAAAAAATCATATTTAGAATTAGCAATTCTTGGTTTTTGATTCTCTGGGTAATGAACTCGTGAAGGTTGATTAACAGTACAAACAATGATCTGAGCATTTATCGTGTTTTCGTTAACATTACCATATTTGTTTTTGATATAATTTTTTATTTCAGCATATGTAACTTTTTGATTTGGGCTGTTTTCTACCGCTTCTTTAATCATTTGCCACACATATGGCTTGTTACTCATGTTAATTTAATCCTCCATTCTCTTATAGTGTGAGTGCGATCTAATGTGAATTTTACAAAATAACACTCATCTACTGTAGATGAGCAAATTCGCTAACATAAATTGACAACCAAACAAAAAAGGAGACATGAACCCAGCCCCTTGAGTAAAATAGATGTGCTCAAACCCATTCACACAAGGAGGTTCATGTCTCATGAATAGATTAGCACATCATCAAGGAATCCACAAGTTTTTCATGACGCTGGGATTGGCGCTTTATTTCTCGAAGCCGGTCATCAAGCATCTCGTTCATCTTGTCGACGCCTTGACGACCAAGGGATTTTCGGGGACATTGACGGATGTCGGGTACTGGAGTTTTCACCCGAATCATCGAACCACGCTCAGCCACTTTTTCACGAAAAGCCCTTGGAACGAGGAAAAACTAAGTGTAGACAGCCAATTTAGGTGTCGGACTGACGAAATGGGCGCCGATCCTTGATGCCACGGCGGTATTGTATTTGCTTTTTGAAATACTTGGCCGATTAACAAAATGAGAATCGTCGCAAGCAACGATTTCAAAATGTTAGATCATTTTTACCTGCGGTTCTATAATGGAATAATTTCTTCCGCGCCCTTCAATCTGGTCTTTATATCCTATAAGTGTATTTAGCATTGTATTAGGATAGTTCACTTTTTCTCTCAACTCTTTCAATGATTTTGGGGAATCTTCAAGCATTACTTTCTGGATACGTGTCATTTCTTGCACATCGTACGCGGCTTTATAGGTCATAAAAGGCGATACATAATCACTTATGTTCATGGGAGTAAGCTCTTCGCTTCCTGTCCATTTGTATAGTTTTATTTGTTTCTGGAACTTAGTAAGGTTATCTTGCTCGATCAGAAATCTATATATGAGATCGCTTTTTATTTTAGAAACATTTGATTGTTCAAGATAATTTTTTTCTAGCAAAAATACAACAATCCCCATAAAAGTATCGACTATTTGCAAAGGAATGGATTTAGCTGAATCTTGGGATATTACACTAACCACTCGATAGTTTTTGTTTCTATAGGCAGAATGTGCGTTCATCTGTTCAATAATTTTATGTCCAAGAAAAATTTGATCATATTCATCGTTCTGATCCACTTTAATTTTAACTTTAATCATCCCATCGTTTTTGCTAAATTCAGATAAATTTCTAGTCACACCATAGAACAGCCTTTCTGGTATCTTTATATAAAATAAATTTCTCAACTCAGGAGTAGTCAATCCTATCCTTTGCGCAGCATATAAGGCGTCCTTATTGTTCACGATAAGAATGTTTATTTTTACATCCTCATTGATAACTGTATGGAGAGTTTGGAAGTATTTTTTTACATGGTTGTCTTTCGTATACTCACGAAAGTGTAACTCACTAAAGGATTTACATTGTTTAAAGATATTCCGAACTTTTCTAACCACTTTTGCCATCGATATATCTGTACTTCCATAAGCACCATAATAAGAATACTCCACGTCAAGTTGATCAATTTTATTACTCTCATCAAAATAGATTAAGTAGTACATAAATTGACACACCTCATTTTTCTTACTCCAATTGATATATTTTTTATCTAAACTCTATTGACTAAAACAATTTTATGCCTTATATTTAATTTAAAGCAAGGTGTTATTTTCCCCGCTACCGTTTAGGCAGGGCTGATAGCACAAAAGTTCGGTAAGATAGCTTTTCCCCGCTACCGTTTAGGCAGGGCTGAGCTATCTTTTTTGTTTTTTGATAGCAACCTCATTGTCCATAGGTTACCTAGTCCTGCTAAAATAGTAAACCTTCACGCCTCCTAACGGACTCATTAAACTTTCGATTGGTTTACTAAAGTCTGCTCTTTCAACGTTGGACCAACTCTGGCATATGCGGAAAGGAGCGGCCAATAGCCGAATGCTCGACTGATTGGCCCGCCCCATTTCGTTTGTGCGCTCATTTGGCTGCAACGATGGTGGTCCCATTACTTTGTTTGTTCTTTTTCGACTCGTTTTGGCATATGCTCTTTTTCATACGATCTGTTGCGGAAGGAAGCGCAAGACAGCTTCCTTCTCCTCGATTAACCCACTTTGATCGCGTTTTTCTCTCCTTGTTGCAGTTGATACATTTGATAATATTTGCCTTTCTTGTTCATCAGTTCGTCATGAGTGCCGCGTTCGACGATCGTGCCGCGGTCTAGCACAAGAATTTGATCGGCATTTCGAATCGTCGATAAACGGTGAGCGATGATAAACGTGGTGCGCCCTTTTTTGAGCACATCGAGCGCTTGCTGAATGACCGCTTCCGTTTCCGTATCGATGTTGGCGGTTATTTGTAGATTGCAAGCATACTCCCCCATCTACGCTGACGCTTCGCGTTGTTTATGATAACCGCTGAAACACATCATGGAGGCAAACCTTTAAATCTGGATACAGAAAAGAAACGAGTACATCTTGTTCTCCAAATACTTCCCTTTTTTCATATGCTCCGTTATGCCATCCGTACACCTCCACGGTTCGATGCAGCGGATCAACCATCCAGTACTCTTTTACTTCAAACCGTTGATACAATTTGTATTTTTCATTTCGGTCTTTTAACGCCGTACTCGGAGACAACACTTCTACGATTAAATCAGGGGCTCCCACGCATCCCTTTTCTGTTATTTTCTCTCGGTTACAAATAACAGAAATATCGGGCTGCACCACATTTTTCGCGGATTTGTCATCAAGGCTTGAAGCGAATATGACATCAAATGGGGCCATGACCACTACACATCGTTGTTGTTGAAAATCATCCCGCAATGCCGCATACAACTCACCAACCATATACTGGTGAGCAAACGAAGGAGAAGGAGCCATGCTATATGGCACGCCATCAATCAATTCCCATTGTCCGTCCCATTTGAGATAATCTTCATATGTATAGTTGTGATTTGAAAACTCCGGAGTCGTCATCGCGCCTTCACTCCATTTCGTTTTTTGTTTCCATTATATCATTGCTATTCTTTTCGTTGGCCATGGATGGAAGCCGTGTTAGCGACAAAAACGGATATTGAATCATCCGTCTCCCCCCTCTTGTTTAGGATGTCATCGAATTCAAAAGTTCTATCTATCATCGTTGCCATACTCTTCAAATTATTTTATCATATTAACCGTCTAACTAAGTCTCCATTATTTCTTTGATCACGAAAGGGGAAAACGATGGGTTCATTTGTACAACAGCCAACCGGCATCTTTCCGTCTGTCTGTTCTCTCGATTGTCCTGATCAATGCGGGTTGCTCGTGCATAAGAAAGATGGGAAAATCGTGAAAATTCAAGGCGACCCGGATCATCCTGTGACAAAAGGCCATATATGCAATAAAGTGCGGAATATAACCGAACGAATTTACGACCTGAAGCGCTTGAAATACCCGATGAAACGTGTGGGTGCTAAAGGGGAAGGGAAATTTACGCGGATCAGCTGGGACGAAGCGCTCGAGACCATTGCGGCCAAATGGAAAGAATTGATTGAAACATACGGACCTGAAAGCATCCTTCCTTATAGCTTTTATGGCAACATGGGAAGACTCAGCGCCGAAGGCATGGACCGGCGTTTTTTCCATCGGCTAGGCGCATCCTTGCTTGATCGGACCATTTGTTCGTCCGCTGGATCTCAAGGGCTTCAATATACGATGGGAGGCGGCTTTGGAATCGATCCGGAAGAAACGATTCATGCCAAACTCGTCATCTTCTGGGGAATTAATGCGGTCAGTACGAACATGCATCAAGTCATCCTAGCCCAAAAAGCCCGAAAAAACGGGGCGAAGATTGTGGTAATTGATGTTCATAAAAACCAAACCGGGCAGCTTGCTGACTGGTTCATTCCGATCCTGCCGGGCACCGATGCCGCTCTTGCTTTAGGCATGATGCATATTTTATTTGCAGAAAACATGGTAGACGATGATTTTTTGAGAAAATATACGGTTGGATATGAGGAGCTGTGCGAACATGTGGTTCAGTACGATCCTATTATGGTTTCCAAAATAACAGGTGTTCCCGTTGAAGATATTTATAAGCTTGCCAGATGGTATGGGCAAACCACCCCTTCCTTCATTCGAATCGGCAACGGTTTGCAGCATCACGACAACGGAGGAATGTGCATCCGAACGATCGCCTGTCTCCCTGCCCTGACCGGACAATGGTTGGTCAAAGGCGGCGGCGCCATCAAATCCAATAGCGGCTACCTAGCTCTTAATCAAATGAGCTTGCAGCGCCCGGATCTATTGCAAAACAAACATACACGAATCATCAACATGAATCGGCTCGGTGAGGCATTGTTGGAATTGGATCCGCCGATTCGTTCGTTATTCGTGTACGGCACCAATCCGGCCGTCGTTGCTCCAAACAGCAACAAAGTACGACAAGGATTGGCGAGAGAGGATCTCTTTGTCATCGTGCATGATTTGTTTATGACAGAAACCGCCAAATACGCCGATATTGTGCTTCCGGCCACTTCTTCATTTGAAAATACAGATTTGTATACATCCTATTGGCACCACTATGTTCAAATTCAACAACCAGTGATTGAACGATACGGAGAGTCTAAATCGAATGTTGAAGTGTTCCAATTGTTGGCGAAACGAATGGGGTTTGAGGATCCGTGTTTATACGAGACAGAAGAAGAAATGATTTCGCAAGCCTTGGATCACCCAACCAACCCTTTCTTGGAAGGAATCCGTTATGAAACATTGGTAGAAAAACAGTATATCAAAGCAAAGGTCAAACGGTTGCTGCCGGGAACCTTACCAACGCCGAGCGGAAAAATGGAGCTGTATTCGAAGAAAATGGAACAAGATGGCTATCCTCCGTTGCCAACGTATACGCCGATTGTTGACGATGGGGATTTTCCGTTTTTCTTTGTGCCCGGTCCTAATCACAACTTTTTAAACACCACGTTCTCCAATAATGAAAAGCACATTTCGTTGGAAAAAGAACAGCGTTTGTATATGAATGTGAAAGATGCCCTGGCGAAAGGAATTAAAGATGGGGATCGAGTCCGAGTATGGAACGATCGCGGAGAATGCGTGTTGAAAGCGTCCGTTGGAGAACATGTCCTCCCTGGTGTCGTCGTCACGCAAGGGTTATGGGCCGATTCTCCGGGCACAAACCATTTGGTCAACTCCCTTACTCCCGATCGGATCGCCGACATGGGCGGCGGCGCGACCTTTTTCTCCGGCCGCGTCGATGTGGAAAAATGCTAGGATGAATGGCTCGAGGGGCTGGCTGGAAATCAATATGTAGGCCAGGTGCCCCTCTTTTTACTGTTTGCTGAAAACAGAAAACACTATCGTTATCGTTCCGTCTCCGCGAGCTGGCTTTATCCTCTCTCCAATCTCATCGCGAACATATGCGGTAAATTTAGCAGTTCTTCTTTCGTTGGCTTAAGTTGGAAAACGAGCAACTCACTTGGCCGTGCCGCCTCCCTTGTCTAAAGCATTCTTTACCTCGCTTGATCGGTTGGAAGAGCGATTGCTTCGGTCCATCCAGCCGAAGCAAAGCTCTCTGTCGGCGGGCAGGGAAAAGTGGCCGTCAAACAGCTGATCGGTTCTTATATGTAATTCAATATCTCACGCGGCGCAAACTCATCGATGCTCTGCAATTCTTCCTTGCTCCACCATTTTACCTGTTGCCATGCATCCTTTTCGTCTTTCGTCATATTTTCGAACGATAATCTCGTATCGGATGGAATCATGATTTTGTAATAAATCTCTCGACTAACAAAAGGACCTTGTTTCCCATCGATCCATACATCGAGTTGGAATAGGGGTTCGCCGACAAGGTCGACAACAATGCCTAGCTCTTCATATAACTCTCTTTTTAACGCTTCCGCCGGGGTCTCATTTTCTTCAATTCCTCCCCCTGGAGTCACCCATAACACCTTGTTTCCTACCACATCGCGAAATTCAAATCGCTGAAGAAGAATTTCATTCCGTTCATTGATGATCACGGCTCTAGAACATTGGCGTATCTTCATAAAAGGCTGCCCCCTATATCGATGATCGTTTTGATCGACTCATTCGTATTATCATATTTCACCATCTTTCCTCTATCCCTTCCCCCTTCGATTTTTCCGGTGGGGAGAGCGACGCTGCCGATCGAGCGGTTTTGTATGCCGCAAAAACAAGGCAGAGGGAATCCTCTCCCCCTGCCTTGTTTTCATTATCGAGCAGCGACCGATTCTCTTGCTTTTTTCACCAGATCAAAGCGGTCGGCGTTCATGACTTTCACCCACGCGTTGATGAAATCGCGGACGAATTTTTCTTGGTTATCGTCTTGGGCGTAAAATTCGGCGTAAGAGCGGAGGATGGAGTTCGATCCGAAAATGAGATCGACCCGGGTCGCTGTCCACCGCACTTGGCCGGTTTTCCGGTCGCGGATTTCGTAAATGCCGCCGTCGGTCGGCACCCATTCATAGTCCATATCCAACAGGTTGACGAAGAAGTCGTTGGTCAGCACCCCGATGCGGTCGGTAAACACGCCGTGGGGCAAATCGCGATAGTTCGCGCCCAACACGCGCAAGCCGCCAATTAAGACCGTCATTTCTGGACCCGTCAGCCCAAGGAGCTGCGCTTTGTCGATGAGCAGTTCTTCCGGCGGGACGCTGTATTCTTGCTTTTGATAGTTGCGGAAGCCGTCCGCAAACGGTTCTAATACGGCAAAGCTTTCGACGTCCGTTTGTTCTTGCGTCGCATCGCCGCGGCCAGGGAAAAATGGCACTTTGACGTCAAAACCAGCGTCGCGGGCCGCTTTTTCGACCGCAGCGCTGCCGCCAAGGACGATCAAGTCGGCGATGCTTACTTTTTTCGGCAGTTCGCGTTGGATGTCCTCATAGACGGACAGCACGTTGGCGAGCCGCTCCGGTTCGTTCACTTCCCAGTCTTTTTGCGGGGCGAGACGGATGCGGGCGCCGTTGGCTCCGCCGCGCTTGTCGGAATGGCGGAACGTGCTGGCTGAGGCCCATGCCGTCTTGACGAGTTCACTGACGGTCAGGCCCGAGTTCAAAATTTTCGCTTTGATTTGTTCGATTTCGGCATCAGTCAATTCATAGTCGACCGTCGGAATCGGGTCTTGCCAGATGAAGTCTTCTTTCGGCACTTCCGGACCTAAGTATCTCGTTTTCGGCCCCATATCGCGATGCGTCAGTTTGAACCAGGCACGGGCGAACGCATCCGCAAATTCTTCTGGATTTTGATGGAATCGGCGGGCGATTTTTTCGTATTCCGGGTCAAACCGAAGCGCCAAATCGGTCGTCATCATCATCGTCGGCACTTTTTTCGACGGGTTCTCGGCATCCGGCGCCAAGTCGTTTTCATTCGGGTCGACCGCCATCCATTGCCATGCTCCGGCTGGGCTTTTCGTCAGCCACCAGTCATAGCCAAACAGCATGTCAAAGTACGACGTATCCCACTGAGTTGGCGTCGGCGTCCAAGCGCCTTCAATGCCGCTGGTGATCGTATCGCTCCCTTTCCCTTTTCCGTAGGAGCTGATCCATCCCAGCCCTTGCGCTTCAATCGGGGCGGCTTCCGGCTCAGGACCGACGTGCGTGGCAGGGCCGGCGCCGTGCGCTTTTCCGAACGTATGACCGCCGGCGATCAAGGCGACCGTTTCTTCATCGTTCATCCCCATGCGGCGGAATGTCTCGCGAATATCGCGCGCCGCTGCTTTTGGATCCGGCTTGCCGTCCGGCCCTTCTGGGTTGACGTAGATTAACCCCATTTGCACCGCGGCGAGCGGGTTTTCAAGCTCGCGATCGCCGGAATAGCGTTCAGAGGAGAGCCACTCTTTTTCCGATCCCCAATACACGTCTTCTTCTGGATGCCAGACGTCAACGCGGCCGCCGCCAAACCCGATCGTTTTTCCGCCCATCGATTCAATGGCGACATTGCCTGCCAAAATGAACAAATCGGCCCAAGAGATTTTGTTCCCGTATTTCTTTTTGATCGGCCATAACAGCCGGCGCGCTTTATCCAAGTTGGCGTTGTCCGGCCAGCTGTTTAACGGCGCAAAGCGCTGCGTGCCTGTCGACGCGCCGCCGCGGCCGTCACCGATGCGATACGTCCCTGCCGAATGCCAAGCCATGCGGATCATTAACGGCCCGTAATGGCCATAGTCAGCCGGCCACCAGTCTTGGCTTTCGGTCATCAACTTGCGTAAATCTTCTTTCAGTGCCCAGTAATCTAATTTTTGAAATTCTACGGCATAGTCAAACTCTTCATCATGAGGGTTCGTCTTCTGGTCATGTTGATGGAGAATGCTTACATTCAGCTGATTCGGCCACCAGTCTTTGTTCGTCGTTCGATTCGAAGACTGATTCGTTACGCTTCCGTGAAACGGACATTGGGCTGCATTCTGACGATTTTGATTTTCCATTCTCCTGTTCTCCTTTCCCTTACTTAACTAAAAATGGGAATGCCATCATTACCATTTCTAACTGTTTTGTTACCAGTCAAAAATGATAACGATTCGTACATTAGAATTATACTAAATTTATATTTAATAGTAAATAATAAAAGATGCCTTTTATTATTTTTATCTTAATTAGGCGAGAAGACTCCCACTTCAACGAAGCGAAGCGGAGTAAGTGGGAGATGAATCGCCTTAACTATATTTTGCTGAAAATAGGATAGATTCAGTAAAATATAGTACCATATAGTTAGATGGGAGGTGAAAACATGTATTTTTGTATCAAACAACAGCTAAATGGTTTGACCAAAGAAGAATACTTGACTCTTCGAGAACTGTGCCATATTGCCAAGAACATGTACAACGTCGGTGAGTGTCTTATGCTCTAGCGGCGAAGTGGACACGCCTCAAAGAATAAGGATTGCTTGAAGCAGTCAAACTTCTTTGGAAGCCCCCACTTCAAATTTTCGCTAGAAAATTAAGTGGGGGTAGTTCACTTGTGTTGCTATACCAGTCCAAGGTGTGTCACTATTAATTTATGTTTCAATTGATGTAGAATTCAGTTTTTTTAATATAAAAGATGATTGCCTGCTTCATAAAAACGTAATGGCCTAGGAGTCCGGTGATTTAATGAAGCATATAGCTTCACAGCATCGTTTCTCAAATAGAAAAACCTTGTAGCATCGGTACTGCTTTTCACACATTCCCTCATCGATCAGGTGAAACACAACGATCGACCCTAGCTGACGTCAGATCACATGAAATGAGAAGATGATGCCGCAAAGCTTCCCAATTTGAGAAACATGGCAGTGCAGCGACCCTGCTCCCTTCATCACCGTCCTTCTAGAATGAGATACACAAAATAAACAAAAGGGAGCAAGCCGGAAACTGCCTTTAGGCGATGAGCCTTGAGCAACTGGCTTCTCCCTCTCTCTGATGCATAAACGGATCATATGCCTTTTCTCCGCCTATCTCACTGAAAGGCGGGAGCTTCTCAGAGCATCTCGTCTCCGTGGAAAAATGAGCTGAGTGATCTTGTTCATTTGATATTTTTATCGTTTAAAAATGGAGAGAACTTCTTTCAAAGTCAAGAAGCTCATTTTTACTTCACAGCCTGTTCGGCCTCTTGGCTGTAAAATTGATAGCGATTGAGTTTAGCTTTTGCCTAATAGAGGGCTTGGTCAGCATGGAGGATTAATTCTTTTGCCATGCTTCCATGCCACGGATAAAATGCCCTATAATAACCCGTAGTACTGTTCGATTAGTATCCTCTCCACCTGTTCCATACAATCCTCCATTGAAAGAATAAGACGATTCAAAGAGATGTTTACAACGTTTAACACTTTCCTCTAAAAAGCCTATCTAAAGATGTATAGTCGACATTTTCTGTTGTACTTCGTGAAATTTCAATTTCGAAATATAAGCCACTTTTTCACAGCCGAAAAAATGGGCAGCATACGTTTCACCAATTTGCACAATTTTCACTACCTTTTTCAAATTGATGATATACGAACGATGGGTTTTCAAAAAACAATCCGTGAGCCTCTTTTCTATATCGTTTAGAGGGGTTGTCGTCTCGTATTGCTCATCAGCCGTATGAATGATCGTTTTCCTATTTTCTTTCTCCACGAACAAAACATCTTCCAGAGGCAGCCAAACGATTGAATGTTTCGAACGGATCTCTAGTCTTTTGTCCGACTTCATTGACACAACGGGATGTCGGGCGATTTCGATGAACTTACGCGCTTTTTCGAGTGCTTGAAAGAGACGTGTGCGCTCGATCGGTTTCACGATATAATCGGCCGCGGATAGTTCAAACGCTTTGACCGCAAATTCGTCATACCCAGTAGTAAAAATCACTTGAACATCCGGCAAAGATTGTCTGCATAGTTTAACAGCTTCTATGCCATCAAGTCCAGGCATGCCGATATCAACAAGTACAATATCTGGCTGCTTCTCAAACACAAGCTGTAGCAGCTCCTCTCCGGTAGCCGCCTCCGCTACAACATCATAGTTTGGAAACAAACGGATAAAATTCCGCAAAATCGCCCTTGAAACCGCATCGTCATCAGCGATCAAGACCTTTAAATCATTCATTGAATCCTCTCCTTCTCCCCCTCCCCCTCCCTTATTCTAAACAATCCCCGCTAAACTTTCTTGTATTTGAAAAACAAGGAACTTAAAAGTGCTTGAACACGATTTTTTCATTCTCTCCTAAGGCTACTTCTATATGGTGTTGCTCTGTTTGGAACGTATAGACGGTTTGACCAATGTGAACGACAGTTCCCTCTTTCGCTACGCCAAGCCTTACTGTTTGTCCACGCGGCACTGTAATGTAGGTGGAGATTCCTGAATCCGATCCTGCCTCTTGAATGGACGCACCTTTTTTCGCGTAAGCGCGGCCGCCGCGCATCACCCCTTTAATGTCAAGAAACCCATCGGAATGGATCGTACAGTTATGGCATCCTTGACCAAAAACGACGATGTCTCCGTTGCAATAAATGGTGCTATTTAACGCATAGGCCATCTCGACACGGTTGTTCTCATTGTGTTTCCATGCATAGGAGCCGGTAATCCCTTTTATATCATCAAGCAGTTTGACAAGCTGTTGGAATGAATGCGATTCGTTCGGAACACTTGGAAAAAAACATCGTTGCAACCGCTCTGCCACGTCGCGCCAAACTGATGAAATTTGTTGGCCATCCTCTTTTTTTACGGCCTCTATATATTCCTTTCCTTTATTTTCTAAATCAGAAAACTTATCACGCATTAAATGTTTGATCAGCTTAAAGAAAAGAAGCTGTTCGTTTTTCGTCCAAGCGAACGTTTTCCACGACGGCGAACGAAGTAACTGTTTTATTAAGGTTACCATGTTTTCTATATCTTCTTCCATTTCGCTTAACAACAAGCGGATAAGCTCAGAAGGCATTGCCCGATCGGTTCCTGCCGAAATAGTGCTCCCGATCACATTGTTTCGAATGATCACGGCGTGTTTTGAGGTGACCGTCGCCCGATGGACGTTTTGGTAGATGATAATGCGTCCGTCTGCTTCCACTTCCATACCGTCTTCCACACTTCCAATAATATCGACATCGCCGTGAAAGCGAATATGACCCGAGCTCACGTTGACATCGCCTTCGTGGATGAATTTGTCAATCACGGAAATATGCACATCCAGCCCTTTTTGCCGAAATACTAACCGTCCGGTGGTCGACGCTATTATTTTTGTCCCGTTTTCGACCAACTTTACGCCTTTTCCTACATGAACAGTGACCGGTCGAACCGGTTTAGGCGGGATCAGCTCGTTTGTCACAGTAATCCCCGGAACACCGGGAACCGGGGGATGAATGACCGCTATAGTTTGCCCCGACCGAACGGAAGAAATATCTCCCCCTTTTAAACAATCCGCATTCTCGCCTTCACCCGACAGTTCCCTTTTCTGATTATAGTCTGTATTGACCGCCAGCTCCACCCAGCCGTTTGTTCCCTCCCGCGGCTTCACGCCTCTAGCAACGATAAAATCATCTGGCCGTGTCGTCTGCGCAGCTTCAACGATCGCGGCAAAATCGATCCCTTGAACGATATGCATAGATCGGAGTTTTTGCAAAATAGACTCGCAGTCGAACGTGTTTTGCACCTCAAGCAACAGCTCGGTTTGCGACCCGATTTGGCCGCTAACGCTGACTTCTTTCAATCCCCTTCGCTTGTTAGCTTCAGGTTCAACGCGTAAAATGGCATGCAGTTTATCTTCATCAACAACAATCTGCCATTTCATTATGACTATCTCTTCCACCGTCTGTACTCTAAACCGCTTTTCTCCCGCTGTAGCTGTTGTTTCCTTCATCTGCTCACCGGTCTCCATCATACAAATTCCCTCCCTTGCAGTAATGGGCAAAGAACGTTGCATCCGCCCCTTTCTCCCTTAAGCCTTTTTGGCTTGCCGTTTTCCGTGGCATTCGTATGCTCTTCGCCCGTGAATGACAAAACCGTGTTTTCCCCACCAAGATTATACGATCGCTTCGTTTGCCCTCCCGTTTTTGCCGCCTTAATCAAAGGAGGGAGCAAAGCTATACTAGTACATCCGTACGCAGCAGTTTAGGTCAACCGGTCCGGCTTGCCTAAAAGATACCCTTGTGCGGCCGGCACTCTTAACAGCTTGGCTTGGGCAAGATCCGTTTCCTTTTCGATTCCCTCTAGCACGAGCACCATTTTTGGACTGCAATAGTTTACGAGCAAGCTGACCATTTTTTGCTTTTCGACATCGGCTGCCAATCCTTGGGCGAAATATCGATCCAATTTTACATAATCCGGCTGTAGTTCAATAATTTTTTGTAAAGTAGAGGCTCCTTTGCCAACGTCATCGATCGCAATGTAAAATCCGTACTCCCTTATCAACTTTACAGTCGCGTTCAGTTTGCCGTCTTTCCATAGATCGTCGCCTTCTTCCGTTTCGTTCAGTTCGAACACAATCCGATTTTCAATATGCGGAAAACGTTCAACCAGTTTTTTTAATAACTGCGCAAACCCACGATGCAGCATGGTAGATGGGTACAAATTTACAAATAGGAGACCCCTTTTCCGTTCCCAGAAAGGAAATTGCGAAATGGAGCCCTCTAGCGATGCGAGATCCAGCTCATGCAAGCATCCTTCGTCACGGGCTTTTTGAAAAAGGTGTTCAATATTTTTGACTCCGTTTACCCGCAACAACGATTCATATCCGAAGATGCTCCAGTTCATTAAATCCCAGAGTGGTTGATAAACATGTTCAAACTGCTGTTTGCCAATTACATGTCGAACAGAAACAAAAGTCACCGCTTCGCTACTCCTTTATCATTCTTTTATCCTATCCTTTAATAGCCGCTAAGCATGAAAATCACCACAGGAAAAATGGACTATTTGTGTAATTTTCAATATAGCGTCTTTTCATATAGTTGTCTAACTTTTCCTATGCACCAAACACATGCAGATGCTCCTTAGCGGCATCTAAAAGGACATATTACGCTCTTTTTTCGACTTTTCACGACATATTTCCCCTTCGTTGTTCTTGTTGTGTGTCGAAACATCACTCTCTTTATAAGCGAGACTTTCTTCCCATAACCCCACTAACTTTTCAAGAAATGCGCTTACGTCCAACGGTTTCGTTATATAGTCCGTAAATCCCGCTTGTAATGCCTTTTTGATTTCTTTCGGAACAGCGTTAGCACTGATTGCGATTATTGGGATATGGCTCGTTCGTTCATTATGTCGCAACATGTCCAATACGGTATATCCGCTGAAATCCGGGAGATGGATGTCGATCAGGATCAGGTCAAATTGGCCATCGGCCGCCTTTTGCAAGCCTTCACCGCCGCTGTTAGCGAATGTTAACGAAAGATTGGGGAACGGTTGCAGGATATACTCCAACAATTTTAAGTTGGATGCATGATCTTCAATATATAAAATTTTTTTATGGCCGATTTGCATTAATCGCTCCTGATTCACCCGTTTATTTAGAGGCGAATGTGGCCCGTTATGAACGTATCGAATAGCTGGAAGGCTGATCGAAAACTCGCTTCCCTTGCCAAGTTTGCTATTTACCGCTATTGTGCCGCCAAGCAAGCGCACGACTTGTTTAACGAACGCTAGTCCAATGCCATTGCCATCAACTTGATTGCCTCGGATTCGATAAAACGGCTCAAAAATGTTTTCTTTCTCCTCATCCGGGATGCCGATTCCACTGTCTTTGACACGGATCGTGACTTTCCCCTGCTCCTCTGTTCCTTCGACCACCACCGTACCGCCATCACGGTTATACTTAATGGCGTTATCAAGCAAATTCAGTAATGCTTGTCTGAGTCTTGTAGCGTCTGTATATAAGTACACATGCTCGCTCGAAAAAGCTTTATAGATGAGGCTAATGTTATTTTTCTTAGCGAGTGGTTCCATCCATTTCACACTTTCCTCAATGACTTCATTCGGATGCACCACATCGTATAGCAAGTGCGATTTTCCCGCTTCCATCTTAGCTAAGTCTAACATGTCATTCATTAAACGCAGCAAATGTCGGGCGCTTCCTAAAATTTCTCGTACCAATTCGCGCTGCTCGGTATTGAGAGAATCATCCATCTCAAGCAATTGGGCAAACCCTAACACACCATTTAGCGGAGTCCGAATTTCATGACTTAGACGCGAGATGAAATGGGACTTTGCTTCGTTGGCTTTTTCCGCCTCTTCTTTAGCCTGCCATAACGCTTTCTCCATCATCTTTCGTTCTGTAATATCGATTGCCGAGCCGATGATTTCCGTTACTTGGCCGTTCTCTTTGATTGGGCGCAAGCTGACTAAGTAGTCAATTCCGTTGATATTTCCTTCATAGTACAACGCTTCCCCCGTTTCCCACGCATACTGATAATATCGTTCTTTTTTGTCGGCGATGGGCTTGGGCAAAAAATCGTGCACTGTCTTGTCCAACACGTGTTTTGGATCAATTCCTAGATGGTGAAACAACTCGCCGCCGCATAACGTATGAACGAATCGGCCGTCTCTTTTGGTGAATTTAAAGATAAGCCCTTGTTGTTGGCAGATGGTGTTCCACAAATCTTGTTGCACTTTCTTTATACGTTCCTGATATTCGACTAGTTCGGTGACATCCTTTCCGATCATAAACAATCCAATGACATCCTTGTCTCCTATAATCGGGATCAAAGTAAGTTCCATCATCACCGGGTTGTCGCGGTCAGTTTTTATGGGCACAGACAAAACGGAAGATTCCCCCTTTTTCGCCTTTGCTAAGCATTCCTCAATTTTTTGATGATCCTTCCTAAAAAACAAGTCATATACATTGTCTGGCAGGTCACCTTGACGAACTTGTAACATCTCTATTGCTTTTGGATTGATGCTCGTAATCCTCCCATTAAAGTCCACGGACAGTACGAGATGGGGATTGCGGTCCACTAAACATTGATAATGGACCTCGGTTAGCCGCTTTTGCCGCAATACCTCGCGCCGCTCGATATGGATCATAGTGCTGGTCATGATCAATATAGCCAGCGTAATAAACGCAAGAATGTCAGCCAAGCCGTCAGTCGGGATCGCTATCGTCTGTTCTATGGGCCGTGCTTCCTGGCCATGAGGCAGCCGGAACGACATTCCTTTCATTGCGGTATAATGCATGGCCGCGATTCCGCACCCCACCACGATAGAGCTAATGGTCTTTTTGAACACTTGACCGCTATTCGTGCGATAGACCATAAAAAGAATAAACAATGCTAGAAACGAAGCAAAAAACGACAGAACAATCGACAGACAAACAAAAAACGGATGATGATGCATAACCATCTCCGTTTTTATCGCCACCATCCCTACATAATGAAGCAAACTAATGGCCGTTCCCATGAAACTGCCGCTCAGGGCAAAATGCCAACCTTTTTTTCGATGATAAGAAACTATATACAAAGCATGAAACGACCAGCACACTGCCAGTAAAAACGATAAAACAGCCGGAGTCGCTCTGTAAGACACAGGAAAAGGTAGCCGATACCCAAGCATGGCAGTAAAATGCATAGACCAAATTCCCAATCCAATAATGATGGATCCTAAAAAGACCCAAGCAGCTTTCCCTTTATCACTTTCGGCGACCTTCGCTGAAATGGCCAAGGATACGTAAGAAGAAACAACAGCAATCACTGCGGAAATGACGATGAAATATGGATCGTGGTATCCTGTAATTCCCATCATACTTCCCCATTCATAAAAAAATCGGGAATCCCCTACTTCATGATAAAAAAAGACCGTAACATTGACAACAGAGTCATCTACCTACTCTTTCCCCTATTTACTACCAAGACAAAAGGCGGGCGAGAACGTTTTGAGCAATCCGCCCTAGCGTTCTTAACCGTTTACGGCACTGATTTTGCCGATGTTCTTTGTCCGGTTAGCTATGGTGCAAGTCATTTCTTTCATGTCCAAGTCTTGTTTGTCCTACCATCGATTTATGCTGCGAGGCGAAGAACATGTTTCGGTTCACCATGTTTTCTTCCATCTTTCTATTGCCTGCTATTATTTATCGCACAAAAAGGCGATGAGCTTCTTCTGCCTATGCGTCATTCTGGAAACAGGGAATTTCTCAGTTAAAAGCCCATCCCGGTTTGTGGGGATGGGCTCGATTAGCGAGGCCCTTCGGCCGTCTTTTGTGGTCTATCAGCTTTTCGCTGCTCGATCTAGCGGAGCATTTGGCCAAAAGTTTGGCGGATAGGGATTGATTATTTGACAAAAAAACTCGCCCCGTCGATCCATTCGATGTCGTCATATTGTTTGAGGTCGCGTACAAGCTGGAACAGCGCTTCATCTTTTTGTTTCGCTTCGATCATGCAGTCAAGCTGCCGGACGGTGCCTTTGACTTCTCGCAAAAAGCGGATGAACATCTCAGCATCGACAAAATCGTGATGGGCGCGGAACTGTCTGTCGCTTTTTGGGCTTGAGAGATGCATTTTCATCGGCAGCGGCGAGTGGCGCCATGTCGCCACGATCCGTTCCCAGTCCGGCCGCCAGTCTTCTTCGTCGTGATTGGCGAGATGATGGTGCAAATCAAAAACGAGCGGCACGCCGAGTTTTTCGCATGCATAGAGGGCATCGCGCAACGTAAACACCGTATCATCATTTTCGAACATGATCATTCGCTGCAGCGGAGCGGGGATGTACGCCCAATTATGGATCAGCTGCTCCAACGCTTTTCTTTGTCGCCATACCCGCCGCCCATGTGGAGCACGCACCGGTGTTCTAGGTCAATCCCCATCCCTCGCAGCAACTCCCCATGCAGCTTTAGCGCGTTCAACGAGGCATGGAAGACATCGGAGTCAGGAGAATTGAGCACGACAAAATGCTCCGGGTGGAAATCAAGCCGCATCGGATACTCATGCAAAAACAGCGCGATCGATCGCAACGCTTCACGGATCGGAGCGAGATAATCCCAGCTCTCTAGTTCCGGATGATTGGCAAGCGGAATGAGCCGCGAGCTGAGGCGGAAAAAACGGATGTCATGCGCCTTGTTATATTTGAGCAGGCGAAGGCAGTTTTCGACATTGGAGAGAGCAATCCGCTCAAGCTTGCGGATCGCCGCCTCGCGATCGCGAATGGCGCGAAATCGCGCCACGGTCATCGTTTGAGAGGGAGAGCAATGGGGAACGTGCACACTCATAGCGACATAGCCAAGCCGGACGACGATCATAACCTTCACCTCGATAGTTTAGCCAACGATCCATTTCCGCCCGTTTTGGCGGACAACGTTATTATGCGGCCGAAACCGATCCGTTATGCAGCTACACGTTCCTCTTGCTTTTAAAGCGGACACCGTTAAGAAGGAAAATAGAGCTCTACAGCCCGATGCTGGCCATAAAACCGATAATGCCTCGGGAAATCGTGTACGATCTCATAGCTTGGGTAGTCATCCAACCGAATGGACCAGCGAATGCGCCCATCTTTGATGAAAGATAGCAGACCGTTTGATCGCTCGATGCCATCAAAGAAAAACCCGTCACGCGCCACCAGCTCGTCTTCTTCATAGAAGTTGACGACAACTTGGCGATGGCGGTATTCCGTCAGCAACGAAAGCAAGTCACCCACGTTTTCTCTCTCCCTTACACGTGATTAGATCGGCCAAAAGAGATGAAGGAGAAACAAACCGGCAAACAGCAAGGCAGAGACAAGATGAAACTTTCTTCTCCACCCTGACGCTTTTTGCCGGCGGAGGACGCCGGCAAATAAGGTGATGGCCAACATCGTGAGGCTTGCATAACCGGTCACTAGCTTCCCATGGCCAAAACCGATCACCGCTCCGAGTTTCCATGCCATCATTGCTCCATGGAGGACAATCAAGCTCGTTCCAGCGACGGCAAGCGGGATGTGGGCTTTCATCATGCTTCTTGCTATCCGCGCTAACGTGACTTTGACCTTCCGGATTTTTGTTTTGCGGATGACAAGGAAGATAAAATACATATTGACATTGACCAAAAACAGCAGCACCGCCACTTGCGCCAGCCATTTTCCTGCCAACACCGCAGCCGAGTCGTTCGGGCGGAACAGCCAGATATAAACCGCCGTGCCGATCACCAACAGCGCATTAATGATCATCCAAACATAGTGGGCCATACATCCCTCCATGGTTGTTCCGTTTACCATCCATTTTACCCCAAAAAACCATCCCGCCGGAGTGAGGATCATCACACCACAAACGCAGGGGGGTGGCACTTCCGATGCCTAGACGCTTCCCCTCATTGGCGGTTTTCACTCAACCAACGCCAATCGATTCATCCCATGTCCAAGAGAGCGACGCTCTGCCTGAGATGAACCGATGGCTACTTTGTCACCAGGGCTCGATGGTCCATAACCGTTTGTCTCTAACCGGTGCCGCAGCATCTAAACTCGACGGCGGGCATCGTCTTTCGCTTGTTATAACGCCAGATATACCCCGATTCCTGCCGCTAGCACAATGGCCAATCCGGCATAAATCAACGCTAGGCGGGTGAGATTGCCTTTGGTTGCTGATGTGTACTGTTCGTCTCCCCGCCCCGACAGCGCGAGCGTGCCGATGAGGCCTGCAAGCATCACGACAGCCGCGGCAATTAGTAAGATCGTCAACGTTCTTCCCCCTCTTTCGTTTGTCTGTCGGACGAAAGCAGCTCAACACCCATCTGCAAGGCGCGGGCGCCAAACTTCGCCCGCAGCTGTTCCACCGCTTTCCAAAGCGGTTCCATTTTCGCCTCTTCTTCATATTGAAACAAATCCAGCTGCTTCACCGCCCTGGCCCGGTCAAACACATGGAGCGCGGCGACGCCAAGAAGACGCACCGGACGGCCGTCCCAATGCTTTTGGAACAACCGCGCCGCATAGGAAAAGATTTCTTCGCCGTCCGATAACGGCTCGATTCCAGTTTGGCTGCGGGTGATCGTGTGAAAATCGTGGTAGCGAATGGTCAGTTGAACGGTTCGCGAGGCAACCCGCTTTTCGTTCATCCGGGCGCCGACCGATTCGGCCAGCTGGCGCAAGACAGCGAGCAGTTTCTGTTCTTCCTCGATATCGTACGGCAGCGTTGTTGAGTGTCCGATCGATTTTCGCTTTTCCGCCGCTGTTGGATCCACCGGACGCGGGTCGATGCCGTTCGCCCGCTCGTAAAGGCGCGAGCCATAAATGCCAAACGTCTGGCGAAGCCGCTCGCGGTCAGCTTTGGCGAGATCGCCGATCGTATGGAGGCCAAGCGCATGCAGCTTCTTCGCTGTTTTGTCGCCGACGCCATGCATCTGTTCGACCGGAAGCGGCCATAACACAGACGGGATATCGCGCTTGCGCAGCACGGTGATGCCAAGCGGCTTTTTCCTGTCGCTTGCCATTTTCGCCAAAAACTTATTCGGGGCGATGCCGATGCTCACCGGAATCGACAGCCGTTCAAGCAGCTCTTGTTGGATATGGCGCGCCAATGCGAGCGGGTGAACCGTCGGCATCCGCCCGGTCACGTCCAAATAGCCTTCATCAATCGAGGCCCGCTCCAAAACAGGCGAGAAGCGCTCGAGCCATTGGAACAAGCGGCGGCTCATTTCGCGATACAATGGGAAATCCGGCGGCCGCACGACGAGCGATGGACAGCGTTTTTTCGCTTCCCAAAGCGGCATCGTCGTATAGATGCCAAACTGTTGTTTCGCCACATAACTGGCCGCCAGCACAATTCCTTTCCGTTCTTTCGGGTCTCCTGCCACAACGACCGGTTTTTTCTGAAGCGACGGATCACGGGCGATCTCACAGCTGGCGAAAAACGAATTGGCGTCTACGTGAAAAATAATCCGTCCATGCGATTCGCGCTCCGTTTGCATCTTTCTCTCCTTCTTTTCTTTCGTTGATTCCTATTTTAGCAGATCATCCGTTCGCTGGGAACAACTCAGGCCGCTTCAAGATACGGTTTCGTTGTATTCATGCTAGGTGCGCCATCCCTTCGGACGTCTTAGGGCAGCCAATCACGAAATAGCTTCATGAGCATATATCCGCCCACTCCCCAAATGAGGAGCGCGGAAATCCGGTTCATCCAGCGCAGTCCTCCCCCGCTGCCGTCGAAACGGCCAACCATTCTTCCGGCGAGGGACAGCCCCACAAACCAAATCCAGGAGACAACAATGCACGCCGCCGCAAATATCGCTTTCTCCATTCCCGTATAGCGGAGCGAACCCGTGCCAATGACGCCGATCGTATCGAAAATGGCATGAGGGTTCAGCAGCGATACCGAGGCGGCAAAAGCGATTTGTTTGCGGGGCGGAAACCGTTCCGCCGCTTCGCTTCCGCCAGCGGCGGGGGCGCTTTTCCATGTACTCCAGCCCATATACAGCAAAAAAAGAATGCCAGCTCCCATCACGGCTGTTTTCAGCCAAGCGGAACCAAGCCAAACGAGCGAGACGCCCAAAACGGCGAGGAAAATCAACAACGTATCACACAACGACGCCGTCAGCACCGCCGGCAAGGCATGCCGCCAACGCCGCTGAACCGCTCCTTGGGTCAAAATGAACACGTTTTGCATCCCCAGCGGCAAAATGAGTCCAAACGCAAGGATAAGCCCGTGAAGAAAGGCCTTCATCATGCTTGGTTCCTCCCTTTCCCTTGCAGCCAGCGATAGATTGAAGCCGCATCCTCTTCATCCACATCGACGACGCGGGCGCGGGTGCCAAGCGGCATAACAGCGGCGGAAATCGTGGCTAATCGTTTTCGCTGTTGCCACCATGTCGCCGCCACCTCAACCGCTTGCAGGCGATGTTTCAACATGTATGTGGTCGTTCGGCGGAACCAGCCGCTGCGGAGTGTTAACTGCCTTGAAGAAAGCGCCCAGCCGGCTGCTTGATAGCGCCGCGACCCGATCCACAGAGCAAGCGGCAGCGCAAACAAAAGCCCCGCTCCCCATGGACGCTCGATGTAAGCAGCCAATGCCAGCGGGGCCGCTAACCAATAAAGCGGCCGAAGCATATAGCGGATTTGAGCCCGCTTCGGCAATGGACGGAACGCAACACCGAGATCGTACTCCGGCAGGCACGCGTGAATAATCGAGGAGACGCGCTCTTTTTTTACAAGCGGGCAAAGAACCACATCCCCCGGTGGACCGCCATCAAGCGCCCCGCCGGCATGAATGAGCGATACGGTCGCATACCCGAACAGACGACGCAGCCAGCTCTCATGGATCATCACCCCTTGAACGCGGCCAATAGGGACTGAAACCGTTTGGCGTTCGAGCCAACCGCGGGTGATGACAATCGTATCTTCTTGCCTGCGCACGGCAAACGAAGCGAAACGGATCATATTTTGCCCGATCGCCACCCCATACGCGGCCAACAGCGCCACCAAACCGATGACTCCGATGTACCACCGCCCATGTCCGTTCCATGTCGTCTGTACATTGCGAAAGAGCGCTTCATACGGGATCAGGTCGCCAAGTTGGGACAAAAAGGTCCAAACGGCCGCCACGACGCCAAACGCTCCCCCGCTTGTCACAGCGGCAAGCCATACTTCCTTTATCGAAAGCGTAAATAAAGGAAGAGACAATGGCCGATTCCCGTGCTCACACGGCGGCCGCCCCCCTGCCTGCTCTTTTGCCCGCTCAATCTCGCGCTGCAAGCGGTGCACTTCTTCCCTCGACACGGCGGCAAGCGCCACTTCTGCTTCCCCAAGCCCGCCCCCGGCGGTTTCAATATGAACTTTTACGACTCCAGCTAGCCGCTGCCATATTCCTTCCGTTGTAGAAATGCCTTGAATGCGCTCAAACGGGATCGTCCGTTTTTTGCGGACAAACAACCCTTCTTCCACTTCCAGCGTTTGGCCGTCCCAGCCGTATTTGAAACGAACCCAGGAAAGAACGCCGGCAACGATCGTGTAGGCGAGCACAAGAAGCGGCATGACGAGATCCCGCCAAGAAAAATCACCGCGGCTGCCAGCTATGACAACTACCAAAAGCGGGAGCAGCACGTGTTTCAGCTCCCTCCCTACTCCCGTTACCATCGCAATGGGATGAAGACGGCGCTTAGTCATCATCCTGATCCGCCGCCTTCGCCCGCTCGGCGATCAGCCGGCAGAGCCGTTCCGCCTCCGATTCAGACAGAGCGGGGATTTCATGGACGGTAGCGGCCGTGAAAATCACGACCGAAGCCAACCCGTACCGTTTGAGCAAAGGGCCTTGCCGGACATCGACATGTTGGACGCGATTCATCGGAACTAACGTCCATGTCGTTGACCAAACGCCGTGCTGAATTTCTATGTCTTCGTCGCGAATATCGTAACGCCATCGTTTCTGGCGCAAGGGAGGCAGCCATCCGATCCATAAGACCGCTTTCACTCCCCAAATGCCCGCCAACGGCGCTAACCACCACTCAGGAACATGGAAGCGCGACAACACCCAAGCGATTGCACCGATGATGACGCCGCCAGCCAATGTTCCCAACACTCCGGTCAAGCGCCAGACGGTGATGGCTTTTTCCGAAATCGGTTTGCCGCTGTTGCCAAGCATCCTACCAATCTCCTTTTGGCGAGTTCAAAACCTGTTTCCAGTATAACAAAACATTTCCACATTGACGACGTGTTTTTTCGCGAACCATTGACAGAAAAACAAAACTATTATATTCTAAAACTATCTTTTTTGCTTAACTGCATAAAAGCGTAAAAGCAAAAAAGTACATCATGGAATGAACTTCGTGTGAGAAAGGTTGTTGCTGTATGGAACATTCCCGCCCCTCATTGCAAAGAGGGCTGCTGCCCCGCCATGTGCAATTGATGGCGCTAGGCGGCATGATCGGCACCGGCATTTTCAAAGGGAGCTCTGATACGATTCACATGGCCGGACCGAGCGTTATTCTTACGTATTTGCTCGGTGGCGCGCTGTTGTTTCTCATTATGGCCGCCTTAGCGGAGATGGCCATCGCCTATCCGGGCGAAAACGTTCAGCATTTGATCCGCCGGGCGTTTGGCTTTCGCTGGTCGTTTCTCGTCGGGTGGCTGTATTGGGCGAACTGGACGTTGGTCACCGTCGTCGAGCTGCTGGCGGCAGGCAGTTTTTTGCGCTATTGGATGCCGTCGGTGCCGCTTTGGCTGCTCGCTCTGAGTTGCGCGCTGTTTATCATCGCGCTGAACTTGTTTCCGGTTCGCTACTATGGGGAAACAGAATTTTGGCTCGCCGGGTTGAAAGTGGCGGCGCTGGCTGTGTTCATCTTGCTTGGAGCCGGCATGTGGTTGGGAGTGATTGAAGGAGCGGACGGAAACCCATGGAGCCGTTATGCGACGTATGACGCCTGGTTTCCGCATGGGGTCGGCGGCATGATCAGCGCCTTGCTTGTCGTCATGTTTTCATACGGCGGAGCCGAGTTGATCGGTGTAGCGGTGACGGAGATGAAAGATGCTGACCGGGTGCTGCCGCGGGTGATCAAAACGACGGTATGGCGGGTCATCGGCTTTTACGTGCTGCCGATCGCCATCATTTGCGGCATCATGTCATGGAACGCCGTATCGGCGGAAAACAGCCCGTTCGTCCAAGTGCTCGAGGCCACCGGCATTCCGGGTGTCGCCCATGTGATGAACGCCGTTTTGCTCATTGCCGTCTTATCGGCAGCGAACACCGGGGTGTACGCCACGTCCCGCTTGCTCTTTTCGATGGCCGAACAAGGAGAAGCGAGCCGCCGCTTGTTGCGGACGACGCGACAGGGGGTTCCGATCTACGGGATGGGAATGGTCGCTCTCTGCATCGCGTTAGGGATCGTTGGCGCGTACTTGGCGCCGGGGCGAATCATCGGCGAGCTGATGACGATCCCCGGGTTTACGGTGCTGATCGTCTGGATGATGATCGGCGCGGCCCAACTGAAACTGCGGCCGCATTACGATACAAATCCGTTCTTCCGCGTCAAAGCATTTCCGTACACGACACTCATCGCCGTCGTGTCGCTCGGCGCGATTTGGGTAAGCTTTTTATTTCAGCGCGATCATCGAATCGGGTCAGTTCTTTGCCTGGTGATCCTGGCGGTTCTGGCGATGTATGGGGCGGTCAAAGAAAAGCAAAACCGGCGGCCGGAACAAAACGTCGACGAACAATCCGCCTAAATAAGAGTTCAGAAAAACAGGCGCTCGTGCCGTTATGGCCGGCGCCTGTTTTCTGTCGTCCCCAAACGAAGCGCTCAAGCTCACGACTTGGGAAGACCCCCTTGCCATCGATTCCTTATTTCACCGGCGACAGTTCGTCTTCGGTCACCCATTTATGGTTGGTCACTTGTTCGCCGGTCTCTGTATCGGTGTAATCGACCATATACACCGTCGTTTGTTGAGCGGAGTCGATGACGGCTTTCGCGCCTTTCATCCCTTTCATATGGTCAGCGTTCAAAACGACTTCGTCGCCCGGCTGAAACGGCTCATCCCCGGCGTTTTCGATTTCTTTGTGGATCACCCATTTATGGTTTTTGACCGGAGGACCGCCCGTTGTCGGCGTGTACGTCACCGTATAGACAGTCGTGTCAAACGCCCCGGAAACGGTCGCTTCCGCCCCGTTCATCCCCGGCATATGGTCGGCGTGAATGATGACTTTGCTTCCGACCGGGTAGGTTGGCTGTTTCGCTTCTTCCAATCCAGCCGGGACGTCGCCTGAACCGGAGTGATTCATTTCCCCGTGGCCGGCATGAGGGGTGTTTTCTTCTTGGCTGGCGTTTTCTTTTGGCGCCGCTTCGTCATTTCCAGCGCCTGCGCAGGCGGACAGCAACAAAGCCGCTGCCAAAGAAGCAACTCCCCATACGATTCTCCTGTTTTTCACGTTTTTCACCCTCCTTTAAAGAGAATGCCGTATTCCGCCCCCTTGCCGGTGCCGACCATAATCGATGTCGGCGTCGCCAAACCGAGCGCGCACGGACAAGCGATGACGAGCACGGCGATGGCCGCCTCTAGAGCGGCGGTGACGTCGCCCGGCGCCACGAAAAAGTACCAAACGAGAAACGAAACGGCCGCGATGGCAACGACAATTGGGACAAAAATGCCGGAGATGACATCGGCCATCCGCTGAATCGGCGCCTTGGACCCTTGCGCTTCCTCGACGATGCGGACAATGTGGGCAAGCGCCGTATCTTTCCCGACTTTTTCCGCCCGGATGGTCAACACGCCGTTTTGGTTGATCGTCGCGCCAATGACAGAGTCGCCTTCTTTTTTATCGACCGGAATCGATTCGCCCGTGATCATCGATTCGTCGACCGATGAGGCCCCGGCGATGACCGTTCCGTCCACCGGAATTTTTTCACCGGGCCGCACGATGATCGTATCGCCGACAACGACTTGTTCAAGCGGCACGTTTTGTTCGGCACCGTTGCGGATGACAGTCGCCTCTTTGGCCTGCAGGCTCAGCAGCTTCGAAATCGCTTCTGTCGTCCGCCCTTTAGCGAGCGCCTCGACATATTTGCCAACGAAAACGAGTGTAATCAACACCGCGCTTGTCTCAAAATACAATCTTGGCGCATAGCCCGGGTCAGCCAGCGTTTTGAGCGCCTCATACAAGCTGTAAACATAGGCCGCCGACGTGCCGAGAGCGACAAGAACGTCCATGTTCGCGCTCTTGTTGCGCAACGCCCGGTACGCACCGAGATAAAACGGGCCGCCGATGTAAAACTGCACCGGAGTGGCCAAGAGAAGCTGCACCCATGGATTCATCAGCCCATGCGGCATCGGCAGACTGAGATCGAGCGGCAAATGGGCGACCATCGTATACAACAGCGGCAGCGAGAGCACCGTTGACAACATGAGCCGGCGCCGCTTTTGTTTCCATTCGTCTTCATGGCGGACATCCGTTTGCTCCTCACGGGGGCGTCCTTTGTAGCCAAGATGCTCGATTTTCTTGAGAATCTCCTCGATGGACAGCACGCCTTCTTCGTATTCGACGACGGCGCTGTTCGTCGCTAAGTTGACCGTCGCCGCGGTGACGCCTTCCAACCGTTTTAACCCTTTTTCAATCCGCGTCGCGCACGCCGCGCACGTCATCCCGGCAATATCGAGCGTCACCTTTTCCTTTGCCACGCCATAGCCTAGTTGCTCAATTTTCGTTTCAATATCCCGAAGGCGCTGCTTTTCGGAATCGTATTGAATCGTCGCCCGCTCCATCGCCAAGTTGACGTTCGCCTCGACTCCGTCTAGTTTGTTCAACACTTTTTCGATCCGGTTGGCGCAGGCGGCGCACGTCATGCCGGTGATGTGAAGCGTCGCCGTTTTCCGTTCTCCCATCGGTCACCCCCCCCTTATTTCGAAACGTGTTTGATCACATCCATCAGCTCGCGAAGCGATTGTTCGCCGTTTCCTTCGCGGATCGCTTTCGCCACGCAATGGCTGGCATGACGTTCAAGCAGCTGCATTCCTACTTGGCGCAGCGCCGCTTGGATGGCGGAAATCTGCACTAAAATATCTATACAATAGCGATTGTCTTCCACCATTTTTTGCACGCCGCGCACTTGCCCTTCGATGCGCTTCAATCGTTTCATGATGTTCTCCACTTCCTCTTTCGTGCGCGGAACCATCGTCCGGTGAACCGCATGTTCTTCTTGCGGCGGGTGGGTCATCCTGTTCACCTCTTTCCTCGATCTATATACATTATACCCGAACGGGGTATATAGATGCAATGAATTTCCTTCTTTTTAGGACAAAAAAGAAAAGCGGCCCGATCGGCGACGGATGATGGCACTTGTCCATCCCTTCCTTCATAAACCCGCCACCTTGCGATGCAAGCCGCTTCTTTTGTTTGCTAAAACCGATTCATCATCGTTTGAGACGGCTGGCCCGTTTTTCCTCCGTTTCCCCCATGGCAGGCGTTATACATATCTTGCAACTGCTGCTCCGACAAGTTCGGATGCATGCTTTTCATATGAGGGAGCATTTGGTCAAACGTGAGCGGACCGTTCGTATCGGCCAAGACAACCGTTCCTGCCCCTAGCGCCAACGCCATCGCCAACAAGCCTCCTGCGGCTTTTTTCATGGCTTGCCAAAGAGTTGCGTATGCATCATGCGTTCAGCCCTTCCGTCTCATTAGGGGCAAACCAACTCGGAATCGCCCGCCAATACGGAAACGGGCTGTTGTCGCGCTACCCGATCGCCACTCACCAGAGTCATTCGTTGAATATGGGGCTCAAGATGGCCGAAGGACGGTCGCTGCTTGAAGCCATCATTGACGTTCAGGGCCAACCGTTTGCGGGCTATGTCACCCACTTAAGCCTCAACCCGTTTTTGCATCGAAGACAGACCGATTTCATTATCGGCCAGCTAGACCGTCAACCGTTTCCGTCTCTCATCATGGGTGACTGGAACATGAGGCCTGGCTCAAAGCCTTGGAACAAAATGACCCGAAAAATGGATGATGTGTGGCAAAAAGCAGGAACGGGAAATGGCGATACGTACCCGTCTTTTCGCCCGCGGCGGAGGCTTGACTATATCTTTATCAGCCGGCAGCTTCACGCTATAGACGCACAAGTGGTGGCCATCAGGCCGACAGCGTCCGACCATTTGCCGCTAAGGGCGACGCTGCGCCTAGACTGACCGTCTTTTTGGCGGATTCATGTCATTCGGCCTTGTTTCGCCTTATCTTCCGCCAGACGAAAAGAAAGATCGCCGCGGATAAGGCGGCCAAAATGAGCTTTCCTTGCCATGTGGCGCGAAGAAGTTGATGGACAGCATACGCCTCCATCCATAAGGCCGGGAGCTTGCCAAGCGAACTGGCGGCCGCAAAGACGGGAAGAGACGTACGGCCGATCGCGGCGACAAACGTCACGACCCCTGATGGCATGAGCGGCAGCAACCGGAGCGAAAACACAAGCCAAAACGCCTCCTTGCCGCTTGCATGAAGCAGCGGCTTCACGTTTGGATGGGAAAGCCATGTCGTCTCACGCAGCCGGCGAAATCCTTTTCGGTACAAGATGAACGAGACGACCGCCCCGAGCGCTTCGCCGGCAAACGAGATCCAAAAACCGGGCCAAAACCCGAAAACGGCTAAATTGGCCGCGGTCAAAAACGCGCTCGGGACGACCCCGAGCACGCTGATGGCGAGGTTGGCGAGCAGGCTGAGGAGATACGCCGCCTCGCTATATGTTTGCAGAACATCGATCATGTTGTCTTTCACGCGATCGACCGCCTCTCTTTCTTAGAAGCCGTGCGGGCTAGACTACGATTTGTGCCTTTTCCATTTGTAGCCGACGCCCCAGACCGTCTGCAAATGTTCATCCACCGGAAACCCGGCCCGGCGCAGTTTTTCGCGGATGTTTTTCATATGGGAGTCGATCGTTCGTTCCTCTGTCTCCGCAAGCGCCCCCCATAACGACGTAATGATTTGCCCGCGGCTGAACACTTGATTCGGGTGTGTTAACAACAGCCCTAAAATGGCGAACTCTTTCGGCGTCAGCGCAATCGGCGTTTCCCCGTAGCGGACCGTATGTTCCTGTTCATCCCAGACAAGCCCAGCTGCACGGATGACTGAACGGCTGCCGGCCGTGCGGCGCAGCACCGCTTCAATGCGCGCCAATAACTCCGCCTCATCAAACGGTTTGGTCACGTAATCATCCGCTCCGATTTTCAATCCTTGGACGATATCGGCCGTCTCGTCACGGGCAGTGACCATCATGACCGGAACATCGGAAAATGAACGGATGCGGCGGCACGTCTCCCATCCGTCCATCTCGGGCATCATCACATCGAGCAGCACTAAATCAGCATGATGATGCCGCAAATAATCAACGGCTTCCGTTCCCGAACGCCGCTTCACGCAGCGGTAGCCGTTAGGAGCTAAATACAATTCCAACAAATCCAGCATTCGCTCTTCATCATCGACCAACAATAGCGTGTACATCACGATCCCTCCGGCAGCGTCATGATGATGGTCGTTCCTTTTCCTTGTTCGCTTCGAGCGGTGATCGTCCCCCCATGCGCCTCGACGATCTCTTTGGCAATGGAAAGCCCAAGCCCCGTCCCGCCGCTTATTCGCGATCGCGACTTATCGACGCGGTAAAACCGTTCGAAAATGCGGGGCACGTCTTCTGGCGGGATGCCGGCTCCTTGATCGGAAACGGCCACGACGACCTCGCGTTTTTGCGGATGGACGGCAATCTCCACCGTTGTGCCAGGAAACGCATATTTTCGCGCGTTGTCGAGTACGTTGATCATCACTTGCTCAAACCGCTCCTGGTCGATCGCCGCTGTGACCGAACCGGGGCACCGGCACACAAGCGACAGCGATTTTTCCTGAAACGCCGGGCGCAGCTTTTCGCACAGTTTGGCGAAAAACGAACAAAGATCGGTCGGCTGCGTTTCGATCTGGAACGAGTGCCGCTCGAGTTTAGCTAGTTCAAACAAGTCTTTCACCATTTTTTCGATCTTTTCCGCCTCTTCATAAATGATCGCCGCGTATGTCATTCGCTCGTCCTCGGCAAGGTGCGGCCGTCTGGCGATGTCTGCGTACCCTTTCACATACGTCAGCGGCGTGCGCAGTTCATGAGAGATGCTCGCTAAAAATTCGCTCCGCTCTTGTTTCAAATACGCCAAATCGTTCGCCAGCGTTTGAATGGCTTTGCCTAACTGCGCCAGCTCATCGTCTCCTTTCACTTCGACGCGCACGGAAACATCGCCTTGGCTGAGCGCTTCGGTCGCCCGCTTCATGCGAAGAAGCGGCATCGTAATGGCGCGGGAGAAAAAGGCGATCGTCATCATCGTAATCGCCACGGACAGCACGCCGACGACAACAAAATGATGTTTCAATTTGTACACCATCGTCCGGACCGAACGGGTGTCTTGAAACATATACACATACCCGCTCGTTTCGCCGCCGATTTGGATCGGGCTGACGGTGGCGATATGAGACGCCCGCTTCCAATCGGTTTCGACCATCATGCCTTCGCGGGGAATGGAGCGCCCGTGAGTCAACGGAATGAGTTCCCTAGCAAACGGGACAATGCCGCTAGAAGCCGATACAATCTGGCGCTTGGCATCGGTGATGACGACATCGGTTTCGGCTTCGGACTCCATCATCACGACATGCTCAACCGTCGTGTGATCGTAGTTTTTTTCCAACACATTGCGATGGCTGTTTCCCCGCGCCAGAAGCTGCGCGAATTCTTCCTCGATGCGCGCGTGAACAAGCGTCGCATAGAGAGAAACGAACAGCACCATTTCCACAGCCAGGACGAAGGCAAAAAACAGCATGCCGAGTTTCCAAGAAAGCTTTTGCACGTGTTTCTCTCCTTATCGATGAAGACCGTAGGATGGTTCCAATTTTACTATTTTATCCTGAAAATGTGCAGAAAGTATGGATATGACCGAAAAGAACGAAAAAACCGTGATGCTAGAACAATGGCCATTTGGTTGTAAATTGAAGCCAGGAGAAAAACGGCCTTCATCTCCATGCTCTCTTTCATGCGTGCAACGAGCGATACCGTGCGCCACCGCCCTTTCCAAGCGGGCCTTGCCGCCTCCGCCATTCCGTTTCGTCAGGCGCCAAGCCTAGCGGATGCGTCTTTTTCTTTCTTCCATTATACTAGTAAACAGACCGCACTCAGTGGGAGACGACAGAAAGGAGTTTGTTTATGAAATCGCTCGTGTTAGCGGAAAAGCCGAGCGTCGCCCGCGACCTTGCCCGCGTGCTCGGCTGCAAAGAAACGCATAAATCGTATATGGAAGGACCGCGCTACATCGTCACGTGGGCGCTTGGGCATTTGGTCGAACTCAAAATGCCGGAAGACTATGACCGGAAATACGAAACGTGGCGGCTTGAGGACTTGCCGATCATTCCGAAACAAATGGGCTTGAAAGTGATCCGGCAAACGAGCCGCCAGTTTCGCGCCATTGAACATTTAGCCAAACGCCGCGATGTGAAAGATTGCATTATTGCGACCGACGCCGGCCGCGAAGGAGAGCTGGTCGCGCGCTGGATTTTGCAAAAAATCGGCTGGACGAAGCCAATTTGGCGTTTATGGATTTCGTCGCAAACCGATCAAGCCATCCGCGACGGGTTTCGCCAGTTAAAGCCCGGGTCGCAGTTTGACCGACTGTATGAATCAGCCGTCTGCCGCGCCGAAGCCGACTGGCTGATCGGGTTGAACGTGACGCGCGCCTTGACGACGAAATACAACGACCCGCTCTCGGCCGGGCGCGTGCAAACGCCGACGCTGGCGATGATCATCGAACGCGAGCGGGAGATTCAATCGTTCGTTCCCGTTCCGTATTGGACGATTCATGCCCGCATCGGTTCTGTCGCGGCGGTATGGGAACGGCACGGCGGGAAGCGGCTGTTTGATCAAGACGAGGCCAACGGGCTGATGGCTCGTCTCAACGGCCAGCCGGCGCGCGTCACATCGGTCAAGCGGAAACGGAAAAGCGAACCGGCCCCGCTGCCATATGACTTAACTGAGCTGCAGCGGGAGGCGAACAAACGGTTTGGCTTTTCGGCGAAAAAGACGCTCTCGGTGTTGCAGCGGCTGTATGAACAGCACAAGCTCGTCACGTATCCGCGCACCGATTCTCGTTATTTGCCAAGCGACATGACATCGACGATGACGGATCGGCTTTCGGCGATGAAATCGGGGTATGAGGACATCATCGCTCCGCTTCTTGCCAAGGGCAAGGCCAAAGCGGCCAACCGGGTGTTTCAAGATGACAAAGTGACGGACCACCACGCCATCATTCCGACCGATGAACGGCTTGACCTCGGGAAGCTGTCGGCCGATGAGCGCAAGCTGTATGACATGATCGCCCGCCGCTTTTTGGCGCTCTTTTACCCGCCGTATGAATATGAAACGACAACCGCCACTTTCGAAATCGGCGGCGAGACGTTTGTCGCCCGGGAAACAGCGGTCGTGAACGCAGGATTTCAAGCCGTTCTTGGCAAGGAAGAAACAGAAGTGAAACCAACATGGCTCCATCTATCGGAAGGTCAAACGCTCGCACCGGTGCAGCTTGAGATGGAACAATCGTTCACCGAACCGCCGTCCCGTTACTCGGAGGCCGACTTGCTCGCGCAAATGGAGAAATACGGGCTCGGCACGCCGGCGACAAGAGCGGACATCATCGAGCGGCTCGTCGAAACGGAAGTCGTCGAGCGGAAAGACGGCCGCTTTTATCCGACGAAAAAGGGAAAACAACTGATCGAGCTCGTCAATGAGGAGCTGAAATCGCCGGAGTTGACCGCCCGCTGGGAGCGCGAGCTCGAGGCAATCGCCCGCGGAAAAGGGAATCCGAAACAGTTTTTGGCCAGCATCCGCCGGCAGACGGAGCAGCTTGTCGCCGAAATCAAGCAGAGCGAGCGCGTATACAAAGCGCCGAATCTCACCAATCTCGCCTGCCCGGAATGCGGCGCGCTCTTAAAAGAGCGGAAAACGAAAGACGGGCGGATGCTCGTCTGCTCGAACTTATCATGCCGCTACCGCCGGAGGCGCGACCCGAAGCTCTCGAACCGCCGCTGCCCACAATGCCATCGGCGCATGGAAATGCACGAAGGGAAAGCCGGGCTCTATTTCCAATGCCGCCCGTGCAATAGGGTGGAAAAAGCGGAAGAAACGAAACGCACCGCCGCGAAAGGAAAGGAGCGGGCGCTGCTGAAAAAATACAGCCCGTCCAATGAATCGTTTGGCACGAGTTTAGGAGAGCTGCTCAAACAGGCACTCGAAAAAAAGGAGTAATCGCCATCAACCGCCAGAAGTGCAACGCTGGCGGTTGATTTATCTCTTTGAATCCGAAACCTTCTTTTTGTTGTTCCGTATATATAAGTAAATCTACCGTAAAGGAGCGATCAAGATGTTCAAGAAGTTGTTAAAGGCGCTGTTGGGGCAGCACCATCACTCGTCGCACTATAAAAAGCATCATAGCAGCAGCGATTACCACCATTACGGCCCGAAATATCATTCACACCAGCCCCCGTCCCAGTACGGCCATCACCATTACAAAAAGAAACATCATAACGGCAGCTTTTTCTCGAGCTTTTTTGGCAGCTGATGAAGCGATTCATTGACCGCCATCCGCTTATCGCTCGCTGGGTTGACCGCCCGCACCGGAGCGGAAAGGTGCTGTCTGGCCGCTACGAAATCATCGAAGAACTCGGGATGGGGAGCTACGGCATCGCCTATAAAGGACGCGATTGCGCCAACGGGCGCGCTGTTGTCATTAAACAGGCGCGGCGGACAAAAGGGGAAGACGGCCGTCGCCTGCTTCAGCGCGAAGCAGACGTGCTCGCACATTTACGCCATCCGCAAATTCCGGCACGATACGATACGTTTATCGAAGGCGGACAGCCGCATCTTGTGATGGACTATATCGACGGAGAAACAGTGGAAGATCGGATTTTTCACCTCGGGGTCATGTACACGGAACAGGCGGCGTTTCGATTGTTGCTCGATGTGCTTGACGTCGTGCGGTATATCCACGCTTTTGGCATCGTCCACCGCGATTTGCGCATCCCGAACATCGTCTGGCGCAATGGAACGGTATTTGTCATCGATTTCGGACTGGCGTGCCGCATCGGCGAACGAGTAGATTTCCGCGATGACGATCCGCTTGAAAAGCGGCTGCGACGCGAACCGCACCCGCGAAGCGACTTTTATGCGCTCGGGCATTTCACGTTATTCTTATTATATTCCGCTTACGAGCCGATAAGTGAGGATGAAAAAAGCTGGGAAGAAGAGTTGGATCTGTCTCCGAAAGCTCGGGCAATCTTGCGGAAGATGCTGCAGCTGGATGCGCCGTATGATCACGTCGACGAGCTGATGATGGATGTGAGGCGGCTATTGGCCGAGCGCGGCCAAGCGCAAACGGGTGTGCGTTGACACTCGACACGGCGGATGTTTGGAACGTTAACTCCCTCATCCCCCTCTCGTTTGGACAACGCCGACGTTTGGGGCTGTGTCCTCGGCTGATCTCATCGGGTTCCCCTGCCCGATAAGCGACGCACCGGCGGTCGATGCGCTAGTTCGGCCCTCTATCCTGAAAATACCTGAATGTGAAAATGGGCCAAGGTATTTTCATTCTTCCGATGGTGACGAATTTTTCCCGTCATGAGAGTCTATCCTAAAATCGCTTGGGCGATGCCGATCGGGCCATCGAAGCCGGCGCCCATGGCGGCGGCCGCGTTTTCAGAATGAAATGCCAAGCTTGTTCCTAGAAAGGCAAACAGCTTTCGGGAGTGAGTGCGCGTTTTATTAATGAAAAGCCAAGCCCCTCCCGCCTCTTGAGGCGCGACAGAGGGGCTGATTCGTTATAAGAGCATGTCGCGCCGAAACTCGCGGCGGACATGATTCTTGAACGATTGGCAAAGAATGTGTTCGATAGGTTAAGCATCGCGGTAGAAACAAATGGACCTTTTAACAGTTTTTACACGAATCCCCGCTTCAAGCGAAGGAGTTAACATCATTGTCCGCTTGGTCCCGCTTCTCGTTCGAATGAACTCAACAGTGGGCTGACTATTTGCCTTGAAACACCGGCTTTCGTTTCTCCTGAAACGCCGCCACCCCTTCGCGATGGTCGTCCGTTTCGACCATCAATCCTTGGATGAGCCGCTCTTCTTCGAGAATCTCTTCGAGTGTCGCGGTCAAGGCGTGCTCGATCAGCCGCTTTTGCTTGCCAATCGCTTTCGTCGGCCCGTTGGCCAGTTTGGCAGCGAGCGCTTTTGCTGCTTCGTGCAGCCCCTCGGCCGGAACAACCTCACTTAAGACGCCAAGTTCATACAAACGGCGGGCCGGAATCGGCTCGGCCGTGAAGAAAAATTGCTTGGCTAAATGTGGGCCGACAAGCCGCGGCAGCCAATAGGAGCCGCCCCCGTCGGAGACAAGGCCAACGTTCGCAAAGCTCAAAATGAACTGGCTGTCTTCTGCAGCCAAGATGAGATCACAAGCGAGCGCCAAATTGAATCCCGCCCCAGCAGCAACCCCGTGCACGGCGGCGATAATCGGCTTTTCACACGCTTTTATCGTCACAATCAACCGGTTGAGGCGGCCGATATGCTCGTACGCCTTTGGGGCATTCGATTGCCCCATCGTTTTGACGTCGCCGCCGGCGCTGAATGCCCGGCCGGCGCCGGATAGAACGATCGCCCGAACGGCATCGTTCGCGGCGGCGCGTTCGATTTCACGAGTCAACCCGGCGATCATCTCCGGGCTGAAGGCATTGAGCCGCTCCGGACGATTTAAGGTCAACCATAGGATCGCTCCCGATTGTTCCACAAGCAAATGCGCGGTTTCCATCTTCCTCTCCCTTTCCTTTTTTCTTCTTGTCGCCTTTTGATAAGTTTGGGAAAAGCGAATTCGGCTCTCGTCAGCCCCCTCGTGCTCAACGGAGCCGGTTGCATGGAGCTTTCATCCAATTTTTGACGCCGCCCTTCTTTTCGCAAATTCATCGAAGCATGACCGCTACTTAATGAGCCAACCGCCATCGACCAGCACATCAGAGCCCGTCATGTACGACGCTTCCGAAGAGGCAAGAAACGCAATGACGTTGGCGATCTCTTCCGGCGCCCCCACCCGGCCTAAGGCGGTATTGCGCTCAATGGCTTTGACAAACCGCTCGTTTTGCAGGCCGCGCTCGGTGAGCGGCGTCTCGACAAAGCCAGGCGAGACGGAGTTGACGCGAATGCCGTATGGGGCCAGCTCCAAGGCGAGCGATTTCGTCAAGTTGATCACACCGGCTTTGGCAGCGCTGTAGTGCGGAATGTGCGCTCCTGCCTGATGTCCGGACAGTGACGCGACATTGACGATCGCCCGGTTGGAGCGCTCCCGCTTCGCCCCTTCGATCATCAGCGGAGCGAGCGTTTGCGAGACGAGAAAGACGCTTTTGATATTGACCCGCTGCACATCATCCCACTCTTGTTCCGTGAGCTCAAGCCATTTCGTATGGGTCGAAATGCCGGCATTGTTGACGAGCACATGCAAGTCGCCGTACTGATTTTGGACGTATGCGGCCAAGGCGCGCACTTGTTCACGGTCCGTGACATCGGCCGCAAACCGATCGGCCGTCCCTGGCGCCCCAAGACGCGTGATGTCTTGCACGGTTTCTTCCAGTTTGGCAGCGGTGCGGCCGACAAGCACGACGGTCGCTCCTTCCTGAGCGAGGCGGATGGCCGTCGCCCGGCCAATGCCGCTTCCCCCTCCGGTAACCACAGCGACGGTATTTACAAAACGCATTCGTTTCCTCTCCCTTCTCGTTTGTGCACCTTTGTTTTCATCCGTTGTCCCGTATCAGTCGTCTGACGTCTAAAACGTCAGTCCGCCGCCGTCGACCGACAATGTCGCCCCGGTAATAAAGGAGGCCTCATCGGACGCCAAAAACAATACCGCATTCGCCACTTCTTCCGGCGTTCCGATGCGGCCGAGAGCGTTCGCTTTCGAGATGATCGGCCATTTGCGCGCGTCTTGTTTCCAGGGCGTAATGATGTTCGTGTCGATGACACCTGGGGCGACGGCGTTGACGCGAATATTGAATTTGCCGTATTCGAGCGCTGCATTTTTCGTTAACAAAATGACTCCGGCTTTTGAGGCGTTGTAGGCCGACTCGTATTTTTTTCCTTTCATTCCAAGCAGGCTCGATGTATTGACGATGGCTCCGCCGCCCGATGCTTTCATCGCCGGCACGGCGTATTTGATGCCGAGAAACACTCCTTTCAAATTGACGTCGATGACCCGGTCCCACTCCTCTTCCGACAAGTCGGTGCTTCGCACTTCCGAATGGCCGATGCCGGCATTATTGAAAAGAATATGTAGAGCGCCGAACGAATCGATGGCGGTTTGAACGAGATCGTTCACTTCCTTCGAGTGGGACACATCCGTCTTGACGAAGATTGCTTCGCCCCCGCGTTCCCGAATGAGGCGAACCGTCTCCTCCCCGCCTGTTTCATCAATGTCGCTCACGGCGACTCTCGCTCCCTCATCCGCAAACCGAATCGCCGTCGCCCGGCCAATGCCGCTAGCACCGCCGGTGACAATCGCGGCCTTTCCGTTCAGTCTCACGATCCTCCCGCCTTTCCCCTCTTTTTTGAATCCGCTTCCAAAAAACACGGTATACTAACCGGTTGGTATGTTTTTTCTTTTATTATACACTCTATTTAAAATATTTCAAATGTTTTTATCAATCCGTCGAGGAGTCTCTGCTTTCGGGTGGGGCAGAAGGGGAAACGGAGGTGTTATTCCGCTCGCTTCGCGGAAGGGGCGCTTGAATCGTAAGCAGGGAAGGCAGTGAGAGCCATCAGCAAGAAGAGAAGCCCGCATTGTTGGCTTCCCGTTCATTGGTCCATAAGATCAGCAGCGCCGCCATCGCCGCGTCCTTCGTCTTCTCCCCCGCCCTCTTGAGACTCGAAAAACGACCGGCAAACCGCATCGAGCGATTGCAGCCGCTCAATCAATCCTTGCAAATCGCACGTATGGAACGTGTCGCTCAGTTCTCGTCTCTCTTCCGTCACCAAGTATAAATGAATTTCCATGCATCCGTCCCAGCGGACGTTGGCATCAAGCCAGCCATCTTCGCTTTCTAGTTCGAGCGCAGCCGTCTCTCCGTCTCCGTTCTCATGCTTCGCCTTGATGACCCATACCATTCCTACCCCGCCTTTCTTCCCCCTGCCTTGATGATCATTGACGCTTATCCTCGTTCCTGTTCCGCTCCTATTCCTAAAATCGGGGAGCCGGTTGACGTATGTTCGTTCACCCAGCGGAGCGCCGCATCCACTACAGCTTCAGCGTTAGGAAGCGCAGCGCGGTGCTCAATGACCCAGTTGAGTCCATCTTGCGGATCTAGGTTGCGCGCTACACATTCCGCTAAAAACGCTTGAACACAAGCCGTGTCGCTACGCTCCCACGCTCCGCATTGGCGGCGCCAAATCGCCTCCACCATCGCGCAGTTGCCCCCTAAATCGGCCATCACGTTGCCTCCTTTCCATTACAATAATATAGATGTGAAAGCCCACTTTTTTAGAGGTGGGATGAAACAGGCCTCATCGTTTATAGTATCCCTCAGGCGACTGTTGCCGCTCTAAAAAGAACTGGGTGGAAAGGATAACATTTCCATTCGTATCCCGTCGGGAAACAGCGATACTAAAAATGGAGGTGCATTGGCATGATGGATCGCTGGGATGAATCAGGCGCTGTGTTTGGCGTTCCGCGCTATACTCCGGGAACCGGCCTTCCTGATGAAATGAGCCCGATTCGCGATATCGCCCGCGGCTTTGAAAACGGCCGGCCGCCGGTCATTGAAATCACGCCCGCTGACGGCCGTCAACAGGCGGACGATATCGATTTTCCGCCCGTTGACCGGGCGTTTTGAAGCGTTAGGTAGCAAAAAAGAGGATGTCACGCCGTTTGGCGGACATCCTCTTTGCGTTGATGGCGCTATGCGGTGATGGCGCTATGCGGGTTGGCATGACAGTCCATTTGCTGCAATATGATAGTAACAAGCGATTGCAGCAGGCGGAGGAGGGAAAGCTATTGGGCGTTCGCATTCCGGAGGTAACGATCAAGTGTCCCGATCCAACGATTGAACGTGTGCTTTCTGCCATCCACCAACTATGGGGGCAATTAACGAAAACAAGTCCGCCTTATTCCAAAGGAGAGCTGTTTTCTCTTCCTTTTCCTTATGTCGTTCCTGGCGGAGTATACCAGCAGCTGTTTTACTGGGACAGTTACTTCATTATTTTAGGGCTGAACGTTTCGAAACTATACGAACTCGCTAGAGGCGTTGTGAACAATTTCTTTTATGAATTGAAAACATTTGGCATGATCCCTAACAGTTCTGAACTCGCCCACTTAAGCCGCTCGCAGCCCCCGTTGTTGACGTCGATGATCGAAGAGGTATGGCGCGGAGACAAAGAGTGGCTCCGTTTGGCTTATAAATGGGCGAAAATCGAATACAAGGAAGTCTGGATGGACAAAAACACTCATTATCATCCCGATATTGGCCTCAATAAGTACTACGATCGTTTGGAGTCGATGCTGCGGGTAAAGGGAGAAGCGTATCTCCATTTTGATGAGGTGTACATCCCACCTGCGTTTTGGCATGAGAGAGTAGAAGCGGAATCAGGATGGGACTACACCGGCCGCTTTCATCGGCAATGCGGCTATTTCATCCCGGTTGATCTCAATGCCTTGCTTTATAAGTACGAAACCGACTTAGCAGCGTTTGCCCGCCTGCTATCCCTAGAGAACGAAGCGAACCAATGGGAACAAGCCGCCCGACGGCGAAAAGATTTGATGAATCGGTATTTATGGAACGAGCCGCTCGGTATGTATTTTGATTATCATTTCCCCAGTGGGCGGCAGCACCGCTATTATTCGTTGGCTGCCTTTTATCCGCTATGGGCCCGGGCTGCCTCCAAACGGCAGGCGGCCGAAATAGTCCGGCACTTGCCTTTGTTCCTTCAGCCTGGGGGACTGGCCGCCTCCAATATCCAAACCGGATTTCAATGGGATTTTCCTAACGGCTGGGCTCCGCTCCACTGGATCGTCATTAAAGGTCTACAAAATTATGGATATCACCGCGAGGCGCAGGAGATCGCCCGCCGCTGGATCCGGCTTTGTACGCACGTGTATGTAGAAACCGGCAAATTATACGAAAAATACAATGTTGTCGATATGAGCATCCGCACGGTTGGCCGCTACCCTTCCCAAGAAGGATTCGGCTGGACGAATGCGGTTTACGCCAAAATAGCGGTCGATCTCCTCGGATGCACAGTCTGCTTGCGCTAAGCGCGCAACCTAGAGGCGGCGGAAGCAGCCGGCTTAGCGGCGTACGGACACCCACGGCCGCCCGCCTTCCCAATGAACGCGAATATGGAGGCGAAACGCTTCGGAAAGCTGCTCATCGGTCAGCACTTCCTCTTTTCGCCCAGCGGCGGCAATGCGGCCGTCTTGCAAGAGCAGCACATGGGTGATCGATTCCACAATCTCTTCAATATAATGAGTGACGTATAACACATGGCACGGCCGAGCAGCGATCTGTTCGATCAAGGAAAGCATCTCTTCACGCGCCAATAAGTCTAGGCCGACAGTCGGCTCGTCCAAGATCAGCAGCTTCGGATTCGTCATCAGCGCCCGGGCGATCAACGTTTTTCGCTTTTCCCCTTGTGACAGCGTCGCATACCGTTTTCCTTTGATGGCTTCGAGGCGGAACGATTCGATGAACGATTCCGCCCTAGCCCAGTCATCGTCGGTAACAGCATCATACAGGCCAATCGTCGCAAACTTGCCGCTGAGGATGACATCTTCAACCGTCTCGGTTTGCAGCGTGTCGTGAAATTGATCAAGGAGCGAGCTGCTCACAAACCCAATATGACGTCGCAACTCCGGCAGACTCGCCTGTCCAAACCGATAGCCTAATACTTCCACTTCCCCGCGCGTCGGGTATTGATAGCCTGTGACGATATTAAGGAGCGATGTTTTCCCGGAGCCATTGAGGCCAAGAATCGCCCATTGCTCGCCTTCTTTTACTTCCCAGTTGACCCCGTGCAAAATCGTGCGCGTCCCCCGCATCCATGACACGTTGCGCATGCGGATGATGACGGTCATTGTACCTCTCCCCTTTGTTGTTCGTATGGACGATCCTGATAGAAAAAATTGGGCAACATGGTCGTATTGTCATAATTCCGATGAAAAATGTGCGTTGTCGCCGGAGACAAAGGCGGAATCAGCCATGTCCAGTCGCCGGTGACATGGCGGCCAGCTGCGTTCTCTTGCTGTTCAAACAACTGAAATTGGCGCGCGGCGGTATGATGATCAACGATGCTGACGCCCGCCTTTTTGTAGGAATATAAAACAGCGATATTCAATTCGACCAACGCCTTATCTTTCCATAATGATGCGTTGGAGCTGGTGTCAAGCCCCATGCAAGAGGCCACTTTCGGAAGCATGTTGTAGCGATTGTCATCGGCAAAATTGCGGGCGCCAATCTCCGTGCCCATGTACCACCCATTAAACGGTGCGGCCATATAGCTAATGCCACCGATCTCTAGACACATATCTGAAATAATCGGGACGGCGTACCATTTTACCTGCAGATCACGAAACCACGGAAACTGCGGATGTTCAATTGGCACCTCCAGCACCAATTCTTTCGGAACCGGTGTCCAAACGGGCTTCTGGCCGCCTACCTGGATCACCAAAGGCAACACGTCAAAGGGCGTCTTTTCCCCCTTCCATCCAAGCTGTTCACAGGCACGAGTGAAAGTGAGAGAGGATGGGTCACCGATCGTCCCTTCTTCGGTTTCATAACCGGCATAACGAATCAGTTGATGATTCCAAATGCGCACTTCCCCATTTGGACGGAAGAGCGTGATCGCAGGCCGGATTTTCCCCCCATTGGTCGCAAACTCAATATGATGGAATAGATAAGAAAACACCTCGTCGACGGTCGCCGCCTCTCTCGCATCAATGACATGGAGCGATTGCCAAAACAGGCGACCGATGCAACGGTTGCTATGCCGCCAAGCCATCTTAGCCCCATAGCTTAACTCTTCGTACGTATGGCTATATGTGCCGGTTTGTTCCACTTCCCAACGGATTTCGTTCAACCGCCGCTTCATTTCTTTCTCACTTTTTCCAAGCTCTCGATAGCTTACTGTGATAAACTGTTCTGCCTTTTTCATCAACTTCACATCATGCTGTCTAACCCTTGTTTGATTCATATCATTCTCGATGTTTACCATATATGCTCTTTTTCCTCCACTTTCGATCGATTGGACTTTTGGTGGCCATTCCAACCCCAATCAAGAAACAAATTCCCCCGACCCACCAAATTTGCTCGATAAACATCGAAATCGCCAAAAAAATGAGCGCAAAACCAAGCAGTCGACGGATCGTCATGATTCTCTCCCCTTTTCCCTGCAAGGAGCGCCCTCCCATCGTGCAAACGGAATAGTGGACAGTGCTTTAGGGCGCCTTTCCCACGGGGCAATTGAAAATGGAGCAACGCTCCCGTCCCTATTGTAGCAGATGCTTCCGAAAGAAAATAGAGAAAGTCTTTGAGCGAAACAACCCGCTTTAGACGGCTTTCTCCTTCGGCGCGCATCCATGGGCTCAAGTTCACGCAGCCGAGTGATCTTCTCTCCGGCATCTGTCGGATGTTGTTTCACTAGTTCGGCTGTTCTTGAACAGACACTAGCTTCCGAACACCTTCCATTCCTCGTTTCTGCGCGACAAATCGCGATCCTAACTGGTGGTTGTTTTTAAGGTCTTGGCGATCTCATTTCCAGCGTGAAACCGGCAACGAGCCAGCTCCGCCCCGCGTTCTTCGTTCACTGCGCCGACCGGTAAATCCTCTGTATGGACATAAGTGTCAATCCAAGCGTAAAGCGATGGAAGAACAATTAGATCGAAAGCCGAGATGGATGCGGCCCAGTTGGTCTTGAGATGTTTCAAATCTTTCGCATAAATGCGCCATGCCTGTTTCACTTTGATCCACTTCTTCTTTCGAGTCGATCATGCTATTGTTAGTATGAGCGGATCACGGAAAACGAAACCAACGTGGCCAGTCCAGCTGTTCATTTGCGGAAAAAAAGCCAAAGCGCCAAAAACAGAAAACCTATGGCGGCGAAGCGCGTCAGATCGAACGGGATGCGCTGCCCGCCGAACAAACCAAAATGGTCAACAATCGAACTCATCACGAGCTGCCCGGCAACCACGGCCATCAACGAATTGGCAACGCCGACTTTCGGAACGATGAGCACCATAACAAACACGTAAAAGGCGCCGAGAATGCCGCCGATCAGTTGCCATTTCGGCACGGAAAACATGGCGATGAGCTCGCCTTTTCCGAAAAACAATTGCACCAAAAACAACACGATCGTCCCGATCAAAAACGAAACGAACGATCCTTCCAACACCCCGACCCGTCTCCCAAGGCCGCCATTCACCCCCGCCTGTATGGAGACGGCCATCCCGGCCGCTAAAGCCATCGTCATCCATAACCACTTCATCTGTCTCTCCCCTTCCCTTTTCGCTGTCCCGCTTTATCGAACATTGATCCGAGGCTTAGAAGACCGGCGATTGAACGAAACATCCCGCTCTCCAGCATGGTTTCCCACATGAGGGAAAATGGTGGCATCAACTTCTCATTTCGCTGGCCTCATGTCGGCTAGAAATGATCCCTCTTTTCACTAACCTTCTAAACTTGGGGACACGGCTGTTGACCCGTTTAAGCCACCTCTTGTTGACTGAGCCAACCTGTCTGACGTTCACGCAACGGAAACAAGCACTTGTCCCCATATCGGTAAAGAGATTTGACACAGCGGTGAAAAATCCTTCTTTTCACCAAAGGAAAAGAGGAGGGGGCAAACAAAAAACGGACGAATCTTTCCTGTTAAGATCCGTCCGCATGTCCGTCAATTCAGCTCCAGCAACAAGGAGAGACCGTTCCGTTGACTTAGCGATTCGCTGGCTTGCTTGCTGTTCCAGCAACGAACAGCCGCAGCGACCAAAAAGCGGCGAGCACGATGGCCAACGCGATCATCATGCGGCCGAGCGCGTTTTGTTGGCTGAGCAAGTAGCTGTTGCACACGCGCGCCGGCACAGCTAAATACAGCCAACCCATGACAACGAGCATCGAGATGACATTCGCATGAACAACGCCGAGGAAATACACCCAAACGTCCGCCAGGCATCAAACATTAACCGAACAACGCGCGAAGCCACCCGCCGACGAAGGAAACAAGAACAACCGCCCACGCCGGCCACTTCCAAACGGCAAGCAAAAGAAAGGCGACGAGGACAAACGCGAAATCGGCCAGCTCGTTCACCGCTTTTGTCCAAATCGGATCATACAGCGCCGCGAGCAAAATCCCGACGACAGCGGCGTTAATGCCGGCAAGCGCCGCTTGGAAGCGCGGCTGACGGCGAAGCCAGTGCCAAAACGGAAAAGCGCCGAGCACAAGCAAAAAGGACGGAAGAAAAATCGCTGCCGTAGCCACGAGCGTGCCTTTCCAACCGAACGCAGCCATTCCGATGTACGCAGCAAACGTAAACAGCGGCCCCGGAACGGCTTGCGCGGCGCTGTAACCGGCTAAAAATTGATCGGCGGTGACCCACCCTTGCGGCACCACTTCCGCTTCCAAAAGCGGCAGCACGACATGCCCACCGCCAAACACGAGTGCCCCGGCGCGGTAAAAGCTGTCAAACAGCGCCCAAAGCGGCGAATGAACCCAAGCGCGGGCAAGCGGCAGCGCGACAAGCAGCACGGCAAACAAGGAAAGCAACAGAAAACCGGTGGAACGACGAATAAAAGGAGGGATGCCCACCAAAGACGGTTCGAGTGTTTTTCGCCGTCCGATCGCGCCGATGGCCCCTGCGATGGCAATCACCGTCACTTGGCTCCATGCCCCCGGCATGAGAAGCACGGCGATCGCCGCTGCGACCGCAAGCGTTGCCTCAAGGCGGCCGGCAGCGAATTTGCGCGCCATCTCCCATACCGCCTGAGCGACGACCGCGACAGCCGCCAACAGCAAGCCGTGCATCCAGCCCGCCTCTCCCAAAGAAGCATGTTGCAGCCAGACGGCAACCAAACTAAGCGCAACCGCCGATGGCAATGTAAACCCAAGCCAAGCCGCCAGCGCCCCCCAGACGCCGGCGCGCATCAGCCCGATGCCGATGCCGACCTGGCTGCTGGCCGGGCCAGGGAGAAATTGGCAAAGAGCGACGAGGTCGGCGTACGTTTTGTCGTCGATCCATTTTTTTCGTTTCACGTACTCTTCATAAAAATAGCCAAGATGGGCCACCGGACCGCCAAACGACGTCAAGCCAAGGCGAAGTGCCGTGATCCCGACCTCAAAGACGGAGCCGCGTCGGTCTCCTGCCCGTCGATTCTTTGCAGTCATGGATTCTGCTCCTTTCGTTCACGAGATGGTCATGCTACAATCATATCATCATTCACGAGAGGAGAGAAGATGATGAACGTTCGAACGATGGCGACCAACGGTTTGATCGCCGCCGTGTACATCGCGGTGACGGCGCTCATTCAGCCGTTTGGCTTTACGAATATTCAGTTTCGCGTATCAGAACTATTGAACCACCTCGTCGTATTTCGCCAAACATACGCCATTGGCATCGTGCTTGGTGTCTTTTTCGCCAATTTATTTTTCTCGCCGATTGTTGCGTATGACCTCGTATTCGGCGTCGGCCAGTCGGTGCTGGCGTTTCTGATCACGATCGTTTCCATGCGCTATATCAAGAACGTTTGGGCGCGTATGGCGGTCAATACGTTGTCGTTTACCGTTACGATGGGTCTCATCGCCCTTGAACTAAAACTCGCGCTCGGCTTTCCGTTTTGGCTCACATGGCTGACGACGGCCATCGGCGAATTTGTCGTTATGGCACTCGGCGCGCCGATCATGTACGCTGTTGGCCGCCGCTTAGCGCCGGAGCTGTTCAATTCCGCCCATCAAGGCCGTTAGCAGCCCCCTTGCGCCTCAGGCAGGGGGCTCGCTTCATTCGAAAGGCGCATTCCTCGTAGGCCCGCAAGGAAAGCCTTGATCAACCGTACGGGCTTTCCATATCCATTTTGATTACGGCATCGAACGAACAGCCCATTCAATGACCAGCGACATCACAGCAAGCAAGATGACTCCCGCCGTCGTGATCTTCAGCGCCCCTCGCCATCTTGGCGATAGGCCCCGCCCCGCCCGAAGAACAGCAAGGCCGATCGCGATTCCGCCCCCCACATGAAAAGGCCCGCCGGGGTGACAAGCTGACGCCAATCGCTGATCCAAGCGCAGATGATAAGCGTCTGGCAGACAAGCAGGATGCACACGATGATTCTCATCGTTCTCCCCCTATGCGCTTGAGACGCCGAGCTGTTGAAATCGGCAGCGACGGGTGTTTGACCGTCCTTGTCGATTCGAAACTATGCCAGCAAATCCCGATGATGATGACGGCCAAACCAACGAACGCCCATCCGTTTGGAAGCGGAGCGGACAAGAACAGCGCTTCGCCGATGACGGCAAACATGACTTCCGCGGACTGCGTCGCTTCCACAGCGGCCAGTTTCCGTTCGTTCCCTTTTGCCCGATCGGTAGCAATAAAAAACAACGTCGTCGCAATGACCCCGGAACTCATGGCCACGATGAACGACTGCATCGTTTGCCCCGCCGACGGCACCCCTGATGTCAGCCAGCCCATCAACGCGACAATCAGCCAAAACGGCAGACTGGCCATCGTCATCCCCCATACGCGTTGAAACGCATCAAGGCGCCCGGCGCAATGTTCGATCATTTTCCGATTGCCAAGCGGATACGCAAACGCGGCAATCAGTACAGGAAAGACCCCCAACACGATTTCATTCCATGCGAGATGGCCTGCTTGCTGGAACTGGATCAGAACGACGCCGAACAAAATCAAAAGCGAAATGAAGAGCGCCCGTTTTTCAATCGGACGGCGCACGGACATCGTTCCGTTTTGCGTTTCAATGGTTTTCGTAAACAGCGGGCTAAGCAGAACACCAGCCACAATCGTGCACTGCCATGTCCCAGCCACAAGCCACCCCGGCCCGTAGGCAGCCGCGTAGGTGAGCGGCGCGTAAAACAAGCCGAATCCGACCGTCCCCCAGGTGATCCACACCCGCGGATGGCGCTTGATGTCATGCCAAACCGGGCCGATGTTGCGGCGGAACAGAACGATGGCAAACAGCAGCGGCACCATAAAGAAAAAGCGAAGCGATGAACTCCACAGCCAGCTGCCGCCAGCTAATTCCATGGACCGATTCAAGATGAACGTGACGGCAAAAAAGAACGAAGCGACAAGCCCGATGGCCATTTCCCTCATCATTCCCATCCCCTTCGCAATGTCACAGAACAGTTTTATTGTATCTTATTATTCGAAATTTTCCTATTTGTTTTATTGATTATTTAGAACATAGTTTTATTTAATAAGATAACGGTTATTTTGTCCATTTTTCTCAGCAGCAAGCCATAAAAAAGGCGCCCACGCAAGAAAGTGGACGCGCGTTGATGATAGTTTGTTGGCCAGCATCAGCGGGACGCCGTCATTTTGGTTCCAAACCGACGGGAAGTAGTTGAGCGCCGACATACGGCGCAACTCCGATCGTAAATCCCGGCCGTTTGAAGCGCAGGACAAACCGGTTCTTTATAGCCGCCGCTCGGGTTTTTTTGCGGTTTGACCAGCACATACCGTGTCATTTTCAAAACAAGGAGCGCGAGCTGCTAGTCGCGCTTCGTCCGTGCGGCGTCCTGATGGAAATGCCAGTAAATAGATCGACTTATTTCTTTAGCTCGATCGGCACAACTTTGCCATTTTCCACTGCTGCAACAATAATTTTTGATTCAAAGCCGCCGTCATCGCCAACCTTCGGAACGACATACACTTGCTTGTCTTTCGGGATGTTTTTCAACCCTTCATTCATATGTTCGCGAATAGCGGCGGGATCATCGACCGTGCCAGCCGCCTTCATCGCTTCGACAAAGGCGTAAAGAGCCAAGTAGTTATAGGCAGACTCCGAGCTTGCTTCGGCATTGTACTTCGCCCGGTAGTTTTCCACAAACTGCGGGGCTCCCGGCTCTTTCGACTCAACGAGCGGCATGACGCCGATCGCGCCCTCAAGCATCTCGTAAGAGCCGACGACCCGCTTCATTTCATCCAACTTCGCCTGGTCCATGACAATAAAGCCGCCTTTAAAGCCAAGTTCGCGCGCCTGTTTCACCACTTTCGCCGTCGGCTCCGACGGTCCGCCGATAAACAAGACATCCGGCTTTTCTTTTAACGCGTTCGTGATGATCGTGAAGAAATCGGTGTCTTTCGTAAAGTCAATTGATGTGTTATAGACCACTTCTCCGCCTTGCTTTTCCCAATATGGCAACAGTTTTTCCGTCCAGTCTTTCCCGTATTGCGTCGCTGTCGGCAAGACAGCCAGCTTTTTACCAAACCGCTTCATCACATAATCGGTAAATGTCGGAATGTAGCCATCATAACGCGGCGGGATGCGGATCGTCAGCTTGTTGCCGGTCTGTGTGATTTTCGGCTCACTCGTATAGGCCGCGATAAGGAAATTGTCCGTTTGGTTGAACACTTGCAACGCCATGACCCCACCGCTGTGCGGAGTGAAAATGATCGGCGTATGATGTTCTTGGACAAGCCGTTTCGCATTGGCGGCTGTTTCATTTGGCAAATATTTATCATCTAACGACACCACATTGATTTGATAGGTCTTTCCGTTGACTTCAAACCCGCCGTTTTTATTGATTTCGTCCGCCGCCATCTTCACGCCGTTTAACGTCCGTTCCCCGTAGTAGGCGGCCGGACCGCTAAGCGGTCCGCTGTAACCGATATTGACGACGTTGTCGCCTCCACCTCCATTACCGCTTTTGGCATTATTGTTTGTTGTCGGGCTGTTGCATGCCGCAAGCATCAACGCCATGACGGCCGTCATCATGGCCGCGATCGGCCATTTTCTTTTTTTCATTCCGCTCCCCCCTATTTTTATTCTAAAATATATTTGGATGAATAAGTGCCGCGACCGTGGTTCACCTCCTTTCAATGCAGGCGCATCGCTTGCTTTCGCCCGCGAAATACGCCATTCGCGGCAATCGCTTGTCATGTTCCAATGTACGCCTTGCGGACATCGTCGTTGGCGAGCAGCTCCTCCGCTGTTCCTGAAGCAACGATCGTTCCATTTTCAAACACATAGCCGTGATGAGCGATGGACAACGCCGCATGGGCGTTTTGTTCGGCGAGCAAAATCGTCGTCCCCTCTTGATTGATTTGTTTAATCGTGGCAAACATTTGCTCGACAATGAGCGGAGCGAGTCCAACCGACGGTTCATCAAGCAAGAGCACCGCGGGACGCGACATTAGCGCGCGGCCGATGGCAAGCATTTGCTGCTGGCCGCCGCTTAGCGATCCGGCTGGCTCGTTTCGTTTTTCATGCAAAATCGGGAACAGCTCGTATACATGTTCCAGCGAGCGGCGGATGCCTTCCTTATCTTTTCGGTGAACATACGCGCCCATAAGCAAGTTTTCGTATACGCTCATGCGGACAAACAGCTTGCGCCCTTCGGCGCATTGCACGATGCCGCGCTGAACGATCCGGTCAGGCGGCAGCGAGTCAATGCGTTCGCCATCAAGGCGGATTTCCCCTTGCACCGGTTTATGCAGCCCGCTGATCGTGCGAAACAGCGTGCTTTTCCCAGCCCCGTTGGCGCCAAGCAACACCGCGATTTCCCCCGGCTTAACGAAAAACGTCACATCGCGAATCGCCGTGAAGCTGCCGTAGCGGACAGATACGTTCGTCAACTCAAGCAACGGTGCTCCCCCCTAGATACGCTTGAATGACCGCCTCGTTGTTTTGCACTTCTTCCGGCGTCCCTTCGGCAATTTTTTCGCCGTAATTGAGCACCATAATGCGGTCAGCGATTTTCATAATCATCGACATTTTATGTTCAATGAGACAAACTGTCAGGCCGCCCTTGACCATTTTGACAATCAGCTCTTCCAACCCTTCCGTTTCGTCCGGGTTGACGCCGGCAGCCGGCTCGTCAAGCAGGACGAGTTCCGGATCGGTCGCCAAGGCGAGCGCAAACGCCACCCGCTTCTTCTGCTCCTGCGACAGGTTAGCAACGAGCCGATCCGCCACATCGGTGAGCCCAACAAAGTCGAGCACTTCCATCGCCTTTTCTTTGCATGCCTGTTCCTCGCGGCGGTGCCGTTTTGTGCGCAAAATGGCGTCAAACACATTCGATGTGGTGCGCAGCCGATGGCCGATGATGACGTTGTCCATCACCGTCGACTGTTCAAACAAATGGGTCGTTTGAAACGTGCGGGCGATGCCGAGCTTCGCCCGTTCATTCGCCGGCAGGCGGGTAATGTCGCAGCCTTTAAACGTAATCGTGCCGGATGTCGGCCGGTGCAAGCCGCTAATTAAATTGAAAAACGTCGATTTCCCGGCGCCGTTCGGGCCGATGATGGCGTTTACTTTCCCCTGTTCGACGGAAAACGTGACGTCATTGACCGCCAGCAACCCGCCAAACCGTTTCGTCAACCGTTCGACGTGCAAAAACATGGTTATCCCTCCTCTACGTGCCGTTCGCTCCGTCCTTGGCGCGAGGCCGCCAGTTCAGCAGCGGTCCGGTTCGCCCTCTGTTCAAGGCGGCGCACCTCTGCACGTTTCGCCTGATAACGGATGAAGCCGCCGGCAATGCCGTGCGGATAAAAGATGATCAAAAGCGTCAACACCGGGCCAAAAATGAGCATTCGGTAGTCTTGCAAAAATTGCAGCTGCTGGGATAAAAACGTAATGAGCAGCGTGCCGACGACCGGTCCGGCAAGCGTGCCGATGCCGCCGACAAGCAAGTACGTTAAAAAGTCAAACATGACGGTGACGTATGCGATATCCGGGCCGAGAAAGCGAATGAATGACGCATACAGCGCTCCGGCGAGCGACGTAAAAAAGACGGACAGCACAAACGAGGCGAGCTTGTTTTTCATCGTCGAGATGCCAAGCGTCAACGCGAGCTCTTCACTGTTGCGAATGGCGATATACGTCCTTCCCGTCAGCGAATCAACGAGCCGGTACATCACAAACATGACCGCAAGCAAGAAAAACAAAACCAAATAATATTGGGCGACCGGCGTCTGAAACGACAGCGGTCCGATGTCGCCTGGCGCCGGAATGCCGATAAAGCCGCGCACTCCGCCGGTCAAGCTGTCCCATTTATCAATCACTAAATAAATGATATACCCGACACATAGCGTATAAATGGCGAAAAAATGCTCTTTCGTCCGCAAGGCGACAAGGCCGATCACCAGGCCTAGCAGCGATGTGAATGCGCACGAGAGTACGAACGCCCACCAAAACGGAAGCCCAACTTTCACGGTCAAAATGCCGAGCGTATAGGCGCCAACGGCAAAAAATCCAGCGTGGGCAAGGGACAAATAACCGGTATAGCCAGCAAATAAGTTCAACCCGTAAACGGCGATCATCCAAATAAAGGAGATCGTCATCATGTGCAAGTAATAGCCGTTGGTCACAAGCAGTGGGAAGGCGAGTGCCAACGCCGCGAGAACAGCAAGCCATAGGCGTCGTTTTTCGAAAACGGCCATCAATGTCCCTCCTTGGCAAACAGTCCGTTCGGTTTGACCGTTAAAATGATGACAAGAATGACAAAAGCAATAATGTCTTTATAGTCATTTGACACGTATGTCGCCCCTAAGCTTTCACTAAATCCTAAAATATAGCCGCCGACAATCGCGCCAGGAATGCTCCCCATGCCGCCGAGAATAATGATGACGAACGCTTTCAAGATGACGAGATGACCCATGCCGGGAAACACGAGGTTGATCGGCGAAGCGAGCGAGGCGGCGAGCGCTGCCAAACCGCCGGAAAGAAGAAACGTCATCATGGCGACTTTGTTCGTGTTAATGCCGACTAAATTCGCTCCTTCGCGGCTTTGTGCCATTGCGATGATCGAAGCACCGATGAACGTCTTTTTCAAGAAGAGGTAAAGCAAGATCATGATGACAACAGTGGATGCGATGATGAGGATGCGTTGAACCGTGAGCGTCAAGCCGAAAACGGTGATGACATTGCCGTATGGCGTCGGCATCGTTTGATAGTCCGCCCCCCAGACGTATTGGGCGAACGCTTCCAAAAACAGCAAAATGCCGATCGCCGCAATTTTATCATGAAGCGGCGGCGCGTCGCGAAGCGGATAAAACACCAACCGCTCCATCAAGACGCCAAGCAGCCCGACCGCCACCATCGACACGACAATGGCAAGCCCATACGGCAGCCCAGCTTGACTCATGGCGGTGAGCGTGACATAACCGCCCATCATATACAGCGCGCCGTGGGCAAAGTTTGGGATATGCAAAATGCCGTAGACGAGCGTTAAGCCTAAGGCGACAAGGCTGTAAACGCTTCCAACCGTCAGGCCGTTTAACAGCTGCTGGATAAACAATTCCATCCCGATCCCCCTTATCTCGTGCATTGGAAGCGGACGAGCCGCCCTAACGGTTCGATGGAGTCTACTCTTTTGGCCGTTCCTCCGCCCGAATGCCGTTTAAAATTAAGTCGACGTAAATGTCGGTTAATTCCTCTTCCGAAACGCCTTTGCCCGGTTGAAACCAGTAATAGCTCCAATTCGTGATGCCAAGCAGGCCGAACGTGATCATTTCCGCATGAAGCGACGGCTTAAATTCGCCGCAGGCGACCCCTTCTTGAATGAGCTGTTCATACTGCTTGCGGAACGCCCGCCGCTTCCCGAGGATTTCCTCCAAATGGTCATCGGCCAAGTGCCGCATCTCGCGGAAGAAAATGCGGGCGCTTTTCTTCCGCGTGCGAATGTTGCGAATCACCATATAAACGATCGCATGCAACTTTTCTGTGCAGCTCTTCTCCGGCTCCTGCAACAGGCGTGTCTGCTGGTCAAGCAAATCCTCGATATAGGAGATGCATATATCGCGCAGCAGTTCTTCTTTGCTTTTGTAATAGTAATAGAACGCTCCTTTTGTTGCGCCGACCGCTTCAACGATTTCCTGTACGGACGTTTCTTTAAACCCTTTGCGTTCAAACAGCTCAATGCCGGCTTCCATCAGTTTTTCTTTCATCATCGATTGTCTCCATGCGCTCAAACTCGTTCAATGATCGTCGCGATTCCTTGGCCGCCGCCGATGCACGCCGTAATGAGGGCGTATGTCCCGCCGCGGCGCTTTAGTTCATACACGGCTTTCGTAATCAAAATCGCGCCCGTCGCGCCGAGCGGATGGCCGTGGGCGATGGCGCCGCCATTGACGTTCACTTTTTCCGGGTTCATCTCAAGTTCGCGGTCACAGGCGATCACTTGTGCGGCAAACGCTTCATTGATTTCGATGATGTCCATCTCATCAAGCGTCAGTCCAGCTTTTTCAAGCACCTTTCTCGTCGCCGGCACCGGACCGATGCCCATAATGTTCGGATCGACCCCGGCGACCGCATGGGCGCGGATGACGGCAAGCGGCGTCAAGCCGAGCTGCTCCGCTTTTTCCCGCGACATGACAACGAGTGCTGCAGCGGCGTCATTGAGCCCTGAACTATTCCCCGCTGTCACCGTGCCGCCTTCTAAAAACGCCGGCGGCAGTTTCGCGAGCGCTTCCATCGTCGTGTTCGGGCGCGGGTGTTCATCTGTGTCAAAGACAAACGGCTCCCCTTTTTTCACCGGGACGGTAATCGGCACGATTTGTTCGGCAAACCGCCCTTCTTGCATAGCGCGCGCCATGCGCTGCTGGCTGCGCAAAGCGAAGGCGTCTTGTTCTTCGCGGCTGATGCCGTATTTTTTCACTAAATTTTCTGCCGTGATGCCCATCGGCGGATCGCCAATCTCTTTTGGCGACAACTGCGATTTGCGGAAGCTTGGCGGCGTCGAGCTGTACGGTTTTTCCGGGCGGTCCATCAAATACGGCGCACGGCTCATGCTTTCCACTCCGCCGGCGATATAGACGTCCCCATCGCCGGCCCAAATGGCTTGCGCCGCTAAATTGACGGCGTTAATGCCTGAACCGCATTGACGGTCGACGGTCAGCCCGGTCAACTCAAGCGACAGCCCCGTCTTAAGCGCCGTCAGCCGGGCAATGTTGCCGCCGCCGCTTAAGACATTGCCCATGATGACATCATCAACAAGCTCCGGACCGATGTTGGCCCTCCGCATCGCTTCTTTGATTACTTCCGCTCCGTAAACGTGCGCCGGCAACGTCGCCAAGGCGCCCCCTTGGCGGGCGATGGCCGTTCTTACGGCGGATACAATGACGGCATCCCGTTTCATTGTCACTCCTCCTTATCTTTTTTCAACCGGACGCAACTTGCGCGCCTTTTGAAGCGGGGGAGGACGATCATCCCCCGCTTGCTCCTTGGGCGGAAGAGCCCTTTACTCATACAGCGAAAAGACCGCTTCGCCTTTGATGACTTCCTTGCCGTGCTGGTTGACGGCGGCGACCATAAACCGGATCGCTTTGTCATCCTTTTCTTTGACCGTTGCTTTTAACGTGACGACATCGTTTAAAAACACCATTGATTGAAAACGGACGAAATAATCTTGGACAAACCCTTCCTCGTAATACGGGGTGAACAGCTTCGCCAAGTTGCCCATCGTCCACATGCCGTGGGCGATAATCCCCGGCAGGCCGGCTTTTTTCGCTTCGTCGTCGATCGTATGAATCGGGTTGTAGTCGCCCGACGCTCCGGCATATTTGATTAAGTCAAGCCGGGATACAGGCGGAAGCGTCACCTCGGGAAGCGACTGCCCGACTTGCCATTCGCGAATCGTCGTCATACGCTCATCGCCTTTCTAACCGCCTCATTGATAATGATCGTCGAGGTGGAGGTAAATAAGAGATTCCCGTCAGCGTCTTCGCCGTTGTTGGCGATCACTAAAAAGCCGAGCTGGCCCATGCTGCTTTGTTTTTCGTAATAGTCTTTGACCTCTGCATAGCAGTACAGCTCTTCGCCGACAAACAGCGGGCGCTTATAATGGAAGCGCTGCTCGCCGTGGATCAGTCCTTTTGCCGGCAATTTCAACCCTTCGATCACACCGTAGTCAAACACGCGCGGGAACGTCGGCGGCGCGATGTTACGCCCGTAGCGCGATCGTTTCCCTGTCTCTTCGTCCCAATAAATCGGGTTCAAGTCGCCGATCGCTTCGGCGAATTTTCTCACCGCTCCGCGCTCGACAACGTTTTTCACTTTCGCCGATCGTTTTCCGATATCATTTTGATACATGACCCGTTCCCTCCGCCTTCAGCATTTCGGGCCGCCGGCGACATATAGCACTTGGCCGTTGACGAACGATGATTGTTCGTCGGCGAAAAATGCGACCGCGTTGGCGATATCTTCCGGGCGGCCGCTTCGTCCGACCGGGATGGTGGCGACGCTTGCCTGAATGAGCTGCTCAAACGAAATGCCAAGCCGCTCGGCGGTCGCTTTCGTCATATCGGTTTCAATGAATCCCGGCGCGACGGCGTTCGTTGTAATGCCGAACTTGCCGAGCTCAATCGCCAACGTTTTCGTAAACCCTTGAATGCCGGCTTTCGCCGCCGAATAGTTCGCCTGGCCGCGGTTGCCGAGCGCCGAGGTCGATGAAACGTTGATGATGCGGCCGTATCCTTTTTCGACCATATATTTTTGCGCGGCGCGGGCGCAATAAAATGCCCCTTTCAAATGAACGTCCATGACCGTTTGCCAGTCGTCGTCCGTCATTTTAAACAGCAAGTTGTCGCGGATGACGCCGGCATTGTTGACGAGAATATCGAGCGAGCCGAACCGTTCGACCACTTCTTGAATCGCCGTTTCCACTTGTTCGCGGTCAGTGACGCTCACCACTTTGGCGTAAACGTCATACCCGTTTTCCCGCAGCTCGGCTGCTGTTGCTTCAAGCGCCTCCGCGTTTAAGTCGATGAACGCCACTTTGGCCCCTTCTTCCGCAAAGCGGGTAACAATGGCCTTGCCGATGCCGCGGCTCCCCCCCGTCACAAACGCCACTCTTCCTGCAAACCGTTGGCTCATGTTTTTTCTCCTCCCTTTTCGGTAACGCTTTCATTTTTAGAGAAACTGCCCAAGCTTGACGTGTCCTTTAATTAAGTTGCGGGCGATAATCAGCCGTTGAATTTCATCGGTGCCATCGTAAATGCGCCATAACCTCGCCTCACGATACCAGCGCTCGATCGGCATCTCTTTCGTATAGCCCATGCCGCCATGAATTTGCATGACGCGGTCAACGACGCGGTTGCCCATATTCGCGCCAAACAGTTTCGCCATCGAGGCCAAATGGCGGTTGTCTTCCCCTTGGTCGAGCGTGAATGCCGCATTGAGCACAAGCCATTTTGCCGCTTCAATTTCCACTGCCGAATCAGCGATCATCCATTGAATCGCCTGTCGTTCCGCGATCGGCTTGCCGAACGTGACGCGCTCTTTCGCGTAATCGATCGCCATTTGCAACAGCCGCTCCGCCGCTCCAACCGCACGGGCGCCGACGACCCAGCGGGCGTAGCCGATCCACTCAAGGCCGAGCTTGTAGCCGTGGTGCAGCTCGCCTAAAATGTTTTCTTCCGGCACGCGCACGTTTTCAAAAATCAAGCTGGCCGGTGTTGACGGTCCCATCGTATGTATCGGCTCAGAGCGCCAGCCCATGTCGCGGTCGACGATAAAGCACGTTACCCCTTCGCGCCCGTTTGTCGCCTGATGCCGCCGTTTGTCGGTAATGGCGATGACCATAACGAAATCAGCGTCATTGCCCCCGGTGATAAACGTTTTTTCCCCATTTAGCACCCATTCGTCCCCGTCTTTGACCGCCGTCATTTTAATGTTGCGCGTATCCGACCCTGCGCCCGGCTCGGTCATGGCAAAGCACGATTTTTTCTCGCCGTTGATCGTCGGGATTAAATATTTTTTCTTTTGTTCTTCATTGGCGTAATACAAAATGTTGTCCGCCGACCCGCCAAACTGGAACGGAACGAGCGTTTTTGCCACCTCCATGAGCACAATCGCCTGCATGACATGGCCGAGATTCGCGCCCCCGTATTCCTCCGGCGTGTTGATCCCCCAAAAACCTGCTTCCTTCGCCTTTAATTGCAGCTCTTTTAATTTCTCCGGCGCAAGCCCCGGCTTCCCTTCCCGCTCATTGCGCAAGACGTCATTTTCTAGCGGCATCAATTCTTTTTCGACAAACTTGCGAATCGCCTTTTGAACCATGCGCTGCTCATCGGTTAAGCGCAAATACATCATTGTCCCCCCTGTTTTCGTTGCACTTTGAAACGAAATCCCACTCCCACAAATACCAACCGGTTGGTATGTTACCTCTATTATATTCGAATGTTCTGAAAAGTACAATACTTTTTTATACTTTTGTCCAACAGGAAAACGTCAAGTGCGTTCCCCTGTTGGCGTAAGTATTACGAATCAAGGGGACTCAGCTTTTTAGTCGTTTGGACGATATGGCCAAACGCCGCGTTCAATTCTTGCAAACTGGCGGAGTGTTCTTCAGTAAATGCGGCAATATGCTGGATAGCACCATCAAACTCTTTAACCGCCTTTTGAATGCTTTCAAGCTGTTTTTTGATCTGAACTGCCGCGTTTTTGCTGTCAGCTGCCATTTTACGGATTTCACTGGCCACAACCTCGAAGCCGCTGCCGTGCTCTCCAGCTCGCGCCGCTTCAATGGCGGCATTCAACCCCAGCCAATGCGACTGATCGGCCACCTCCTGCACAAAGCGGACAACAGCATCGATTTGTGCTACATCCTCCATTACTTTCTGCGACTTCAGACATAGGAATATAGCTCCGTTATTTCCGCTCAAGTTGCCTCCGTATACTAGCCACCGTTATACACTTGCTGTTTGGAATGTTTCAGCATTTCTTCGAACCGATAGAACAATGAAGTTTGTGGTTTGCGTCTTTGTACCGGTAAGGAGACAGGTCGCCTCAGCTGATTCGAGGAAAAGAACAGACTGATGCTCCACGCAATCAACAGCGCGGCCGCAAAACCAAGCCCCATTCGCCATCCCGCGATCATAGCATCGTTTCCAAACGCCATATACGTCGATAAGATGACGATTGGATTAATCAGGGGACCGGTTAAGAGAAATCCCACTGCCGCCCCTAACGGCACGCCTTTGCCAACCAGCTTTCGCACGATCGGAACAATCCCACACTCACACGCCGGAAAAAGAGCCCCAACCACACATCCCATCGCAACAGCCTTAAAAGAATGGGCGGGAATCCAGCGCCGAATATGCTCCTCCGTTACAAAAATTTGAATCGCCCCTGCTACAATAACACCAATGAGGATAAACGGAAGTGCTTCGATCACCATACTTAAAAAATAGTCACAAACTGTCGAAACGAGTCCGGAATCTCTGCCGTCCATAACGCCCCAAACCACTGGCTAAATACGATCAAATACGCTGCGACCCCTATAACCACAATCCCCGTCATATCAACTAACATCGACGAAAACAGGCGCCTCATTCCTCTTCCCCTCCCCCCGACATCCACGGTTAAGACATTTTTTCATCCCAGGCTAAGTCTAGGAACATAAACGAGCCGATATACATCGATTTATTGTATTAAAGCGTAACCGTTCTTATTTACAAACGATATGTCTGACCGCCCGATTACATGTCCACTTTTATACGACAAGTTTTTCTTTCAACTCTTCTTGAAATAGGCTGCTGGGCGGCTTTATCCTCGACTACATACGTGTCGTCCTTTCGCTCGGCGATCCGGTAAGCAGGCAATTACCAAACGATCTTAATGAATAGCAAACCAACTTCCCCAAAGGCAGAGACAATGTACGAACTATCACCAGTGCATGCCGTTCGTTGTGGACAAAATAATGTTTACATAAATCGCCGTTTATTTCCGCTAGCAGTTCTGTGATTAAAGCGCGCAGACAGCGAAAAACCCCGCTTCCGCATGAAGCGAGGCTATTGTAAATTAAACCCTTTCCTCTCCACAAATTCTTTCATATACATCCGGACCGGACGGCTGAGCATGTTGGCCATCTGCCCCGTCCATGTATCGCGGCGACGGCCGTTTGTCCGCTGCTCGTAGTAAGCTGACACCGTTTCATTATACCGCTGCAACTGCTCGATGAACCGGCCGCGGTCTTGATCGTATTCATCCTCATGATACACGTGATCTAACGGCAACCGCGGCTTTGGATCCGGCGTTTGCGCAGGATAGCCGACGGCAAGCCCAAACAGCGGAATGACCCGTTTCGGCACCTTCAACAGTGCACATACGTCCGGCAAGTGGTTGCGCAGCCCGCCGATATAGCAAATGCCAAGCCCCATCGACTCGGCGGCAATGGCGGCGTTTTGCGCGGCAAGCGCCGTGTCGATGAGCGCCACCATAAACTTTTCCGTGCTCTCAAGCGACGGAATCACGTCTTTTCTTTCAAGCTCCCCGATGAGTTCATGGCGGTGAAAATCGGCGCAAAAGACAAAGAAATGGCCGTTATGCTCGACATAGGCTTGATTCCCGGCCAGTTCGGCAAGCTTTCGCTTTTTCTCCGGATCTTTCACCCCAATGATCGAATACGCTTGGACGTAGCTTGAGGTCGACGCCGCCTGGGCGCATTCAACGATCGTGCGAATTTGTTCATCCGTGAGCGGCCGATCTTCGAAGCGGCGGATCGAACGGTGCTGCAAAATCATTTCGATAACGGGATTCATCTTGTACACACCCTCCTGTACAATGAATAGCTTGCCATCGATGATTATCATAACAAAAAAGAAAGAGCCGAAAAAATGATCGGCTCTTTCCTGCCATTACTGTCCAAAACGCCCTTCTTGGTAGTCACGAATCGCTTCGCGGATTTGTTCCGGCGTGTTCATGACAAACGGCCCATAGGCGACGACCGGTTCGTTTACCGGCTCACCGGCGTAAAGAAGGAGGCGCAGTTTTTCGCGGGCGGTCACGTTCAGCTCCGTTTCTTCGCCGCGGTCGTGGCGGCTTAGCCACAACACTTGCCCGGCTTTTCCTTCCGTGTGGTCAGCGCCAAACGTGCCGCTTCCTTCTAAAATATACAGAAAACCGTTGTAATGGCCCGGCAAGTCTTGCGCGACAGTAACTCCCGGTTCAACCGTCATTTCGACCATCGTCACCGGAACGATATTTTTCGTCGGCGCCTGCACCCCTTTTGATGAGCCGGAAAAGACGCGAATCGTCACCCCTTCTTCTTGCCGTACAGGCATATGTTCGGCGCGCAAGTTTTGGTAGCGCGGCTCGATCATTTTATGCGTGCTCGGCAAATTGACCCATAGCTGAAGGCTGTGCACGGTCGAACCGGGCGCCGGATCTTCCTTATGGACGACGCCGCGTCCGGCGGTCATCCATTGTACATCCCCAGGCCCGAGCGTGCCGTGGCCGGCTTTGCTGTCGAAGTGTTCGAGTTCGCCGCTGATTACGTACGTGACCGTCTCAATGCCGCGGTGCGGGTGAACATCAAAGGCGCCCCGCTGAAAAATGTCCTCCATCAATAGCAAAAACGGGTCATACTCTTGCCAATTCCCGGGCTCGAGCACCGGACCGCTTTGGTGAATCGGGCTGTGGGCGGTGATTTGCACCGTCTTGATATGGCGAATGTGGCGTTGAACAGCCATAACCTCTCCTCCTCTTTTTTTCCATACCGGACACAACCGGGAGAGGGGACAGCCGCCCGCCGCCAACTGTCCCCTTCTCCTCCATCGTATCCGATTCCGCCAAAAATAGGCAAATCATCTGCTCAGCAGCCGGCCGCCGCCCAAGCTGACAAAAACAAAAAACCTGCCGGCAATCGGCAGGTTGACGTTCGTATGTAAGATGGCGGAGGAAGAGGGATTCGAACCCCCGCGGGCTGTGACACCCCTAGCGGTTTTCGAAACCGCCCCCTTCAGCCAGACTTGGGTATTCCTCCGTATGAAAATGGAGCCTATCGGATTCGAACCGATGACCTCCTGCGTGCGGGGCAGGCGCTCTCCCAGCTGAGCTAAGGCCCCATAGTGATCGGGAAGACAGGATTTGAACCTGCGACCTCACGGACCCGAACCGTGTGCTCTACCAAGCTGAGCTACTTCCCGTTATTTATTTCCCCTTGCGACAATTTATATTTTATATGAACCTCTTAAGAAAGTCAATAGCTTTTTATGATTTTTTTTGCGCACAAGACGGAAATCCATTGCTTTTTCCGCTGCCTGTTGCATAGCCACCGCCCCTTTTTTCCTATACTAAAGACACGGCAGTCGTGCGGCAACATCGAAAAGGGGGCGGTTTCGTGAAACTCATTCCACCAGCGCGACGCAAACGGGCTCATTTGTCGCAGTTTACCACAACCCATATCCATTTGCGCCACCCGCTGGTCGTCGCCTTTTTCTCGTTTTCGTTTCCCGGGTTCGGCAATTTAATGCAGCACCGTTACGCCACGGCTTTTATTTTAATCGTTTGGGAGCTGTTTATCAATACAAAAGCGCACGTAAACACAGGTATATTATACTCGCTCCTTGGTGACTTTGAAAAGGCAAAAGCGGTGCTCGATGAACGATGGCTCATGTTTTATGTTGCGATCTACGTATACGGCATTTGGGACAGCTATCGCGGCTCGGTCGATATGAATAAGCTGTATTTGCTCGCTGACCGGGAAGATGCGCCGATCCCTCCTATTCGCATAGGGGTTTGGGACATCAATTACTTAGACAAACGCGAACCATGGCTGGCGCTCGCCTGGTCGGTGCTCGCTCCAGGGCTTGGTCATTTATACGTCCATAAAGTGATCACCGGTTTGTTCGTTTTCGCCTTTACGATCATCGTTTCCTATTTGGCCCACTTGCCGGAGGCGATTATTGATACGCTGACCGGCCGGTTTGATGAGGCGGTGCGCACCTTAAATATGCAGTGGGCGTTGTATTTGCCGTCCATTTATTCATTCATCTTTTACGATGCATACGTTTCAGCCGTCGAGTACAACAAACTGTTTGAAAAAGAGTTATCCAACTATTTGCGCCGCCGCTGCCAGCCGAAACAATTCCCGTGGCCGGTTTGATTAGGAGGCTGTTTCATGATTGTCGTCGCCACTTTTGAAAATCATTTGTTCGTGGAGCTGGCGATTTCCGCCCTCCGCCAAAAAGGGATCGCCCCGCACCATCTGTTCGCTGTTCCCCTTGATCGCCGTACAGAACCACCGCAGCTGCTCGATTCGATCCACCGTGCTGACGGCTTCAGCTTCCTTGATTTAGCCGCGATTTTTGGAACATGTTTCATGCTGCTCGGTTCGATTTACGGCTATGTGTTAACATGGGGGCCGATCATTTGGGGCATTATCGGGGCGGTGGGCGGCATCGGGTTCGGCCTGTTGTTGAAATGGTGGCTCAACCGAAACACAGCGCGCCGCCAAACGAACATGCGCGCGGAAATCGTGCTCCTCATCCGCTGTGATGAAACGCAATGGCCAATGATCGAACGGCTGTTATGGGATCATCATGCGCTCGGCCTCGCCGGCATCCGGGATGAGAAGGCAGGCGGCCGCTGACAGCGGCGCAAAACAAAAATGTCAGCTTCCCATCGGCGGTCGGCATCAGGGCGGCGGTTCCTAAACAATCGCCCGCATACGGAAGCGAAGTCGCTGAAGATCCGGACGCATGAACGCTCGCTGAAACACCCGCGGGGATTCCCCCGCGGGTGTTTGTTGCTTCTCAATACACATCCCGACGCGTAAAAACAACAAAAGCGACGATGAGGGCGATAAGCCCCCAAACGGCCAGCACCGCCATCGAAAAGCCGAGCGTCATCCCTTCCACCGGCGGCGCCGTTCCTTTAATATAGTCGGTAAGGCGCAAATTAACCATAAACAAATATTTCGCCGAATGCCATGACGACACCATATTGGATAAAATGGCGCCGGAAATGAGCGCCGCCAGCATAATGCCCATCACCGCGGCTGTGCTGCGCAAGAGTACGGAAAGCATAAACGTCAACGTGCCGACAACAACGCTGACAAACGCTGCTAGACCGAGCTCAATAAGCACGTACTTCCATTGCGGAATCATATGAACGTTCGTTGTATCGAGATCCTCCCCTTGAGGGACAAATCCGGTCAATAGCGGCAGATGAAAGCCGCCGTACCCGAACACAAGGCCGGAAATGACATACGACAACACCGCGGCCGTCAACATAATAAACGATACAGACAACAATAGAGCGATATATTTGCTGAGCAGCACTTTCCACCGTTTCACCGGACGGACGAGAAGCAGCTTGATCGTTCCGGCGCTCGCCTCCGACGAGACGAGATCAGCCGCCACCACCATCACGAGCAGCGGCAAAAACAAATCGATGGCGTTTTCGATAAAAATGCGCATAAACGTCGGGGCACCGGGAGCAGACGGGTTAATGTCATGCTCTAGGTAATATTGTTGCTGCTTTAGGCGGATTTGCAAATATTTGCGCCACTCCTCGGACATGCTCGGCGACTGGAGGCGGTTTTGCAAGTCGACGATTTGCTGCTGCAGCTGCGTCCGCCAGTCGGTCGTGCCAAGCCGCTTTTTCAGCTCCTCCGCCTCCCGGTATTGGGCGTATGTAAATAAGGCGACGAGCACCGCCACGATGGCGGCGATCACCCATAGCCGCTTTTTTCGGACAATTTTCAGCATTTCATTGTACACGAGCTTACTCAATCGTTTCGCCCCCTGTCAGCTCGATAAACAAATCTTCGAGCGTCGGCAGCCGCGGTTCAATCTCAGCGACCGCCACCCCGGCGTGGACGAGCTTAGCGTTCCAGTCAGCGAGCTTGGCTGGCTCATACGGCGTAACAATCTCCTCCTCGTCCGCCCGCAGCACTTCCGTTTCTTCAGCGAGCAGTGCCCGCGCCTTGTCAGCCGGAGTGGCTTTCCAAACAACGCGCGCCTGTTCGTTTAACAGCCGCTCGACCGTATCGACGGCCAGCAGCCGCCCTTTTGCCATAATGGCAACGCGGTCGCACATGAGCTGAATTTCGCTTAACAAGTGCGATGACACGAGAACGCTCAGCCCTTCCGTTTTTGCCAAAAAGCGAATAAAGGCGCGCATTTCGCGGATGCCGGCCGGATCAAGGCCGTTGGTCGGCTCATCCAAAATCAGCACCCTCGGTTTCCCGAGCAGCGCCTGGGCGATGCCGAGCCGCTGCCGCATGCCGAGCGAATACGTGTTCACCCGGTCGTGAATGCGCTGCTCAAGCCCGACGAGCCTCGCCACTTCCATGATCCGCTCCGCGCCGACTTCGGGCATCATGCGGGCGAAATGTTCGAGGTTTTCCCACCCCGTTAAGTACGGGTACATTTCCGGATTTTCGACGATGCAGCCGATTTGGCGGATCGCCTCGGTAAACTGGCGGTGAAGGTCATATCCGCCGATCACCACCGTCCCGGATGTCGGCCGAATGAGCCCGACAAGCATGCGGATCGTTGTCGTTTTGCCCGCCCCGTTCGGCCCTAAAAAGCCGAACACTTCCCCTTCGTGCAATTCAAACGAAATGCCTTGAATAATTTCTTTGCCGCGAATCGTTTTCCGCAGTTCGTTGACTGCTAACGTCACCTGTTTCGTCATCGACCATTCTCCTCCGTCAGCGTAATGAGTGAAGCGACGCGCTCTCCGATCCGCTTGTACCCCTCTTTGTTTGGATGGAAATGGTCGCTGTACAAATAGTCGTTGACATGCAAAGCAAATAAATCAAACGTCGGCACCGCGACGATGTTCGGATAACGGGCTGCCACTTCTGCCGAGGCAAAGTTCCAGTCTCGGACGACGGCTGACGTTCGTTTGGCATCATCTAAATCGCTGAACGGATTGTACAAGCCGATCGCAAAAATGACCGCTCCGCTGTTCAGGCGCCGGAGCATGGCAAAAATGCGGTCAAGGTTCGCGACATACTGCCGTTTCGCCGCATTCAGCTCTTTCATATTCAACTCAAGCGCTTCTCCGCCCCGAAACAGATCATTGCCGCCGATCGTCATCACAATCAGATCGGCCATGGCGATTTGCCGCTGAATCTCAGGCTGGCCGAGCTGGCGAAGCAAGCCATCGGAGCGCAGGCCGCGAATCGCCAAGTTCGTGACGCGAATCGATGCATCCGACTGTTTTCGAAGATCATCGACCATATAGCCGACATACCCTTTGCCGCTTTCATCGCCCGTTCCCCGCGTCAACGAGTCGCCTAAAGCGACAATGTCAATCTCCTCATCGCGCTCCTTTATTTCGTTGGCTGGCGGCTGCTTTTGCTCGACCGGCGGCTTCGCGGCCGTAAAAAACTGGTCTTGCACCGCCAGGGCGAGACCGCCGAGCCAAAGCACCGCAGATAGCGCGGCAACAGCGATCACAAGCGCCACAATGCCAGGTCTAGGTCGCATGCAACCATCCTTTCATTGTTTTTCGTTATCTTTTATCATACACAAATAAGGCGGACAATACCTAATCTCCTGTTTACAAAAAAAGCTTGGCCACTCGGCCAAGCAGAACGGAATCAGCTATTGCTGCTTCTTTTTCCAATAATCGATGATCCCCATCGCACACACTTGCAAGTCGAGCTCAATCGCGGCATAGGCTGGCGAAGAGGACGGGACGCCGTGTTCGTTCAGAAACGCGATGATGTCATGACGCAACCGTTGCGCGGCCGCTTTCGCCTGTTCGGCCACCGGCGCCTCAGGATGGCGGGCGATCGCTTCGTTTCCGGCCGCAACAAACTTCGGCAGCCAAAAACGGAGCTGCCGGAACGCCTCCCCTGGTTGATCGAGCGCGCCAAAATGACCGAAATAGATGCGCGTCGGGTTCAGCTTCTCGAGCCGCTCGGCCGATCGTTCCATCGCTTCAGGGTCAAACTGGTTGGGCGAAGTCGACGGCAGGCAAAACGCAAGCCCCGCCTCTTGCAGCTGCGGATAAAAAACACCGATCGTATCGCCGGTAAACACACCGCCGCTGTATGAATCATAAATCGAAAAATGGTGGTTCGCATGTCCCGGCGTATCGTAAAACGTGAGCGTCCGCTCCGCACTCAGCACAAGCGTTTCCCCATCCTCTTTGACGATCAGTCTCTCTTCCGGAACCGGAACAATCGGATCAAAGAGGGCGTCAAATTGCGCCCCGTATACCGCCTTCGCTCCAGCGATCAAACGCGACGGATCGGCCAAATGCCGCTTCCCTTTCGGATGAACGACAACCGTGGCGTTCGGGCAATGCTCAAGCAACAGCCCCACACCGCCCGCATGATCCAAATGAATATGGGTAACGATGATATAGCGAATATCGGTCGGATCGATCTGAAGCGCTTTCAACCCAGCAAGCAAATGCGGCACCGATGGGCTCGGCCCCGTTTCAATCACCGCCACGTTTTCTTCATGAAGCACGTATGTACCGGTGCGCTGCGGCATGCGCAAGTCGTATAAGTCGATGAGCGACATACGGTAACCAAGATCAACCGGCTTTGTCATTGTTCTCCTCCCTCTCATATTTTGTGTGCAGAATATTCTAACATAAAGATAGAATTCGCGCTACCAATGACCCTCACACAAATCAACCAACAATTTCACTTTTCACAAATCAAAAGAGCCCCACGCCACCTTTTGACTTGGAGCTCCTTTTACTTATACTTATGCCAAATTACTATGCCGTTGAAATGCTTTTTGGTGCTCAACTTGTTGATTGTTCGCGTATTGCAAACAGATAGCGTCCAAAATCAAGTGCGTACATTGGTCAAATAAGGAGCCTAGCGGTTGCTTGCTTTGTGTCTCATAACCATTCATCCCGTACAATAACCGATACGTAACGATCATATGACTCGAACAGTTATGAGCTAAACTTCCGTGATTGCTTATGACGCCATCTCACCGCTGGCTACTTTTCCTTTCCTCCTGTTTCTTATCGCCAGCCATACCGCGGCGGCCCATCCCATAACGATCAGCCCATAAACGGCCGAATACACCGACGCTGATACCTCCCAAGCGTGGAGGAGTGTGCGGACGTTCGTCAAAATGATTAATCCCCCAACGAGCACTCCGAGCAAATGGGACGGCAACTTGCGCACGAGCCAGGCAGCAATTGGTGCCGCAACGATGCCGCCGGCCATAAGCGTCAGCACCCAGTACCAGTCGACTTGCTCCCAGCCAAGGGAAATCGCAAATCCTAATGTCGCCGACAACGCGATGGCAAATTCGGACGTATCGACTGTGCCGATGACTTTGCGCGTTTCCATGCTTTTATTCGCCAACAACACCGGCGTCGCGATCGGACCCCAGCCTCCGCCGCCGGTCGCATCAAGGAACCCAGCCGCCAACCCGAGCGGGATGAGCTGCCTGTTTGACCATTGTTTTTCCGGTTTGGACAGCGAACGGCCGTTTAAAAACAAAAACCGGTAAATAATATAGAAGCCAAGCGTTAACAAAAACAACGAGATGTACGGTTTAATCAAATCCCCTGGCAACTTGCTTAAAAAGCACGCCCCAACAAACGCACCGACCGACCCAGGAATAATGAGCTTAACCACCATTGCGCGGTCAACGTTGCCAAATTTCCAATGGGATGCACCCGATGCCGCGGTCGTCACGACTTCCGCGAGATGAACGGACGCCGACGCGACAGCCGGGGCGATGCCGAACGTCAATAAGAGCGTCGTTGACGTGACGCCGTACGCCATTCCGAGTGATCCGTCAATGAGCTGGGCGATAAAGCCAACGAACACAAACACAATCCACTTTTTCACCTTTCTCCCTCCGTTTGCAACGTTTGAATGGATAGATGATGTATTTAATTTAATTCCAACTATTCATAGTTGTCAACTATGAATTTTGAAAAAATAAAAAATTCGGCCATTCACTTGCCGTTCTTGTCTGTGGTGCGCGAAAAATGCGCAAGTTTTGCCGTGGCGCGATCACTGACCGATGGTTTTTATGAAACAAACTTCGTTCGCCGCCTCGATCGGAAAACGGCCGCTTGCAAACCGATGATTGTCATATAAAGAAGTTTGATAGAAAAAGGGCGCCCTGAACTGCAGAGCGCCCTTTGTTTGCCCTAGTGAACTACTCCCACTTAGCTTTGCTTGAAGTGGGAGACTTCTTTCGGAATTATGTTAAAACTTCCCTTGATATTGTTCGATTTCCCACGTATGAACCGCCGTGCGGTAACTGTTCCATTCTTCTTTTTTCATCGCCACGTATTCATTGAATACATGCTCGCCGAGCGTCGCACGGCCGATTTCACCGCCTTCGAATGCCGCGATGGCAGCGCCTAAGTTTTCCGGCAAGTTGTCGATGCCAAGTTCGGCGCGGCGTTCTTCTGGCATATGGAAAATGTCTTCATCAATCGCCGCTGGAGGCGTTAAGCCTTTTTCCACACCGTCAAGGCCTGCTGCTGCGATGATGGCGTATGCCAAGTACGGGTTGGCCGACGGATCCGGGCAGCGCAGCTCGACGCGCGTTGCCATGCCGCGCTTCGCCGGGATGCGGATGAGCGCCGAACGGTTGGAAGCCGACCATGCGATGTAGCAAGGTGCTTCATATCCTGGCACAAGCCGTTTATACGAATTGACGAGCGGGTTTGTCACCGCAGCAAAGTTTTTCACGTTTTTCAACAAACCGGCGATAAACTGGTACGCTGTTTCCGACAGCTGGTTAGCGTCGTTTGGATCAAAAAACGCATTTTCCCCGTCTTTAAATAGAGAAATGTTCACATGCATCCCCGAACCGTTGATGCCAAACACCGGTTTCGGCATAAACGTCGCGTGAAGGCCGAATTTGCCGGCGATCGTTTTGACAACCCATTTGTATGTCGTCGCGTTGTCCGCCGCGCCGAGCGCATCCGCATATTTGAAGTTGATTTCATGCTGTCCTTCCGCTACTTCATGGTGCGATGCTTCAATCGTAAAGCCCATCGCTTTGAGGGCGCGGTAAATTTCGAGACGAACGCGTTCACCCAAGTCTTTCGGGGACGGTTCAAAATACCCGCCGTTATCATGGAGTTCAAGCGTCGGGTTGCCATTTTCATCCGCTTTGAACAGGAAAAATTCGAGCTCCGGGCCGACCGAAATCGTATATCCTTTTTCTGCTGCTCGCTCAACCGTTTTTTTCAGCACGTTGCGCGGATCGCCTTCAAACGGCGTGCCGTCCGGGTTAGCGACCGAGCAGAGGAAGCGCGCTTCCGCATAGCCCTCTTCGACCGTCCACGGCAACACCGCAAACGTATTTACATCTGGAACAAGGTACAAGTCGGAACGATTGATCGGCGAAAACCCTTTGATCGACGAACCGTCAAACATGATTTTTCCTTCGACGACGTCATCAAGCTGTTCCGCCGTCACCGTTACATGTTTTAAAATTCCTTCAATGTCGACAAACTGCAAATGGAGAAGCTCAACGTTTTTTTGTTTGATCGTTTCTTTAATTTGTTCCAACAACCCCGCTTGTGTAGAGGAAACGAACGTTTTTGACATGTCACATTACCTCACATTCGTGCGTTTATTTTTCTAACATGATTTTATTATAGAAAAAGAGCGGCCGTTTGGCAACCCTTTTTCATCAATTTTTCTGTATTTTTATAACGTTTTTTGCAATCGCTTTCAAATAAAGAGAGGGAAATGGATATTTATGCAAAAAAATAAACAGCTTGGGGAACGATCGTTTCCGTCAAGCTGTTCTTCGTCACTCGCTATCGATGTTACATTTTCTCCTCACGCCGCCGCCATGATCCGGACGGGATGGGCGGCAAGCCGGCCGCTTTTTCCGGAGGATAAACGTACACATACCCTTCAACCGGCTGACAGGCATCCCGAACCCATACCCGCTCGTATTCATTGTCGTCCCGCCCTTCCGCATAGTCTTCGAGCTCATCCATCGCTTTGAGCCCCTCTTCCGTCACCGTCAGCCATTCCCCTTCCACTTCCCCGTCTTCTCCGAGCACAAGGGCGGGGTACGAGCCGACGTTGTATAAACGGCCGTTTACTTTCCCTGGGCATACGGCGAGAACGTACGGAGCGGCGACATGATGGTTGTCCTCACCGGTCAGCAACGTTCCATACACAAACACCCGATATCGTCGTTTTGCCATCTCCTCGCTCCCCTTTTTGTTTACATAATGCAAATTATGAAAACTCAAAGGATGAAACAAAAACAATGGAAGCCCTGCCTCTCATCCATCCTTGCCGCTCCGAAGCGGCGCCAGTGTGAATTTGTCTAGCGATTGGCGGCAGCAAAAAAGCCGTGCCCGGTTGCACTCGCGAAGCAACGGCACGGCAGTGACGATTTCTTGACGAACGAATGACGCTTTTTCCATCATACCTGTTTGATCACGAAATGTCAATCGTTTTTTACGACGTTGGCTTCCATTTAATGCTGCAGCCGATGCTCGGCTTTTGGTTTTCCGGCACCGGACGACCCGCTAGCAAGGCGTCAAGCGCCGCGCGAATCGATTCTCCGGTGACCGGAATGCCGTTGTTTGGGCGCGAATCGTCAAGCTGGCCGCGATAGACGCATTTCAGTTCGCGGTCAAAAATGTAAAAATCCGGGGTGCAGGCGGCGTCGTATGCTTTCGCCACTTCCTGCGTCTCATCGTATAAGTACGGGAACGGATAGCCGAGCTCTTCGGCCACCTTTTTCATGTTTTCCGGCGAGTCCTCCGGATATTGTTCAGCGTCGTTGGCGTTGATCGCGACAAACGACACCCCATTTGGCATGTAGTCGTTCGCTAAGCGGACGAGTTCGTTCTGTACATGTTTCACAAACGGACAATGGTTGCAAATAAACATAATGACGGTCGCGACATCCGATTTTACATCGTCAAGGCGGACGAGTCGGCCATCAACGGCGTTCGTGAGAGCAAACGGCGGCGCCTGTTTGCCAAGCGGAAACATGTTCGATTCAACGGCTGGCATCGTGAACACCCTTTCTCTCCTTTTTTCTTCCTCATTATACCAAAGGGCAGACCTCCCTACAAATATGCCGCCCAAACCGAACAAACAGGCATCGCATATGATGCCACATAGGCGAATGGAAAGGAGGTTTTTATGCCATTGATTTACATGAACAAGCAAATGAATCCCCGTGTATACAGCGCGGCTCCTCCTCCATCCTCACACGTCATGTTCTACCACCGCCGAACGGCCGCAGACGAACTGCTCGACGAGCAAAAACAGTTATTTGAACAGCTGGCAGAAACGCTCGCCCGGCTCGAGCGGGCGGTCGAAGAGGGGAAAATGAAACAGGCGCAACAGTGCGAGCAGACAGCTGGCGCCTTCGCCCACCTTGAACAATCGCTTGTCGCCGGACAGGAGGAACAGACAAAGCTTGGCGGGCAGCTCGTTCAGGCGCTCGCTGATCTCAGGCAGACGATGACAGCGGGGCAAGCGGAGCAAACAAAGCTCTATCGGGAGCTCGCCGAAGCGCTCGCTCGCCTTGAGCGATCCGCTGAAGCCGGACAACAACAGCAGGCACAGCGAAGCGAACAGTGGACGGCAGCGCTCGCACGCATCGAACAAACCCTCGCTGCCAGACAGAAAGAGCAAGCCGAATTCACCAACATACTCGTTCGCCTTGAGCAATCGCTCCTCATCCAGCAGCAAACAGAAAGCGAGCGGCAGCGTACATGGGAAGAACAATTTGCAAAAGAAAAAACAGCGCGCCAAGCCGTCATTGAAGCGTTGACCGTGCAAAGCGAAGCGGTGCGCCGACTCGAACAGCGGACGGCCGAGCGGGAACAGCTGGCCGAAGGGATGGCCGCCCGCCTTGAAGGGCAAGAAAAACTGTACCAAAAGCTGATCGACCAGCTCGAGCTGCAGCATGTCTTTCATCAGACGGTGATCGAACGGCTCGAAGCGCAGGAAGCGGCGCAATACAAAATCACCCGTCAGCTTGACAGCTTAAAAGAGGCGCTATACGAACGGTGTTCATTTATCGTTGACAGCGTGAAACAGCTGTTTCATTCCTTCTTCCCCGGGCGCAGCCAAAAAGCCCGTCGTCAAACGGCCGAACAGAAAGAGTCGATCCACCTTTAGGCTTAGCGGCCGACCGCAAGCGGGCAGGCCGCCTATTGGACTCCTTCCTTGCCCAGTCCGCCGCCAAAAACGGCGGACTATTTTTTGGTCTCGCTGCGAGACTAGGCAAATCAATGGACAAAACAGAGCCAAACCGCGCATAATAAGAACTATCTATTTGCACCTTGAACAAAGAGGAGGAACGATGATGGCGCTCGAGCTCAGCGTCCTTGACCAATCGCCGATCGCCGAAGGCATGACGGCGGAAACGGCGCTTGAAAACACCGTCCGGCTCGCCCAATTTGTCGAAGAGCTCGGCTATCAGCGGTTTTGGGTGTCCGAGCATCATGACACGAACAGCCTCGCCGGCTCATCCCCGGAAGTGCTGCTCGGCCATATCGGGGCGAAAACGTCGCGCATCCGCATCGGCTCCGGCGGCGTGATGTTGCCGCATTACAGCCCTTATAAGGTAGCGGAAAATTTCCACGTCCTTGCCGGACTCCACCCCGGCCGTGTTGACTTAGGCATCGGGCGGGCGCCCGGCGGCATGCCGCGGGCGACGATCGCCCTGCAAGGCGACAGACGCCGACCGGTCGACCGCTATCCGGAGCAAATCGATGACTTGCTCGGCTACTTGTATGACACCCTTCCGCCGGTGCATCCGCTTTATGGGGTGAAAGCGACGCCGATCGTCCAATCGCCGCCTGATGTATGGCTGCTCGGCTCGAGCTCGGAAACGGCCAAGCTGGCAGCGGATAAAGGGTTGCCGTACGTGTTCGCTCAATTTATTAACGGCGAAGGCGGCGAACAATATGCAACACTGTATCGTGACCGATTTACCCCATCTCCGTATTTGGCCGAGCCGCGCGCGATGGTCGCCGTGTTTGCGATTTGCGCCGAGACTGATGAAAAAGCAGAATGGATTGCCGGCAGCCTCGACTTGACGCTGCTGATGATCGAGCAAGGGATGGCGGTGAACGGCACGCCAAGCCCGGAAAAAGCCGCGGCGTATCCGTACAGCCCGTACGAGCGCAAACGGGTCGCGGACAACCGGAGACGAATGATCGTCGGCAGCCCGGCGCGCGTCAAAGACGAATTATACCGGTTAAGCGAAGCGTATGAAACAGAAGAGATCATGCTCGTTACGATTACATACGATTTCCATGACAAGCTCACCTCTTTTCGGCTGATTGTCGAGGCGGTATGGGGGTGAAACGAATGCGAATCCTTTCGATTAACATCGGAAAGCCAAAAACAGTGGAGGTCCATGGCGAGCTGCTAGTGACCGGCATTTACAAAACGCCAGTCGCCGGACCGGTCGCTGTCGGCAAACAAAACGTAGCCGGGGACGGGCAAGCGGATCTTGTCCATCACGGCGGGGAAGACAAAGCCATTTGCGCCTATCCATCAGAACATTTCGCCTATTGGGAACAGAAATATGCCCGTCCGTTTCCCCCAAGCTCGTTTGGAGAAAACTGGACGCTCTCTGGACTGACCGAAGAAAATGCATGTCTTGGCGACATTTATGCCGCCGGCACGGCGCTCGTGCAAGTGTCGCAACCGCGCCAGCCATGTTCGAAACTCGCCCTTCGCCACCGGCTCCCGGATTTGCCGAAAGCCGTCTGTCAAACGGGAAAAAGCGGATTTTATTTTCGGGTGCTGAAAGAAGGCATCGTCGAGCCGGAAGCCCCGCTGGTCCTCATTGAGCGTGGCGCCGGGGAGCTATCGATCGCCTATATAAACCACATTTACTATCATGAGCGGGACAACATCGCAGCCCTAGAACAAATCGCCCATCACCCGGCCCTATCAACGAGCTGGCGCGAAGCGTTTCTTCACCGCCTCACCAACGAGAGAAAACGGTAAACCGTTAAGATAACATCGTTCGCCTATTTAGCGTAACTTGCGAAAGATCGCCAATCACAAAACAGGCGCCCCTGTTTGAACGGCACTCCTGCATGCTTTGCAGCACTCCGTTCGCCTGTCGGGGCGCCTTTTTCTCTTCTCGCTACGCTTGCTGCACACCGCGCTCCCCATAGCGGCGATACAAATGGAAATAAAAGCCTCTCGCCGCCAACAACTCTTCGTGCGTTCCTTGTTCAATCACCTTGCCTTCGTTCAACACGAGAATGCGGTCAGCATGTTGAATCGTATTCAGCCGATGGGCGATGACAAAACATGTCCGGCCGTCCATCAGCCGCGCGAGCGCTTCTTGAATGCGCACTTCCGTCACCGTATCGATATTGCTCGTCGCTTCATCCAAAATCAATACGGACGGGTCAGCGACCATCGCCCGGGCGATGGCCAACAGCTGCCGCTGTCCTTGGCTGATCCCCCCACCGCCCGACGTCAAGACGGTGTCATAGCCGTTTGGCAGCTTCATAATAAAAGAATGGGCGTTCGCCTTCCGCGCCGCTTCCTCCACTTCTTCATCCGTCGCCTCAAGCCGCCCGTAGCGAATGTTGTCGCGAATCGTTCCTGAAAACAAAAACGCATCTTGGAGCACAAACGCCATATGCCGGCGCAAGCTTGCCCGCCTGATCGTCCGGCTGTCGCGGCCATCGATGAAAATCGCCCCCGCGTCCGGATCATAAAAGCGGGTTAACAGCTGAAGCACCGTCGTTTTGCCCGCTCCAGTCGGACCGACGAGCGCGACGGTTTCCCCAGGAGAAACGGAAAAGGTGACGCCGCAAAGCGCGGGGCGCTGCTTGTCGTATGAAAACACCACATCGCGAAACTCGATATGCCCATCGAGCCGATCAAGCACTTCCGCTTCCTGCTCATCTTCCGCTTCGCGTGGGGTATCCAACATTTCCAACACCCGCTCCGCGCCGGCTAATGCGGACAGCAACGTGTTCCATTGGTTGGCCAAATCGTTGAGCGGGCGGGTAAACTGGCGGGCGTATTCGGCAAATACAACGATCGTGCCGACTGACACGGCGCCTTTCGCCGCAAGCCATCCACCGATGCCGGCAATAAGCGCGAAACTCAAGTTGTTTAAAAAGTTCATCAGTTTCGGAATGAAGCCGGAATACGTTTGCGCCCAAAACCCGGCCTGTTTCAGCTCGGCGTTTTTGCGCGCCAACTCCGCTTCCATCCGCTTCTCTTGAGAAAACAGCTTCACGACTTTTTGGCCGGAGATGACCTCTTCAATAAAGCCGTTCATCTCGCCAAGCGCGCGCTGTTGTTCGCGAAAGCGCGCCTGCGTCCGGCGCGTAATCCAGCGCATCCCGGCGTACATGAGCGGCACAACGACGAGCGTTACGCCCGTCAACACGATGCTAAGTGAAACCATCACTGCCATCGCGCCGATCAGCGTCAACGTACTGGCGATCACTTGGGTGACGGTGCTGTTAAACGTTTGGCTCATGTTATCGATGTCGTTTGTCATCCGGCTCATCAATTCGCCTTGCTGGCGGCGGTCAAAAAAAGAAATCGGCAGCTCATGAAAATGGCGAAACAGCCGCTTTCTGATCGCATGCACCGTCCGTTGGGCAACATCGACCATCCAATAGTTTTGCAAAAACGTCGCCGCGCCAAGGGCGGCATAAATGGCAAGAAGCAAAAGCAGCATCAGCACGAAGCCGTCCGTCTTCCGCCCGACAATATACCCGTCAATCATCCGGCCGATCATGTACGGACCGGCAAGCGCCAGCGCCGAGCTGGCGACGACCATCGCCACCGCTGCGAACAGCTTCCGCTTTTGCGGGGCAATAAATGCCCAAAGCCGCCGCAATGTGCCTGCGCTGTTTTTTGCCCGCTGACCTGTCCCAAGGCGCGCTCCGTGGTGGCTATGGCGTAGTAACATTGCTTTGTCCCTTCTTTCCTTCCTGCGTAGCGACAATCCGCCGGTACAGTTCGCTTGTCGCCAGCAACTGCTCGTGGCTTCCTTGGGCGATTAAACGGCCGTCTTCCAAAAGCAAAATCGTGTCAGCCGCCATCGCCGTGCTCACCTTTTGCGTCACCATCACCGTCGTGCACGCATACCGACGCAATGCATCGAGCAGCTTCGCTTCCGTCGCCGCATCGAGCGCGCTCGTGCTGTCATCCAAAAGTAAAATGTGCGGATCGCCGACCAATGCGCGGGCGATCGACAGCCGCTGCTTTTGCCCGCCTGATAAATTGACGCCTTTTTGACCTACGAGGGCGTCATACCCATCGGGAAACTTGGCGATCGTTTCATGGATTTGTGCATCGCCCGCCGCCCGCATCATCTCTTCCGCCGTCGCCGCCGGATGGCCGAACCGGAGGTTATCGGCGATCGTCCCGGAGAATAACAGCACTTCCTGCGGAACGAAACGGACGGCCGCCCGCAGCTGCTCTAACGAGAATTCGCGTACATCGATGCCGTCAATCAACACCCGCCCGGCGCTTGGCTCATACAAGCGGGGAATCAATTGAAGAAGCGTCGATTTCCCGGATCCGGTCGCCCCCAAAATCGCTGCCGTTTCTTGCGGACGGATGACAAATGATACGTCGGAAAGGGCGTCATGCCCGCTGTTTGGGTAGCGGAACGAAACGTGCTCAAACCGGATTTCGCCGCGCCGGACTGTCAGTCCGTTCATCCCGCCCGCTCCGCCTCGCTCTTTCGGCTCATCAAGCAGTTCGGCAAGGCGGGCAGCTGAAGCGCGCGCCCGCGACAACGCCATCGTAATAAAGGTGAACATGGATAAGGCGGCCGTCGCCCGCGTCGCATAGTTGACAACTGCAACGACTTGCCCGGCGCTCGCCGTCTTGGCCTCGACACCGAAGCGGCCAAAAAACAGCACCGCGACGATGGCCGCGTTCATGACAAACAATAATACCGGCGCGATCGTCTCGACGAGACGGAGCACGCTCATCGTCCGCCGCATCAGCGCATCGTTTGCCGCTGCAAACCGCTCTTGCTCATAGGCCCCCCGCATCCATGCCTTAATGAGGCGCATGCCGGCCAAATTTTCGCGCATCACGCCGTTGACGCGGTCTAACGCCCGCTGGACGGCGGAAAACGATGATACTGCCTTTTTCATCCCCCACAATAAAAAAGCGGCCGACAGCGGAACAGCTACTGCCAAAATAAGCGCTAAACGGGAATGAACGACAAACGCCATGCCGACGCCAAAGACGACGAGCAGCGGTGCACGCAAGGCGATGCGCAAACTCATAAACAGCATGTTTTGCACTTGCGTTACGTCGTTTGTCATCCGGGTAATGAGCGAAGCCGCCGACAGCTGTTCAATGCGCGCTAACGAAAACGACTGAATTTTGGCAAATAGCGCCGTGCGCAGCGCAAAGCCGTATTCCTGTCCAACGTAAGCGGCAGCAAACGAATTGGCGATGCCGGCGGCAAACGCTAACAGCGAGGCGCCAAGCATGACGGCGCCCCACGTCAAAATGGCGGTGACATCCCGTTTGATCACGCCATCATCAATGATTTTTCCCATCAACAGCGGCTGCCAAAGTTCAATCGCCAGCTCTGTCAACATCAACAGCCACGCTAAGGCCATCCATTTCCGGTACGGCCGCAAATAAACAAGCACTCGCCGCACGCTGCGCCCCCCTCTCCTGTTCCGACCTTGGCGTCAGGCCGCACGCTGCCTCTCTTCCTAGTTTTATTCTAAACTCGAAACATTTTTTTGACAATGATGGCGCCTTTCCGAACCCGTTTGCCATGTGAACAAAAAAACCCCGAACGGACGATCATGGCCGCTTGGGGTTTTGCAGCGCCAACATTCTCGCTGCCAGTCAACAGTTGCCCACCGGCGGCTGCAAACCACCGCGGGCATCTTTTTGTCACAGCGCCGTTCCAACGAGGGCGGTTTACGGCCGGCATTTCCGCCATGCCGAATAGAGCTCCTCTTGGCCGACTGAATCCGGTAAGCGCAGCGGGGGGAGCGACAGCAGCTGCTGCTCATCGGCAACGATTGGCAATAGCCGGTCAAGCTTGGCAATGAGCAAAATCTTTTCTAACACAGCATTATCCCGGACGATCATGGCCATGGCCCGGCTGGCGCTGACCACTTGCTTGAAAAAGCGGACAAGAAGCGCCAACCCGGTGCTGTCCAAAAATTGGAGGCCGCTGACATCGATCAAAACAAGGCGGCGTTTGACGGCAACTGCCGCCATCGCCAGTTTTTGTTCCGCGGCAAGCTGTGTATCATAAGCGAGCCGCCCGGTCAGCTTAATGCACTCGTATGCAGACTCCGTAACCATTTCAAGTTCAAACGACAACCGATGCTGTTTCATCATATCCCCCTATCGTTGACCAGCCATGCCCCACCCCCGCTGCCCGCGTTCACCGAGACGCCGGCTAAAACGGTCTATGTTGCGCTCTTTGCATTTTCATCACCAGCACCCGCCGCCCGCCTGCCCGCTCCACTAAAGCCGTCGCGTCCATAATTTCATGAATAAGCAATAGTCCGCGCCCCGATTCAGCGAGAAGCACATCGGCGAGCGTTTTTCCGCCGAGTTGTTCCATCGTTTCCTGTGGGATGCCGCCGCCGTCATCCTCGACCGCCACCGTCACTTCATCGTCTGTCATAGAAAAAGACAACGAAACGACCCCCTCTTCCAATCCCGCCTGCCGGACGGCTTTGACGGCATTAACTACCGCCTCATGCACCGCCAGCACAAACAATTCGGCATCGCGGACAGCAAATAACCAGGCGGCTTGCTCTGCGATCAGATCGCAAAATGCAATCGCCTCCTCGCTCGCCTCGCAGCGCACCATCCACTCGGCTATCAAGTTGGCTCCCGCCTACCCATGGACTGTAATTGACAACAAACAAATGTCATCGGACGGACGAGCGAGCGAAGGACTTTGACTAATTAACTGTTCTAGGAAACGTTTATCCGGCAAATGGCGGTACGTTTGGGTGCATGTACGAATTTTCTCGATGCTTTGCAAAATGGACGGATCCATTTCCTCTAAAATGCCGTCTGTATACAACAGCAACCGGGCTCGCCGGCCGTAGTCGATCACCCCTTTTTCAAACGGCAAAGAAAACGGGCTGCCGATCGCCAGGCCGCCTTTATCGAGCTCGTGCACGCTTCCATCGTCAAAGACGAGCAGCCCGGCCGGATGGCCGGCGTTCGTGTATTCAATTTTTCGCTCTTTCGTATCAATGACTAAGTAAATCATCGAAAACAAATAACGGATGTCATTTGCCTCATCCGGAAATAAGCTTTGCACATGCTTCTCCAGCTCACTCGCCACGGAAACGGGGTCAATGACGCGCACGATCAATCCGCGCAAAAGCGAGCGGAGCAGCATGCTCACTAACGCCGAGGAAATGCCGTGGCCCATCACATCGATGACGATCACTCCATAGCGGTATAAATCGATTTGGTAACAAGCGTAAATATCGCCGGATAAATCATCGGACGGAATATAAACCGCTTCCATCGTCACCGCCTGATTTTGAATGAGCGGCGTCAACAAATTGTGCTGGATTTTTTTCGCCAGCTCGACTTGGCGCCGACGCTCGGCCTCCTTTTGTTTCCGCTTGGTGATATCTTCCGCAAGGACAACATACCCGCTTGAGCTGGACACCGGAATGACCGTGTAGGCAATATGGACCGGCGTACCGTCTTCGCGTTGCACCATTCCTTCCCCGGATGGCCGCTTCTCGAGCGAAAACGGAAGCGATGTTTGACCGCCATGGCGGAAAAGCTCCCAGATCGGGCGGCCGACCGCTTCCTCTTTTCGGCGTCCAAACAGCGTTTCAGCGCTGTTGCCCCAATCTTGCACCGTCCCGTCCGCTCTCACCGGAACAACGGCAAACGGCGCAGAAGCATAAATGGCGCGCAGCACCTCCGCCGGCGTCAAAGAGGCGGCAGGCAGCGCACAATCCCGTTCCGCAAACCGCCAAACGAGCCATTCCCCTTCGCTGCCTGATAGCCGATAGACGTTCATCCAACTCGTATAGGCTTTCCCGCTTTTCGCTACATGGCGCGCTTCTCCTTGCCAACATCCGTCCTTTTTTACCGCCTCGGCGATGCCATCTAACAACGCGGCCGACCACTCGGCTGAAAACAGAACGCCGACCGGCTGCCCGACTAATTCATGTTTGGCAAATCCGAGCCATCTTGGCGTCAGCTCGCTGACCGCAACAATCAAAAGTTGATGGTCGGTCATCACCATGCCGCTGCCCAACTGTTCCGCGTCTAGCTGATCGATCGCCTGTACATTCGCTTTCACCATCGTTCAACCCTTTTTTGTTATAATCAACATCCATCGCTTTTAGCTGACACCGGCTTCCCGAAACAAACACGCGCATCGGCGCCGGGTTGTTTCCACCCCGCCTTCGGGTTGCATGTTCAGCACCACATTTCGCCCCATTGTTCCTCGTAGGAACAGGTTATTGTTGTATTCGTGTTTTTTTGCGGTTTTTCCTGCTTGCTGCCGCATAAATCTTCTAGTCCGTTTTTCTTATTTTGCTGATTGTCCAAACCGCCGGCGAATCGCCGCAATCACAAGCAAGAGCACCGGAATGATGATTTGCAGCGGGATGTGCAGATAGAGCGTGACAATCTTTAATCCTTCATGAATATGTTCCGCATAGTTGCTGGCGATGGCGACCGACAAAAACAGCACGAGCAGCCCGAGCGGATAGACGAGCCGCTGATAGCTCGAAATGCCAAACAAGTTGGCCGCCCCGACGACCCCGGCATAAAAAAAGATGGAGACTTTAAAAAACCCGCCAATAATCAGGGCAATCATAAAAAAGACATCAAGCCGCTCTAAAAAGTGAGCGACTTGAATGCGGCGGATCGTATCCAAAAGCGGAAACGACGAACGCGACGCCGCATCAGGACCGAGGACGGCCATATTGATCGCCATAATGATCGCCAAATTGACTCCGCTCAGCACCATGCCAGCGACCCCGACTCTTCCTACTTTTACCGGATTGTTGATATATGGAAACAGCATCGTAAACACGATCATCTCTCCGAACGGAACATATAGCGTTTCGGTCAACACCGTTTTCCACACCCGCCTCCAGCCTTCCTCCAACACCGGCTGCAGCTGGGTCACGTCAACCAGCCCGGAAACAAACACAAGGATAAATCCGGCGAGCGCCAAAAAGTACAACACCGTCAAAAACAGCTCACCGGTGCGCGCCAACACCTCGAACCCTTTATAGACGCCATACATAATGGTCAGCGCCATAATGGCATTTAACACGAACAACGGCGTTTCCGGGTAGGCAAACGTCAGCAGCAGTTCGCCAAAGTCGCGCAGCACACGGGCGGCAATGTAAAGAAAATATGTAATATAGACAACCGCCAACAGTTTGCCGAGCGGCGCCCCGACGATTTGCGGCAAATAAGCGGTCAACGGCTGGTCGGGATAATACTCGAACAATTGGCGATAAACGAAAAACAACAGCAGCCCGAGCGCCAAGCCGAGCAAAATGGCGATCCATACATCTTGCTTGGCGCTCACGCCGAGCGGAATGACGATGGCGCTGCCGTGTTCGAACAGCACAATTAACACAAATAGCTGGCGTGCGTTAATTTTTATGCGCTCCAACTGAATCTCACCGCCTTTGCCTAGTCAACTCCCCTCCCCCATGCCGGCTTTGGCCGGCGACCATTTATTCTTCTATATATGGCTTATTCCGCAGCCCGGTGCGGCGGATGTACAGATCAGCCGTTACAGTGACGTCAAGTTCGGGAAAATAGCGGTCGTGCCACTCTTTCTCGATCTTCTTCCATAAGCGCGGGGCAGCGCGGTGAACCGCGTCGCCAAACCCGAAAATATCCGTTTTTTCACGCTGGGCCGTTTCAATGGCTTTTGTAACCTCCTGTTTGACGTTCCGTTCCAGTTCTTGTTCTAAACGGAATACCACGCCGGCGTCGGCTAGGTTAATGGGGACGCGCGCCTCGCTGATGTCGCCTTCCGCCTTGATATGAACGGAGATGGATGGCCGACCGTTGTTGACGCGCGCCTCTACATTCGTTTTCGCCCGCGCCGCCCGATAGCCGATCGCTTCCTGTTTTCCTTCCCACGGAATAGTGAGATTCGTTTGATGAATGCGGTCAAGCACCCACATCATGCCGCGCGCCGTCGGCCCGTCGGCCCAGCCAATCAGGCGGCCGTTTTTAAACAGCGCCAGCCCGTTCAACGTGACGCGGGCATCAGGCACGGACGACTGCACGTTTTCTTGCCGCTTCCCTTTTTTTAAGCCCCCTTCAATCGATACCCCGGTTATGACCGGGTTTCGGCCGGGCGAAGCGATGCCGCGAATCGCCCACCAAACGTCTACATTAATCGTTTGTCCCCAAGCCATTTCGGAAAATTCAAGCGTTCTAATAATTTGATTGGCGGAAATTTTATCGATTGGCGTCAGCACCGAAAGCGTGTCTTTCGCCGAATGGCCGCGGGCGATGACAAGGCGCGCCGTCGTCCGGAACTGCTGACTGCGCTCCATCGCATCGAACACCCCGTCCAGCCCTTCGCGCGCCAGCTCTTCGCCGACGACGACTAAGTTCGTATGGGCGTAATACAGAAGACGCGACACTTTTTCCGACGCTTTCCGGCTTGCCTCGACCAAACTGTCCCCGGTTGACGTATAAATCGACACCGGCACCCCGGCCGCCCCGCCGCCGCGCTGCGTCGCCCCGGCGACGTTGCCCGGGTTGACGACTTGAAAGGAAGCGAGATACTTGCCGTCTTCTGTTTTATCGAGGCCAACGGCAATGACAAACGCCAAATCGGTCAGCTCTTTTTTGCTCCAACAGCCCGAAAGCAAACAGACGCAGGCGGCAAACGGCAAAAACATGCCAAGCAGCCGTTTCATGACTCATCCCCCTTCTCTTGGCGCGACGGCGCCGGCGGCTGCGGCTTTTGGTCGCCCGATTGGCGAACGATATTTTTTTGGTTAATCAGGCGCGGCCGCTCGCGAAACATCCATGTCGGGACACGGAACAGCGTATCGCCTATATTTGACGGCGTAAACGGAGCGAGCGGCGACATATACGGGACGCCGAACGAACGCAAGCTGCATAAATGAATCGTCATGACCAAAATGCCCATCATAATGCCGTAAAACCCGAACATCGCCGCCAAAAACATGAGACCAAACCGGATGAGCCGCGCCGAGATGGCAATGGCAAATGACGGCGTCGCAAAGCTGGCAATCGCTGTAATCGAAACGACGATGACCATTGCCGACGAGACAAATCCTGCCTCCACCGCCGCCTGGCCGATGACCAAAGCCCCGACGATCGACACCGCCTGGCCGACGGCGCGCGGCAAGCGGACGCCGGCCTCGCGCAACACTTCAAACGTCACCTCCATCATGAGCGCTTCAACAAATGCCGGAAACGGCACCGCCTCGCGCTGGGCGGCGATGGCAATGACGAGCTGGGTCGGGATCATCTCTTGATGAAACGTCGTCGCCGCGATGTAAATGGCCGGGGCGACAAGGGAGATAAAGAAAATGAGCACGCGTAAAAAACGAAGGGCTGTCGCGATGTCAAAACGGGCATAATAATCTTCAACCGCTTGGAAAAATTGAATGAACAATGCTGGTGCGACAAGGACAAATGGCGTCCCTTCGACAAAAATAGCGACCCTTCCTTCAAGCAAATTGGCGGCGACAATATCGGGCCGCTCCGTATGGTACGTTGTCGGGAAGGTGGTAAACGTCTGATCTTCAATCAATTGTTCGATATAGCCGGACTCGAGCACGCTGTCAATGTCGATGCGGCGGAGGCGCGTCTTCACTTCCTCGATGATTTCGTCATTGGCGATTCCTTTCACATACATGATGGCGACATCGGTTTGCGTCACCGTGCCGATTTGCATCGTCTCCAGCCAAAGGTTCGAGTTTTTAATGCGGCGGCGGATCATCGCCGTATTCGTGCGCAGTGATTCCGTAAACCCTTCGCGCGGGCCGCGAATGGCGATTTGCGTCTGCGGTTCTTCAATCGAGCGGTATTGCCCGCCTTTTGTGCTCGCGCTAATGGCAAACGGCACCCCGTCAATGAGCATCACCGTCTCCCCGGAAAACAGATCAAAAAACAGCTGCTTCCATTCGGCGACATGCTTGACGCCGCCAACCGCAGCGAGTTTTTTTTTCAATCCATTGAAACCGCTCTTTTTCCTCGAGCGCGAGCGGAAACGACGCCGTAAGGAGCGGCATAAGCAAAAACTCGTACACATTTTTTTCATCGACGAGCCCGTCGACAAAGACGATGGCCGCTTTCATTTGCGTTTCCTGGCCGAGGGAAAAACGGCGAATGACGACATCGCTGCTTTCTCCGGTCGCCCGCCGAATGATGTCGATGTTCACCGCCAGTTCAGGTGACAGCGGCTCTTGCGGGACGTCCGCCGCTTCGCCGCTATGGTCGGTCCCTTCTTGCTGCACACCGTCGTTCATCCGATCCTTTTGCCGGCGCATCCCCCACTGAAACAACATGCCCCTCTCCTCCTTGCTCCGTGTCACTTTTATCTTCCATTATAGGCAATCAGCCAAAAGTGTATACGGGGGTGCATCATTCCTCCCTAGCCGGAGAACACTAAACGAAAAAGCGGCAGGTGGCTTGCATTGAAAGTCGTATTCCTCTCCCTCGCCTTTATGCTGCTGTTGGGCGGAACGGCGGTAGGGATGGACTTGTTGCTAGGATTAACGTTGCTTCAATCGTTTCATAACGTGCTCAATCCGTTTCGCGTGATGGAAACACCTGAGCTGTTTCTGTTATTCCTTTTTATCGCTTTTTGGCTGCTTGACTTGCTCACCGTATGGCTTTGGCGTCGGAAAAAGACGGCGTCTTAATCGAGTAGGAGAGGGTGACTAACCCTCGTCCTCTCACACCACCGTACGTACCGTTCGGTATACGGCGGTTCCATTAAGTCTGACGCAGAGATTCATATCGTTGATAAAGACTCTTCAGCCCTTGGGGAAGTTTGCCGCCCGCTTCCTTCAGATTCTGCGTCGCCGCAGACACCCTTGCGTTAAGCTAACTGCTACTTCTGCCTTCGCAGTTCGGGACTTTCACCCTATAGACTGCACCCATGCCGGGCGCACACGGACAAAACGGGCAGAGGATCGGCCCCTGCCCGTTTTTTATTCGTTCATTTTTTGATCAAGTCATCTCCCACATGCCGCCGTTCGAGCCATTGGCGCACATGTGTATAGTTTTCCGCGAGCCCCAAGCCGAACGAATCGCCGTCGCTTTGCAGCAGTTCGACGTCTCCGTACCATATGCTCACGGTGCCCATCATGTTTTCGACCGGTTCGTTCCACAAGTCTTGTTTCAGGGCGCCGATAAACGATTCAATTTCCTTCGGCTCAGCTAAAACAAGCACCGGCTGCCCTGTATTCATGTTTCGTATCGTCACTTGGCGGATCGGCGAATAGCCGCCCGGGCGAAGCAGTAAATGGTACTGCTGTTTATACTCTTTCGACTCCATAATGCGGCGAAAATGCGTCATATACGGTTCGACCGGCACTTCATAGCGGCGGAGGAGGCGCGTGCCGTCTTTGAGCACATAGCCGATCACCACCGACTGAACGTTGCCAAGACGGGGCGGCGACGGTTGATCGTGCGCGAGCTGCTGATGAAACGCCCGCACCGCCTCGATATTTTCTTTCGTGCGGAGAAATTGGTCATATTCTACAAACGAGCGGCCGATCTGCTCCGGGTGTTCAAAGTTCATCGTCGACTGACCAAAGTACACTTGCTTAATGTCTGCCACTGCCGGCACGCGCTGCTCATAGCCGGTAAGATCGATGCGGATGAGAAAGGCAAGAACGGCCATCACCGCCGCAAACGCGACGTACCCTTTCCAGCGGTGAAATACACGCCACGTTTTCGCGATGACCATCTGGGCAATCGCGTACCCAAGCAAAGAAAACGTTATATAGCCGAAGACGATCCAGCCCCATTGCCGCTCCACTTCTCCAAAATAAAAGCCGCCGACAAGCCACGAGCAAAACGCGACCCCATACACAAACAGCGGACGGAGCGCCGGAAACGCCAGCGCCTGCCCGGCCGCTTCTGACGGCCGCCGCTCATACAGCCAAACCGCGAGGCCAAACAAAAGAAGCGCCAACAGCAGCAACAATCCCGTCTCCCCCGCGTTCATCGCCTGATCCATCAACATCGCGTAGCGAAGCGGAATCACCAGCCGATCCAACTCTGTTGACAAATAATACACATCCGGAAACCCAGACAATAATAATGATAAATTCGTGTAAATCAAAATCAGCATGCCGGCCGGGAAAAAGAGAAAAATATTCGTCAGCACGACATGAAGCGCCGATTGGCCGACGAGAATGCCTACAGCGATGCCAAGGGCGAAGATGACCGTTTCCATGACAACCGTTTCACCGAACCAGCGCCATACGTCCGCCGGCTCGATCGGCCATGGCAGGTCAAGTCCATACAGGCAGCCGATGGCAACAAGAGCTACTGTAAAAAGCGGCACAACTAACATGAGCCAGCCGAATACGATTTGGCTTGTGAGCAATTCGGTGCGGCGGATGGGTAAACTATGAATAAAGTCGGCCGACCGTTTGTCATGCATATAGCGAAGCGCCCCAGCCGATGCCAGCACGGGGACAAGCCAGGCGATCAATGTTTCCAACCCATTGGATATATAGTATACATTTTCCCACTGCGGCACATTGCCCACTTTCGGGTCATATTCGGAATACGCGAGCGCGATCGGCAGCACGATCGCCGCCAGCCATAGCAGCGAATGAATGATGGCAACCCAGCCGATTTGACGAAGATTTTGCGTCCACATGGCACGATTAGCCGACCACCGTTTCACGGACATGAGCATCGCCCCCCATTTCATACATAAAAATTTCTTCGAGCGACAGCGGCAGCACATCAAGGATTAGCGGATGAAACGTGCGGACCGTCTCCTCTATGCGCCGCTTTTCCCCGCGGACAATCAGGATGGCGATGCTGCCGCGCTCCTCGCGGTGGACGATATCGAGGCGTTCGGCCAATTCGCCCGGAAATCCATCACGAAACGCCAGCTGCAGTTTATGCATGCCGGCTCGCAATTCATCCAAATCGCGCTCGAGCTGCACCACACCGCGCGCCATCAATCCGACCGTGCCGCATAAATCTTCGAGTTCTCGCAAATTGTGCGATGAGATAACGACGGTCATCTCCCGTTCGACCACCTCATCAATCAACAATTGTTTGACGTGGCGGCGAACGAACGCATCGAGCCCATCGAGCGGCTCATCCATAATGAGCACATCCGGCTGAACGGAAAAAGCGAGCCAAAAGGCAGCTTGGCGCTGCATGCCTTTGGAAAACTGCTGAATCTTTTTGTTTGGATCAAGCGCAAAGACGGACTGCAATTCCAGAAACCGTCCGCGGCTGAACGAAGGGTACAGTTGCTCGTAAAAATCCGCCATTTGCCGAATTGTCGCGTGCGGAAAAAAGTAGACAAAGTCTGGCAAAAATAAAATTCGCTGCTTCACTTGAACGTTTTCCCACAACTCCTCGCCATCAATTGTAATCGTCCCGCGGTCTTGGCGGAGAATGCCGGCCATCATCTTGAGCAGCGTCGTTTTTCCGGCGCCGTTCGGGCCGAGCAACCCATAAATCACTCCTTTTGGCACCATCATGTTCGCGCCCTTGACGGCCGCAAACCGATCAAACGTTTTCGTCACGTCCACAAGTTGAATCACGATCCTCCCCCTCTTTCTTCCCCTTCTCGAATCCATTGCCATAACTGCTCATTCGTCACCCCTAAAAACCGCGCCTCTTTGACAAGGCGGACAAACTGCTCACGGACCGCGGCGACCGCCTCGATGTTTGGTTCTTTTGAACGCGGGGCGACGAAACTGCCTTTCCCTGGAATCGAATAAATCCAGCCTTCGCGCTCCAGTTCGCGGTACGCTTTTTGAATCGTATTTGGGTTGATCATCAGCTGTTTCGCCATCGTCCTGACCGATGGCAGCTGATCGTGCGGCTGCCATAGTTCGCGAACGATCATTTCTTTCATTTTGTCAATCAGCTGCTCGTAAATCGGCTGGCGGCTTCGCAAATCGAGCTCAAACATCTCCCCTCCTCCTCTCATTGTCACAACCGTACTATAACCAATAGTACACATAAAACAGAAGAAACACAAGCACTTTTTTTAAATGAAAGTTAAGGAATGCAGCCGATCCAAGAAGGTTGGCGACCGAGTGAAAAATGTGCCTCGACAACGTTGTTTTCCTTTGAAACGTCTTATAGAAGACCGTGTTTTTATCACGTTGGATGGTCGATCGAATGGGAATGATGGTTTTTCACTCCTCTTGAGAAGGGCGTGATTTCATAGAAATGCGGTATTCCCCTGAGTGAGAAAGGCATAAAAGCAGCCGTTCTCCGCATTTCGAGGAGGGGCGGTTTTTTAAGAAATCGTTGTTTTCCGCCTCCAGCTTCCTCATTAGTCGTCCCGCCACGATCATGATTCTTCCTTCAATCCTTGCTGCTTCGGCATCTTCCCCTCAGACGGTCGATACGTCTGTACAAACAATCCCTTCCCTTCCAACCACTCGGCAATCAATACCTCTTGCCATGAAGAGACTCCTTGTTTGCGCAGTTCCGCGGTGAGCCACTGCTCATTTTTCCCAAGCTCCATAAGTTCATCTCGCAACAGCTGGCCGTCGCGAACGAGCGTCACCGGCACATAGACGGGATGAGGCGGCAAGTGGAAATCTTCGCGCGTCGTTTTTTGATGATCCGCTTGTTTCAGCACGCTAATTTCTCCATCCGCTTCCAAAAAGCAAAACGCCACTTCACGGATCGAAAACGTCTCATGTTTGCGAAGCAAGCTTTGCAGTTGGTTGAGGGTGAGGCGGCTTTTTTTCAATGCCTCGTAATCAATGGCGCCGTTTCGAATAAGCACTGTCGGTTTTCCTTCGCTCCACAGGCGGAAGGAAAGCCACTTTTGGCTCGCATACTCGACCAAAAGCAACATCCCTCCCCAAAGGGTGATCGAATAGATGATGTACCAAAGGTGAATATGGTCGTCATACAGCGCATTGCCAAGCAGCTCGCCAAGCACGATGGCAGCGATAAACGTAAACGGGCTCATTTGGCTGATCAACTTTTTGCCGGCGATTTTGACGACGGCGAACAACAGAATAAAGCCGATGACAAGTTCAAGCGTCAACTGGAGCCATTTCATAGCACGCCCTCCTTACCATGCTGTGAATTTTCGCTCTTCCTTTGTATTGTGCCTCTGACTCCTCAGAAGTTTCGCTATTGGGTTGACGTTTGAAAGAATAAATCCCCCTGCACTGGAAACAATACTTAAAGATAGTCATAGGAAGAAAGGGATTCATAATGAATGGACAGACGCTCAGCGTTCTGCAGGTTTTATGTATGGTTATGCTGTCAGTTGGGCTGATGAATCATGTGATCGTTATCCCCTTTATGCTCGAGGCCGCTCACCGCGATGCATGGATCGCCGCCTTGGGAGCATTGGGGGGCTTGCTCATCTGGCTGCCGCTTCTTTATTTCATCCTCAAACAATTGAATGGCGAGCGGTTGTTCGACTGGCTAAAAAACCGTTTTTCAAGCCCAGTAGCCTATATGGTGGCCGGTGTCAGCACCATATTCTTGCTTCTTCATAGCTTTGTTACATTAAATGATACCATCACGTTTACCACAACTTCTTATTTGACGGCGACGCCGCGGTGGGCGCTGATTGTTCTCATCGTGATCGCCTGTTTTTATAACGCGTATCGAGGCATCGACTCGATTGCTAATACAGCGATGATTATTTGGCCGTTTGTCATTGTCTTCGGCTTTTTTGTCATGCTGTCAACCACTCCCCATAAAGACTATTCGCTGCTCAAGCCGATGCTTGAGCACGGCATGGCGCCTGTGCTTCGTGGCATGATGTATGCTGGGGCGGGGTATGCGGAAGTGGTCGTTCTTTTATTCCTCTCTCACCGCCTGCCGCGCCCGTTTTCATGGAAAGCGCTTGCCGCCATTGCCTTCTTGACGGCCGGTCTGAGCATCGGTCCGACGATCGGGGCCATTGTCGAATTCGGACCCGAACAAGCGACACGTCTTCGCTATCCGGCGTTTGAACAATGGCGGATGGTCAGTTTAGGGACGTACATCGAACATGTTGACTTTCTGTCGGTCTATCAGTGGCTGTCCGGTGCTTTCATCCGCCTTTCTTTGGCAACGGCGCTGATTGTGGAACTATTCCCGATCCGCCATTCGCAAACGCGCCGTTGGGTGCTTATCGTTCTTTACTTAGCGATCACATTGGCGGCCTTGGCACCGGGTAGCGATGAACAATTTTTGCGTTTTGTCAAACATTGGGTATTGCCATCATCACTGCTGTTTAGTCTTGCACTGTCTGTTGTGTTAGTCAGCTTAGCTCTATTGACATACCGTAAAGAGAAAAGAGGGATGGCATGATGAAACAGCTCATGCGCGCCGCCCAAGGTAAGCGGCTGAAAGACGATTACACCGGATTGGAGACTGTGATCATCTCCGAAGAAGCATTGCGCATGATGTATGCCAAATGCTCTGACGTCATCATGACGGAAACAACGATTTCATCGCCTTTGTCTGACGGTTCGTCGGCTGTAGTGCATTTGCTGTTTATTTATTGTGAAGAATTGTGCGATACACAAATGTTGCAAAAGACCATCTATCCGATGTTTCGTGCGCTGTGTGAACGGCATCCGTGCTTCTCGCCTGCTGACATCGAAACACGCAAGCCGCCCGCACTCGAATACATGGGACACGAAGTGCGGATCGATGATCTCAACTTGAGACTGTTTAGCGGCGATTTGCTCATTTACTTTCGCGAAGCGGACGTCTTATACGCAATGCCACTCGCCAGCCCGCCCAACCGCGACCCGGAGGAGCCGAACACAGAAGTGTCGATCCGCGGGCCAAAAGACGGATTCATTGAGGAAATCAGCAAAAACGTAGCTCTCATCCGCAAGCGGCTGCGCTCGCATCGACTCGTCTATGAGCCGTTCATCATCGGTACGCGCAGCCAGACAAAAGTCGGGCTACTCTATGTTGATGATATTGCGAACACAGCCATCATCGATGAGGTGAGAAGCCGTCTGCTCAGTTTATACATCGACTCGGTGACCAGCACCAACCAAATTGAGGAATGGCTATCCGACAGTCCGTTTTCTTTGTTTCCGATGTTTGGTTATACCGGACGGCCTGATTTTGCTGTCAATTCGCTTCTTAACGGCCGTTTTATCATCTTAGTGGACGGGGCACCGACCGCCTTGATCGGTCCGGCCAATTTAACCTTTTTGCTGAACACATCGGAAGATAACAACACGTTTTTCCTGTTTGTTGTGTTTCAGCGTCTGCTTCGGCTGGTTGGTACGTCGGTTGCCATTTTTTTGCCGGGCGCCTGGGTCGCGCTCACCTCGTTCCATCCAGATCAGTTGCCGTTCACCTTGCTGGCCACGCTGATTTTATCGCGCCAGGGGGTGCCGCTTCCGGTACCGCTGGAAATGTTTGTGATGATGATTTTGTTTGAAGTGTTTAAAGAAGCTGGAATGCGGCTGCCGATCGCCATCGGGCAGACGCTGTCGGTTGTTGGCGGCTTGATTATCGGACAAGCGGCGATCAACGCTGGACTTGCCGCCCCAGCCACACTCGTTATTGCTGCCATTTCTGTCATCTCAACATTTACGCTTGTCAATCAAAACATCGCCGGCAGCGTCACTTTGCTGCGCTTTATCGTTCTCACTTTCGCTTCCGTTCTTGGTTTGTTTGGGTTTATCTTGTCGTTGTTTCTCATTTTGACTTATGCGGTCAACTTGCGCACTTTCGGCATTCCCTATTTGACGCCGCTGGCGCCGCCTTCAAAAGATATCGGGAAAGTGTTTATCCCGAGCACGTGGAAACAGTTCCGCACGCGCGACCGCATTGTTCGTCCGAATGATCTCGTTGCAAAAGAGAGGGAACGAAAATGAGGAAGCAGGTCATTCCCATCATCGCCTCTATCATGCTGCTTGGCGGTTGCTGGGACACGCGCAACATCGATCACATTGTCTACATTCATTCAATCGGGGTCGACTACAAAGATGGCCAAGTAATTGCCTACGTGCAGTTGGTCGGTTTCACCGCCCTTGCCAAAGTCGAAGCGGGGGGCGATAAAGAAAAAGCGGCGGTTTCCATCGGCAAAGCGCTGGGCGAAACATTTAACATCGCTACCGACAAGATCTATCCTTCCATTCAACAAAGAGTGTCGTGGGGCCATGTCAAAAGCATTGTCTTTACGAAACGCGCCTTGCAAAAAGATATTGTGGCCGATGTGATCGATGTGCTGAACCGTTACAATGAAATTCGCCATACAGCGTGGGTGTACGCTACTGATGAGCCGCTTTCCGACTTATTTGAAACAACGCCGCTGCTAAATGCTTCCTCATATTATTCACTGTTGTCTAATCCGGAAGAAATTTTCCAACAAAGTTCGTTTATCCGCCCGATCCGTCTCAGCCGATTGATTGCTGCGATGGATGAAAAAGCTGATACAGCTAGACTCCCTTATTTAACAATCGAAGACAATCGTTGGGCGGAAAATAAGAAGCCAAAACAAATGTTGGCTATATCCGGCGTTTGTTTTCTTCATGATTACCGTTTGCAAGGGTGTGAGCGCCGTTCCGATTTGCAAGGGCTCCGCTGGATTGAGCGGGACATTCGGCGCACCCCGATTTATGTCAAGCAAAAAGGGAAAACTGTTGCCTCTCTAATCGTCCATGATCCAAAAACGAAGTGGTCGGTTGGCGTGAAGGACGGAGAGCCTGCTTTTACTATAAACGTTGAGGCGCAAGGAAGTCTCCTCGAACTGCGTGAACCGCTCTCACGAAAACAACTGACCAAACTGGCGGAACAAACGGTGAAACAAGAAATCCACCGCTTATATGAACTGGGGAAAGAGCGACAGATCGATATATTGAATCTAGCGGAACAACTGTATCGCGAGCGTCCGAATCTCTGGAAAAAACATCAGACCGACGGCCTCATCCCGCTCAATAACCACACGCTGTCCGTAAACGTCAAGCTCGTCATCAGCGCATCCGGAAAAGAAAAACTGAATTTTCGCGCCGGCGATTGAAAAGACAAAAACGGAGCGCCCTCTTGCCTGCGCTCACGCCGGGAAATGGGGCTTTCTCCGCTGGCGAAGATCAAGTATAATTAGCCATATTAAGATCGATTTTGCGGAACGGGGGAGAACGATGGACGCTCATACGGAACGAACGAGCGCCGCCAACATGACTGTCTATCCGATTTTGTTCGCCATCAGCCTCGGACATTTCTTGAATGATGCCATGCAGGCGGTCATCCCGGCGCTCTTTCCGATTTTGCGCTCGACGATGGAGCTATCGTACACCGAAATCGGCTGGATTGCGTTTGCGCTAAACATGACGTCGTCGGTCATGCAGCCGGTCGTCGGTTTATGGACGGACCGGCTGCCGTCGCCGCGTTTTTTGCCGCTCGGCATGGCGGCGAGCTTGCTCGGCATGGCCGGGCTCGCCTTGGCGCCGAATTTTTGGTTTGTCTTGTTGTCTGTGCTGTTGGTCGGAATCGGTTCAGCCGTCTTCCATCCGGAAGGATCGCGCGTCGTTTATTTGGCGGCCGGTGCGCGGCGGGCGTTCGCCCAATCGATTTATCAAGTCGGCGGCAATACCGGCAACGCCTTGGCCCCGCTGTTTACCGCCCTGATTTTTGTGCCGTTCGGCCAAAAAGGAGCCGCTTGGTTTATGCTTGCCGCGGCTGTCGGCATCACCTTGCTTTGGCGCGTTTCGCACTGGTATGGTCATGAACTTGGCCGCCGTCCGGCGCCAAGCCAAACGAAAAAGGCGCAGCGCACCGATCCCGGACACCCGGTGGCGTTTGCGCTTGCCTTGCTCGTCTTTTTAGTGTTTGCCCGTTCATGGTATTCGGCCGGCATCTCGAACTATTACCAGTTTTACTTAATGGAAACGGCCCACATCTCGGTGCGCGAGGCGCAAGTGTACTTGTTCGCCTTTATGATCGCCGGTGCGATCGGAACGCTCGTCGGCGGGCCGCTCGCCGACCGGTTCGGCAAGCGCAACTTGATTCTCTGGTCGACGCTTGGAACCGCACCGTTTGCGCTCGCCTTGCCGCACGCGCCGCTTTCGCTTGCGCTGCCGCTGTTGCTGATCGCCGGCTTTGTATTGTCGTTAAGCTTCGCAACGTTTGTCGTCTACGCCCAAGAACTGCTGCCAAACCATGTCGGCATGGCGTCCGGCCTGATCGTCGGCTTGGCATTTGGCATGGGGGCGCTTGGCGCCGTCGTGCTCGGCAACATCGCCGACTTGTCGTCGCTCAACACGTTGATGATGCTTTGCAGCGCGCTGCCGCTGTTTGGCGCCTTGGCGGTTTGGCTGCCGAAAGACAAATCATAAAACTATTTTTCTTTCAACCTCTTTCCGATTATAATGGAAGACGATGATGTCCATCCGGTTAGGAGATTTTTTGTATGGCAGGCTTATATATTAATCAGCACGTCCTCAATAACTTATTTTATATTTTAGTCACCGTGTTTGCCTTTTCATTCATTTATGACCACAGCCCGGCGATTCAGCGCAAACCGCTGTACAACCGGGCGCTCCTTAGCACCTGTTTGGCGCTGGCGTCTGTGCTGTGCATGAAATTTCCGATTTATATTGATCCGACGTGCATCCACGATTTCCGGCAAATTCCGTTTTTGCTTGGAACGCTCTATGGCGGCGGTGGCGTCGGAGCTGTGCTGTTTGTCGTGTCAATGCTGGCGCGCACGATTTTGTATGGGTTTCAGCCGTTGACATTGATCGTTTACGCCATTATGCTCGTTGCCGCGGCGGCCGCCTCGCCGCTGTTTCGCCGGCTGCCCCGGTCCGGCAAGCTGTTCACCGCCATTTGGCTGACGTTTTTACTGGCGGTGCTCACCACGTTTGTCGCTATCATCATCGCCGATTTTCCGGTGACGAAGCCGTATATCGTGTATTTCATTTTGATGCCGCCGTTTGTGATGATGTTTGCGGTCTATTTGATGGAAACGCTCCATGAGGCCCAGCTCGCCCGGGCGGAACTAATGAAGATGGAAAAAATGGAGATCGTCAGCCAGCTGGCCGCCAGCATTTCGCATGAAATTCGCAACCCGCTCACTGTCGTAAAAGGGTTCATCCAGCTGCTGCAAACCGGGCCGCTGCCGCGCGAGACGGAGGAGCGGTACATCCGCATCGCCTTAGAGGAAGTCAAGCGGGCGGAAGCGATCATCCACGACTATTTGACGTTTGCCAAACCAGCGCCGAAAGAAACGGAGCCGATCGATGTAGCCGTCGAGCTTCAGAAAGTATTGCAAATGATTGCGCCGATGGCGCATATGCATTCGGTCGATCTCGCTTCCTCTCTTGAACACGCCGTCGTCACTGGCAATGTGCAATATTTCCAACAATGTTTCTTGAATTTATTCAAAAACAGCATTGAAGCGATGCCAAACGGCGGCACGCTTCGGGTGACGGCCGAGAACCGGGAAACATCGGTCGTCATCACCATTTCCGACAACGGCATCGGCATGACGAAAGAACAAGTGCGCCGCTTCGGTGAACCGTATTTCAGCACGAAAGAGAAAGGAACCGGACTTGGCGCCATGGTGGCAGTGAAAATCATCGAGCAAATGGGGGGAACGTGGAAGATCGAAAGCGCCGTCCAAAAAGGAACGACGGTGACGATTACCTTGCCGGCGCGCCGGGTGCGGCCGCCATCGGCGCAACAGAGCACCGCCGGCTGAATCGAGTAGGAGAGGGTGACTAACCCTCGTCCTCTCACACCACCGTACGTACCGTTCGGTATACGGCGGTTCCATTAAGTCTGACGCAGAGATTCATATCGTTGATAAAGACTCTTCAGCCCTTGGGGAAGTTTGCCGCCCGCTTCCTTCAGATTCTGCGTCGCCGCAGACACCCTTGCGTTAAGCTAACTGCTACTTCTGCCTTCGCAGTTCGGGACTTTCACCCTATAGACTGCACCCATGCCGGGCGCACACGAAAAACGGATGTCCGGTTTCGGACACCCGTTTTTTCATGGCCGCTAACGCAGTTATTGTACTTCTTCAAAATAATCTTTGTAAAACCCGCCGACTTTTCCGCTGTTGTCGACCACAAAATAAAACTCATCCGTTTCATTTTTCACTTCATACACGTTTCCCGGCGTCAAGACATGGTTGACGATGTATTTTTCCGCGTTCGTATGGACGCATTTCACTTTCTTGATCGTCGGCCGGGTCGCCCATGTGTAATGGATCATGGCGTCATCTCCTTTTCTTTATAGTTTTCCCCTTTCTTTATTGTAGCGGCCCGGACAACCAGCTGCAACGTTCAATTTGCCGCCATGGCCGGCTCCTCAATCGTTGGCGGCGGCAGACAACCGTGCTATAGTGAAACTATGCGGACACCCGCCAGCAAGCCGGGTCATCATTTTCGAAAGGGGAGACTCTTATGTTTTTGCCTTCATTCCGTTTGGACGGAAAAACGGCGCTTGTGACCGGAGCAGGGCGCGGCATCGGCCGGGCGATCGCCATCGGATTTGCCGAAGCCGGAGCGGACGTAGCGCTCATCGCCCGCACCAAAGCGGATTTGGAAGAAACGGCAAGCCACATTGAATCGCTCGGGCGGAAAGCGTACATATGGCCGGCCGATGTCACCGACCGGGAAGCGGTGCACAAGGCGGTCACCGGCGTCAAGCAACAGGCTGGATCCCTTGACATCATCGTCAACAACGCCGGAATGAACATCCGCACCCCAGCTTTGGATGTGACAGACAACGAATGGGAAACGATCATAAACACCAACTTAAAGTCAGCGTTTCTCGTCTCGCAAGAAGCAGGACGCGTGATGAAAGAACAAGAACGAGGCGGCAAAATCATCAACATTGCCTCGGTCGCCGGCCATGTCGCCTTGCGCACCGGTGTGGTGTACGCGGCGACCAAAGCGGCGCTCATCCAAATGACGAAAGTGCTGGCGTTTGAGTGGGGGCGCTACGGCATTCTCGTTAACGCCATCGGCCCGTGGTATTTCCGAACGCCGCTCACGAAAACGCTGCTTGAAGACGAAGCGTATGTGAACGACATTTTAGCCGTCACCCCGCTCAGACGGATCGGCGAGCTGCCTGAACTCGTCGGCCCGGCCGTGTTTCTTGCCTCCGATGCGGCCAGCTACATCACCGGTCAAACGCTATTTGTTGACGGCGGCATGACGATCCATGGCTTTTGATAAAGCGGGGCCAAATCGTACACCCTATAAATGCGCCCAGACTATATCGACAAGGAGGCCGCAAACATGAGCGACCAAGAAAGCAAACGGCAATTTCAAGACGACTTGGATCAATACCGGATGGACAATGTCATCCATGCCCCGAAACACTACGTGTACCAAGTCGGTTACGAAGCGTCAAGCGGCAACCCGACCGGCGACCATCGGGAAGCGAAAAAAACGCGCGAATGGCCGCACAGCTGAAGGAGCTGGCCCTAAAAGACCGTTGGCCGAGGCGCAAGACAAAAGGGTTTTTACCGGAGTGAATACGCATAATGCAGCGATAAGGAGGGGGCTGACTGCCTTTGTGAGACTCCCCTCCTTTTGCTGTCGGCATGGAAAGTCGGCAACGATGGTGCAAGCCGAAAGCGAAACGCAAGCCATGGCGGCCGGCTAAGGACGCCCCTGGCTACGGCTCGTCGCGCACCGCCTCAAATTCGATGATGCGCCCGCACGGCTCAACTGTCGTTTCGCCGTTTGTTTTCACTTCGCGGAAAATCGGCTGCTCAACGCGTCGGATAGGGCGGTATCCTTCTTGTTTCATCCGCTCTAAACAGGCGGCAATCGTTTCACCTTCGGCTACAGTAAACCGTTTTTTCTTCATTCCGTTCGGCGTTCGTTCCTTTCCCGGCCAAACGACCGGTGCGCCTCCCTCCTTTCCTTTGTTATTTTGCCCGAAAAAAAGAAGCCGGATCCTTTTTGTCCGGCTCAGCGCGTCTTTTGCACATATTTTCGGTACAGCCCGTACAGCTCCGTCGCCTTGTACGTTTCGATTTTTTTCCGCCCGACCGGATGACGGGCGATGCCTGCCTTTTTCAACTCGGCGACAAGCCATCCTTTCGATCCGAAATGCGCCATGGCGCTCCCCCCTTTTTCGCGCGGCTTGTCTTTATATATATGCGCCTAAACAGGGGATAAGAACGCCTTTGGCAACAGCTTATTCATGCTTGCCGCCATGCCTTTTTCCATGCTTTTTTTCTTTTTTCTCTTTTTTGTTTTTTCCTTTTTCATGACCGGGCGGGCGCGGTTTTTCCTTCGTTTCCTTCACCTTTGGCGGCGCGGATTCAGGCGCGCGTTGCCCGCGCTTTTTGCGCTCTCGTTCCTCTTGTTTGACGAGCGGCAGTGAAAAACGAGCAGCTGGCTGGCCGGCCAGCGCCTTCTCCATGATGTGGCGGAAAATGACCGCCGCTGTTTCCCCGCTTGTCGTCGTCAAATAATGCGTGCGATCCGGCCGGTCATAGCCGAGCCAAAGCGCGCCGACGAGCTGTGGCGTATAGCCGACCATCCATTGGTCTTTCACTCCGTCGATGCCGGGGATCGTCATTTCCGTCGATCCGGTTTTGCCGGCGAGCTCCCGTCCAGGGATGGCGGCGCGCTTCCCGGTTCCTTCGCGGATGACGCCTTGGAGCAACAACGTCATTTGCTGCGCCACCTTTTCGGACGTGACGATCGTTCGCTGCGGCTTCCATTCCGCCACCTCGCGGCCATAGGCATCGACGATTTTCGTAATGAGATGGCCGTCCGGGCGGGCGCCATCGCTGGCAAATGCGGCGTACGCTTCCGCCATCTCGAGCGGCGAGACGCCGCGGGACATGCCGCCAAGCGCGATGCCGAGCTGGCGGTCCTCTTTTTCCAAAGGCAAGCCGAATCGGTGCAGCGCATCCATCCCTTTGTCGAGGCCGATTTCGTTTAACAGCCAGACGGCCGGCACGTTGAGTGAATGGATGACCGCTTCATACATCGTCACCGTGCCGCGGTACGTGTGATCGTAGTTTTGCGGGCGGTAGCCGCCGAAATCGAGCGGCTCGTCTTTGAGCGGCGAAAATGGCCCGTACCCTTGTTCGAGCGCCGGCGTATACACAGCGAGCGGCTTAAGCGCTGATCCCGGTTGGCGCCTGAGCTCCGTGGCGCGATTAAAGCCGCGGAACACATGGCGGCCGCGGCCGCCAACTAACGCCTTCACCCCGCCTGTTTTCGGATCGAGCAGCACCGCGCCGCTTTGGACGGGCACCTCATCCGGACTTGACGGGAACAGCGAATCATCCGCATACACCGCTTCAAGCGCTTGCTGCATGTTCGGGTCAAGCTCCGTGTAAATGTGCAGTCCGCCGGAAAGGACATCGCTTTGCGTCAAGCCGTAGCGCGTGATCGCTTCGCGGATCAGCTCATCGACATAATAAGGATACTTCCCGGCATACGGGTCACGCTTCGGCTCTTGCTCGATCGCGATTCGCTCGCTTTTCGCGGCGCTCCATTCTTGATCGTCGATATAGCCTTGCTCTCTCATCAGCGCCAACACCACGTTGCGCCGAGCGATAGCTTTGTCGTAATGGCGGAGCGGCGATAAGGCGGACGGCGCTTTTACAAGGCCCGCTAACAGCGCCGATTCGCTTAGCGTCAGTTCGGAAACGTCTTTGCCGAAATACGTTTTCGCGGCGCTCGCCACTCCCCAAGCTCCGGCGCCAAAATAAACACGGTTGATATACATTTCTAAAATGTCTTTTTTGCTGTACGTGCGCTCGATTTTTTGGGCAATCAGCCATTCCTTCCACTTCCGAGCCAACGTTTTTTCATTCGTCAAAAAAACGTTTTTCGCCAGCTGCTGGGTGATCGTGCTGCCGCCTTCGACCCATTCCCCGGCGCGAACGTTGCGCCATACAGCACGCAAAATTCCGTAATAGTCGACGCCGTTATGCTCATAAAAGCGGCGGTCTTCCGTCGCGACGATGGCTTGGAGAAAATGGTTTGGCACGCGCTCAATCGGCACTTCTTCGATGTTCGCCGCCGCCAGCTTGCTTGCCACGCGGCCGTGTTCGTCATAAATGACCGTTGCTGTCGGCAGCGGCTTCTCAAGAGCGGCGATATTTTGCCGGTTAATCGCCCAATGAAGGGCGGCAACGAGGGCACCCAACGCCAAAGCGATGGCAACGAGCGCTCGGAACCAAAGCCGTCTTCGCCTCGCTTGTCTCATGTGCTGTCTGCTTTGCCGCTCCACCTCTCCCCCCCCCTGAACATTCGCTGCAATTATAGCGTTCGCAAACGGCCGTTTGTTTTCGGCTGTCGTCCGGCCGTCAACGGCCAAAAATGTTCATCAGGAACGAAAAAGGTCGTGAAGATTTAATTGTGGAGTAACATTTTACACGAAACCACCAGCCTCTTATGCTGACGGTGATTTCTGTTTTTTTCCTTTTAAGAAAAACGCCATGACAAGCGCCACCACCGTTAAGCCAGTCGCGACGAAAAAGGCGTCGTTGATTCCTTCCACCGTGGCGCGTTGCTGCACCAAACCGTACAGCAGCTGGGCAATGGCGTCATCGCTCGGGATGACTTGCTTCAGCTGGCTGACGAGCCCCATAAAGAACGGATCGTTTTCCGTCATTTCATTGCGGTACGTTTCGACATGAAACTTGGCTCGGTTGGACATGATCGTCACCAAAAACGCCGTTCCGAGCGAAGCGGCCACTTGGCGAATTGTATTCGACATGGCCGTGCCATGGCTGTACAGATGGCGCGGCAAGGCGTTTAACCCTTCGGTCATGATCGGCATCCCGAGCATCGACATGCCGAACATCCGGAAAATGTAAAGCCAAATCAAATGGCTGTATGGCGTATCCATCGTCAGCTTGCTGAACTCCCACGTCGTCACAGCGGTGATGATCAAGCCGACAATAGCAAGCAGCCGCGCGCCGATGCGGTCGAACACCCAACCGGAAATCGGCGACATGATCGCCATGACGATCGCCCCCGGCAGCAATAGCAAACCGGCATCGAGCGGCGTAAAACCGCGCAAGTTTTGCAAATACACGGGGAGCAAGACCATCGCGGCAAACATCGCCATGTTAATGACCGAACCGATGACGGTCGCCAACGTAAACACTGGGTAGCGGAACACACGGAAATTGAGCACCGGATGCTCCGAGCGCAGCGAACGCCATGTGAACATGATGAGGAACAAGGCGCCGATGACAAGCGAAACAACCACTTCCGTCTCGCCCCATCCTTTGCTTCCGGCCTCGCTGAAGCCATACAGAACGCCGCCAAACCCGATCGTGGAGTAGACCGCCCCTTGCACGTCCAGCACTGGATTGCCTTTACGCGGCGTATGTTTCAGCCAGACGGAGGCGAGCACAATGTCTAAAATCGCGATCGGCAACACAACATAAAACAAAAGGCGCCACGTATAATGCTCGACGAGCCAACCCGAAAGCGTCGGACCGACCGCCGGCGCAAACATCATCGCAATCCCGACTGTTCCCATCGCCACCCCACGGCGTTCCGGCGGGAAAATCGACAGCATAATGACCATCATGAGCTGCATAATAATGCCCGCTCCAACCGCTTGCGTCAGCCGTCCCGCGAGCATGACGGCAAACGTTGGAGCGATCGAGCAGACAAACGCACCTATGGAAAAAAATGACATACCCGAGATAAACAACGTTTTCGCCGGAAACTTGGCGATTAAAAACGGGCTGATCGGAATAAGCACTCCGTTGACAAGCATGTAACCAGTAACGAGCCACTGGATTGTTGCGGTTTCAACATTGAAATCTTGCATCATATGCGGCAAGGCGACGTTGATCAACGTTTGATTTAAAATGGCGACAAACGCTCCTAGCATGACCGTTGCCACGACTTTGCCGCGGCTGCCGATGTCGCCCAACCCGCCTTGGTTTTGTCCGGACGAGGCAGCTGGCCGCGCGGCTCCTGCCGGCTCGGCCCCGCCTGCTGTCTCACCCACGGCCGAAGCCGGTTTGCGCCGGCGCAGCGCGATGTTGATGACGGCTAGGACGAAAACGGCAAAGACCATGTAGCTAATGACAAATGTAGACATCGCTCATCACCTACTTATGAATGCGGACGGTGACGTTCATGCCCGGCACAAGTCCGGCTCCGCTGTAGTTGTCGATGGAAATCGTCACCGGAATGACTTGAGTCACTTTCGTGTAACTGCCCGTTGCGTTGGAACTCGGCAACAAGCTGAACGTATTCGCTGTCGCATAGCCAAGCTTTTCCACTTTTCCGCTGAATTGGCGGTCTGGATAGGCGTCGACATAAATATCGACATCTTGACCGACTTTGACATCCTCGATATCTGTCTCTTCAATGTTCGCCGTCACCCACAAGTCGTTTAAATCAAACCCGCGAGCTAGCGGCGTCCCCGCGGCGACAAACGAATCTTTGATCGCGCTTTGCTGGGCGATCGTCATCCGGTGCGGCACGGTTACCGGCACCGTCGTTTTCCCATCAGACACCGCACCGATTTCTTCCCCGGCAGAAAACGTTTTTCCTGTCTCCCCCCGCCAAGATGTCAGCTTTCCGGACAGCGGCGCAGCAACCGAGATCACTTGGCCGTCAATGCGGGCGTTGTCCGTTTTAATGTAGTTGGTCGTTTCATTGATATAATAATAGGCGGCAAATCCCCCGCCGACAAGCAAAATGAGCACGATGATGTTCAGTACAAGCAATCGTTTCACGTTCACCGTTTATTCCTCCCCGAGCAAAATGGTTTTTACTTTCTCTTGCAGCCGCAAAAACTGTTCAATTTCCTCCGGCGGGACGAGTTCCTGAATGCGTTGGAGCCGCCGGCGCAGCACCGACTGCTCGCCGAACGCCAAGGCGACAATTTCTTTCCCTTTTTCCGTCAAGCTCAAAATGACCGCGCGCCGATCTTGTTTCGACGGCTCGCGAACAACAAGGCCGGCGCTAACGAGCCGGTCAACCGTGCCGCTGACATTGCTGTTGCTTAAGTTCAGCTTTTCCGCCAAATCGTTTAGACGGATATGCTCTTTTTTCAACAACGTGTACAGAACCATCAGCTGCACTTCCGTAATCCCGACGCGGGCCGCATCCTCGCGGATCAGGCGATACAGCGCCTTTTGCGCCCGAAAAATGGCGTACATAATGTCTCGGCTCGTTCCTTCCATTGATCCACCCCCTTTACTCACCAACCCGAATAATTTCAATACGAATTATTTTTACACGAAATATGATTATAGCATGGAAATAAGAAAAATCAACTGTATTGTTTCCTTCGCCTACAAAAATCACCGCCGCCCTGTTGAAACAAGGCGGCGGTGGATGCCGTATAAACAAAAAAGGCGCCCGTTTGGACGCCTTCGCCGATTATGTAAGGGATCCGCGCCGCGGTTGCCGTCGGCTGAATGCAGTTTCTCAACCACGCTCTACTAGGTGGGTGTTCGCAGAAACGTTCCTGCCGTCCTCGCTGACGAATTGGAGGCATGGCATTCCGGTTTCGATATAGAACTCCCTTTTCATTGCCATCGGTTGAAACTTCATTCTACAACGCACAACGCAGCAGCGGATTGGTGATTATTATCATACACGATCCTTAGTTGTTTGGCAAGGGGGACAACCATCCATTTTTTTCAAACCGGATACACCCCATGCTTCCGTTCGGAAAAGGCCATGTATTTGGACGTATACGCGGCAAATCGGCGGATGAGCTCGCCGCGCAGCTCGTTCGGTGCAACGATCCCGTCGATGACAAGCTCGGAGGCGAGACGGTAAATGTCGATGTCGCGCCGATATTCTTCCCGCTTTTGCTCAACAAACGCCGGCCGCTCTTCCGGCGGCAGTTCGGCAATTTTGTTCGCATAGACGGCGTTAACAGCCGCCTCCGGTCCCATCACCGCGATTTGGGCGTTCGGAAACGCAAGGCAGCAATCCGGTTCAAACGCCGGTCCGGCCATCGCGTAAAGCCCGGCGCCGTATGCTTTGCGGACGATGATCGAAATTTTTGGCACTGTCGCTTCCGACATCGCCGCAATCATTTTCGCCCCGTGGCGGATGATGCCGGCTCGCTCGACTTTCGTACCGATCATAAAGCCCGGGATGTCAGCCAAAAACAACAGCGGAATATGGAACGCATCGCAAAGGGTAATAAACTTTGCCGCTTTATCAGCTGAATCATGGAACAGCACCCCGCCTTTGACGCGCGGCTGATTGGCGATAATGCCAATCGGCTGGCCGCCAAGACGCGCCAAGCCGGTGATGATTTCCGGCGCAAACAGCTTTTTCACTTCGCAAAACGATCCTTCGTCAATGATCCGCTCAATTAAATCATACATATTAAACGGCGCGTTTTGGTTCGCCGGCAAAATGTCTTCAATCGTTTTGTCGAACGATTTCGGCGGCTTCGCTTCTGCAACCGGCGGTTTTTCGCTATAGTTGGACGGAAAATATGACAAATAACGGCGCGCATAAGCGATCGCCTCTTCTTCCGTTTTCACAAGCACATCGCCGCACCCCGAAACAGTGCAGTGCATGCGGGCGCCGCCCATTTCTTCAAGCGTTACTTTTTCACCGATAACCATTTCTGCCATGCGCGGCGAGCCTAAATACATTGACGCATTGCCTTCCACCATAATGACGATATCGCAAAACGCCGGAATATAGGCGCCGCCGGCCGCCGACGGACCAAAGAGCAAGCACACTTGCGGCACTTTCCCCGACAGTTTCACTTCATTGTAAAAAATGCGCCCCGCCCCGCGCCGGCCGGGAAACATTTCGATTTGATCGGTAATGCGGGCGCCGGCCGAATCAACTAAGTAAATGAGCGGACAGCGCAGCTTTTCCGCCGTCTCTTGGATGCGGATGATTTTTTCGACCGTGCGCGCCCCCCAAGAACCGGCTTTGACGGTCGAGTCGTTCGCCATCACACAGACAGTCCGGCCGTTGATTTTGCCGATGCCGGTCACAACCCCATCCGCCGGCAGCCCGTCAGCCAGGCAGTTGGCAAACAGCCCGTCTTCCACTTCCAAGCCGTCATCCAGCAATAAGTTCAGCCGGTCGCGGACAAACAGCTTTCCTTGGGCGGCGTTTTTCTCATGATATTTCGGCGCCCCGCCTTTTTTGATGTCGGCCGCCCGTTTCTCCAGCTCTGCAGCCAGCGCAGCACGTTCCCTAGCCGTTTCCTTCATCCCCATGTCGTCCCCTCCTTGCTTCGTTTACGCCGCCCGTTTCGCAGGCGGCATGTTGATCCGTTGAATGTCATGCCCGCCAACACCGTTCAATGGCATGACACACCGCGGCCAGCCACTTTGAGGCAGCACTTTGACAGCAAGTTCCCCATGCGCGCTCCGCAAGCAGCCCGCCCCGGCGCAGCACGTTTGGCCGCGCCGTTTTGGACGGCGGCATTGAAGCGCCTGCGGTCGTTTGTTTAGAAACGTGCCAACGACCGTTCCCGATGCTTTTGGCCGGCCGCGTTGAAGCGCCTTACTCCCCTTTGTATACCGGTTTCCGTCTTTCTTTAAACGCCTGCAAGCCTTCCAACCGGTCTTTTGTCGGAATCGTCGCCTCATAGGCGAGCTGCTCGATCGCCAGGCCGGTCTCTAGGTCGACGTTAAACACACTTTGCACCGCCCGTTTCGCCTGGCGGACGGCAATCGGCGCGTTTTCGGCGATTTGCCGGGCCAATTCAAGCGCCCGCCCCATCAGTTCAGCGCGCGGCACGGCGTATTCGACGAGGCCGATTCGCTCCGCTTCCTTGGCCGTGATCCGTTTGGCGGCAAAAATCAGCTCTTTCGCTTTTCCGATGCCGACAAGGCGCGGCAACCGTTGGGTACCGCCCGCTCCCGGAATGATGCCAAGCGACGTTTCCGTCAACCCAAGCTGGATGTCATCAGCAGCGAAACGAATGTCGCACGCCAAAGCGAGCTCGAGCCCGCCGCCAAACGCCGAGCCGTTTAACGCGGCGATAACCGGCTGCGGCACTTTCTCCACCTCGTTGATCGTTTTGCTGATCAAGGCGACCGCCTGCCGCACTTCCGTTTCATTCATTCCCGCCCGCTCCTTCAAATCGGCGCCGGCGCAAAACACTTTTTCTCCCGCCCCGGTCAAAATCACAACACGTACATCTTTTCGAAACTTGATCTCTTGCAAAAGGCTGCCAAGCTCTAGGAGAAGCGCTCTGGAAAGCGCATTGGCCGCCTCCGGGCGGTTTAACGTCACGATGGCAATGCCATTTTCTTGCATTTCAAACGATACGAGCGTCCCCACTTTTCTCTTCCTCCTTGAATGAATTTGCTGATGATGAAATCGTTTGTAAATAGCGGCTTGGGAGCGGGCGGCCGATTTTGTCGCGAATAAACAAGGCCGCTTTCGTCAGTTGCTCCACATTAATGCCGGTGTCAATTCCCATGCCGTGCAGCATGTACACTAAATCATCGGTGGCAACGTTTCCTGATGCTCCCGGAGCGTACGGGCAGCCGCCGAGGCCGCCAAGCGAGCTGTCAAACGTTGTGATCCCCATCTCCATCGAGACTACAATATTGGCGAGCGCTGTCCCTCTTGTATCGTGAAAATGCATGGCGATCCGCTCGGCTGGAAAACGGCGGAGCACCTCGGCAAGCACGTCCTCGACTTGTTTTGGCGTCGCCACGCCGATCGTATCGCCAAGCGACAGCTCATCAATCCCCATCGTAAACAGCCGGTCAGCGACCGTGAGCACTTGATCGACGGCAACTTCCCCTTCGTACGGACAGCCAAACACCGTCGAGACGTAGCCGCGCACTGTTTTTCCTTCTTGCTTGGCCGCTTTCACGACTCCTTCCAACACCGGAAACGTAGCGGCGATTGTTTTGTTAATGTTTTTTTGGTTATGCGTTTCGCTTGCTGACATGAAGACGCCGACTTCATCGACCCCGGCGCTAATCGCCCGCTCAAGCCCCTTCTCATTCGGGACGAGCGCGGCATACGCGACGCCGTCCTTGCGGCGGATGCCGGCTGCGACTTCGGCGGCATCAGCCAGCTGCGGAATCCATTTTGGATGGACAAATGACGTCACTTCGATATACGACAACCCGGTTTCCGACAATAAATTGATCCAGGCGATTTTGTCAGCCGTCGCGACCGGCGCCGCTTCGTTTTGCAAGCCGTCGCGCGGACCGACTTCTTTAATCGTCACCTTCGTCGGCCATCGGCCCATGTCCGCTCCCCCTTTTCGCTTTGTCCCCCGTCCCCTTGCCTTTTGCCATACCGAACGGCAAATTCCCCCCTATTGTTAGCGGAACGGTTCGCGCGCCTGTTTCCTTACTCAATCTCAACGAGTACGTCGCCCTCGTTGACGAAATCCCCTTCTTGCACATGAATGTGCTTTACTGTGCCGGACGTCTCGGCAGCGACGGGAATTTCCATTTTCATAGATTCTAAAATAATGACATCTTGCCCTTCTTCGACGCGGTCGCCGACGGCGACGACAATTTTCCATACACTTCCGGCCATGGTGGCAGTGACTTGGTTCATCGTTTCTTCCTCCGTTTCTGCTTCATTTTGTTTTCGTTGGCTGCCAATAGTTTGAAAGAAAATCGGTCGTCGTTTCCCCGGCACGGAACGCCGGATGGGACAATACCGCTTTAAGCAGCGGGATGTTCGTTTTAATTCCTTCAACGCGATAGTCCCGAAGCGCCTCGAGCAAGCGTTCAATCGCCGATGTCCGATCCGGGCCTTTGGCGATCAATTTGGCGATCATCGGGTCATAAAACGGCGTAATGGTGATCCCGCTTTGGACCGCCGTTTCATGACGAATTCCTCCCCTTTGAGGAACGGAAAAGACGGCAATGCGGCCGGGCGACGGGTAAAACGTGTTTGGGTCTTCGGCATAAATGCGCACTTCAATGGCATGCCCATCGCGGCGAATGTCTTCCTGCTTATAGCGGAGCGGCTCGCCGGCGGCGATGCGCAGCTGCTCTTCAACGATGTCAATGCCGGTAATTTCTTCGGTCACCGGATGTTCGACTTGGAGCCGAGTGTTCATTTCAAGAAAATAAAAGTTTTTTTGTTCGTCGACCAAAAACTCAATCGTGCCGGCGTTCGCATAACCGATATAACGTGCTGCCCGCACGGCAGCTTCGCCCATCTTCCGCCGCGTTTCTTCATCTAAAAACGGCGACGGCGCTTCCTCCACCACTTTTTGATGGCGACGCTGGATCGAGCACTCGCGCTCCCATAAGTAGACGCAGTTGCCGCGCCCATCGGCGAGCAGCTGAATTTCAATATGGCGCGGACGTTCAATATATTTTTCAATATACATCGTCCCGTCGCCGAAAAACGAAGCGGCCCGTTTTTGGCTGCCTTCAAACGCCTGGCGCAGCTCCGCTTCATCGCGGGCGATGTGCATGCCGATGCCGCCGCCGCCTGATGATGCCTTCAGCATGACCGGATAGCCGATCGAAGCCGCGGCTGCCGCCGCTTCATCTGGACTGTCTAACGCAAAGGAGACGCCTGGGACGATCGGGACGCCGGCTTTTTCCATCGTCCGCCGCGCTTCGATTTTGCTGCCCATCGCGGCAATGACATCCGCCTTCGGACCGATAAAGACGATTCCTTCCTCCTCACAGCGGCGGGCGAACGCCGGGTTTTCCGAAAGCAGCCCGTAGCCGGGATGGATCGCTTCCGCTTTCGCAACCTTGGCGACTTCGATCATTTTTTCGATATTTAAGTAGCTTTCCGCCACGCGCGGCTTGCCGATCAAATACGCCTCATCAGCGAGCTGGACGTGAAGCGAGTCAGCGTCCGCTTCCGAGTAGACGGCGACCGTTCGGATGCCGAACTTTTGGCACGTGCGGATGACGCGGACGGCGATTTCGCCGCGGTTGGCAATCAACACTTTCGTAAACATCCTCTCACCCTTTCGCAAAAACTGAGAATGCCGCCGGGCGGATGAACCGCCCGGCACGGCCGTTTAAGTCGTTAAGCCGAGGCGCTGTTTCGCCATTTCCCGCAGCTTAAATTTTTGAATTTTCCCGGACGCCGTCATCGGGTACGAATCGGTAAACTCGATGTAGCGCGGGATTTTATGGCGGGAAATGTTGCCGCGGCAAAACTCGCGAATTTCCTCAGCGGTCGCCGTTTCGCCGTCCTTTAAGATGATCCACGCCATCACTTCTTCCCCGTACGTTTCATCCGGCACGCCGACGACTTGAACGTCCAAAATTTTCGGATGTTTGTATAAAAACTCCTCGATTTCGCGCGGATAAATGTTTTCGCCGCCGCGGATAATCATATCTTTCAGCCGGCCGGTGATGCGGCAGTAACCGTTTTCATCCATCGTCGCCAAATCGCCGGTATGCAGCCAGCCGTCTTGGTCGATCGCTTCGTTGGTCGCTTCCGGGTTGTTGTAGTACCCTTTCATCACATGGTAGCCGCGCGTGCACAGCTCCCCTTGCACGCCGCGCGGCACTTCGTTGCTCGTGCCCGGCTCAACGATTTTCACTTCCACACCCGGCAGCGCGCGGCCGACCGTTTCGACGCGCAGCTCAAGCGGGTCGTCGGTGCGCGTCTGGGTGATGACCGGGGACGATTCGGTCTGGCCGTAGGCGATCGTAATATCGGTCATGCCCATTTTGTTAATGACCGCTTTCATCACTTCGACCGGGCAAGGGGAGCCGGCCATAATGCCGGTGCGCAGCGACGACAAATCGTATTTGTCGAAATCCGGGTCGTTCAGTTCGGCGATAAACATCGTCGGCACGCCGTGCAGCGCCGTGCACCGTTCCGCCGCCACCGTCTCGAGCACCCGCTTCGGATGAAACTCAACAACCGGCACCATCGTCGCCCCGACAGTGACGCACGCGAGGGTGCTCATGACGCAGCCAAAGCAATGGAAAAACGGCACCGGAATGCAAAGACGGTCACCTTCGCCAAGCTTCATGCATTGCGCCACTTGGTGGGCATTGTTAATGATGTTATAATGCGTCAACATGACCCCTTTCGGGAATCCGGTCGTCCCTGATGTGTATTGCATGTTGATCACATCGTGCGGATCAAGGCGCTCTAACCGTTCATCGAGCTCTTCTTCCGTCACCTCATGCGCCATCGTCAAGATGTCATTCCATGTAAACATGCCCGGATAGCGCCGATCGCCGAGCAAAACGACGTTTTTCAGCTTCGGCAGCCGCTTGGACTGCAGGTTCCCCGGTTCGGCCGTGCGCAACTCTGGGACAACGTTGTACAAAATGTCGATGTACGAAGAATCGCGGTATTGTTCGATCAAAAAGAGCGTCGTTGAATCGGACTGCTTCAGCAAATACTCAAGCTCGGCCGCTTGGTAGTTTGTATTGACCGTAACAAGCACTGCGCCCATTTTCCCGGTCGCAAACTGGCAGGTGATCCATTCCGGGACGTTTGTCGCCCAAATGGCGACATGTTCCCCTTTTTCAATGCCAAGCCGCATCAAACCGCGCGCGACAAGGCGGCAATAATCATTAAACTGCCGGTACGTCAGGCGCAAGTTGCGGTCGGCATACACGACCGCCTCATGATCCGGGTATTGCCTGGCGCGCTCCTCTAACAATTTCCCCACAGTCACCGCTAACATCGACCGTCTCCTCCCCTTTGTCCGAATTCACTGTTATGGATATGCGCATCGTTCCGCTTTTAGCATCCGAGTTGGCGGGCGATGACGAGACGCTGGATTTCCGATGTGCCTTCGCCGATTTCCATGAGCTTGATATCCCGCAAGTGGCGTTCGACGCCGTATTCTTTCATATAGCCATAGCCGCCGTGAATTTGGATCGCCTGATTGCAGACGCGGAACCCCATTTCCGACGCAAACAGCTTGGCGAACGATGCTTCTTTGGTAAACGGTTTCCCTTGGTCTTTCAACCAAGCCGCCTTGTACACCATATTGCGGGCAAGCTCAATTTCCATCGCCATGTCAGCGAGCTTAAACTGGATCGCTTGAAACTTGGAAATCGGCTGGCCAAACTGAACGCGTTCTTTCGCGTATTGAAGCGCTTTCTCAAACGCCGCTTGCGCGATGCCGACGGCCAAAGCGGCGATCGAGATGCGCCCGCCATCAAGCGTGTACAAAAACTGCTTAAACCCTTTTTGCGGATCGCCCAACACGTTTTCTTTCGGCACGCGGACGTTCTCAAAAACAAGCTCACACGTATTGGAGGCGCGGACACCCATTTTGTCGTAATTCGAACGGATTGTAAATCCTGGGGAGTCGGTTGGTACGATGAGAGCGGTGATGATGTTTTTGCCGCGCGCGTCTTTGCCCGTGACGGCGGTAACGATCACTTGCCGCGCGTATTGGGCGTTCGTAATCCAGCATTTTTCGCCGTTGATGACATATTCATCGCCGTCAAGCACCGCGGTCGTGCGCGTGCCGCCGGCGTCCGACCCGGCGTTCGGTTCAGTGAGCCCGAAGGCGCCAAGCGTTTCCCCCTTTGCCATCGGCACAAGCCACGTTTGTTTTTGTTCTTCCGTCCCGAAGTAATAAATCGGGCTCGCCCCGAGCGAAACGGCAGCCGCGTAGCTTAACCCGGTGCCGCCGCAGGCGCGGCCGATTTCCTCAACGGCAATGGCGTATGAAATCGTATCGCCCCCGGCGCCGCCATACTGCTCCGGAAACGGCAAGCCCAACAGCCCCAGCTCGCCCATTTTGCGGAACACTTCACGCGGAAAATGCGCCTCTTCATCCCATTTCGCCGCGTATGGGGCAATTTCCTTCTCCGCAAAGTCACGAACCATCTCTTTAATCATTTGTTGTTCTTTCGTCAACGAAAAATCCATCTTCTCCCTCTCCCCCATTTGAAAAATGACTATATGAAAACCGACTAGCCGGTTTTCAGCTGGAACGGAAATAGACCAACGGTTATTTGCTTCGGCGACTATCGAGACCGACTAGTTGGTCTGTGCGCAACAGACCGCTTATTCGGCGGGTGGCCGCAGCAAAAACTGTGCCGCCGCCGGATGCTCTGGGTCGCGAAGCACCGCATGCAAAATGAAATCGGCAAAATAGCTCGCAATCTCCTCAATCGACAGCGGCCCGTCCGGATTGTACCATTTGTACGTCCAGTTCACCATGCCGATGATTGACATGCCGGCAATCTCCACCGACAGCTCCGGACGAAACTCGCCGGCCTCGACTCCCTCGCGGATGACGCGAAAAATAATCTGTTTAAATTCTTCGCGCTTTTCATTGATCAGCTCGGCGTATTCCGGTTTTAAGTACGTGCTTTCCTGATAAAAGACGGTGATATGCGGTTTATATAAATGAAATACTTTGACAAACGATTGAACGATGGCGTACAAGCGCTCGGTCGGCGTCGAACAGCTTTCATACGCTTCCTGCGCTTTTGTCAGCGCATACGTAATAAAGACGTCATGAATATGGTACAGCAACTCGTCTTTCGATTTAAAATTATGGTAAAACCCGCCTTTCGACGTGTCGCTTTCCGCGACGATGCGGTCGACCGTCACGCCATGGTAGCCATATTTCTCAAACAAATGAAGAGCGGTGTCGATAATGCGGTCTCTGAGCGGTTTGTCAGCCATAACAGTCTCCTTCGCATCGATCGTAAAACATTTCAAAAAAAACGAAATATTCTTCTTGTTTATTAAGATACTCGACAGCTGCAACCATTGTCAACAAAAATCGTTCCGGCGCCCGAAAAATGGAGGCGTCTTTCGCCGCACACCGTCCGACCGGCTGCGCGAGCCCTGTCCCCTAGCCGCACGAACTGAAACAAAACAGATGCCTTATACATAATCACGGCCGTTTTTCCAAAAGATAAAAACCGGAGGTGGCTTCCATTGGAACCGATGTTATGCCCGAACTGCAAAACGAACCGGACGCGGTTTCACCTCATCGAGCAGCACCCACGGGCGGTCAAGCTCGACCCGCATACCGGCGATATTGAGCACGAGTACACAAATGACGCGCTCGAACCGTTCCATCTCCCGTACCGCGGCCCAAGCTACCGCGTCCAATGCGGCGTCTGCGGGCTGATTGAAGATGCAGATATGTTCATTCAGCGCGCCAAATCTTCTCCATTGGGGTGATGAACATGACAAACAAAAACCAAACACCGTCCTCCATCGTTGACCAAAAGCAGCTCGTCAACGACAAGGCGAAAGCGATGCGGGAGCGCGGCGGCGAGCACATTCGCCGCGGCACGCCCAACGGCGCAGACGGACAATAACCGCCAGCTTGCTTTTGCCCACAAGCAAGCTGGCGGGACTTCCGCCTTTCTAACGGTACATCGCCCACAATCCGATATCGCAAAAGCCAAGGCGATGATAAATGCGGCCGGCGTCTGGATTGTCATAAAACAAGCACGGCATCTTCCCTTCGGCAAGCAAATCACAAACGAGCTTCGCCACGATGGCGCTCGCATATCCTTTCCCGCGATGTTCTTGATCGGTGCAGACGCCGACGATCATCGCCGACAGCGAATTTTCCGCCGCTGTCGATGCCGCCGCCACCATCTTGCCGTCTTGTTCAATATAGTACGTTCTCGCTGAATTCGTTTCCATCGCCTTCACCAGCATGTCGCGCGCCGTCGGCCTCGTGTCAAACTCAGGAATGCGGCGCCGCAAGTCAATGATCCGATCAACATCGGCCCATCCGGCTGTTTTGACGGCGAACGCCCCCATTTCTTGACGGGCGCATTCATCCGTCCGGCACTCGCAAAAGTAAAGGGTCCGCTTCGCCCCGAGCGGCAGCCGCTCTTCAAACTGCCTGGCAATTTCCTCTTTACCGGACAGCTCGACAGGCAACGAGCGGGCGGTCTCGCGGATGAGACGAGCAAAGCCATCGGCATCAAAATCGCCAGGCGCGTACGGAATGTAGGAATCATAATAACGGAGCAGCACTGCCTTCAGCGAGCCGTTGCCGTCAAACTGCCCCCAGACGTCCTGGAAATCGGCGTCATAGCCAAATGACTCAATATCGCCGATAATAAACAAGTTGAACGATGGGTCTTGCTGTAAAAATAAAAACACTTGCTCATGGTCTTCCTTCGTTAACCGACGAATCATGGCGCCCCCCCGCTTTTCGAATGATATTTTTTCCATTATACTATAGTGTATATCCGTTGCCAATGGCGGAATGATCAGGAAGAAGGAGACGGCCGGCAACTGTGAGCGGCGGATGCTGTCAACCGGCGCCGGCCAACTACGAAGAGAGGAGGAAGCCCGCTTTCCATAAGCGAGGCGGCGATGCCGATGAAGTTTATTGATGATCTATATGAATATTACAAAGACCGGCTGACCGGGGATGAAGAAGACGCTGAAGCGGTGGCGATGTCCATTTTGGATGAACTCGACCGCCGCGACGTGCTGAAGCTGATCGGTGAGATGACCGATGAAGAGCTGCTCGGCATGTTCGGCCTGTACTTGTTTGAAAGCTTGAAAGCGAAAATGGCCCGTGAAGGCCTCGGGGCCACGCGACCGCAAGAGGGACCGCGCGTCCATTGATAAAAAACGGCTGCCCCGGCCAGACAGAGCCGTCTGTACGGGGGACAGCCGCATGTTGCGAACAAAGGCCGGGGCTTGTCATGCCTAACAGCCTTTAACGGAACGATGAACTGCGCAAACCGTACGGAACGTGCTCCGTCATCAGCCCGCCGCGAATGCGTCTTCCGCTTTCCCCGCTTAAAAGCCGAAAGGCTGTCTTCGAATGGAACGCTCTCCCACTTGCGCTGACGCTTCTAGTTCGAGCCGCCTACCGGTAAAACTGTACGTCATATCCTTCTTTCAATAACACTTGATAAATCTGCTGGATATGATCTTCATTTTTCGTCTCGAGTGAAAAATGAATTTCCGCCTGGCCCGGCAGCACTTTGGCGCCGATGCGCTGGTGGTGGATCGACATCACGTTTGCCTCGAGTTCGGCGATAATGCGCAGCAGCTTGTTCAATTGCCCCGGCTTATCGGAAATGATCGTCGTAAACGTAACAAAGCGGCCGGCCTCGACAAGCCCCCGCTCGATGATGCGGGAAATCAACGTCACATCAACATTGCCGCCGCTTAAAATGGCCGCGACTTTTTTGTCGCGAAACGGGAGCTTTTGATACAAAAGCGCCGCCAGCGGGCAGGCTGCCGACCCTTCGACGAGCAGTTTGTTCCGCTCGAGCAAATAAAGCATCGTCCGCGAAATTTCCGCCTCCTCCACACAAACAACGCCATCGACGTACTGCTCGATATATTGGTACGTAATATTGCCCGGCTTTTTCACCGCGATGCCGTCGGCGATCGTATCCGACGCGGCGATGGCGACCGGCTGCTTATGGCGGAGGGCGGCGGTCATGCCGGGGCAGGCTGACGACTCAACGCCATACACCTCGACGGACGGCTTCAGCTGTTTTAATGTCAACGCCAGCCCCGCAAGCAAACCGCCGCCGCCGACCGGGCAAAGGACGACGTCCACATCGGGAAGCTGCTCCATCAACTCTAAGCCGATCGTTCCTTGGCCAGCCATGACGGCCAAATCGTCAAACGGGTGCACAAACGTCATTCCCCGCTCGCGCTGCAGCTCAAGCGCATATTCGAGCGCCTCATCGAACACATCGCCATGCAAAACAACTTCCGCTCCGTAGCTTTTCGTCGCTTCGATTTTGCTTAGCGGCGCCCCTTTCGGCATGACGATCGTGCACGGAATATGAAGCATACCGCTTGCGTAGGCGACTCCTTGGGCATGATTGCCGGCCGAGGCGGCGATAACACCGCGCGACCGCTCTTCGTCGGTCAACGACATAATTTTATTGAATGATCCCCTTACTTTAAACGACCCCGTTTTTTGCAAATTTTCAAGCTTCATATACACGTCATTGCCGGACAACCGGCTGAACGTTTGCGAATGTTCAAGCGGCGTTTCATGGACAACGCCTTTCATTTTCGCCCTTGCTTGTTCAATGTCTGTTAACGTCAACATCCCCAAACCACCCTTTCTGATCAGGCGATCGGTCCTTTTTTGCCCCGCTTTGCGATAGAAACAGCGAACGGAAAAGCCGAGCTCTTTAGAGATGGAATGAAGGCGCACCCTGCATTTCATCAACGACGGAAATATTGTATCATAAAATCACCGCTTCATCATTCATCGATATGGTTTGCGTTGCTTTTTCCTTGAGCGATGGCGTACGATAAAAAGAGTGAAGGAGGGAATAACTTATGCAGCAACGCCGCCCTTTGTTGCTTTTATCGATCGTCATGTTTTTCGTTATGTCAGGTTTTGGCATCATTATTCCCGTATTGCCGTTTCTCGCTGAAGAAGTAGGGGCTACTCCGCTTGAGCTCGGGTTGCTCATGGCGGTGTATTCGCTCATGCAGCTGTTGTTTTCCCCGATGTGGGGACAGCTGTCCGACCGTTATGGCCGTAAGCCGGTATTGCTCATCGGCATCACCGGGCTGTCGTTATCGTTTTTCCTTTTTTCCGCAGCCGAAACGCTCATGATGCTGTTTATCGCCCGCTTGCTTGGCGGGGCGCTGTCAGCGGCAGCGATGCCGACCGTGATGGCGTATGCAGCCGACGTCACCACACCGGATGAACGCGGAAAAGCGATGGGAGCGATCGGCGCCGCAACCGGGCTCGGCTTTATTTGCGGACCGGCCATTGGGGGAATGTTTTCGCAAACAAATTTGCAGCTGCCGTTCGCCATCGCAGGAGCGCTATCGGCGGCGACAGCGCTGTTCGTATGGTTCGTTTTGCCGGAATCGATGCGCCAACCAGCCGCCATCCGATCGACCAGCCGGCAGCCGCTCGGAGAAATGATGAGAAGCCCGTTTCTTTATTTGTATTTGCTGCAATGGACAGCAACGCTCGCTCTCGCCGGGCTTGAGGCAACGTTTGCTTACTTCGCAGATCGCCGCGCCGGGCTCGGTTCAGTTGAGCTCGGATATATTTTTATGGTGATGGGAATCGCCAGCGCCTTCGTCCAAGGGGCGCTCCTTGGACGATTGATCAAACGGTTTGGCGAGGGCCGTGTCCTTCAGGGCGGGCTTGTCGTCTCGGCTCTTGGCTTTGCATCTATTTTACTCGTGCAAGACTTTTGGACGGCCGCCCTTTTTTTATCGATCTTCGGCATCGGCAACGGTGTCATCCGTCCTTGCGTCTCCTCGCTCATTACAAAGCAGGCGGCCGGCCGGCAAGGGAGGGCGGCCGGACTATTGTCATCATTTGATTCGCTCGGCCGCATCATCGGCCCGATTATCGGCGGCGGTTTGTTCAGCTATATGGCCGGGCTTCCTTACTTGTTCGGCATCGTTCTTTGCCTTGTCGGTGCGGGATTGTACGGGCTGTTTGCCGCCCGCAGCCAGGCGCGCCGTTTGCTTCCTTAATCCGCTCCTCTGATGGCGGATTTTTATTGATTATTTAGCACATAGTTTTATAAAAAATACAAAGAGATAGATAAACAACTGTCACTGGCATCTGTTTTTCTTGTTCATCATTTAGCACATCGTTCGATTAAGGCAAACAAACTCGTTTGAGAATAGGCAAACATAGATGAATTTGCTAATATGGAAGAAAAGCATTCGGAGCACGAAAGAATGAAACGGTGGTGACCGAAAAATGGCATGATACAGCGCCGGGCGTCGCGGCGTGGACAACGACGGCAACGAGCGGCCGTCAAGACGATGATACATACGTTGTGACATTGGCTGAAACAGCGTTTTACCCGAAAGGCGGCGGCCAGCCGTCTGACACCGGCATGATCGCCGGCTTGCCGGTTCGAAACGGCAGGCAACGATGGCGGCCTCCATTGATGCCAACTGTCACTGACCGTTCAGCACATATAAGGGCGTTCCTCATAGCCAAAGACGAGTCACTTTTGTAAAATAGGAAATGAGATGTGTAGCTAAGGAGTTTGGAAGGATGAACGATCGATTGGTACAACAACAAACTGAAGAGCTCGAGCGAAAGTTGCGCGCTTATGAGCGGCTCATCGAACAGCTTCCGTTCCCATTTGTGTTTACCGATTACGAAACCGGAATCACCATCGAAAAAGGCCGCGGCAACGATGCCCGGCCGCGCCTGCACCCGGTCCCGGCCGCCCCTGGCAAGGAAGCGGAATGGCAGTGGGACATTGACTTGTATCACGATGTGCCATTTGAAAAGGTTGAGGCGTTTTTAACACCGCTCCTTGACCTTGTTCCGCATCATATCGTTTTCGTCGACAGCCATGGCATCATTACGCTTTGCAATTTGCAGGCGGCCATCGACACCGGCGTCGACCGCGACGCCATCATCGGCAAACATATTCGCGAGTTGCTGAAGCTTCCCGACGAGCTGATCGCAACACTTCAATCGCTCGAAAGGGGCGAACCGCTTTACAATCACGAAGTGCTCGACCGCTTTTACGGCATCGTCAATACCCGCTTTATTTATAATGATGACGGATCGGTCAAACGGGTCATTAGTATGTTCCAATCGCTCAGCATGATGAAAGAAACGGAAAAGTTGGCCGTCGCCGGCCGCATTGCCGCCGGCATCGCCCATGAAATCCGCAACCCGCTGACGACGGTGCGCGGCTATTTGCAGCTGCTGAAAAATGATTTGCCGGATCGCATCGCGTCGCTCGTTGAGCGGCTGCTCATCCCTGAACTCGACCGGGCGAACAACATCATTACCGACTTTTTAAATATCGCCAAACCGGCCGACGTGAAAATGGAGACGTTCAACTTGCACCGCTTTTTGCGTGATGACGTCGGTGTTTTGCTGCAAAGCGAAGCGCTGCTTCATAATGTGAACGTCCATTTTGATCTTGATGAACAGCTTGACGATTATGAAATGAACGGCGACCGCAGCCAACTGCTGCAAGTGTTTTTAAACTTATTCCGCAACGCCGTCGAGGCGAAAGTCGCGAAGACGATGAATGTGACGGTCAGCAGCTGGAAAGCAAACCATATCGTCCAGCTTCGCTTCTGCGATGACGGGCCCGGCATTCCGTCGTCGGTCATCGATCATATTTTTGATCCGTTTTTCTCAACGAAAGAAACGGGGACAGGGCTTGGCCTTTCATTGTCGAAAAAAATCGTCGAACTGCATCGGGGAACGATGAAAGTGCAAAGCGGCGGGGGCGGCGCCTGTTTTCTCATGGAATTTCCGCTCCGCAGCCAGCCGCCGTTTCTTACGTCGTAAACGGCTTCCGGAAGGGGATGGCGCCCTGTCTCGGGAGCGGAAGATTGATGATTTAGCACAATGTGTTGTTTCTTAAGCTAAAGGAGGGGCCGCTATGGCAATGACCGCTCCAGCCGCCGGAAAATGGCGACGTCTGTTCGCTTTGTTTCTCCCTATTTTTGTTTCGCAGGCCGGCCAATATATGATGAATTTTACTGACGTCGCGATGTCCGGCCACGCGAGTGCCGAAGATCTGGCCGGGGTGGCGATTGGCTCCAGCCTATGGGTGCCGGTGTTCACCGGGGTCGGCGGTATTTTGCTCGCCCTGTCGCCAATCGTCTCCCAGCATTTCGGCGCCGGACGGCATGAAGATATTTCCCGCACTGTCATCCAAGCGCTTTATTTGTCCGTCGCAATCGCACTCGCCCTCGTCCTGGCCGGCGCGGTCGCCGTGTCGTTCATTTTGGAACAGATGCAGCTTGAAGAAAGCGTCCGGTACATCGCCTCCCATTATTTGCTGGCGTTGTCGCTCGGAATCATCCCGCTGTTCCTTTATGCCGTGCTTCGCTATTCGATCGATGCGCTTGGGCAGACGAAAGTGACGATGTGGATTACGCTCACCGCCTTGCCGATCAACATGCTGTTCAACTGGCTGTTCATTTACGGACACGGCGGATTTCCGCGCCTTGGCGGCATCGGCACCGGCTATGCGACAGCAATCACGTATACGTACTGCTTTGTGTCCGCCGCCTTGGTTGCTGCCAAATTTCGCCGCTTTGCCCCATATCGTGCGTTCGCGCGTTTTTATCGCCCTTCATGGGCCACATGGAAAGAGCTGCTCAAAACAGGGGTGCCGATCGGGTCGGCCATCTTTTTTGAAACGAGCATTTTTGCCGCTGTAACGCTGCTTGTCGGCCGATTTGGCGCCGAAACAGTCGCCGCCCATCAGAGCGCCCTTAACTTCGCTTCGCTGTTGTATATGATTCCGCTCAGTTTGTCAATGGCGCTGACGATCGCGGTCGGCTTCGAAGCGGGGGCCAAACGGTATGAAGACGCGAAGCAGTTTTGCCGAATCGGCATTGCCATCGCCTTGGCCGTCGCTGCGGCTGCTGCTCTGTTTCTTTACGCCTTCCGCGGCCATGTCGCCCGGCTGTACACGAACGATCCCGCTGTGGCGGCGCTGACCGGAAAGTTTTTGCTGTATGCGATCTTCTTCCAGTTTTCCGATGCCATCGCCGCTCCCATTCAAGGGGCGCTGCGCGGCTATAAAGATGTCAACGCCGTGTTTTGGGCCGCTCTTCTCGCCTACTGGGGCATCGGACTTCCCGTCGGCTGTGCGCTCGCTCTGCTGACCGCCGCCGGGGCGTTCGGCTACTGGATCGGCCTCATCACCGGGCTGGCGGCCGGAGCGCTTTTCCTCAGTTTTCGCCTGCGGGCCATCTGGCGCCGCCACGGAAGCCGGCGCACGCCGCTCGCCTCGTAAGGCAGAGGCGCCCGGGCCAGCGGCTATAAACAAAGCGAAGGATGCCCATCATTCGGGGCATCCTTCATTGCGACGATGTCAAAACGGACAAGCCGCAAAACGTTCCGGTTGACAACCGGCTGCTGTTTAGTCCGCCGCCTTTGGCGACGGCTGTTGTTTCATATACGCCAGCACGTCAAGGTCGATCTTTCCTTTTCCCGCTTCGCGCTCTTCAAAGTTTTCCGTATGTATATACGCCGTCAGCGCCTGATGGAGCGCCTCGCTGTCCCCCGTTTTTTCCTCCGGCAAATAGCCAAGGCGGACCAGCTCGGCGGCAACTTCCTCCTTGACCGCTCCTTCAATCGCTGCCACCTTCTCCGGCCGCGGCTTCTCGAAATACAGCTGCCGCAATTGATACAGGCGGATCAGCTCCTCGATCGGCTGCGAATGGTCATCGACGCGCAAATCGATATAACGGTCATTGAAGCCGCCGTATCCCCCTCCTTCTTTTACGACAAGCAAGGCGGCCGACTGTTGGCCGCGGCGATCCCCTCCTGCCGCTTGGCCTGCTTGGAGCGCCTTTAACAGCCGTTCGGCGAGCGGGCCTTTCGTCTGTTCAAACGTTTTTCCCATCGCCAACACGGTTTCCTCTCCAGCTAAAATGTTGCCTTGGGCTGCATAGTTCGGACCGGTGATGCCGCCGGCCCACGAATAACATTTTTTCCCGGTGAACGTCGCCGCCCGGCCTTTGGCGTCAACGATGCCGACTTGCCGCAAATCGCGCTCGCTGTCATCAGCAATGAGCCGTTCGAGCGTTTCTTGTGCCGTTTTTCCTTCGGCCATCCACTCGAGGCCGCGCGGGCCGTACGACGTGTTGGCGTACGACTGCGTCGCCACCGCCCCGACGCCTGCTTTCGCCCATGGCACAACCGCGCCAACGCCTAAAAATTTCGACTGGACAGCAATGCCAAGCTCCCCGGTCGCCGGATCGAACGCGACGATCGAAAACGTCGCGACCACGTCTTTCGGAATGCGTTTCATTTTCCCGCCCTCCACGTTGCGCTGAATTTTTTATTCTCCTTTATAGTTCTCCTCTTCCCTCCGGTCTTCCTGCCTCTTTCAAAAAAATGACGGGGGAAACGGCCGTTGCCCGGCCGCCTCCCCCGCTTGCCCATCATCTGCTTAGCACCAAGTTGCCCCGACGATAATGAGCAAAATAAACAGGACGACGATCAACACGAAACCGAAGCCGTAACCGCCGTAGCCCGGATAACCGAAGCCATAGCCGCCCCAGCCGTAGAAGCCATATGGCATATTCGTCACCTCCTTGCTAACAGGTAGGGTTCATTAATACACCCAACCACCGATACATGCACATCCGACAATAATTAACAAGATGAACAGAACGACGATCAGCGCAAACCCGCCGCCGTAAGCTGCACCCATTTGCCAGCACCTCCTTCGTTTTTGTACTAGTAGACTATTCACGGAGCGGGGAATTGGTTAGGTGTTTCGGCAAAAATGGGTATTTGCCGCGCGGGGGCAAAAAGAAAGACGGCCCGCCATCCGGGCCGCCGTTACGCTTGCAGCGAATTTTGCTTCCATTTTTTTCGCTCCGGCGCCTGCCTAATTTGTACGATAGAAAACAGGATCAACGCCGCCCAAATGCAGCTGAATGCGTACAAATGGGCTTTCGTGAACGGTTCACCGAACAAAAAAACGCCAAGGAGAAGGCTGATCGTCGGCGAAATGTATTGCAAAAAGCCGAGCATTGTCATCGATACGCGCTGTGCCCCTTTGGCAAAATACAAAAGCGGCACAGCGGTGGCCGGTCCAGCTCCAGCAAGGAGCACCCATTGCCACCATGCCGCTGCCCCGATGAGCGCCGGCGTTTCGTTGTATAGCCATACTAAGTAAATGACCGAAATCGGCATCACCGCCATCGTTTCCAACGTCAGACCGACGGATGAGTCAACGCTCGCCAACTTTTTCACTAAGCCGTAAAATCCGAATGACAAAGCGAGCGATAGAGCCACCCACGGAAATGAACCGTATTCCACTGCCATCACGGCCACGCCGACCGCAGCGAGAAAAAAGGCGATCCATTGCCCAGCGCTTAGCCGTTCGCGCAATACCACCGTCCCGAGCGCCACACTGACCAGCGGGTTGATATAATAGCCGAGGCTGGCTTCAACGATACGGTGATGGGTCACTGCCCATATGTAAATAAACCAGTTGGCGCTAATGAGCAGCGCAGCGGCGGAAATCCCCCACGCTAACGCCGGCCGGCGGCGCATCGCCCCAAGCTCTTGGCGCCAGGCAGCGAGCCGTCCAGTCGCCGCCAAAAGAATAACCATAAAGCCGAACGACCAAATGATGCGATGGGCCAAAATCTCAAGCGCCGGACGCGCCTCAAGCAGCTTCCAATAGAGCGGCAGCACCCCCCATAACAAATACGAGGCGGCGGTATATAGGATCCCTTGTTTTTCTTCACTAAGATGCCCCACGTCATGATCCCCTTTTCCTTAATATCTCCGTTCCATTATACCGCCGCTGCCTAATTTTATCTATACAAAAGTCCGGCGGGCCACAGCAAAACGGGGCGGCGCCCGTCCCCGTTCCCTTGCAGCCTTGCTTGGCCGCGCCGTTTGACTTGTTTCCGCTTTTATGTTTTTTCAGGCTGCCGCTTACCAACCGACACAAGCACAACCGACAATAATCAATAAAATGAACAAGACGATCACAAGTGTATAACCGCTGCTGACGAAACCGCTCATAGCGGGCACCTCCCTTATGGATTCACGGGACCATCATATGCGCCCGCCCGCCCAAATGGCCGGGCAAATGCCCACTTTCCGGAAAAACCCCTATTTTTCTTTCGTCCCCGTCTCCCCCCACCAACCTTTTCGTTTGAAATAGAGGGCGATGAGCGCGGCGACAGTAGCCATAAGGAGCAACGCGAGCGGAGGATAACCGTATCTCCATTTCAGCTCCGGCATGAACGTAAAATTCATGCCATGTTGGCTGTACCGGAAACGCTCGCTGCGGAGCACCGGCAAGCAGGTGTCTTACCCTTGCCGATCCACCTGCGCTTCCGGCTCGACATGGACGTGCGTCGCCCGGATGTTATGCCGTTTTTTCATCAGCCGTTCGACTTCGTCGGCGATTTCATGACTTTTCGCCACTGTTAAGCGCGAATCGACGCGGATCGTCACTTCAAGCACAATATCGTTGCCTAGCGTGCGCGCCTTAATGTCGGCAACATCGCGCACACCGCCCACCGCAGCGATTTCTTCGCGGTAAACGGCGAGCTTCCTTTCATCAAAACCGTCGGTCAACGTATGCGCCGTTTCCATAAAAACTTCCCATGCCGTTTTGCAAATGATCGCGCCGATGATGAGCGCCGCCAGCGGGTCAAGCCATGGCCACTCGAGCCGCGCCCCGACGATGCCGATCGCCGCTCCGGCGCTGACAAGGGCATCCGATAAGTTGTCTTTCGCCACGGCGGCGAGCGCCGCACTGTTCGTCCGCCGCGCCAACCGGGCATTGACGGCGTAAATAAGGAGCATGACTGCTGTCGAGGCGAGGGCGACCGCCGCCGCCAGCCAATCAGGGGCGGCCTTCTTTCCGCCATGAAGAAGCGTACCGGCGCCGCTGATGACAACATCAATGCCGATCGACATCATTAAAAAGGCGGCCAAAAGCGACGAGATGTTCTCCGCCCGCGAATGCCCGTACGGATGATTACGATCGCGCGGTTTTTTGGCGATTTTCATGCCGATATAGACGGCCGCTGAAGCGATCACATCGCTCAAATTATTCCAGCCGTCCGCCTTCACTCCGTCCGATCCAGCGGCTGACCCGGCGAAAAGTTTGCCGGCCGCCAGCAAAAGATAAACAGCGATGCTTAACAGCGCGCCGGCCTCAGCCCGTTGTTTCCATTCCACATGCTTCACCAACCTAGCCGTTTCATTCTTGCACGTATCAGTGTACCAGCTTGATATCGGTTGAGTCTACAGCAAGAAAATTGCCTCCCTTCACGAGTATAGAGACAAGCAAACTTTTTTGCCTAAAAACAAAATCGAACTCTTTTGCGTATGATAAACCAATTCAAGCGAAAAGGGGAGAAACAGATGACTTCGTATTTGAACTGGTTGGCGGAAATGGGGATCGACGGCGCCCATCCAGGCGGCTTTGAGTTAACAAAAAATATATTACGTAAACTTCATATTGACCGTTCATCCTCAGTGCTTGACGTCGGCTGCGGAACGGGGCAGACCGCCGCGTATATTGCCGAACAGTACGGGGCGGATGTGACAGCGATCGATCTCCATCCAACGATGATCGCCAAAGCGAAACAGCGCTTTGCCGCCATGGCTGTTCCGGTTCGCCTGCACCGCGCTTCGGTCGAAGCGCTGCCGTTCCCCGCTGAAACATTTGACCTCGCGCTTTCTGAGTCGGTGCTCGCCTTCGTTTCACTGCCGAAAGCGCTCGCCGAAATTCGTCGGGTGCTGAAAAAAGGCGGCACGTTCATCGGCATCGAAGCATGTCATGAGCGGTTAACCGGCGCCGCGCAGCAGCGAATCACCGCTTTTTATGGCTTCCGGCAGCTGATGACGCCGGCCGAGTGGAAAGGGACGCTTGAACAAAGCGGATTTCGCTGCCGCCATTTTTCCTACACAGCCGCGGCAGAAGCACCGAGCCAAGGGGCGCCGCTCATCATCGCCTTTCCTTCGACACCGGAGATGGCCAATATGTGGCAGACGCATCAGCAGCTGACGGCACAGTTCGGCGACCGACTCGGCTATTGCATCTTTTGGTGCGAAACATAACCTTCATGCAGCCATCGCCGCCGCGCCAAACAAAATAAGGTGTCCTCTTTCGAGTCAGTGAACAGCACGGCTAGCCTAAAAGGACGCCTTTCTCCATGAGAGACATAAAATGTTGTCCTGCAGAAAACGTTCATCATGTATGCAGCAATGAAAAAAGGGGGCCCTGCCGCTTTTGCGACACCCCCGTCCAAACTTTTTGAACTCTAGTTCTGCTTACACTTTTTTTACTGTTTGAAAATATTCTTCAAGCGTCAAGCCGCGCTCTTTGATCACTGCGGCCGCCTTCCGCCCGACATAACGGATATGCCACGGCTCATACTTGTAGCCGGTCACCGCTTCCTTTCCTTTCGGGTAGCGGATGATGAACCCGTACTCGTGCGCATGGGCGGCAACCCATTGCCCTTCTTTTGTCGCTCCGAACGCCTCCGTCAGCTGATAGCCGGCCGAGCGGCTGCTAATGTCGACCGCAAGCCCGGTTTGGTGCTCGCTTTGCCCCGGATGGGCGACCGCTTGGACGGCTTTTTCTTTCCCTTTTTGCCGCACTTCTTCGGCAAAAACCACCTGCTGCCGTTCATACGACCGATAGGCGGAGACGGCCACAAGTTCAATGCCGTCGCGGCGGGCAGCGGCAAACATCTCTTCAAGCGCCGCAGCCGCCTCAGCCCGCATATGCCGCTTTTCTGCCTTCGGGTCATCAAACGAAAACGGCACGCGCGGCACGACTAAGTCGGCCGGCTTGTAGCCGGGCGGAAGCGACTGTTCTTTATTGACAAGCACTAAAATGTTGTCCGGATTCATGATCACCTTTTGCCCATTTTGCACCTTGATGACGTTCCAATATTTCTCCTCAAGCTGCAAGTCGGGGTCAACCGGACGGTCGTCTGCCTTGCCCGATCCATCGCCGCCGGGCTGCACCGCGCTTTCCGGAGGCTGTCCGGATGGGCCGGCTGGGCTGCGGTCGCCGCTTTCCCCTGTTTGGCAGCCGGCGAGCAATAGGCACGCCAGCATTGCCGCTTGCCATCGCTGTTTCATTCGTCTTCCCCTTTTCCGTTTCCTAGCAAGTCGTTACACACCGCTGCGGATCGCCGCTTCGAGCGCCACTTCAATCATTTCATTAAACGTCGTTTGCCGTTCTTCGGCCGTCGTCTCTTCCCCGGTGACAATATGATCGCTTACGGTCAGCACAGACAACGCCCGGCAGCCGAATTTCGCCGCCAGCGTATAGAGCGCCGCCGTTTCCATTTCGACAGCCAGCACGCCGTAGCGCGCCCACGTTTCCCAGTTTGGCTCATCGTTGTAAAACAGATCTGCCGTAAAGACGTTGCCGACTTTGAGCGCCAGCCCTTTTTCCACGCCAACGTCATACGCCGTCCGCAGCAAGTGGAAATCAGCCGTCGGCGCGTAATCGCGGCCGCGGAAAATGAGCTGGTTCATGTTCGAATCCGTTGAGGCGCTCATCGCCAAAATGACGTCGCGCACGCGCACATCCGGCTGAATCGCTCCACATGTTCCGACACGGATGAGCGTCTTGACTCCATAACTTCGAATTAATTCATTGACATAAATTGAAATGGATGGCACACCCATCCCGGTTCCTTGTACGGAAACGCGGTGCCCTTTATACGTTCCGGTAAAACCAAGCATGCCGCGCACTTCGTTGTAGCATGCCGCTCCTTCTAAAAACGTCTCAGCAATATATTTGGCACGCAGCGGATCGCCCGGCAGCAAAATGCGCTCGGCAATCTCCCCTGGCTTTGCTCCGATATGTACGCTCAATGTGATTCCTCCTTCTGTTCAAACGATCATGATCGAGTCAGACTCTTGTTTATCATATCATATGTTTGCGGAAAATGGCAGTCTCGTCTCGAGTAGCTGGGGCAGCGAGCGGGTATACTATTCGTGCCCACTTGGCGGGAAAGGAGGAAAGACGGTGAAAAAGAAACTAGAGCAGGCGGTGGAATACGCCAATAAAACAAATCCATCGTCAAAAGCAAACAACCAACCGTCGACGTCAAAAAAAGAAAAGACAAAATTTTAAGGGAGAACTGCTCTCCCTTTTATGACGTTTTGGAACGGTAATCGTCGCGGTGGCGGCGCGCTAAATACCTTTCGTTGATATACAGCACTTTTTTATCTTTGCTGCGCGTATATTTCTTCTCGCGCCCACGCCGCCTGGCGAGCAGCCAGCAAGCCAGCAAATACAGCGGCAAAATCAGCTGCATCGCTCCGGCGAAAACGTACCAAAATCCGCTAATATCAGCCAGGTCGCGCAAGTAAACGTCAATGCCGCCAAACCGATAGTACATCGCAGCGACAATGGCAGCAACGGCGACGATATTGGCGGCGTGGAGAAGAGGAATGCTTCTCCAGCGGAACAAAAACCGCTCGACCTGCCCTTTGATCCAAAGCGACGCGGCGATCAAGACAACGCATAAAAGCAGCGACAACGCAAGTGCGGCCATCGTTTCGTCCCCTTCCCACATCTCTTCTATTCGGATCCGCCCGCCTGAGGCCGCTTGCAAACATTTTCCGCCGATGAACCCCCCTTTTGCCGCATACACTAACGACGACAACGGTTCAAGGAGGGAACACGATGGGCAAAAAACACCGCAACCGCATTAACGGGCAGAAAAAGAATAACCATATTCCAAAAGAGGCGTTGATCGCCGAAGACGCGGCGCACGCCAAAGAATATTCCGCCGCCGGCGGCCGGAAAAACGGTCCAGGCCATCACGACAACCCCGAATCATAATTAATCGTAGAAACCCTTGTGCCACACAAGGGTTTCTATCGCGGTTCCGACGGTTCGACTTCGTCCCAAGCAAGCGTGACGACTCTCGTATAGTCTCCGCGTTCGATTTCTTCTTTCGTTGCTTTTTCGTTCAGCTCCTCGTCATCATCAATTCCTGGCGCCACCGTCGGCGCATCGCGGCGCTGGCTGTGATTTTCCACCGAATCCGCCCCCTTTCCTTTCTTATCCGTTCCCTAAACCGCCAGGCTTTATTCGGTATTTTTTCTTTTATTATACCATCATCAGCCATCAACGCGCGATTATATTTTTGAATATTCCGTCAACAAACACGCTGGCGCTCTACCGGTTGCCAGCCATCCGGGCAGAGGCGGTAATACGTCTGTCCTTTCCGTCCTTCGTCGATGAGCACAATATCGCCCGTCCCCATAAACCGGGCCTGGCAGTTTTTCGGCATCAAATCCGCCACGTTAAACATCCGGTACAAGATCGACAACGCCTCGTGATGATCAGCCGCCGTCACCGTAAGCCGGCATACTTGACGATAGCCTTTCGTTTCCCCGAAGCGCGGCGTTTGAAAAATGGCCGCTTCATAAGCGCGTTTTGCCATCCACATCTTTTTCCCCCATAAACGAACCATTGTTTTCCTCTCCCTTCCCCTGATAATCGACCGTCTGTATCCTATACTATTAGTGATTGCGTTTGTCGATTCCTTCGGCAAAACGGCGCACCTTTTGTCGAAGCGGTCGTAGTCTTTTTGACAAAATCCGCGACCTATGCAAGGAGGGACACCTGGATGCCGACTCGTCTGCTCGCCTTATTGCACCGCCCGCTCCAATACGCGTACCGCTCTTTTTTATACCGCCACCCGGTTCGCCTCGCCGATGCCGACTTGCTCCGCCGGATGATGACCGCCCGCCTTTCCCCTTCGCCTCCTCGGCAGCTCAGTGCCGAGGAGGCAGCCATCGTCGCCGCCATCCGGCGGAAAACAGCGGAACATAACCGCAACAACGTCACGCGTACGGCGGCCTATTTGGCGTTTTTCGAGCGCCATTTGGAAATGCACTGGGCGTTTTTGGCTCACCTCGTCTCGCGTAACGGCGGCTGGAACATGACCGACTTGCGCGGCGGCCTCCTGCCGTTGTTGTTGCCAAAAGAAACGGTCGCGCCGCTCTTTTTGTTTCTGGAGCGAGCCAATGCGCTCATTTTTCACGACGCTTATCCGCAGCTTTTGTTGTATGAGGAAAGCAAGCGCCAAGGAACGCCGCTGTTTCATTTGCTGCCGTTTTTCTCCGTCTCTTCGTTTATGAAGCCGCTTTGGGAACATTTTTGGAAAACGGGCGACGCCGCGCTGCTTACCGTCGCGTTAATTATTAACGAACAGCAGTACATCCAGCTTCGCGTCATTGAACACCCGTTTTTCCGCGCCCGTGTGCTGTCGAGCTGGCCGTTTATCGCCGAGCAATGGCTCGGGTTCAATGATGTGCTCATCCCTCTAGCCCGCGGCCGCAGCGGCGCTTTAGTTGGAACGACCGTGCGCGATTTTTCTGATGTTCATCACCGCATTCACATCGGCAAAACGCTGTACAGTTTGCTGCTGTTTGATCCGCGCCTGTTTCGCCGCGCCTACCGCTTTGCCCGCTGCGTTCCCCATAGCGGCTCGCGCGCCGACTATTGGCCGCAAACGTTTGCCGCAACATATGATGGACGCCGCCTGTACAGCCCTCGTCTCGAGGCCGCCTGGCCGGATCTTGCGCACTCTTTTGACGACCGGCGCGACTGGTTCACTGATGACACGATCATGCGGGCGCTTGAGACGCTTCCGCTGCCGGCCTCGGGCGAAATGACAGACCGCTACAAGCGGCATTTGGCCATGATGAAAGCGGCCGCCATCGCGGCGGCCAAGCCGGCGGGCGTCTAATCCCGCCTCGAACATCATAAAAACGACGAGGGTTACTCGTCGTCGACATCAATTTCTTCATCGATAATGCATTTTTCTAGCAAATAGTCAAACGTAATATCGGCGAGCTCCTCAAGCTCCTCCTGCGTCGGCACAAAGCCGCGGCGAATGAGTTCTTGGTAAAAAAACTCGGCGATTTCCTCCGTGTCAATAATCACTTCAATTTCCTTCACCGCATCTCGCCCCCTTTGTAATGTTGTATGTCGCCGCCTTCCGTTTTATGTCAAAAATCATGTTGTACTACTTTTTCTGTCTTCGCCATACATATGTACTAAACAAAACAAACATACGGAGGGCGGAACGAAATGGACAAGCTGACTACATTGGATAAAATGATGGAAACAGTTGTCAACGGGCTGGCTGCGCTCGTCATCTTCGCCGGCATTCCATATTTTCTCTTTATTCTTTGTCAGTTTCTATTATGGTGATTGACGATCGCTTGTAAACGCTGAACAACCGTTTCCATCATCCGTTTATATTGATCATCGCCAAACCATTCATACAGCGCTTTATAGTCGTTGTACATATCGAGCAGCTCGTCGACCGACGGTCCGCTGTTTTCGCCATTAGTCAGCGGCAGCAAAAGCGACGCGTTCATCGGTGTGGCGATGACAATGTCCTGCACGAGCGTGACGGACGTTTCCTCCCCGTCGGCAAGCGGAATAATGTCTTCAAGATGAACTTCAATTTCCCAGCCGTCCGTCAGCCGCTTCAATTCATAAATCGTCTCTTCCCATCCTTCCCCGTAGTAGCGGTAAATTTCCGTCCGCACCCCGACGACTTTGAACAAATGGCCGCCATAATCGCGGACGCGGACAATTTCACCAAGGAAAAACGGCAGCTCAATTTCAATTTCCTCAGCGATCCATAAATCGCCTGTAAACTCAGACAATAAAACGAGCGCCTGCTCGGTAAACAAACTGTGGCCATGGTTAATTTCGTATAAAAACGTGCCGTCAATTTGTTGGATATCGGTGACGGTCCCGACCGTTCCGTACAATGTGTTGACAACGATATCACCGACGGAAAATTTCGGGCGTTTCGGCGCGCTCATCGGCATCTCCCACCCTTTTGAACAAATGGTTAGTATAGTATATGCATGCATGAAAGGGTGGACACCTTTGCCAGCGCGGAAAAAGCGGTTTGAAAGCGCTCCCAATACACAAAACAGGAGCGTTTTCCTAGTTACGCTTCATGCAAAAACTGCTCCCACAGTTCATCAAAAATGACCATGCTTTCCAAATAGTCGCCGTGTAACTCCAAATAGACGCTTAATTCTTCATAATCCGCTGATCCTTTCGGAAAGCTGTGGTCGTCATACGCCCCGTTCGCAAACCGCACGACCGGGTCTTCTTCACGCCCGTGGCGGAAGCGCAATAAATAGCGGTAAAACGATCTTGCCATGTTTCCCCATCCTCTTCCTTTCTCTTTGTTGCTATTATAATGAGCTTTTTCATGTTTGTGAAGCCTTTTTTCGCCGCTTGTATTGCCATCGTACGCGCTAAGCCTGCTTTTCATGCCAAAGATCGAGGACTTTCATGAATCTACATGCAACCGTCCTTTCCGTCATACGAGCGAAGAAGCGCGAATATCCTAGCCTTCCCCACTAATCGGGCTGCCTTCGATCATAAAGCCCCCGCGCATAGGCCGCCGCTCCCGGCATGCCGTCTCCGCCTGTCACCACCTCGAGCAGCGCGCATGAAAAAAGAGTGTCCCGAAAGCAGCCGGGACACCCTTGTCCGTTGCTAGATACGCACTGAACACTTCGGTAATACCATATCTTCCATCTTTCTTAAGGAAAGGCGGCCTTTGAGGCCACCCCCTCAACCGTTATACAGCGCCGGCTTGCGGCGCCGGAGCAAACTCGATCTCAAACCCAAGGTCTTCAAGCATCTTGTAATCGGCCGACTTTTCCTGCCCGGCGGTTGTTAAATAATCGCCGACGAAAATGGAGTTGGCGGCATACAGACCGAGGGGCTGAAGCGAGCGCAAATTCACTTCCCGTCCGCCGGCGATGCGAATTTCTTTTGTCGGGTTCATATAACGGAACAGCGCCAACACTTTTAAGCAATAACGCGGATTCAATTCATTCGTTCCGGCGAGCGGCGTCCCGTCGATCGCATGCAAAAAATTGACCGGAATCGAATCGGCATCGAGCGCCCGCAGGCTGCGCGCCATATCGACAACATCTTGCCTCGTTTCTTTCATGCCGATAATGACGCCCGAGCACGGCGAAAGCCCCGCTTCCTTCACCGTTTCGACCGTCCGCACCCGGTCATCATATGTATGAGACGTCGTAATATGCGGATGGTGTTGTTTCGACGTGTTAATATTATGGTTGTAGCGGTCCACCCCCGCCTCTTTCAGCCGCGCGGCTTGTTCCGGCTTTAACATCCCAAGGCAGGCGCACACTTTCAGCCCGAACCGTTCCTTAATTTCTTTGACGGCGGAAACGACCGCGTCTACTTCCTTATCGCTCGGTCCGCGGCCGCTCGCGACGATGCAATACGTTCCGATGCGCAAACGGTGCGCCTCTTCCGCCCCACGTAGCAACGTTTCTTTATCGATCATTTTATACGTCTTCACCGGTGCCGTCGACACGGCGGACTGCGAACAGTAGCCGCAGTTTTCCGGACAAAGGCCGGATTTGGCGTTGATGATCATGTTCAATTTCACCTTATTTCCATAATAAGTCGAGCGGATTCGGTACGCCCCTTGCAAAAGAAGGAGCAGCTCCTCGTCCGGACAGTCGAGCATCGCCAGCGCCTCTTCATCAGCCAGCTCGTACCCTTCAATCACTTGTTCGGCTAATGACAGCCAATCAGCCATCTTTTCCTCTCCCCTTTCCCATCATTACATTTATCGTAGCGGACAAAATCGATTATTGTCAACCTATTTTTGTTTTCTGTTTACCAAATCGTACAGCAGCCAAACCACCATGCTTCGGCGTGATGAACAGCCGCCTTCAGCCCATGCAAACAAAACAGGCTGCCGTTCTTAGCGACAGCCTGTCTCGTTTCGTTCGCTTAACGCGTCAATTTTTCAACGATGTCGCGGGCGATCCAAACGCCGCAAGCGCTTGCCTGAGCGAGGCCGCGCGTAATGCCGGCGCCGTCGCCGCCGACATACAGCCCGGCGATTTCCGTTTCAAACCGATCGTTCAGTTTTGGCCGCGCTGAATAAAACTTCGCCTCAACGCCGTAAAACAGCGTATGCTCAGACGCGAGCCCCGGAGTGACATGATTGAGCGCTTCTGTCATTTCGATCAAACTTTTCATCGTGTTGTACGGCAGGACAAGGCCTAAATCGCCCGGCACCGCTTCTTTTAACGTCGGTTCAATAAACCCTTCCTTGATCCGTTTCTCCGTCGATCGCCGCCCTTTTAAAATGTCGCCGTATTTTTGCACGATGATGCCGCCGTTAGACAAGGCGTTCGCCAGCCGGGAAATGTCACGGGCGTATTCGTTCGGCTTATCAAACGGATCGGAAAATTTGTGCGAGACAAGAAGCGCAAAATTCGTGTTGTCGCTGCCGAGCTTCGGATCTTTGTACGCATGGCCGTTGGCAAGCATAATGCCGGAATGGTTTTCGACGACCACATGCCCGGACGGATTGCTGCAAAACGTCCGCACTTGCGTCCCGACTGACGTGTTGAAAATAAATTTTCCCTCATATAAATGCTCGTTAATTTCCTGCATCACAATGTTCGACGTTTCGACGCGCACCCCGATATCGACTTGGTTGTTAATCATCCGCAGACGGCGCTTGCGCAACACTTTGTTCAGCCAGACCGAGCCGTCGCGCCCCGGGGCGATGACGACTTTTTCTGCCGTCAACGTTTCACCGTCTTTCAGCACGACCCCTTTCACTTCATGGCCGCCTTCCGTCCGTTCCGTCACGATGTCATCCACTTCTGTTTGAAAGCGCATCGTAATTCGCTCGCGCAAATATTCAAAAATGCTTTGTAAAATTGCTAAGTTTTGCTCTGTTCCTAAATGGCGGACATAAGCGCGCAGCAGCTTCAGCCCGGCGGCATAAGCGCGCCGCTCGATCTCTTTCACTTTGTCTGTCATCGGATCGGTCATCGACGTCGTCGCCCCGTGTTTTAAGTTGATTTCATCCACATAACGGATGAGTTCAAGCACGGTTGAAGCCGGCAAATAATCGGTCATCCAGCCGCCGAATTCGCTCGTGATGTTGAACTTGCCGTCCGAATACGCTCCAGCCCCGCCGAAGCCGTTCGTAATCGAACAGGCGGGCACACAGCCGGCATAATCTTTTTTGCCGGCCGGCGGCGGGCATTTCTCAATTTTTTTCTGCAAAATCGGACAGTTGCGCTTATATATATCATGCCCTTTGTCAATCAGGAGCACGTTCGCCCCGGGCAGTTTGAGCGTCAGTTCATAACAGGTGAAAATACCGGCCGGCCCGGCGCCGACCACAATCACATCGTAATGATTGGTCATTGTGCCATCCCCCATTTCTTATATTCCATTCGGAAGTATACGAGACATTCATTGATTCGTCAAGAAAAAATACGAACTTTTTATGTAAATTCGGTCATGAACGTTCGATTTTATTGCTAGTTGTGCAAAACGAAAAAAATTGGTATGGTGAGAGAAGACATAAGGAAAGGGAGGAGAACGGATGCGCTTTTTTGTGAAAAATTTTGTAAACGGCATGCTGACGATCGTGCCGATTTTGTTAGCGGTGTATGTGTGCTACAAAGTGTTCGCTGTATTGGACGGGCTGCTTGGCCAGTACGTCCGCCCGTATTTGGACGGCCGCTACATCCCCGGCCTTGGCTTGCTCGCCACGGTTGCGCTCATCACGGTGTGCGGCTGGCTGTCGACGCAATATGTAAGCGGCCGCCTCATTCGGCTTGTCGAGCGGTTGCTTGAAAGCATTCCTTTGATGAAGACCGTTTATTCGGTCGCGAAAGATACGATCGCTTCCTTCGTCGGGGAAAAACGGTCATTTTCGCAAGTCGTGCTCGTTACGGTGCCCGAGAGCGGCTGGAAATGCCTCGGCTTTATTACAATGGACGATGTCGGCGCGTGGCACGATCCGCTTGCTGATTATGTTGCTGTTTATATTCCACAGACATTTCAAGTCGCCGGGCTTACCCTTCTCGTCCCGAAAGAGCAGGTCGAAGTCATCGACATCTCGCCGGAAGAAGCAATGAAGTTTATCCTCTCCGGCGGCGTCGCGGCCCGCAAGCAAAAACGGCTGCCCCAATGACAGGGCAGCCGTTCATATTGCCAGCCGAAATACGTGTTTGCTGACGAGAATTCGTTCGACCGTCAAAAATATCGTTTTTTCCAAAAAATGTACGCGGTCGCCGCCGACAGCGAACCGGCGAGCACCATGGCGACGGCAAAGGCGTACGGGGAGTGCTGGAACGGAATCGGCACGTTCATGCCGTAAAAACTCGCCACCATCGTTGGCAACGAAATGACGATCGTAATGGCAGTCAAAAACTTCATCACGATGTTTAAGTTGTTCGAGATGACCGAAGCGAACGCATCCATCATGCCGCTTAAAATGCTGCTGTACACTTCCGCCATTTCGATCGCCTGCTTGTTTTCAATAATGACGTCTTGCAGCAAATCTTGGTCATCTTCGTACATGCGCAAATAGTTGAGGCGCATGAGCCGTTCCATGACGATATTGTTCGCTTTCAGCGACGTCATAAAATACACTAAGCTTTTTTCCATGCTAAGAAGCGAAAACAGCTCCTTGTTTTTCATCGACTGGTGCAGCTCTTTTTCGATTTCGCTCGTCCGCCGGTTGATTTGCTTCAAATAGCGCAAATAATACGTCGAAATCATGTAGAGCATTTGCAAGGCGAACCGCGTTTTCATAAACGTGTAAAAGTTTTTGATCTTGTTTTTTGAAAATTCCTCAAAAATCGGATTTTCTTGTAAACAGACGGTGATAAAGCATATATTCGTAATAATCATGCCAATCGGAATCGTTTCGTATATCGGGCCGTCGATCTCGTCATGGGCGACGATCGGGATGTCGACGATAATCAACACATGGTTATCCTCTTTTTCGATGCGCGACCGCTCTTCGTCGTCAAGTGCGTCTTTGATCGAGTCGATCGGAATGTCCAAATGGTGGGCGATGTAACGAATTTCGTCCTCCGTCGGGGCGACGAGGTTGATCCAGCAGCCGTTTTCAATCCGGTCGATTTCCCGCATTTTGCCGCTGGCATCGGACAAATACATTTTCATCATCTAGCATCCTTCCTCCTTTTCACGCGAGGAAGGCGGCGGCTCTTCCTTTCCGTCCGGAGCCCGTTTTCGTATGATGAGCAGCGGGCGAGAAAAGGAACAGGCCGCGTTCCCCGCTATATTCGGGTTCCGGTTCGTTCGAGCTTGAACTACTCATATACGAAAACGCCACTCCTTTCAAAAAATATCCCTCAAATAATGATAGCGCGGACCGGCCCATTTGTATAGTAGCTGCCATAAAAAAAAGCAGCCTACTGGCTACTTTATTCATCAAAACCCATTGCTGTTCCGGCTGCCTTATTCACTTGATGGCGTCGTGTTGAAAAAATCGGGCGCTTGTTTGCCGGTTGGTTGTCGTTCCGAGCGGTGCGGATGTGTTTTGCTGTTTTTCCCCATCACCCCGTCGGATTCGTAGCTTAGCGCAAATGGCCGCTTTTTATTCACCGTCCTCACCTCCTTCGCTATTACTGTTTGCCGCCATCCGCTATTTTACTCAGGCGAGTGAAGGCAAGAGGCCACCACTTTGTGGAAAGCGTTTGAACCTGACATTGTCAGCCAATGTTCACACAATCGTTTTACCGGCCGCCGCCTATTCGCTTATAATAAACAAGTGAGGAGGGGAAGCCATGAACATTGTGATCACGAAAAAAGCGTTTGATTGGTACAAGCGGGAGCTCGGATTGAAGCCGGGCGATGCGATTCGCTTTTTCGCCCGCTACGGGGGATGCAGCACCGTGCAAAAAGGGTTTTCGCTCGGCATGGCGAAAGACGAGCCGGCAGGAGAGCCAGCGGCGCAGACGACGGTTGATGGCGTGACCTTTTTTGTCGAAGATAGCGACCAATGGTATTTTGACGGGCACGATTTGACGATCGATTTGGACGAAAAAGGCGATGAACCGGTATTTTTGCTCCAATAAACGGCGAAAAAGCTAGCCTTGGCGCTAGCTTTTTCGAATGATGGCGATCGTGCAGCGGGAGACGCAGACGAGCTGCCCTTGTTCATCGGTGATGCGTATATCCCACACCATCGTCGTCCGGCCGCGGTGCAGCACTGTTCCCGTTGCCGTCACCGTTCCGCTGCGGACAGCGCGAATATGGTTTGCATTAATTTCCAATCCAACGACGTTTTCTGTTTGCGGATCGACAAGCGCATACGCGCCGATGCTCGCCACCGTTTCAGCGAGCGCGACCGAGGCGCCGCCATGCAGGAGTCCGGCCGGCTGGTGCGTGCGCCGATCGACCGGCATCGTCGCCACGACGCGTCCTTCGCCGAGCTCGACCAGTTCGATGCCGAGCGTGTCGATTAACGTATGTTTCGCCATTTCTTTCACTGCTGCCAAATCGATCATGATCCCTTCTTCCCCCGTTTCGTCAACCGTTCCAGCTCATCAAGCCGCCCTTCTTGCCGCAAAATGCGCACTTGCGTCTCACCGAGCAAATCAAAGTGCGGAAACTCGTTGCGCCGGTCGATCCACTCTTCTTTCAGCCCGTATTGCCGCCCCCAAGCGGCCAGCTTATCGATGTCGCCGCAGCCGACTTTCGTCACCGTCGTGCAATGCGGAAACCGTTCGTCATACCAATAATGGGTCAAAAAGGCGATTTCCCCGCGCTTTACTTTCTCTTTCCACGCCGCGAGTTCATGCCGGCGGATGCCAAACGCCATCGCACCGCTCCCCTTTACCGTTTCGCCCGCTCGTACGCTTCGTGCCAGTCGGGAAAATATTTGCGAATGACGATCGGCCGAAACGTCTCGCGCCTGACGCAAACGTGCTGCGACTTGCCGGTCACCGCCACTTCGCCGTCCGGGGCGAGAATTTCGTAGCCATACGTGACACGGATGCCGTCATAAGCGTCGATCCATGTGCGGACGGTCGCCGTCTCCCCGTAGTGAAGCGGTTTTTTGTACGACACTTGCAAGTCGATGACCGGCGAAATGACGCCCTCTTTCTCCATCTCGGCATAATGGAAGCCAAGCTGTTTGATTAACTCCGTGCGCCCCACTTCCATCCAAACTAAGTAGTTCGCATGGTAAACGACGCCCATCTGGTCCGTTTCCGCATAGCGCACTTCGATTTGTTTTTCTGCTACTTTCACGTTCGTTCTCCCTCCATTTTTTGCCGGGCCTCCTCTTTATGTTACCACTCGTCCGTCCGCCGGCTCAAGCGGCAAGCAGAAAAAATGAAGCCGCCCGATTCGGGCAGCTTCGGTTATTGGTAGCCGTGTTCACGTGCAGCCGCTTCATCTTTAATTTCCGCGCGCATGGCGGCAATCGCTTCCTCGCGGCGGCGATTTTTCTCGCGAATTTGCTCCCGCTCTTCGGGGGAAGCAAACTGCATGGTTTCTTCGGCTTTTTCGATGTTTTCAATTGTATTTTGCACCATATCTTGCAACTTTTCAACGTTGTCGCTGCGGTCATCCGGTTTCGGACGTGGCATGACGCTTCCTCCTTCACGCGAGTTTCGGTTCATTCACCCTTCGTTTGGATGACTTGGGCGTGCTGGCCGGATTGGTCTTGCATTTGTTTGCCTTTGTTTCCCCCAGCGGCGCGAGGCTGTGTTCCGATATGGTTCGGCACAAAATGTTTGCGGCTTCCTTTCGGATTGCTCATCATCTTCGCCTCCTCGCCATCTAGTCTGTCCGCCCGGAGGACCGCTATGCATGGGTTATTCTGCTTTCTTGAGCATCCGCTCTTCCAGCTTTTTCTCGATCTTTTCGAGCGCTTCCCGGTCATTTAACAATTGTCGCTTATTCTCGCTGATCAATTCTTGGAGAGTCATTTTGCGGGATCGTCTCATCGCTCCAACCTCCCCTCATTTTTATTGTAATCCTATTCATGCCCAAAAAAGATAAAAATTATGACAACTTTTCGAAAAATAACGAATCAAGAAAAAAGCCCTTTCGCTAAAACCAGCTGATGGTTAACGAAAGAGCGCTGTTTCTTTCTCGAGCTGAGCGGCGGTCACCGGACCGACGATTTTTTGCCGGATGACGCCGTTCGGATCGATGATATACGTCGTTGGAATCGTTTGAACCCGATATTGATGGAGCGCCTCGCCGCGGACATCGAAAGCGACCGGCAGCGTCAGCTTCCCGCTTTTTACAAATCGCTCCGCGTTATCGAGCGTGTCTTGTGTGGTCAAATGGACAGCGAGCAACATGACTTCACGGCCATGCTGTTTGTAAAACTTCTCAAGCTCCGGCATTTCCTTTTTGCACGGCGGACACCATGACGTCCAAAAGTTAAGGACGACCGCCTTGCCGCGCAAATCGGACAGCTTGACCGGCTCGCCGCCAAGCGTCGGCATCGTCAAGTCGGGGGCTGCATGGCCGATTTCCGGGCCGATTTCGGTTTCGCTTGTCCCATTCGGTTTCTCGGCGGCCATCGCATCCCAAAGGCCGTAGCCGGTGACGGCTAAAAACAAAAGAACGAGCAACCATTTTCGCACCTTTTTCCCTCCCTGCCGGCCAGCGCCCCGCTTCGCGTCCAGCGCCCTTTGCCGTTCTGTCCATGATTATAGCACATACGTTTGTCTTTGCCAACGCTGCTGCTCACGACAAAAAACGAGGGGCGCGCCCTCGTCGTTACCGGATGTTCTTATGGTCATTTTTCATTTTTTCCGCTTCCACTTCAGCGTAGGAAGCGAATTCGCTCGTCCATTCGTTAAAGCCGTTTTTCTTTTTCGCATTGTTGTTTCGTTGGGCATTAGCATTGCCGAGCTTTGTCCGGCCCATGCGCTCTCCTCCTCTTGTTCAGTCGGTTCACGCATAGTATCGCCCGCCGGAGAAAAACTATGCGCAGGCCCAAGCGTTCGTAGCTAGACGTTTAGAAAACACTTATGCAGAAGATGATGGATCGCCCGTTTCGACCGGATGATCCGGGTAGGAAATCCAGTCGCTGAAACTGCCGACATACAACCGGACATTTCGGTAGCCGGCTTCTTTTAAGGCGAGCACGTTCGGACAGGCGGTGACACCGGAGCCGCAGTAGACGATCAACGGCGTACCGCGGTCAAGGTCGGCGAAGCGCGCCGCTTGATCGGTTGCGCGTTTCCAGTAGCCGTCTTCTTCCACCCCATCTTTCCAAAACCGGTGCACCGCTCCCGGAATGCGGCCGGGACGGCGGTCGATCGGTTCTTCTAAGCCGGCGTACCGCTTCCACTCGCGCGAATCGATGAGCACGGCCGAGCGGTTGCGCACAGCGGCGCGCACATCCTCAACCGTTGCGAGCCATGATCGGTCGGGCCGCGGCTGAAACCGCCGCGGCGCTACCGCAGGAATAGCGTCCGTCACCGGGCGCCATTTCCTTTTCCATTCGCTGTAATTGCCGTCTAACACGTAAACGCGCTCATGGCCGAAATAGCGAAGCAGCCACCAACAGCGCGCGGCCATCGCCCCATCTTGATCATCGTAGACGATGACCGTCACCGTTTCATCGATGCCGGCGCGGCCAAACACGGCGGCCGCTTGAGCGGCCGATGGCAGCGGATGACGTCCGCCATGCTCCGACACCGGACCGGACAAATCGCGCTCCAAATCCATATACACTGCACCGGGAATATGATCGTCTCGGTAAACGGATGCGCCTTTAGACGGGTCACCGAGCCAAAACCGGCAATCAAGAACGCGGATGTTTTCCTCGGACAAATGGGCGTGCAGCCATTCGTGGGAAACAAGAGACGCCATGTTCTTCTCCCCCTTTTCGTTTTGCCTGCCGATCAACCTGCCCACGGGATTCATGCGCGCCAGTCGGCCGCCATCCCTATGGGCTCTAGCGTAACGGCCGTCTGATATGTTCCTTGCTGTTACGGTCGCTTCCCTTCAAGCCGGCTCACATAGTCGCGCACCATTTCTGGCGTTACGTACTTGCGCGTCGGCACGAGGCCGCCTTTAGCCAGCTCGTTCATTTGTTTCGTCACTTCGTTGATCAGCTCGACCGTAAACGGCTCGCCGCGGCGGCACCGCTCGACCGCTTCTTCGATATGCCGCTCGCGCTCGGCGTCGAGCATGGCAAACTTTTTCAAGACGGCATGCTGTTTTTGTACGTGGGCGGTAATCGCTTGATGCACTTCACTCAATCGTTCTCGTCCTTTCTTGCTTCTTTTTCCATCAAACGCTGGACGTTCGGTTTCGGCGTCCAGCAGTTGAACTGGTAGTTCGGTTTCGTCGCATAGCCAAGCCGGCGGCAATACGTGTAGAGCCCGTCGGCCCGTTTTTCGATGCCGTAGTGGATGCATGTCGCACAAGCATGAAACCGGTTCATCGGCGCGCCTCCCGGTCTTCCCTCGAAAGAAGGCCGAAAAGCGCCGCTTCGATTCGGTTGAGCGCCTCGGAGTCCGCCGTTTCGGCGAGCGCCGCCATGAAACCGTCCATATAGCTGTCGACCTGGTCGGCGAGCGCGGCGGCAAGCGCGGCGGCGGCAGCCTCGTATTGCTTGGCGTATGCGGAGACGAGCCGCTCTTTTTGCTCGGCCAAATATCGATCCACCGGCTCAACGAGCGCTGCTTCCATCTCTTCTTTCATCCGCCGCTTCTCATCACGTTCAAAAAACGATTTTGCGTTTTTATAGAGCGAAAGCGCCTTGGCAAACCGCGCCCGATCCACATCGCTAAAGGCGTTGGCGAACTCCGGCGCCGCAAAGGCAAACGGCTCCGGCAGCACGAGGGCGAGCGCCTCATCAAGGCGGCGAAGCTCGTTAGTCAGACGGGCGAACTGCTCGGCAAGCCGTTTATGCAAAAACGCCTCAACCCGCAAGCTCGTCGCCCGCAGCTCTTGCGCCAAATCAAAGCCAACGGACGCCAGCAGCTCATCGAGGCAACGCTCAAGCGCCCGCCGCACCGGGCCTTGATCGTCGCGGAGCACCGCCGGATTAAACGCCTCTTTAAACGCGTCGTTCAAGCGGAAAAAGACGCGCTGTTTCACGTAATAAAGCAGTTCGTCGACTTCTTGGCTGAGCGCTTGTCGGCCGTAGGCATCGCCGGCATCGGCGAGCACGGTGCGCATTTTGGCCTTAACCGCCTCAAGCTCCCGCCGCTTCGCCGCTTTTTCCGCCTCGCTCTGCCCGGCGGCCCGCGCGTATTCCGCCGCCGTCTGATACGCCCGCTCGAGCTCGGCGTAGGCGCCCTCGACCGCCACCTCGGCCAGCTCCTCTGTCAAGAAGCGGAAAAAGTCCGCTTCAAAGGCAGGCAAGCCGGAGTCCGTCAAGACGCCGCGCGGTCCGGGCTCCGCCCCTGTTTTTTCCGCCAGCGCCATGCGGCTTGAGAGCGCATAAAGGCGCGGAAAGCGGATGCCAAAACGGGCGAGCTCACCGCTCATGTAGGCGACGACAGCATCAAGTTCTTCTTTCGACTGGGCCAAATCGGCCGCATTGATGATGAAAAACATTTTGTCAAGGGCAAACGCATCTTTGACGCGCCCGAGCTGAAGCAAAAACTCGCGGTCCGCTTTCGAAAACGCATGGTTGTAGTATGTCACAAACAGCAGCGCATCGGCATGCTTCATATAATGGAACGCCACTCCGGTATGACGGGCGTTTAACGAATCAACTCCCGGCGTATCGACAAGCGTCACTCCTTGGCGGGTGAGCGGACAGTCGGCATACAGCACGACCTCATCTAAGAAACACGACACCGCTTCATCCGCCACATACTCTTCCAGCTCCTCGAAACGGATCGACAGCGTTGCCCCAAATCGACCGCACATCCGCTCATAGCCGGCCGCAGCGGCCGCCAAAAAAGCAACGTGCGGCTTTTGCGCCGGATGTTCGGCCCCAGACTCAGCGAGGCGGGCGCAAATGCGAAGCGCTTCCTCCCAAGTATTCGCCGCATGGCCGAACTGGCTGAGCGATGCTTGCACATCAGCCCAAATTTGCGGTTCGCTTTTCACTTTCACGATCGCCGTACCGTGCGGATGTTCCTTGTCAGGCGGCGCGATTTTGCTGATGGCGGCGGTCGTCGGGTTCGGCGAGGACGGCAAAAGCGGTGCGCCGAGCAAGGCGTTGGCAAGCGATGACTTGCCGGCGCTGAAAGCGCCAAACAAAGCGACCGTAAACGCGCGCTCACGGAGCCGGCGCGCCTTGTCGCGCAACGGGGCGGCGAAACGGCGCAGCAAATCCGTTTGTTCAAGGTAAGCTGCCGCTTCATCAAGCCGGCCGGCGGCCTGTTCGCTTCGCCGCTTTCCACCGGCTGACGGCGTACGGGATTCCCCCGTTCTTTCGTTCTCCACTCCGCCGCCAGCCGCCCCCCCTCTCCGACCGAGCGCTTGCTCTTTGACGGCATGATCAGCTGCCGGCGCAGCTGCGGCTTGCTGTTTTGCCGTTTCCACATGGCGCGCCTTGCGGAAATCAGGCGGCGCGGTCAGCGCGGCAAGGCGGTTCTCATCAAGCGCTGCGGCATCGCCCGGGGCGGCGATGAGCTGCCTAAACGCGCGTTGGCGCTCTTCCCGCTCGGCTTTGAGGCGGGCGAGGCGGCTGATAAGCTCCGCTTTTTCGCGCGCCTTCGAAAGTTCGCTGCTCAATGCTTCCGTGTGAGCGGCTGCCTGTTTGGCAACTTGGTCCGCGAGCTCAGCAAACAAAGCAAGCGCCGAATCGCGGTAACCTTTTTTCAGCGCCGCAGCGACCTCGTCCGTATAGTTTAATAGCGCCGCGCCGCTTGTATCCGCGCCTTGTTTAACGAGACCGGCGAGCAGCCCTTTCTCCCACCCCACCGTCCATTGCTGGCACTTGCCAAGCCAAGCGTGCTCAGCGTTCCATTCGTTTCCAAACCGAAGAAGCAACTGGCGGACGTGCCATTCGATTTGCGCCTCCGCTTGCGCTTTGACGCTTTCGTAAAACGCATCGAGCCGCCGCTGGCGCTCCTCTTCTGTTTTTGTCTTCGCAAACCACCATCCAACTTTAAAATCGGGCCGCATCGCCTGCAAGTACGCTTCAGCCCGCACTCTTGTCTCAAACGGCATCAAGTAGGCGTTTTGCAGCACGCGCTCCAGTTCGACGCGAAAAGCCTCTTCAGCCCGTGCCGGCGCCGTTTGCCAATCGACAAGCTCCGCCTCCAGCCGTCTGAGCTCCTCCATGGCCGCCGCTTCATCCCCGGCGCCGCCGAGCTCCTGAAGCTGCATGCGCATCTCTTGTTCAAGCGGCTCATGACGGGCGCAAAGCTGTTCGAAATGGCGGGCGGCGATTCCGTTTAACCCGGCTTCAGCGCCGCGGACGAGCCATTCATCTTTATCCGCAAACAGCCGGCGCAAACAAGCTGATAGCTCATGCCATTCATTATGCGGATGGGTCGGCGCTTTTAACGAGAGAAAAAACAAGCGGGCCGCCTCGACTCCCCATCGCCGGAACGCCTCAACCGCCGAGGCGCGAAACGCAGCAAACGGCAGCTCGTCCTCCCGATGTTTGTCGATTTGGTTGATGATCAAATAGACGGTTTTCCCTTCATCCGTTAATTGTTTCGTAAATTGAAAGTTTAATTCCGCCTGTACATGGTTATAATCCATGACATAAAAGACGACATCGGCTAAATGGAGCGCGGACTCGGTCGCCAGCCGGTGGGCGTCGTCCGTCGAGTCGATGCCCGGCGTGTCCAAGATGGCGACTCCCGGCGGAATGGCGTCCGTTTCGCGGCTGATTTCAATCCATTCGATCGTCTCCCCGTCGCGGCATTGCGCGCGGATAAGGTCCGGATCATACGGCGGTTCGTACTCGACCGGCGCATCGCGGTGGTAAAAAACGCGCACATAATCCCGGCCGGCCTTCACTTTCACAAGATTGGCGCTCGTCGGAATCGGGCTTGACGGCAATAGCGGCTCGCCGAGCAGCGCATTGATCAAACTCGATTTGCCGGCGGAGAAATGGCCGCAAAACGCGACAACAAGCTCTCCGGACGCCGTCTTTTCCATAAGCTGCTTCACTTTGTCGGCATTTTCTTTGTCATTGGCCTCCCGAAGCTGCTCATACATTTCGATCATTTTCGCCAGCCACGGCCGCAATGACGACCGCGCAGTCGCAACATGTCCCATGACCAAAACCCCTTGCTTGCGTCAATATCGTTTACATTCATTTTACTGTATTTCGTCCCGTTTCCCAATAGAAAAACAAAAAAATCCCGCCCCGTTCGTTTGGCAGGAAGGAGTTGATCAGAAACATTCTTGTTTTCTTTTGCATTAACCGCAAAAGAGCGGCCGCTGCTCTTTCACGCAGCCTTACATGCGCGCGGCTGTTTTTCTTCTTAGCGGCGGCAAAAAACGCGGCCGCTCCTGAAACGCTTCCTCATAATCGGTAAACGCCGACAGCGCCTGCTCTTCAGCCGTAATGCGAACGGACAACATAAGCGCGTTAAGAAGTGAAAATACGAGCGCGGTCATAGGCGCCTGAAACAAAAGCGGCAGCAACGCGATCTCCAAAACGACGACCGCATAGTTCGGATGACGAATCCACCGGTATGGTCCTTTTTTCACGACCGGGCGGTTGGGAACAATCAAAATTTTCGTATTCCAAAAGCGGCCAAGCGACAAAATCGTCCATGCGCGCAGCCCTTCGACGGCGAGAAAGAGCGGAAACAAAAGCGGCCAGCGCCGCGACGGGCGGGCGCCTTTTCGAAGCGCCTCCACAGCCAGCGACAAAAGAAAGAGCACATGCATCAACACGATCCACGGATAATGGCGGGCGCCAACCTCTTTTGCCCCGAGCGCTTTCACATACCGTTCGTTTCGTTTCGCAAGCCAAAGCTCAAACAAACGCATCCCGACCACCGCAAAAAATACGAAGGCAAACCGCATCATCATCCCTCCCATTTGAGCAGCACCATCTCGGCGCTAAAGCCGGGACCGAGGGCGACGAGCAGCCCATACCCGGGCGCAAGCGGCTGCCGCATCACTTCCTCAAGCACGAAATAAACGGTGGCTGACGACATATTGCCATATCGGGCCAGCACCTCTCTGGAAGCCTTTGTCTGTTCCATGTCGAACCCGAACGCTTCTTCGTACGCCTCCATCACCTTTTTCCCGCCCGGGTGAGCGATAAAATAGCGAAGGTCGCGAAGACTCAGCCCGTTCTCCTGCAAAAACGACTCCACTTGGGGGCGCAGCCATGCGCGGACGATCGACGGAATGTCTTTTGAAAAGACGACAAACAGCCCTTCATCGCGAATATCCCACCCCATCACGTCCTCCGAGCGGGGCATCAGCGCCGACCGGGCGGCGATGATGCGCGGCGCGCCGCTGTTTGGCGCTGCTTCATCGCCGGCGACAAGCACGCAGGCCACACCGTCGGAAAAAAGCGATGTGCCGATCACATTGCTTTTTGATAAGTCGTGCGCCTGAAATGTCAAACTGCAAAACTCAGCGGCAATCACAAGCGCCTTCGCCTTCGGAAACGCCCGGCAATAATCGGCCGCCCGAGCAAGGCCCGCTGCCCCGCCCGCACAGCCAAGCCCCCAAACCGGCACCCGCACGGCGGAAGGAGAAAACGGCAGTACGTTCATCAGCCGCGCCTCGATGCTTGGCGTGGACAAACCGGTCGTTGAGATGTAAAACAGCGCATCGACCGCCTCATGCGGAACCGGGCCGGCGGGAGCATTATGCAAACAGTTGTTGGCTGCCTCGCCGCTGTAGCGAACGGCGCTGTCGATGTACACCTCATTTTTCTCCCCGAAACCATGTGGCTCGCTGTACCAAACAAGCGGCTTAACAAACGTGCGCGTACCGATGCCGCCGTTGTCAAACGCCTGCAGCAACCGCTCGGCGCGCGCGAGGCGTCCGGCAAACAGACCGGCGACATGCCGCTTCACTTCGTCTTGGGAAACGATATATGGCATCTTTGCCGTGCCGATCGATAAAAGGGTCGGCATACAAACACCTCGGTTTGTTCCTCTTTTCGTTTAGGATGCGCAAGCAAGCAAACTGTATGCAGACAAACAGGCATCCCGTGTGTCTTATCATTTGGAAACCGCTGATCATCCAAAAGGGCGGGAACATGCAAAAAACAGGCGCGGACAAAGCCGGCCTGTCTTTTCAGGAAGAACAACCGTCTCAAGCGAGGAGTTTAACTGAGATGTTTAGCGTTATTTCGCTTTCAAAGCGCGGATTTCGCTCTCATGCTCAAGTAGATGCAACGCGAGGGATTGAAGAACGAGCTCTTGCCTAGCTTGTCCGGTGATGATTTCATCGATTTTCTGCTGCGTTTGGGCAACGGTTTGCTTGATCGTTAACACGTCTCGAAGCGTTTCTAATGTCTCCACGACGGCTTGCCGAATGAACGGCAATTCGGCGACATCTTCTTTCGTCGCCATCGTCTGCTCGATGCGCTCGACGCGTTCTTCCATGCGCCCGACGCGCGCATCCAACGACGCCACGTCCTCCCGCACGGCCACCACCGTTTGTTCCAGTTGCCCGATGCGTTCGTTCGTCTGCGCCACGTCTTCTTTCGTCGCCATCGTCTGCTCGACGCGCTCGACGCGTTCTTCCATACGCCCGACGCGCACATCCATGTGCTCAACGCGTTCTTCCATGCGCCCGACGCGCGCATCCAACGACGCCACGTCCTCCCGCACGGCCACCACCGTTTGTTCCAGCTGCCCGATGCGTTCGTTCGTCTGCGCCACGTCTTCTTTCGTCGCCATCGTCTGCTCGACGCGCTCGACGCGTTCTTCCATACGCCCGACGCGCACATCCATGTGCTCAACGCGTTCTTCTATGCGCCCGATGCGCGCGTCCATGTGCTCAACGCGTTCTTCTATGCGCCCGATGCGCGCGTCCATGTGCTCAACGCGTTCTTCTATGCGCCCGACGCGCACATCCAACGACGCCACGTCCTCCCGCATGGCCACCACCGTTTGTTCCAGCTGCCCGATGCGTTCGTTCGTCTGCGCCACGTCTTTTTTCACCGCAGTCATCGTCTGTTCAAACCGCTCGATGCGCTCATTCGCTCGGGCGATGTCGGCCTTCGTTGCCATCTCCGCCCGCATTTGCCGCAGCTCGTCAAACAGGCGCACCACCCATTCGTCCACGGTTTCACCTCCTTTTCCCTTTCCATTATATCATTGCGCTTCCACCATCTTCTACTCTTTTCTCTACGAATCGACACGCGAACAAAAAGCCATCTTCGTTTCCCAAGCTGATCGCGGGAGACGAAGACGGCGATGAAATCGATGACCTTCACACGTTTACGAGATTTTTTGTTCCTGCAGCGGCAAGGTAGCTGATTTTCTCGCCTTGCCGAGATGGAAGACGGCGTTTAAGAGGATAGCGGTCATGCTGCCAGCGACGATGCCGCTATCCGTCAAAATGCGGAGGCCGGCCGGCAGTTCAGCAAACAAGTTCGGCACCGCTGTCACCCCGAGCCCCACGCCGATCGAGCAGGCGATAATGAGCAAGTTTTCTTGCACCGTCAAGTCAACTTGGCTTAACATTTTCACGCCGTAGGCGATGACCATGCCAAACATGGCGAGCATCGCCCCGCCGAGCACTGGGGCTGGAATGATTGTCGCCACAGCCGCGATTTTCGGCACAAATCCAAGCAAGATGAGAAACAGAGCGGCGGCGTAAATGACGTTTCGCGTTTTCACGCCTGACAATTGAACGAGGCCGACGTTTTGTGAGTATGTCGTATACGGGAACGCATTCAGCAACCCGCCGACGATGATTGCCAGCCCTTCGGCGCGGTAGCCGCCCGCCAAATCCTCATCCGTCAGCCGGCGGCGGCAAATGTCAGACAAAGCGAAGTAGACGCCGGTCGATTCGACGAGGCTGACGATGGCAACCAACACCATCGTCAAGACGGCCGGGCCATGGAACGACGGAACACCGAAATAAAACGGCTGCGGCAGATGAACCCACGACGCTTCGGTGACAGCCGTCCAGTCCACTTTTCCCATCGCCGCCGCGGCAGCGGTGCCGACGGCCATCCCAAGCAAAATGGCAATGGAGCGAACGAAGCCTTTGAAGCAGCGGTAGAGCACAACAATGAGCGCGAGCACGCCAAACGACAACGCCAAGTTGGCCGGGGCGCCGAAATCCTTCGCCCCTTGCCCCCCAGCCATATTGTTCACGGCCGCCGGGATGAGCGTCAAGCCGATCACCGTGACAACCGAACCGGTGACAACCGGCGGGAACAGCGCCCGCAGCTTGCTGAAATACGGACTGATGAGCACGACGACAAGTCCGGCGCAAAGGATCGACCCATACACGGCCGGCATTCCGTATTGCCCGCCGATGGCGATCATCGGCCCCACCGCTGTAAACGTACAGCCGAGCATAACCGGCAAGCCGATGCCAAACCACTTATTTTTCCATACTTGCAGCAATGTCGCGATGCCGCATGTCAATAGGTCAACGGCCACTAAATACGTAAGCTGCTCTCCCGACAGCTGAAGCGCACCGCCGACGACAAGCGGGACGACGATCGCCCCGGCGTACATCGCCAACACGTGCTGGATGCCTAATGACCCGACTTGCCACCATTTCATTTTCATCCGTTCATCACCCCTTCGTGAAATCGAATGACGCCATCCGTAAGCGAGCCGATGCGAGCGAGCGAAACGACGCGGAATCCGCGCGAACGAAGCAGCCGGCCGCCGTCTTGAAATGCTTTTTCAATGACAATGCCGATGCCAACGACATCCGCTCCTGCTTGATGGACGACTTCCACCATCCCGAGCGCCGCTTGACCGTTGGCTAAAAAGTCGTCGATAATCAGCACCCGGTCGCTGCTATCCAGTAGCGGCCTGGAAACAATGATCTCGTTCGTTTCCTTTTTCGTAAAAGAATACACTTCTGCGCGATACACTTCACGGGTCATCGTCAACGGACGCCGCTTGCGTGCAACGACAAGAGGAACACCAAGTTCATAGGCAGCCATAAGTGCCGGGCTGATGCCCGATGACTCAAGCGTCAGCACTTTCGTCGGCCGCTCACAGTGAAACTTGGCGGCGAACTCCTCCCCAATCCGCTTCATCAAATGCGGGTCGACTTGATGGTTTAAGAAGCGGTCGACTTTGAGCACTCCGTCCGTGACAACCTCCCCTTCAGCGACAATTTTTTCGAGCAATTCGCGCATACCGATTCCCTCCAATAAAAAAAGCTTAAAAAACACCGGCCTCACCCATTCCATGAGTCAGGCAATGTCTTTTAAGCCAAAAGCAAACAGAAGGCGCAAAGCGGCCATGGCCGACTCCCTTCCGACATTGCCACTCATAGTCAGCCGATTTACGGTCGGCTGGTAGAGACTCGCAAGCCGTATTCTTGCGATTATATGAGTGAGTCAGCGTGATTCAGTTATTAGCAGTATACCATGACCAGCGGCAGTTGAGAAGCGTTTTTTGCTAAAAAGACGAACGTTAAAGTATAAAAAATATGGATTATTCGTTTTTATTCCTTTGCTGATACGAATCCGCCGGTTTGATTTTTCACCCAGTTAAGAACAAAACCGTTTCTATATAGACGCAATTTGAAGCTTTACCATTTGCATCCTTTCCGAAGATTTGACCCGACTGTCGGGCGACCGAACAACGCCGCTTCCAGGCCCATCGATGGGTCTGTGAAGCAAAGGGTTGTTCGGTCCTCCGTCAGTCGAAAATGGACAAACCGCTTTTCCGTCAAGGATCTGTTCAACTTCTTCGTTGCATCTATATAGTTGCACCCGACCGAAGAGCAATCATTCGTTGCAGCTCCTTTTTCCTCCCATCTTTTTCATACATTTTTCACAATCGTCACCATTTGTTCAAACTTCCCGCGCCGTTTTTGTGAGAAAAGTCACTGTTGCCACAGTTTCCTACAGTTATGATAGTGTCAAAGCAGGGAAATCCGCCGGTTGGCGCGCCTGCCTCACCGATGTGATGGGGGATGAATTCAAAAAAGAGGAGGGAGACAACATGACAAAACCAGAGTGGACAAAACCGACCGCGACGATCCGGCAAACAAAAAAAGAGAAAGAGCCGGCGCTCGGCGGCACGCTGGCGTCTGTGTTTTTGCTCGGCTTTTTCATCATTTTCGCCTGGGTCAGCGTCTACTTGTTATTTTTACACCGCCTGTAAGCGGCAAGGGAGGGACTGGATATGCACATTCATAAATACGAAAAAATTTGGCTGACGTTCGGCATCGGCTGTCTCGTTGTCTTTTTAACCGTCGTCGGCGTGAGCGCTTTCGCTGCCGGACAGCAGCCGCCAAGCTACCTGACGACGATCGATCCAGAGAAAGTGGACACGACCCCGCCATTCAATCAGCCTGGGCTTGTCAAAAAAGGAAATAACGAGTACGAACTAAACATTGTTGTCGCGGCGTTTTCCTTTACGCCAAATGCCATCGAAATTCCAAAAGGAGCGAAAGTGACGATTAACGTCACCTCGAAGGATGTGATCCATGGATTTCAAATTCCAGGAACAAACATCAACATGATGGTCGAACCTGGCTACGTCAACAGTTTGACGACGACGTTTGATGAGCCCGGCGAATATACGATTCTCTGCAATGAATATTGCGGCGCCGGCCACCATATGATGACGGCGCGCATTAAGGTGGTGGAGTAACATGGTACAATCGTTGGAAAAAGTCGATCGCCGCGACGCCAAACTGGCGCTGGCGCATTTAGCTGTCGCTTTTGTTGCTCTCGCATTAGGCGGCTTCGCCGGCCTGTTGCAAACGCTCGTCCGTTCCGGCAAGTTTGAACTGCCGGCCGGCATCAGCTATTATACGATTTTAACGACGCACGGCGTCCTGCTTGGTCTTGTATTGACGACGTTTTTCATTATCGGCTTTCAGTTTGCTGCCGTCTGCCGCACGACCGGAGCGCTTTCGAGCAGTTCGCGCCGGTTTGGCTGGACCGGCTTTTGGATGATGACGATCGGAACGGCCATGAGCGCTTTTTTCATTCTTACTGGGCAAGCGGCCGTATTGTACACATTTTATGCACCGCTGCAAGCGCACGCCGGCTTTTATATCGGCCTGACGCTTGTGGTCGTCGGCAGCTGGGTGAGCGGTTTTGCAATGTTTGCCCATTATGCACGCTGGCGGAAAGCGCACCGCGGCGAAGCGAGCCCGCTGTTGACATTTATGTCGGTGACAAATATGGTATTATGGCTCGTCTGCACGCTCGGTGTCGCTGCGACCGTCGTCTTTCAGCTTATTCCGTGGTCGCTTGGGCTCACCGACCGGGTGAACGTGCTATTGAGCCGGACGCTGTTTTGGTATTTCGGGCATCCGCTCGTTTACTTCTGGCTGCTGCCGGCGTATATGGTTTGGTACGCCGTCATTCCGAAAGTGATCGGCGGCAAAATCTTCTCTGATTCGCTCGCACGGCTGGCATTTATCTTGTTTTTGCTCTTTTCGATTCCGGTTGGTTTTCACCATCAGTTGCTCGAGCCAGGGATTTCGCCGTTTTGGAAATACGTGCAAGTCGTCTTGACGTTTATGGTCATCATTCCATCGTTAATGACGGCATTCGCCATGTTTGCGACGTTTGAATCATATGGCCGCGCGCAAGGGGCAACCGGCTTGTTTGGCTGGTGGCGGAAACTGCCGTGGGGAGATGCGCGCTTTTTCGCGCCGTTTGTCGGAATGCTGTTTTTCATTCCGGCCGGCACCGGCGGGATTATTAACGCCTCGCATCAACTCAACCAAGTCGTCCATAACACGATTTGGGTGACCGGCCACTTCCATCTGACCGTGGCTACAACTGTCATCCTTACCTTTTTTGGTGCGTCGTACTGGCTCATCCCGCATTTGACCGGCCGGGTGATGACGAAGGCGATGAACCGCCTCGCCATCATTCAAACGATCGTTTGGGCCGTTGGGATGACGTTTATGTCCGGCTCGATGCATTTTGCCGGCTTGCTTGGAGCGCCAAGACGTTCAGCGTTCTCGACGTACGGCAATTCGCCGCAGGCGCTCGAATGGATTCCGTATCAAATCGCACAAGCTGTCGGTGGAACGATCTTATTCATCGGCATCATTCTCATTCTCGTCATCGTCATCAACTTGGCATTTTTCGCCCCGAAAGGCGAAACGGAATTTCCGGTCGCCGAAGCGGCCGCCCCGCAGGAACGGGCCGCACTGGCGCTTGAAAACTGGAAACTTTGGATCGGCCTTGTCGTTGCGCTTATTTTGATCGCGTATACGGTGCCGCTGATCGACATTATCCAAAACGCCCCGCCGGGGTCGAAAGGATACAAACTATGGTAAAGCCATCCCCCCTCTTCGCTGCTAAAGAGGGGGGATTCGTTTATAAGCAGTAAATCGCCTTATATTTTTCTTCCAAATATTGAATGAGGTAATCGGCTTTCAGCGGTTCGCCCGTCGCATCGCGCACGAGGTCGAGCGGCTTTTTCGTTTTGCCGAACCGGTGAACGTTGGCGGTCAGCCATTCACGAATCGGTGTGATGTTCCCTTCCTCAAGCAATCGGGCAACATCCAGCTCTTTTTCAAGCGCTTGTTTGAATTGCGCCGCGTACATATAGCCAAGCGCGTACGACGGAAAATAGCCGAAGCTGCCGCCTGACCAATGGACGTCCTGTAAAACACCGACCGAATCGTTGTGCGGGCGGATGCCGAGATACTGTTCGTATTTCTCGTTCCATACGTCCGGCAAATCAGCAGCTTCAATCTCTCCAGCAAACAGCTGCTTTTCTATTTCATACCGAACAATAATGTGAAGCGGATACGTCAGTTCGTCAGCCTCAATACGAATCAACGACGGCTTCACCTCATTGATCGCCCGGTAAAACGCATCAAGCGAAACGCCTGCAAACTGTTCCGGCGCGTATCGCTGCAAACGCGGATAATGCCGTTTCCAAAACGACAGATGGCGGCCGATCATATTTTCAAAAAAAAGCGACTGCGATTCGTGAATGCCCATCGACGCCCCACTCGCGAGCGGTGTGCCGACAAGTGTTGCAGAAATGTGCTGTTCATACAGCGCGTGGCCGCACTCGTGGATCGTGCCAAAAACAGCGGTGCGGAAATCGCGTTCATCGTAACGTGTCGTAATGCGGACATCATTCGGATTGAGTCCAATTGCAAACGGATGAATCGTCTCGTCAAGCCGTCCCTTTCCGAAATCGTAGCCGAGTTCGACAAGCAGCTCCAACAGAAAGGCGCGCTGCTTTTCCTTTGGAAACGTCGCAAATAAAAATGATGTATCCGGCTGATCGGTGGCAGCAGAAATGGCGTGCACAAGCGGAACGATGCGCTCGCACAATTGACCGAACAATCCGTCAAGCAACTCGACCGTCATGCCTGGCTCGTACTGATCGAGCAGCGTATTATACGGATGCCCTTCATACCCCCAATAGCCGATAAAGCGGCGCTGAAACTCGATGATTTGTTCCAAATACGGACGAAAACGGTCAAAATCAGCGGCCGCTCTCGCTTCTTCCCACACGCTTTCCGCCTTTGAGCAGAGCACAACATACTGCTTATACTCCTCGACCGGAATCTTTTTATTTCGTTCATATTCTTTTTTGCATTCGTTGAGCGTATGCCGCGTCACTTCATCAAGCTGTTCGTAAATCCCTTTCGGTGACAGCTTGGCGATAAACGCTGCCATTTCCTCTGACGTTGACATGTTAAACGCTTCTTCCGACAGCATGCCGATCACTTCGGAACGCTGCTCCACCCCTTTTTTCGGAGCGCCGGTCCGCAAATCCCAATACATTAAATTGATGGCCTCATGATACCCCATCATTTTTTTGACATACTGCAAAAACTGTTCTTCTATTCGCTTCACCATGCTCAGTCCCCCTATTCGCTTTGGATGGCCCTATCATCATTTCCATAACTAGGTGCTCTTTTCCTCCTTGATCGCGAAGAAACGCCGTTTTGGGGCAAAAAAAGAGGGAAGAATGCTATTCTTCCCTCACGGACGTCGGCAAGACGTCTTTGATCGCAGCGATCACCTGCTTGTCTTCCTGGTCGGTGACAAAAATGGAGACGATGCCGCGATCGTCGCGCGTGCGGATGAGCCGTCCAACCCCTTGGCGGAGACGGAGAAGCATATACGGCACATCGACGTCCCAAAACGAATCGCTGTATGCCTTCCGCTTCGCCTGAAACACCGGATCATTCGGCGGGTACGGCAGCGACCAAATGATGACGTTGGACAGCGACGGTCCCGGAATGTCCAGCCCTTCCCATAAATGTTCCGAACAAAGCACCGTCTCTTCGGTGCGCTGGAACTCGGCGACTAAATCGCTTATCTCGCGATCACCTTCAAACAAAAACGAAAACGGTTCGCCCGCTGCCATTTCTTTGAACTGAAGCAATTCCTCGCGCGTCGGGAACAAGATGAGCGCCCGCCCGCCCGTTTCACGCAATTTTTCAAGCGCATAGGCGTATTTTTCAGCAAACAGCGTCTCATCGGCGCGAAACGTCGGCATGTAAACCGTCATTTGTTCGTCATAGTCGAACGGCGATGGCACACTGAACGATAAATATTCATCAATGCCTAAGCTGTCGGCCATATATTGGAACGACTTGCCGTTCGATAGCGTCGCCGATGAGAAGATAAACGGCATGCGCTTCGCGAACACTTTTTCGCGCAGCACTTCCTGCACGGTGCGCGGCATGACGACCAGCGTCGCCTCTTGGCGCGACGACTCGAGCCATGCGATGGCATCGGCGCTCGTTAAAAACAAATCGAGCAAATAATGAATTTGGTCTAAGTATTCATCAACGATATTGAGCTGATAATGGTCAATCGTATACGTTTCGCTTTCAAACACGAGCTCGTTGCCGATTGTAACGACTTGGTCGCGCAGCCGCTCCGCCCATTGCTCGAGCTTCAGCGACGGCGAAATTTCTTTCCGGTTCGAGCCGGGGACGTCTTTCGCGCACGCTTTCAGCTCGGCAAAAAAGCGTCCGCTCGTCTCGATGGTTTCTTCAATTAAATAGGCGAGCTCTTCGCGAATATCGTTTTCGAGAAGCCGTGTCAGCAACATCTCAAGCGTCGTTTCCTTCATCCGGTACGTAAGCGCCTTTTGCGCGGCAAACTCAAGCAAGTGTCCCTCGTCAAACACGACGCAGCTCGCCTCAGGCAAGAGCGGCAGCTGCCCTTCCCGCTTACGCGCCTCATACGTCCATACATGTTCCATATAAAAGTCGTGCGAACAGACGATCAAATCGGCGGCCTTCCGATAATAGTCGCGCCAAAGCGTCTGGCCGCAGCGGTGGCGCTTTTCGCACGTAAAGCAATCTTGAAACGGGTCCCAGGCGATTTTTTTCCATTGTTCGTCCGTTAAATGAGCGTATTCTTTCCGATCGCCGTAGCGATAAAATGACTGCATTGTTTTATTGTCATGGACGAAAGCTGGGAGCTCGTCATAAATTCGTTCATATAGCTCGATATCGTCATCGTCATATGTAGTCGCTTCTTCGAGCTTATTTAAACATAAATATTGATCCGGCGATTTCGCCAGCCGGACATCGATATGCAGCCCGAGTACATCGGACAGTTTGGCGATATCGCCTTCTTTTTTCACGAGCTGCTCAATAAGCGTCTCGTCCGCGCAGGCGATGATAGCCGGCTTGCCGGTATAGCGGGCATAGCAAATCGCATATAGCAAGTAGACGATCGTCTTCCCTGTGCCGACTCCGGCTTCAGCGAACATCACCTTTTTCTCGCGAAATGCGCGCTCGAGCTGGAACGCCATATAAATTTGCTCATCGCGCAGCTCAAAGCCGGCCTCCGGCAAAATATCGTAAAAGACATCGCCGATCCACTGGCTCAGCTTATCAAAAAAGTTTTCGTTTTTTTCTAATAGAAACGGATAACGATTATGGCTCATCGCCGCCACCCCTCCAATTGGCATAAACTCCCCCGGCATCATCATACATAAGCGCGCAACCACACTGTTGCGCGCCTTACTTCTAGTAACAAGACAATATCTAGTAACAAGACAATATTATGATGGATGGCCATCGAGAAGTCAACTTCTAGCCTCGACGCGGCGGCCGCGGCCCCCAATATTGATAGTAATGCGTCTCAATGAAACCGTTAAACAGCTTGCGCCGCTTCGTTGCCGGACGCCCGTAATGGGCTTCAAAGCCGCGATGGGCGGTTAAAATGTACACTGACCATGTGTCTAAGGCGGCAAAGGCGCGGCCGATGGCACGGTAAAGGGCTTCGACTTCCCGCTGTTCGCCGAGCCGTTCGCCGTATGGCGGGTTGCTGACAATCACTCCGTACGATTTGTCTGTCCGAAACTGTTCCGCCCGTCCCGTTTGAAAAGAAATGAGATCGGCCAACCCCGCTTCGGCCGCATTCGCCCTAGCCATTTCCACCATCTGCGGGTCGAGGTCAATCCCGCAAATATCGAGCAGCTCATCATAGCGCGCCATATCTTCCACTTCTTGGCGCGCCTTCTCCCATGCGCACTCCCCGATCCACGGCCATTGCTCGGAAACGAAATCGCGGTTAAACCCTGGAGCAATGTTTTGGCCGATGAGCGCCGCCTCGATGGCGATCGTGCCCGAACCGCAAAACGGATCGACAAACGGGCGATCCGGCGTCCAGTTCGTGAGCAGCACTAACGCGGCGGCAAGCGTTTCCCGAAGCGGCGCTTCCCCTTGGCGGGCGCGGTACCCGCGCTTATGCAGCCCGACGCCGCTTGTGTCGATCGTCAATGTGGCAATATCTTTATGAAGGGCCACTTCAACGCGGTAAAGCGGGCCGGTTTCCGGGAACCATGATAGACGGTAGCGCTCTTTTAAACGTTCGACGATTGCTTTTTTGACGATGGCTTGGCAGTCGGAAACGCTAAACAACGCCGACTTCACCGATTTCCCGATGACCGGAAACTCCGCGTCTTTCGGCAAATAATCGGCCCACGGCAGCGCCTTCGTTTGTTCAAACAGTTCCTCAAACGTTGTCGCTCGAAACTCACCAACCTTCAGCTTTACACGGTCGGCAGCGCGCAGCCAAAGGTTGGCGCGGCAAATGGCGAGCGCATCGCCTTCGAACGTCACTTTGCCGTTCTCCACTTGACATTCGTAGCCGAGCCGGCGCACTTCTTCGGCCACAACTGACTCGAGCCCCATCGCGGCTGTGGCGATGATGGAAAATGATTTCATTCTGTTCCCCCTCGCAAACGGTATGTATCTCCGTTAATTGCACATACTTCCATTATATCCATTTAGCTGTGAAAACCACGCACACGAAAAGCCCTCCTTCATGCAGGAGGGCTTTTCACGCTTCCATCACCACGTTAATCATGTTCTGTAAGCCATGTTCTGTACCTTCGTACTGCCAGCGGCTTTGCGCCTCGTACTCCGGCGGTAATCATCTATCTACAGGCAGCATGTGCCGCCTGTCCTTCCCTCCGTTCATTTCCTTCGGGAAGGTGCCCCTACCATCATTTGGGTTTCTCGCTCGTGGGGTTTACCGCGTTCCACCTCTAAGGTTTCCCTTAGAGCTCCGTCACTGTGGCACTTTCAGGGTAATCGAACCATATCCGCATCCGGACGTAGGTTCTTTCCCCGCCGTCAGCCCAGCCGAAGCCAGACTGCCCTAGCTTATGGATTCGCTAGGCACGAACACTACGGGCATCTCAGCACCGTGCGAGCATGGACTTTCCTCTACGGCCAAAATCGGCCGCAGCGATTACCCGAACATGATTAACGCTGCAAGCATCTTACAGTATAGTCGATTTTCCGAATGAGATCAAGAGAAAAAATTTGGAACTTGTATATACCGACCTTGTTCGCCCAGCCGCCTATTCATACAGTTTTCGGCCAAACACATGTTTTTCCAAGTTGGAAAGGCGCTGCAAAATATCGTAGTTCGTCGTCCCTGCCGGTGTGGCCGGCCGCTTTTGCAGCTCCTCGACTTGCCGCCTCAGCCGGGCATTTTCTTGGCGCAGCTCGTCAATCTCTTGCTGAAACGCCTCGTAATCTTTAATGACGATGTCCAAAAATTGATCCACTTCGTCTTGGTTATACCCCCGCATGCTTACTTTAAATTCTTTTTCCAAAATGTCTTTCGGCGTCAGTTTCACCTGATTGGCTGACATGGCTTTTCACCTCAATCCGCATTCAACAATCATCTTTCCTTTATTTTTTCAGAAATTACGCCGGTTGTCAATTGACGTTTACCTTGCCTAAGCCGCGGGAGCGGACAGCCTGACGGGACTTTCTGCCTGCACCGGAAAACCGTTTCCTCGCTAGGACGGCGCGGCCGGCAGCGCCAGCTGTCCACCGCAAAAAAACAGAAGCCGACAAAGCGGCTTCTGTTTTCACGTCTAGTAGCCAACCGGAAACGGCGGCATCGGTCCCGGACAGTACAAGTGCCGGCTGGCGGCCTGAGCAACGGCCGATTCCGTGTGCGGGAAATAATGACGATGCTCATACAAATGATGATAAACGTGCGTTGTGTGCGACGGATGAATATGCGGCACAATCGTTGCTTGGAAATGGTGTTGGACACAGCATCGAGGCGGATGGACGATCGGCGCCGTCACATATGGTGGGCAATGCATGACATCCTTCTCCTTTCATCGTCTAGGCTGTTGATTGACAATACTAGCCTATGATGAACAGGACGGACTCGTACTAGTATAGATACCCATTTTATGCCTGTTGTACAGCCGCACCGCATCTATTCCCCCACCTTGCGGCCCGGAGCGCTGCATAGCCCGGCCCCGCCATAGCTGCACTTAGGAAAACGTTCAGAGGCCGCCGCGTTAATACACATAATTGAACACGACAAACGTCAAGCCGACAACAATAAAAAAGAGGTACAAAATTTTTTTGTACATGCTCCGCATTGTGCTCTTCTCCCTGCCATCGTTTTCGTTCATTCCGATGCCATTGTACACATTTTTTGTTTTTTCTACAAGATTCGCAGCAAAAAGGCACAATTTTTCATTTTTCTGTCACATTTTGCGCTTGCCAGGGAAATGAGCGTTTCATTTCCCCACCCCATTCTTCTTGCGCGCCAGCCGCTCGAGCCGCTTGCGCCATTCCTGTTCCTCCTCTATGCCTTGCCGGCTCGCCTCAGCAAGCGACCGCCATGCTTCATACGCCATAGCGGCATAGCGGTGCGCTTCAGCCGCATTGCGGAAATGGTGCTCATATGCTTTCGAAAGCTCAAGACCGGCCTTCACCTTCCAAAGGCCGCTCCCATGATCGAATAAGTCGCGCCAAATGGCAGCCGCCTCTTCGTAACGTTTTTCTCTCCGGTGTAAAAGCGACAACTGCCATTTCGCCGCCTCCGCCTCCTTTGCTTCTTTGCCGCTCGCTTGTTCATACACGCACCGAGCGGCCGCTGTTTCCCCGACCGCTTCGAACCAACGGGCGGCGGCCAGCTGTTCCCTCGGATCAGAGAGCTGCGCCGCTTCAAGCAGCTGCATCGATAAATGAACGTAGAGCACAATGAGCGACAACACGTCATGCTCGTTATGGCGCAATACCGGCATGAGCCGCTCCGGATGAGGTGTTTGCAAAAATTCTTGATAAATCATCGGCGCTAAAAAGCCGGGGACATCATCATCCCGCTCGATATGAAGAATATGCCGCTCCACCTCCGCTAGGCGAAGCGAATCGAGCTTGTCTTTCCATAAGCGGCGGGCGGCGTGATACAAATCAAAATGACCAAACGCCGGCAGTTTCGGCACTAGATCGCGGACAAGGGTATGGCGCGTTTTCAGCCGCGGCCAGTCAAACGCTTTTCCATTATACGTCACGAGCGTCGTATAGTCGACATCCGATAAAAAGCTTTGATACAGCGCCACCTCCGCCCCCGGATGCGGCAACACGTGCTGGCGGACGATGACCCGATCATCAAGGACGCGGGCATGGCCGAGCAAAAACATGACGGTTCCCGCTCCGCTTGAGAGCCCCATCGTTTCCGTATCAAAAAAGAATAAGTCGCCAACAGAAAACCCGCGGCACGAGAGCGGATGGGAAAACGCTGCTTCCTGCCAGCGCCGGTGCACGTCATACAGCGCCCCGAGCCGGTAGCGGCCGCGCTCGTAATCAAGCGGGTGCACCGTCTCCCGGATGAGGCAATAATCACCGGCAAACCAATACGGCTTAACCCCGTATTCGCGCCAAACGTCAGCAAACGGCACATCTGTCGCCTCACGTTCGCCCGCTTCTCCTTTACTTTCTTCGCTTTCCGTTTTCCTTTTATGCCGGGCGGCAAGCAGCTCTTTCCATTGCGATAACTTCGGTTTCATTTGTCCGATCGCCCTCCTTTCCGTTCGCTCCCTTCTATTGTTGCGTGCGAACGCGTAAAACCGGCCCATTTTTCTCCGCTTAAAAAACATTCAAGCCCGGCGGCGCTCATCATTCTTCGCAGGAGCGAGGCGAAACAGGCGAACCCCCTGCAAGCTGTTCGGTCAAAAACTGAATAAGCTCTCGTTTCACCGGCCGCCCTGCCGTCTCAGAAACGCCGATGCATGATGGGCAGCCGTCGGTGCACGGGCAGCGCTTCACCCATTCCTTTACGTTTTCGAGCATTTCCTCATACCGTTCAAATACAGCTTCCGATAAGCCGATGCCGCCCGGATAGCGGTCATAAAGAAAAATCGTCGGCCGCCCGGAGTGCGGCGCCTTCAGCTGCGGGACGACATGAACGTCCGAACGGTCGCACATGACAAAGATGGGAACAAGATGGCCAAGCACGTTGGCGATGCCGACAAGCAGCTGTTCAAACAATGCCGGGGAAACCCTTGATGGAACTTCCTTCCATTCAAACCATGCTGCTGACGTATGAAGCGTTTCTTCCGGGAGGTGGATCGGTCCTGAGCCGATGTTTTCAAACGTCGACAGTTTCAGCTTTTTAAATATCGTCGCCATTGCCCGGACGGATACATCGCCGTAGTGCACCGCCATCAGCCCCCGCTCTTCGCTCCGGTCATCAGACAATACATCAAGCTGGACGGCCAAATTGGCATCGGTAAAATATTCGACATCAACTTGGCGGACGTACGCTTTTTTCTCTTCCCAATCAAGTTTTTCGACTTGATATTGCGTTCCTTCGTGCAAATAAATCGCTTCTTCATGGAGCAAAGTCATCGCGCTGAAGCGGTCCATTTCGCCGATGACGCGGTGGCGCGCGATATTCGAAATATCGATGATCACCACGTTCTCCTGCGCCGCCGAGCGCAAGCTGATGTTTTGCGCCGGAAAGGCGTCGCTCATCCAATGCCAGCGCCCGGCCCGTTCGTGAAGCACTCCTTGGTCGACCAAAAAATCGAGCACGTCTTCGATCTCAACGCCGCCGAACGTCTCGCCGCGCCGAAACGGAAGCTCATACGCCGCACATTTCAGATGATCGACGAGAATGAGCATATTGTCCGGATTGATGCGGGCTGTCTCCGGTGAACGGGCGAAAACGTATTCCGGATGGGAGACGATGTATTGATCGAGCGGGCTCGAGCTGGCAACCATGATGACGAGCGAGTCGCCATGACGCCGTCCGGCGCGCCCTGCTTGCTGCCACGTGCTGGCGATCGTTCCCGGATAGCCGGTCAAAATGCACGCCTGCAGCTGGCCGATATCGACGCCGAGCTCGAGCGCGTTCGTACTGACGACGCCGATAATATCCCCGCTGCGCAGCCCTTTTTCAATGGCGCGCCGTTCGTTTGGCAAATAGCCGCCGCGATAGCCGCGAATCGTCGTTTCCCCGATTCGTTCCTTCACCGCCGCTTGCAAATGGCTCAAAATGAGTTCAGCACGGACGCGGCTGCGGGCGAAGACAATCGTCGGGATGCGATTGACAAGCAGCTGCCGCGCTAGTTCCACCGCCGTTTTTGTCGCGCTTTGGCGGACGTTCATCGCCCGCTCGACGACCGGCGGGTTGTAAAATACGATATGTTTCCGTCCGCGCGGCGCCCCGTTGTTGTCAATGAGCGTCATCGGCTCGCCCGTCAGCCGCTCGGCCAGCTCTTGCGGATTGGCGATCGTTGCCGACGTACAAATAAATGTAGGGGAGCTGCCATAAAATGCGCATATCCGTTTTAAGCGGCGGATGACGTTGGCCACATGGCTGCCGAACACGCCGCGATACGTATGCAGTTCATCGATGATGACGTAGCGCAGCTGTTCAAACAGTGAAACCCATTTCGTATGATGCGGCAAAATCGCCGTGTGGAGCATATCCGGATTCGTGATGACAATATGGCCGGCTTGGCGGATTTTTTGCCGCAGCGCCGGCGCTGTATCGCCGTCATATGTATAGCTGTAAATCGGCACGCCCATCTCAGTGATCATTTCATTCAATTCATTTTTTTGATCTTGGGCGAGCGCCTTCGTCGGAAATAAGTAAAGGGCGCGGCTCTCCGGCGCTTTGGCGATCGCCTGAAGAACAGGCAAATTGTAGCAAAGCGTTTTTCCAGAAGCGGTCGGCGTTACCGCCACGATGTTTTGTCCGCGCTGCACCGCCTCGTACGCCGCCGCCTGGTGCGTATAAAGCGAGGCGATGCCGCGCGCTTCAAGTGCCGCGCGCAGCCGCGCATCGAGTTCGGCCGGAAACGGGACGGTATCGGCTTCTTTCGGTTCGATTTCATGCCAATACGCAACATTCGGGTCTTGGCGGAGCTGTTCGATCCATTCGGAAAGCGTCTGTTTTTTCACGTCGCAAGTCACCTCGTTTCTATTTTACATGCATCGTTCGCCTGTTTGCACGAAAAAAACCGCCCAACTGTTACAGCTGGACGGAATGGGCCGGCCGATGGCCAAGCCGCGCGGAGAGTTCTTTGCCGATCTGGCGCATGCGCACAGCGAGTCCGGCGATGCGGTCGTCCGTCATACGGATCGTTGGGCCGGAAACGCTGACAGCGGCAACGACGCTGCCGGTGTAATCAAAAATCGGCACAGCCACACAACGGATGCCGTATTCATTTTCTTCTAAATCGAGCGCATATCCGTTTTGCCGGACGGTGTCGAGCTCGCGGAAAAACGCCTCGCGGTCGGTGATCGTCAAATCGGTATGCTTTGGCAACCCTTTCCGGTCAATAATTTTTGCAGCGACTGCCGGCGGCAAATAAGCTAAAATCGCCTTGCCGACCGCCGTACAATGCATCGGCGCCCGCTTGCCGACTTTCGAATGCATGCGCAGCGTTTCTGTTCCTTCCAATTTTTCAATGTAAATGACTTCCCCTTGGTCATAAACGACAAGATGGACAACTTCGTTCGTTTCTTTTTCAAGCTGGCGCAAATATGGCCGCGCTTCCTGGCGCAAATCGATCGAATCAAGCAGCTTCGAGCTAATTTCCAAAAACTTGTATCCCAGCTTATACCGCTCTGTTTCCGGATGTTGCTCGATATAGCCGTATTGGGCGAGCGTCGTTAAGATGCGGTACACTGAACTTTTGTTAATGTCCATTTGTTTAGCGATTTCCGTGACGCCCAGTCCATCTTTTTTCGCACTGACGATGTCAATAATTTGAAGCGCCCGGCTGACGGATTTGACGATATTTTCTCTTTCCATTCTGTTCACCTCGATTTGTTCTCCCCGCTCGCCATTATACACGAACGGCCGGGCGTTTGCAGGCGCCGCTGCAGACACAGTGTATAACGTCGGGCGTTAGGCCGGGGCACGCCGCTTCTAAACATCGGAACATAGCACGTTATCTTTGTTGAGTGGAAACAGCCGGCGCTTTCGCGGCGACGAACGTATTGCGGAGCGTGCCGATGCCATCGACTTCGCACTCAATGACTGTTCCCGGACCGACGAACTCAGCGCCGACCGGGCTTCCTGTTAAAATGACATCACCCGGCTGCAGCGTCATTACATACGATAAATACGAAATCATTTTGCTGATCGAAATAATCATCAGCTCGGTCGGGCTGTTTTGTTTTTCCTCGCCATTGACCCGCGCTTTGACCGCCACCGACCGCGGATCGAGTTCCGTTTCAATAACCGGACCGAGCGGCGTGAACGTATCGAACGATTTTCCAACCGTCCAATGGCCATCCGGGTGGAAAAATTGCGGCGCAGTAACGTCGTTGGCGACCGTATAGCCAAAAATGTACGCCCATACGTCGTCCTCGCTCACTTGTTTTGCCTCTTTGCCGATGACGACAGCCAGCTCGGATTCAAATTTCACTTCGCTGATTCCGTTCGGAATGACAATATCCGCTTCCGGACCGATCACCGATGAAGACGGTTTAAAGAAAAAAACGGGAATGTCCGGCAGTTCAGCCGGCAGCTGTTCGCGCGCCGCCACATAGTTGGCGCCAATGCCGATTACATGGCGCGGCACAAGCGGCGCTACGAACGAAACGCCGTCGCAGCGGAATACGTTTCCGGTATAATCCCAAGCAGCAAACATGTCGCCTTCAATTTCACGGATGACTTCGCCGCTCACTACACCGGCGCGAATGGCGCCCTCGGCGATAAAACGGGCAAACTTCATTGACAGTTACCCCTCTCTTACACGATTTTTTCTTTCATACTTCTCCTTGTTTCGGGCCACCCCGGTCTCAATGGCAGCGCCGGCAACAGCAGAAGCGACCGCCGACACAACGCGCTGGTCGAACGGGTTCGGAATGACGTACTCCTCGGTCAGTTCTTCCGGCTGAATGAGTCCGGCGATGGCCTCAGCAGCGGCAATTTTCATCGCCTCGTTAATTTGCGTCGCCCGCACATCGAGCGCACCGCGGAAAATGCCCGGGAACGCCAGCACATTGTTCACTTGGTTCGGCAAGTCTGATCGGCCGGTCGCCACGATGGCAGCCCCAGCTGCTTTTGCCTCATCCGGCATGATTTCCGGCACCGGATTGGCCAAAGCGAATACGATCGCTCCCCGGTTCATCGACCGAACCATCGCCGGCGTCAGCGCGCCGGCAACCGAGACGCCGATAAACACATCGGCTCCTGAAATGACCTCTTCAAGCATTCCAGAGACGCGGCGCTGATTCGTTTGTTTCGCCAATTCCTCTTTCATGGCATTCATCCCGTGTGGGCGCCCTTCATAAATCGCCCCTTTTGTGTCACAAACAATGAGGTCACCGACCCCGATCGTCAACAGCAGCTTGGCGATCGCCACCCCGGCAGCGCCGGCGCCGTTGATGACGACCCGGCAATCGGCGAGCCGTTTGCCGACGACTTTTAAGGCGTTCGTCAACCCAGCGGCGACGACGATCGCCGTGCCGTGCTGATCATCGTGAAACACTGGGATCGCCATTTCTTGGCGCAGCCGCTCTTCAATGACAAAACAGGCAGGAGCGGCAATATCTTCCAAATTGATGCCGCCAAATGTTGGCTCGAGCAGCTTGACGGTTTGGATGATTTGTTCCGGATCTTCGGTGTCCAAGCAGATCGGCACCGCATCAATGCCGGCGAACGCTTTAAACAAGGCAGCTTTCCCTTCCATCACCGGAAGCGCTGCCCGCGCACCGATGTTACCGAGCCCGAGCACCGCCGTGCCGTTTGAAACAACGGCGACGAAATTGCCTTTCATCGTATAATCATACATCTCATCTTCGTTGGCATAAATTTCTTTGCACGGTTCGGCCACTCCCGGCGAATAAATAACACTTAAATCATTCGCATTCACGACCGGCACTTTCACTTCAACCGACAGTTTTCCTTTTGCCTGTCGATGGACAAACAATGCTCGTTCCCGCAAATTTTCCATAGCCGATCCCTAGCTACTAACCTCGTCCCATCGATGCCGCCTTTGTGCTGCTTCGCGTTCTGCAGCCGGCCAGTAGCAACTAGGAGCTGCCTCCTTTCCGATTATTTTTAGAATTTTCTGATTGTTATGAGTAGGAAGGAACAAGGGCACTCAGCCCCTGTTCCGGAGCGACAAGTCGCTTATTGCTGAACGGCGGCAAACTTCGCTTTCGCCTCATGGCGGCGGCGGTGCAAAATCGGCTCCGTATAGCCGTTTGGCTGTTCATAGCCGAGGAAGATGAGATCGCATGCCGCTTGGAATGCCACCGAATCATCATAGTTTGGCGCCATCGGCCGGTAGTTCGGATCGCCGGCGTTTTGTTCATCGACGACTTTCGCCATTCGCTTCAGCGTCTCGAGCACTTGCTCTTTCGTGCAAATGCCGTGGTGGAGCCAGTTGGCGAGAATTTGGCTCGAAATGCGGAGCGTCGCCCGGTCTTCCATCAGTCCGATGTTATGGATGTCCGGCACTTTCGAGCAGCCGATCCCTTGGTCAATCCAGCGGACGACATAACCTAAAATGCTTTGGCAGTTGTTGTCGAGCTCTTCTTGGATTTCGTCCGCCGTCCATTGCGGGTTGTTGACGACCGGAATTTGCAAAATGTCATCGCGGTAATCGTTCCGGCCGTTAGCCAGCTCGTTTTGTACAGCGGCAACGTTCACCTGATGGTAATGGAGCGCATGGAGCGTGGCGGCTGTCGGCGACGGCACCCATGCCGTATTGGCGCCTGCTTTGAGCTGCGCTCCTTTTTGCTTCAGCATTTCTGCCATCAAATCCGGCATCGCCCACATTCCTTTGCCGATTTGCGCCCGGCCGCGGAAGCCGGCGGCAAGCCCAACGGCGACGTTCGATTTTTCATACGCCTGCAGCCAAGTCGATGATTTCATCTCGTTTTTGCGCAGCATCGGCCCCGCTTCCATCGACGTATGAATTTCGTCTCCGGTCCGGTCGAGGAAGCCGGTGTTGATAAAAATGATGCGGTCGCGCACTTGGTAAATGCAGTTTTTCAAGTTGAGCGACGTCCGCCGCTCCTCATCCATGACACCGATTTTAATCGTATTCCGCTTGAGGCCGAGCATATCTTCGACGCGGTCAAACAGCTCGTTGGCAAACGCCACTTCCGCCGATCCGTGCATTTTCGGCTTGACGATGTAAATCGAACCTTTGCGCGAGTTCAAGTAACGCGTGTTGCCGATCAGCGAATGTTTCATAATCAAGCTTGTAATCACCGCATCGATGATCCCTTCATGCACTTCTTCGCCGTTCGCATCCAAAATGGCGTTGTTTGTCATCAGATGGCCGACGTTGCGCACAAACATGAGCGAGCGGCCCGGCAGCACAAGCTCTCCGCCATCCGGCGTTTTATATACGCGGTCCGGATTCAAGGCACGCGTCAACAGTTTCCCGTTTTTCTCAAACGTCGCTGTCAAATCACCTTTTATCAAACCAAACAAGTTGCGGTACACGACCACTTTATCCTCGGCATCGACAGCTGCGACCGAATCTTCGCCGTCCATAATCGTCGTCACGGCCGCTTCTAGGACAATGTCTTTGACCCCGGCTTGATCCGTTTTTCCGACCGCATGCTCGCGGTCGATTTGAATTTCAATGTGAAGGCCATTGTTCTTCAGCAACACCGCTGTCGGATGTTGCGGGTCGCCTTGGAAGCCGACGAATGTTTCCGGCTCTTTCAGCCCTGTTGTCGCCCCGCCTTCTGTCGTCACGACAAGCTGCCCGTCAACAATGGCGTACTGGACAGCGTCTTTATGGGAATATTGCGCCAGCGGCACCGCTTCATCTAAAAACTGCCGCCCGTAGGCGATGACTTTCGCTCCGCGAACCGGGTTATACGATGAACCGCGCTCGGCGCCGTCTTCTTCACTGATGGCGTCCGTGCCATACAACGCATCATACAAGCTGCCCCAGCGGGCGTTGGCAGCGTTTAATGCATAGCGGGCGTTCGTCAACGGAACGACGAGCTGCGGCCCGGCTTGCACGGCAATTTCATCATCGACATTGTCGGTCGTAATCTCAAAGTCCTCGACTTCCGGCTCCAAATAGCCGATGTCTGTCAAAAACGCTTTATATTCGTTAAAATCAAAGCGGCCGCGATGCGCTTTATGCCACTCATTCAATTTTTCTTGAATTTCGTCGCGGCGGGCGAGCAATTCTTTGTTGCGCGGCGTCAAGTCGGAAATGAGCGCGCCGAAATCGCTCCAAAACTTGTCTTGATCCAACCCGCTGTTCGGCAGAAGCTCCTCGTTGACAAAGTCGTACAACACTTTGGCGACTTGGATGTTCCCTTTTTGTACGTATTCGCCCATTATTCTCTTCCCCTCTCTTGTTTCTTATTACGAAACATCGTTTCTCAATTTCTCTAAAAAGATGATACCATGAAACGAAATGACTGGCAATCGTTTTCAAAAAATTTTCATTTCACTGTCGACGGCATCTTTGTCTCTACACAACGTCCCGGCGTCGGGAACAGCTTGCCGGCGTTGAGCAAGTTTTTCGGGTTAAACACGTCGCGGATTGCCGTTTGCGCCAAAATTTCCTCATCAGTGAAAATGAAGCGCATCTCTTCTTTTTTCTCAATGCCAACGCCATGTTCCCCTGTAATTGATCCGCCGACCGCCGCGCACGCCTTGAGGCATTCGCTTCCGGCGGCAAGCGCCCGCTCCGTCTCCCCAGGCTTGCTCGCATCAAACAGCACAAGCGGGTGCAAATTGCCGTCGCCGGCGTGGAAAATGTTTGCGATTCTCAGTCCATACTTGCGGCTGATATCGGCGATTTCCCGCAGCACTTCCGGCAGACGGCTGCGCGGAATGACGCCATCTTGCACTAAATAGTCAGGCGAAATCGCCCCCATGGCGCCAAAGCCGGTTTTCCGGTTCGCCCACCAGCGGGCCCGCTCTTCCTCTGACTGGGCGACTTTCACTTCGCGCACATGGTGGCGGCGGCAAATCGTTAAAATATCGTCGATTTGCTCGTCAATCCCGGCGGAAATGCCGTCCACTTCAATGAGCAACAGCGCGGCGATGTCTTTCGGATGGCCGACTGGAAACGCGGCCGCTTCAACCGCCTCGATGGCCGTCTGGTCCATCATCTCCAGCGCCGCCGGCACGATTCCAGCGGAAATGATGTCGGAAACGGTCTGGCTCGCATCTTCCACTTCGTCAAAATAGGCGAGCACCGTCTGTTTGGCCTCGGGATTTTTCAGCAGACGGACGGTAATTTTCGTCACGATGCCAAGCGTCCCCTCCGATCCGGTCAACAACCCGAGCAAATCGTAGCCGGGCGGGTCGGGGACGCCGTTTGCGCCGATTTCAATCACTTCGCCGTTCGGCAGGACGACTTCAAGCCCCAAAATATGGTTCGTCGTCACCCCATATTTCAAGCAATGGGCGCCGCCGGCGTTTTCCGCGACGTTGCCGCCGATCGTGCAGCAGTATTGGCTTGACGGATCGGGCGCATAGTAATAGCCGCGGTGGGCGACCGAGTTCGTCAACTTCAAGTTGACAAACCCCGGCTCGACGACGGCGCGCCGGTTTTCGAGATCGACGTGCAACAGCCGCTTCATCCGCGTTAGGCTGATGACGACTTCGCCGTTTAGCGGAATCGCCCCGCCGCTTAACCCCGTGCCGGCGCCGCGGGCGAGAAACGGCAGTTCGTGCTCATGGCAATATTTGACGACCGCCGCCACTTCCTCGGCGCTGTTTGGGAATACGACTGCCTTCGGCAAATGGCGATGGACGGTAAAGCCGTCGCAGTCATAGGCGATCAAGTCTTCCTTGCGGTACAAAATCGCCGTTTCGCCGACAATGCGGGCGAGCGCCCGAATGTGCGGGTCGTTCGTTGCAATGGGCCGTTTTCTCATATGCGCACGTCCTTCCCTTCCTCTTTTTGGTATGCCCAATCAAGCAGCTGCACCGTATGGACGATTTTTTGGTTCCGCCCGTGTTTCATGACGCCAAGCGCCATTTGCAGCATGCAACCCGGGTTGCCCATCGAGATGAGTTCCACATCTTGCGGCACGTTTTGCATTTTGCTCTCCAGCACCGCTTGCGCCATTTCCGGGTGGGTGATGTTGTAAATCCCTGCGCTGCCGCAGCAGCGGTCGGCGTTCGGCATGGCGACCATTTCCACGCCCGGAATGCTGTTGATCACAGCGCGCGGCTCCTGGCGGATGCCTTGACCGTGGGCTAAATGGCACGCATCATGGTACGTGAGGCGCACGTTCAGTTCTGCCTTCGGCGGCTTGAAACCCGTGTCATGCAAAAATTTGGACACATCCTCGACTTTGGCGGCAAACTGTTCCGCTTTTTCATGCCATGTTGGATCATGCCGGAACAACTCCGGATATTCCTTCAACATCGCGCCGCAACCGGCGGCGTTGACAATGACATGGTCGACCTCTTGAAACGCCTCAATGTTTTGCTTGGCGAGCTTCCGCCCCGTTTCGCGGTCGCCGGCATGAACATGAAGCGCCCCGCAACACGTCTGGTTCGGCACGATGACGACATCGTTGCCGTTACGCGTCAACACGCGGATCGTCGCCTCGTTAATGTCGGAGAACATCACGTCCATCACGCAGCCGGTCAAGATCGCGACCGTCCGCTTCGTTTCCCCTTTGGCCTTAATCAGCGGCTCACGCTTATACTTTTTCCGTACCGGCGTGCCGACTTCCGGCAAAATGGCCTCCATCTCAGCCAAATGGTCCGGCATGACCCGCAGCACCCCGGTCTTACGCGCCACCGTCTGCAGCCCGCTTTTTTGGTATAGCTTCAACAGGCGGCCAAACCAATCAAGGCGCGACGGGTGCGGGAACACCCCTTTTAAGAAAAAGTCGCTGACAAACGCCTTCCAGCCCGTGAGCGGCACCGCTTGGCGGAGCTGACCGCGCACTTGTTCAATGAGCCCGCCGACATCGACATCAGCCGGGCAAGCCGTCGTGCAGGCACGGCAATCCAAGCACGTAAAAATCGGATCGAGCAAATCAGGCGTCAACTCAAGCTTCCCTTCGCCGACCGACTTCATCAAATGAACGCGGCCGCGCGGAGAGTGCTGTTCTTCACCCGTCTGTTCGTACGTCGGGCATGATTCTAAACACATGCCGCAATGAACGCAATCAGCCCACTTGCTCGGGTCCGGCAAATCGTGAAAACGATAGTTGCCGAGGCTCGCGGTCGCACACGCCGGGCTGTCCGCCCGCTCATTCATCACTGTGCTCATCGTTAAATCCCCCCAATAAAGCGCTGATCGTTGACCGTTTTGTTTGGATCGACTTTCCGTTTGATGCCCTCAAGCAAGAAAAAGTATGATGGCTTTCCGCCCCAGACATCAATGCGCTGGCGCAGTGAAAACGGCAAATGCTTGACGACCGCATAGCCGCCCAAGCGGACCGCTGTTTGGCGCAACTCCTCAATGGCGGCGGCGACCCCCTCTTTACTGCCGCGCACATACGCCTGACAAAGCCCATGGCCCAATCCGCCGTGCGCTTCGACTTGAACGTGGCAGCGATCAGCGATTAACGCGCTTTCCCGCAAGATCGAGAGCACGTCCAAGTTAACGACGCCGATTTTCACTGCCGCTTCCACGCTGTCCCCCACGGTTGTCAGACGCCCGTTCGGCGCGATCGTGTAAAACATCCGCCAAAAAGCTTCCACCTTCTCACCGGCTAAAATGGCCATCGCAGCCGTCCTCGGACAGAGGCGTTCCACCCACTGCTCTTGATAATGGACGGCCTTTTCCACGTCTTCAAACCCGATCGCGAGCGTATAGACAGGACGTCCCGTCAACCGCTCGGCAAGCGCCGGGTTGAGCAGTTCAAAACAAACCGGCTCCATCATCGTATCAAGGAACGAAACGGCGAACGAGCGAATCTCGTGAACATCGCCGCTTGGGAACGATAACAAAACAACGCTTTCATATTTCGCGAGCGGCCGGAGCTTCAGCGTGATCTCGCTCAGCACGCCAAGCGTCCCCATCGCCCCGATAAACAGTTTGTTCATGTCATAGCCAGCGACGTTTTTCACTACTTTGCCGCCGGAGCGGATGACCGTGCCGTCCGGATACACGCTGCGCAGCCCGATGACCGAATCGCGCGCCGATCCGTAGCCAAGCCGCTTCGGCCCGCTGTCGTTCGCGGCAATCACTCCGCCGATCGTCGCTTCATCCGGCCAGAACGGATCTAACGCTACTTTTTGCCGGTGCGGGGCAAGCGCGCGCTGCAAATCACCGAACACCGTTCCCGCTTTCACGGTGACGGTCATGTCGGCGGCCGCGTGTTCGACAATGCCGGCATAGTTTTCCAAAGACAGCAAAATATCTGCCTGTTCCCGCTGCCCGCCAAACCCTCGTTTCGTGCCGCGGCCCGTGACGACGACTTTTTTGCCATGATGGTCGGCATAACGGAGCACCGCGGAGATGTCTTCTTCCGTCTGCGGGTAAACGGTCACCGCGCCGCTATTGCCAAGCGGGTGAGGAGATTCATTTGTTTTGATTTGTTCTGGACGCAAGAAAGCGCTTAACTCATCGAGCCATGTCAACGAGAGCATTGTCGCCCCTCCTTTGTTTCGCGATAGGAAACAACGTTTCTTTTTTAATTTTTAAAAAAAGCGAAACGCGCTCAACGTTTCAGCCAAATTCACCTCCTGCAGGAGGTGCCGCTACCTCTATTAAATCATTGATGACCCATTTTTTCAATGAATTTTTTGAATTTCCATATCATTTTGTTCATTCCGTCTCTTTTACCGTCACCCCGACTCGCCGCTCGAACAGTTGGATGACCGCGGACATATCCAAATCAGCGAGGCCAGCGTCCATCGCCGCCGCAAACGTTTCTTCAGCCTCGGCTCCGAGGCAGCGATTGATGCCGATTTCGTTCATGAACGCATTCGCCAAGCGCACATCTTTATGTACATACTTCACCGCCCCGCCAGGCGCGAATTGACGCGGCAGCACGAACTGCTCCATATGGCGGCGCAGCATCCGGCTGTCTCCGTAGCTTTCTTTTAGCAGCCGATACAGCTTCCCGGCGTCGAGCCCGTAAGCGACGCCGGCGGCCATCGCTTCCGCCGCGGCGACGGAATGGACGGCAACTAAATATTGATTGAGTATTTTCGCCGCACTGCCGGCGCCGCTTTCCCCTAAATATTCGACTGTTTTTCCTAACACGCTCAGAAGTGGCCGTACCCGCTCCCATGCTGCTTGATCGCCACCGACCATCATCGTGAGCGTCCCTTGTTCCGCCCCTTCCGGCCCGCCGCTGACCGGCGCATCCAAATAGGAGACGCCGCGCTGACGGGCCCATTCGGCCACAAGCCGGCTCGTCTTTGGGCCGACGGTCGTAAAATCGAGGCAAACCGCTCCCGGACGGGCCGCATCGAGAATGCCGCCTTCCCCTGTATACACATTGATGACATCATCCGGCATCGATAAGCATGTGCAAATGACCTCCGCCCCGCCGGCCAGTTCTGCCACTGTCGCCGCCTGTCGGGCGCCAAGGTTGACAAGCGGAACCGCTTTTTCTGGCGTACGGTTGTACACCGTGACATTGAATCCCGCTTCCACCAGGCGTCTGGCCATGCGCGAGCCCATCACGCCCAACCCGATAAAGCCGACATTCGTCATCGTCCTGCACCTCCTCTCATGCGATATGCTTCATACCAGGCAAAGCTCTCGCTGCTTTCCCGCGCCGGGATGTACTCGAGCCCGACCGCCCCGCTGTAACCGCGCTCCTGCAAAAACGAAAAAATGTCGCCATACGGCAGCGCCCCCGTCCCCGGCTCATGCCGCCCGGGGGCATCGGCGAATTGAACATGGGCAATGAGCGGCTCGTAAGCAGCAAACGTGGCCGCCACATCGAAGCCAAGCCGCGCCATATGATAGATGTCATACTGCAGCTTGATGTTCGGCCGGCCGAGATCGCGGATGATCGCCGCTGCTTCCGCAATGTCCGTTAAAAAGTAGCCGGGCATATCGAACGGATTGATCGGTTCAAGCATCAGCGTCAGCCCATGAACCGCAAGCGCGGCAGCCGCTTCGTCGATGCGGTGCATATACGTTTCCTTCGCCCGCTCGCGCGGCATCTCCTTCGGCACGATCCCGGCCATGCAATGAAGATGCGGCACGCCAAGCTTTAGCGCATAACGCACACCGTCCTCAAGAGCGCGGCGGAATTCATCATGACGGTCGGGGAAAATCGCGAGTCCGCGCTCTCCCTTTTCCCAATCGCCAGCCGGCAAATTGATCAACACGAGCGACAACCCGTGCTCTCCCAACTCGTCAGCCATCGCTTCCGGCGCCGCCGCATACGGGAACTGGCACTCCACAAGCGAAAACCCGTGCTGCTTCGCCTTCGCGAATCGAGCAAGAAACGGCACTTCAGTAAAAATCGTTGACACATTGACGGCAAATTTCATCCTGTGACTCCTTTCCCCCTTTTGTTCTTTTTGTTATTCTCCTTACCCTCTGTCGATTCCTGCCTCACCGCGTCTCCCCTTTCACACCGTAAAAAAACAGAAGGAGCAGCTCATCAATCAGCCGTTCGCTGTACAAAGAAACAGGGATTTTCTCTGACACGTCGCGCCATAAGTTCAAATACAAAAGCAGCGTATCAATGGATAAGTACGGGGCAATCTCTCCCTTTTCTTGGGCTTCGCGAATCATTTCGATCACCAGCGGCAGCACCCGCGTTTCGTAAAGCACATCGACCGAATGGCGAAATTCATCATCCTCCTTTATAAGGCGATGAATGAGGTCAACTTGGATTTCTCCCAACACTTTTTTCTTTTGAAAAATGATATATTTCACTTTTTCTGCAAATGAGCGGTCTTCTTTTAAAAAGGCTTCGTATTCTTCCACCTGGCGGATCATATAATCGATAAGCGTTTCGCGGACGAGATGTTCCTTGCTCCCGAAATAATTGTAAATCGTCACTGGCGACACGTTAGCCTGCTTGGCGATCATTTGGATCGTCATCCCGCGCGGATCGCTCGTCCGCAGCAACTCCAACACCGTTTGCTTGATCGCCTGTTTTTTTTGTTCCGTCCGCCTGGTAAATCCATTCATCAAAAACCACCTTCCGTCTCGCTTTTCTTTTATTTTCTTCATTCTACCCTTAATTTTAATAAAATAGAAATAAAAATTACAAAATTAATTGATAAACACTTAAATTTTAAAATATAATAGGAATGAAATGTTTTTATATAAATATTTCAAAATTTATCTCTAGGGGAGATCATGTCATGATCGAATTGCAACAGTTAACGAAAGTCTTTCCGAACGGTCGGGGCATTTTTGATGTCACCTTCACCGTCCACCAAGGCGAAGTATTCGGATTTTTAGGGCCGAACGGCGCGGGAAAATCAACAACGATCCGGCACTTGCTTGGATTTCTGAAACCGACGAAAGGACGCGCTTTCATCTATGGATTCGACTGTTGGCGAGAGTCCGTCCGCGTGAAGGCATTGGTCGGCTATTTACCGGGTGAAATCGCTTTTCCCGAAGGAATGACCGGAATGGAACTGCTTGACCTGCTCGCCGGGATGCGGCGAATGAAAACGACACGCTATCGTGATGAACTAATTGAACGGTTGCAATTAGACACCCGCCTCCCGATCCGGAAAATGTCCAAAGGAACAAAACAAAAAGTCGGCCTTGTCGCCGCTCTCATGCATAATCCCGAAGTGATCATTCTCGATGAACCAACATCCGGCCTCGACCCGCTGATGCAGCAAACGTTTATCGATCTCCTTCGCGAAGAAAAACAGAAAGGAAAAACCATCTTTTTATCTTCGCACATCTTCCCTGAAATCGAGCGGACATGCGACCGGGTGGCGATCATGAAAGACGGCCGCTTGATGGCGGTCAACGATGTTCATGAATTGCAATCGATGCAGCGGAAACTGTTCGATGTCATGTTGTCTCGTGAAGAGGAGGTTGCCCAATTGCTTTCCTCGCCGCTCGAGGTCATCCACCATGACGGCCGCCGCGTTTGCATCGCGGTGCAAGGAAACTACAATGCCTTCATTCGCGAGCTGGCCCAATACCAAGTGCAAAGTCTCGATCTCCGCACACAAAGCCTAGAAGATATTTTTATGCATTACTATGACCACCGGAGGGATGAACAATGAATGTCTCCTTATACAAACAAATGCTCAAAGCACAGACAAAAACGATCATTGGCTATTCGGCCGGATCTGCCTTTTACATCGCACTGGTGGCTGCCCTTTATCCATCGTTGGCCGACTCGAAAATCATTAATCATTATTTACAGCAGCTGCCAAGCGGGTTTCTAAAAGCGTTCAACATCACCGGTATGGGCAATTTGCTTGAATTCATCGCCGGAGAATATTACGGATTGCTGTTTCTTTTGCTCGGGTCCATTTATTGCGTTACCGCTGCCAATCAACTGCTGGCTCGGCCCATCGACCGCGGTTCGATGGCATATTTGCTTGCGACGCCGAATTCCCGGCAGACCATCGCCTTCACCCAAGCGCTCGTGCTGCTCACTGGACTAGCAGCCATCATTCTCACCTCCGCAGCGGCCGGCTTTGCTGCCGATGCATGGCTAGTCACGAATGATGCTCTGCACCAAAAACGATTTCTCGCAATCAATGTCAGTGGCTTTCTTCTCTTTTTCGCCATTAGCGGCTATTCATTTTTCTTTTGCGCCGTAGCCAATGACGAAAAACGAGCACTGTCGTTATCGGGCGGAGCCACCGTTCTGTTTTACAGCTTGGATCTCATCGGCAAACTGACTGAAAAAGCGGAATGGCTCCGATATGGATCGATCTTTGCCGCTTTCGAGCCTGGAGCCATCGCTCAAGGTCAAGCGGAATGGCTCCCATCCTGTCTGCTATTGGCAATCGGCGTTATCAGCTACACAGCGGGGATTGTCACTTTTTCCAAACGCGATTTGCCGCTTTAATGACACCATCACGGAAAAAGGGCTGCTCCTTTGGGAAGCAGCCCTTTTTTGGCGCTCAATCTTCATCGCTGGCGAAAAAACGCAAAATGTAGACAAACAAGTTGATGAAATCAAGGTAAATATTGACGACAATCATCGGAATGTCCGCTTCCGTAAAGCCGTAGCGGGCCAAGCGGTTGATGTCGTAAATCGTAAAGCCAAGGAAAATCAAAATCCCTAGCGCCGCCACTCCCATTTGCCCGACGCTCGAGAACGGGATGAACCATTGAATGATCAATAGGCCAAGGAGCGCAAACGCGCCAAGCATCAAAAATCCGCCGAGGAACGAAAAATCTTCTTTCGTTCTCGCCGCATAAATGGCAACACCCGTAAACGAGACAACCGCTAGGGCAAACGCTTTGAACACCGCCGCGGCGCCAATGATGGAAATGTAATAGCCGATGAGCGGATAGAGCGTCGCGCCCGAGACGAGCATAAACGCAAACATGAGCGGATAGCCGACCGCTTTTTTGCGGCGGGCGAAAATCATCACCAAAAGCAAAATCAGTTCAAGCGCATAAAGCGGTAAATAAAGGCCGGCCGGCACCCATTGCCCGGCGTACAGACCTGCAGTCGCAACGGCCAAAGCCGCGAGAAATGAAACCGCCAGCTTGGCGACCGGGCTGTGCGGGCGGTAAACAGTCGATTGATTCATCACGATTCCCCTCCCTCTAGAAATGTTGATCTATCAAGGCTTTTCGGCCTCTCAGGGGTGTCCAAAAAATATTTTTCGACAAAATCCCTTACATCCTTTTTCAGTTTTGTGGATATCTTACAGACCTAGGGTGCGGGCGTAGTGGGTTCGTTTCGCGATATCAATACCCACGACAAGCGTTTGTTCGGTTACTTGATCAATTTTATAGTTTTGTGTACAATTCATCTGAAGTCCTCCTTGGTATGGTGAGTGATGTGGTTGACACCCCTGTATCATACCAAGAGGGCTTTTTTTGATCAAGTCCCCGGAAAAGCTCCTAACGGGAATGCTCCTTTTTCTTTCTAGTTTAGCATATGTTTGTCACTTATCACAGCCCCCACTTTTTCCGCCGCTATAGCCATCGTAGCCATCCTTATCCGCCGTGCCGCATTGGCCAACGTTCGATTCGTTGAAACCAGCGGGTAGCGAACAGTTTTTTCAGCACTGGCGGGACGACGAACAGGATGAAAAAAATGCGGAACATTTGGTAACTCGTCACGATCGCAAGGCTCGCGCGCGCTTCCTGCGCCAAAATCCCCATCTGATCCATGCCGCCCGGCGCCAAAGCGATAAAGGCGGTCAAATAAGGGACGCCGTGCAAGCTTGTTAGCACAAACGCGGCAGCCATAGAAAACAAAATGAGGGAAAAACCCGTGACAGCCGCCGCAAGCATCATTTTCCGTTTCTCCTTGATGTCAGCCGGCTTAAGCGTTAAACCGAGATAAGCCCCCATCGTAATTTGCGCGATGTCCAATATCGGCGCTGGCAAATCCGGTGCAGGCACCCCAGCGATCACCAGTGCTGCCGTCCCGATGATCGGGCCAAGCAAATAAGCGGTCGGCAGTTTCATGCGCTTGCCAACGAGTGCGCTAGCCACGGTAACGACGAAATACAATGAACGGCAAGGAGACGTGACGTCATCTTTTGCGCCGTCTGGTTAATCAGCGAATAAATCCGATGACAAGTACCGTTCGCCCGAATCAGGCGCCATGCAAAGGACGCGCGCTCCTTTCGGCAGCTGCCTGGCCACTTTGATGGCGTAATAGGCGCTCGCAGCAGCCGAGGCGCCGACCAACATGCCTTCCTTCGCCGCCAGTTCGCGTGCCATCTGCTGGGCGTCTTCATCTTTGATCAAAAAAATGTCGTCATAAATCGAACGGTTTAAAATGCTTGGGATAAACCCCGGACCTGTGCCGGGAATTTTATGCGGCCCCGGCTTGCCGCCCGACAAGACGGGCGAGCCGTACGGTTCGACGACATAAATGCGCAAATTCGGAATCCGTTTTTTCAATTCTTCTCCCGTTCCCGTCACCGTTCCCCCGGTGCCGGCAGTGAGCACGAACGCATCGAGCCGTCCAGCGAACGCTTCGTAAATTTCCACCGCCGTCGTATGCCGATGTGCGTCCGGATTGGCCGGATTTTCAAACTGCATCGGGATGAAGCTATCCGGGATTTCGCGAGCGAGCCGATTCGCCTCGTCGATCGCTCCTTGCATCCGTTTCTCCGCCGGCGTCAAATAGACTTCTGCTCCGTACGCCTTTAAAATTTTCACCCGTTCGACTGTCGCGTTATCTGGCATCGTGATGATGCAGCGATAACCGCGGGCGGCGCATACCATCGCCAAACCGATGCCGGTGTTGCCGGACGTCGGTTCAATGATCGTGCTTTCTCCCGGCGTAATTTTCCCTTCCGCCTCGGCGCGGCGAATCATTTCCCAAGCCGGTCGATCCTTGACGCTGCCGCCCGGATTGAACGATTCGAGTTTCATATATACATCCGCCCCGTTCGGGTCCGGAAGGCGCCGCAACTTCACGATCGGCGTGCCGCCAATTAGGTCTAAAATGGAGTCATACAGTTTCACAGCGTTCCCCAACCTTTTTGGAAGAGATTTCTGACTGCTTCATTATACATGATTTTGCCTTTTTTCTTCAAACGGTCTGCCTCGCCTCATGTGGACGGGCATTTCCTAGCTTTTTTGTAAAAGAAAACGAGTTTTATCGGACATATCGCGATTTTCCCTCTGTTCTAGTTCGATATTCCCCCTTATAATGATAATAAATGACGGAAAGCGAGGTGGCTTTTTTGGCATCTGCCGCACAGCAGCTCGTCACCCATTTGGAAACCCATCTGCCCAGCTTCCTTTCCTATTGGCGGCAGCATATGAAAATTGCCGACGATGATAAATACATTGACCGCGTTGAACAAAATGGCTTGGCAATGTTTGCGCTAGTCAAAGAAGCGTTGCTGCGGTCGCTGTCCGGTGAGACAGTCGAACGGCTGGCCAATAAAATTGCCAAGGAACGGGCGGAAATGAACGCCGGCATCGGCGCCCTCGTCTACAACGTAAATTTGGGGCGGCGGTTGATCATTAAGCACGCGTTAACCGCACCATTGCCGATCACCGAGCTGGCTCCGCTCGTCGACCATATGAACGAGCTGTTTGATCAATTTTTGTTTCATGCCGTTAAGAAATATAACGAACTGAAGGAAGCGGAGCTGCACGAGAAAAATCTATTGATCGCCAGGTCGCACCAAGATCGGCTGACCTTGCTCGGACAAATGTCGTCCAGTTTTGTTCACGAATTTCGCAATCCGCTGACAGCCATTATCGGTTTTATCCAACTGTTAAAATTTGAGCATCCTCACTTGCCATATTTAGACATTATCGACCATGAGCTGCAGCAGTTGAAATTTCGTATTTCGCAATTTCTGCATGCCTCGCGCAAAGAAATTGCCGAGAGCGAAAAGAAAACATTTTCGCTGCGCCAACTGTTAGAGGAAATCATAGATTTTTTATACGCGACGATCGTCGACAGCGATGTCGACATTTCGTTGGCGATCGATGAATCCATACATATTTTTGCCTATAAAGATCAGATTCGCCAAGTATTAGTAAACATTTTGCTCAACTCGATCGAAGCGGTGAAAGAAAAGGAAAAACCGCGCCGCATCAAGATCGCTGCCCGTTCTCAGAACGGAACGGTCACTGTCGAAATCGCCAACAACGGTCCGGCGATCCCCGCCGATATCGTCGAGACCATTTTTGAGCCTTTTTTTACGACCAAAAAATTAGGGACGGGCATCGGCCTTTACATTTGCAAAAAAGTGATTGAAGACCATGGGGGCAAAATCAGCTGTTCGTCTGATGCCAATATGACGACCTTCTCCATCCGGCTGCCTGTATAGCGAGCGGCGGAAATGGGCATGCTGGATGAAAAAAGGTGATGCTGATGAACTCGTCATGGAAAAATTGGCTGAAACAAACAACCGCTGCCATCCGTGAATGGATGCAGCGGGAAACCCATTCGTTCGCCGAGCTGGCCGAACTCATTCGCCATCATCCGGATACCGTCCGGTCTGAACGGACATGGCTCGGCTTGACGTACCGATTTTACTCGCTGACGCTCGATGGCGCGGCGCTCAAAATGGAAACAAAGGTCACCCCTACGGGAAGGGAGCGCATTTTACAATTGTCGCTCCACACCCCGCGGGCCAAGGCGGCGGTGTACCGTTGTTACGACGAAACATGCGGCTTGGATGACACCGTCGCCACCCCGCCGCTTTCGCCAAAAACCGCACCGGTTTGATCACGGTGCGGTTTCGTTTGTCCTCTTCACCGAAGCGGACTCCGCTTTCAAGCGGGATGAACGCGGGAAAAGAGATCAACCTTTCATGCCTTGCAGCCATTCTTGGTAACACTCCGGGCAGAGCGTTTCCTCACGCTCCTCGCCGTTGGTATGGAACGAAACGTAATGCACGTTGTCGTCGCACTCGCACTGGCAATAAAAGCATGTTTCGTTCATCGTTTTCCCTCCCTTGCCTAGTAGTGTGAGCCGCTAAACAGCAGCTGTTGCAAGGGAACTGTTCCCAGGGCGGTCAACGCGATGTGAGCGACAACAAATAATCCAATACCGCTTCTTGCTCCTCCTTCGTAAATCCGGCTTGACGGTCGATCCAATATCGATGCCCCTCCCCTGTCACATGCACTGTCGGCAAGGCGGGATCAGTGGTATTCGCAGCGATGACGCGCTGGCGCCACGTCCGGTCAATAAGCGCCCGCAAGCTGTTGCGCGCGTCGGGGACAATGCCTTTTCCGACCGTGCCCGCCAGCCCGAGCTCCCCGTTCGGTCCAACCGCCACACCGCCATCATGCAAGTATGGAGCGCTCCAAGCGAGCCCGATCAGGCTCGGCACTGATTGGCGGCATTTTGCAAAATCGTGCCGAGATACACTTCCTTGTCAATGCCAAAGAGCGCCTCGCTAATTTCCGCCTGGGCCAACGAATCGGCATTTTGCGCATGCACGTTGTTGCTGAAAGCGGACAAACCGCGGAACGGGCCAACGGCGGCGAAACCGCTCCACCCGTACGGATGGTCGCCGCGTGTAAACGAGTCGGGAATTTGCGCCGGATTCGCTTTCATGTCGATCGTCGAATCGAAATTGCCGCGCGGCCAGCTGGCAAAAATGCGGTCGACTTCCCGCTCAAGCCGCTCCGGGTCCGGAAGCGCCGCTTTACGTCCGCGCGAGTCAACGATCGTCCGATTGAGCGAGTCGATATAGTCGCGCAACGAACGAATGTTGGCATGAGTGAAATAGGCGGCCGAATTCGTCGCTAGTGCCATCAACAGCCCGGCATTTAAGTCATTGTTTGGCGCCCCTTCCACCACTTTTTTCGTCTGCGGATCGACCGTCGCGTGACAAGCCGCGCAGCTGATGCCGACGCGCACGCAGCCGCCATCGGTCACAATCGGCATCCCGAGCGGCAAGTATGACCCTTTCGGCACATCGATGCCGGTGTCAATCAGCTCCCCTTTTTTATACGTCCGGTCGCCGATCGTTACATCTTCCGCAAGCGGCACGCGCAAGTTCGTCGTCCCTTCCCCTCTTAGCGCGGCAATCGCTTTCGCTATATTGGCGAGCGTCAGCGGCCCGTCGACGATGCCCATAATGTCGGTTAAGAACACTTCATTCCCAAATGTTTCCTTATAAAACACCTCTTTGCCGAGACGAAGCAGCCGGTCATCGACGAGAACCGCTCCGTCCTCTTCCCGTAAGCGCCCGTTTGCCGTCGACAATGTTTTCACGCGGCCGTCATCCGCGCCGATCCAACGTCCCCACCAGTCGATCCCAGTTCGCTCGCTTGCTTTATACGGCTTCACCGCTTCGTTGTCCGGTACAGCCGCGTACTCACCCCGGCGCAAAAGAAGAGCGGCCCCGGCAGCCAAAAGAAGGAGAACCGCGATGCCTAACGCAATGGCTGCCTTTTTCATCCGTTCATTCACCCCCTGCATGAAAATGGATTGCGGACATAGTATGCCCCGCCACCGGTAAAACTTGAGGCACACCGCCGGCGCTTTTTTCCGATGGGACAGCTGCCTCGAAGCGCCATCCCCGACGTTTCCATCACTCCCCACCTATACGGCAGGCAAATGGGCACATACTATGTCACGGAAGGTGGTGAAAGGGATGAAAGCGGCAGGAACGCACGAAACACTCGAGTTGCACGAGCTGCTGATGTTTAAAAACACATGCCTCGCCAAAAGCATGGCCATGCGGCAAATGGTGATCGACCCGCAACTGAAATCGCTCATCGAGCAAGACATCCAAAAAACAACGCAGCATATCCGCGACTTGCAAAACTTATTATCGTAACGAACGAAGGAGGGACAATGATGCAGGCAACAATGACGCCGACCGGCGTATTAAATGATCAAATGATCGCCGCCGATTATCTCATTGGGGCGAAAAGTGCGATCAAAGGGTGCGCGATGGCCATTGCCGAAGCAGCCACCCCGGAAGTGCGCAATACGCTGAAGCAACATTTAAATGATGCGATTGCGTTTCATGAGCAAATTAGCCAATATATGGTCAACAAAGGGTATTACCATCCGACCAACGTTCAAGAGCAGTTGCGTATGGATATACAGGCAGCGCAACAAGTGCTGCAATCAGCCGGACGCTAGATGAATTCATGGGATTCGCCCATTAAAGGGAGAATCCCATTTTTTCATCATTTGCCCGCCATTCGCCCATCCTAACAAAGAAGGAGGTGAACATCATGAATCGCCGATTGACGATATGGGCAGCCATTAGTGCCGTCGTAGTTTTGGCCGTCGTCACTGCCATCAGTTTCAACCGGCCGGCGACCGAACGAAACGCCCCGGCCCCGCCGCGGCTTGAACCGTTTGACATAAAAGACGCGCGCACCCACCCAACCGTCATCGCCTTAGACAGCCTCGGCGCAGGGGAACAGCTGAAACAACAATTGAACGAGCACCCGCGCGTTCGGGAAATCCGCCATAACCAACGTGGCGACCGAAGCCACTATTTTGAGAACGAAATCGTCGTCCGTTTCCGGACGACGCCTGCGGACCGCGACATTCAGCAAATGGAGGCGGCCATTGCCGGACGGCTTGTCAAGCGGCTTGACCATGTGTTTGTGTTCCGTTCGCGCGAGCGGACGTATGAGGAAATGCGCCGCTATTTCCGCACGATTCCGGCGATCGATTATTGCGAGCCGAACTACATTTACATGCAAAATGACCTTTCGTGGCCAACGGAAGGGCCGAACGATTCGTTTTATGCCCGTTACCAATGGAATTTGCCAGCCATTTATACGGAAGCCGGATGGACGTTGTCGCGCGGCAGACAAACGGTGCCTGTCGCCGTGATCGACAGCGGTGTCGATGTAACTCATCCGGATTTGGTGCGCCGCCTCGGTCCGGGGTACAACGTATTGGCCGACAACCGCTCTCCGGATGACGAAAACGGCCATGGCACCCATGTTGCCGGCATCATCGCTTCGCAGCCAAATAATGGCGAAGGGGTCGCCGGCATGACATGGTTTAACCCGATCATGGCCGTCAAGGTGTTAAACGCTGACGGCTATGGGACTAGCATTGATGTAGCAAAAGGAATCCGCTGGGCGGTCGACCGCGGAGCGAAAGTCATCAATTTAAGTCTTGGCAATTATCAGCCGTCCTCGGTGCTCGAGGAAGCGATCCGCTATGCTTATGCCCATGACGTCGTGCTTGTGGCGGCTTCCGGCAATGACAGCACGTCCCAGCCGAGCTTTCCGGCCGCTTACCCGGAAGTGATCAGTGTCGGAGCGGTAGACCCGGATCTTTCGTATGCGTTGTACTCCAACTATGGTGATTATGTAGATGTCGTCGCGCCCGGGACGAACATTGCCAGCACGTTTACCGGACACCGGTACGCCGCCCTTTCCGGCACGTCGATGGCCGCGCCGCACGTCACTGCGCTCGCCGCCTTAATTCGCTCTATCAACCCGCGCCTTACAAACGACGAGGTGCGCCGCATGATTATTCAGAGCGCCGACGATTTAGGCGAACGCGGAAAAGACCCGCATTACGGCTATGGGCTTATTAACGTCTACCGCGCGCTCGAGCTGGCGAAACAGTGAACAAGCGCCCGCCTTCCATCTGAAACAGCTTGCATATCGCCCGCTGCAGCGGATTGCCTCCATTGCAGCGGATCGTTGCAGGCTAGGGGCATCCAAGTTCGATGACGCCCGCATTCCCCTCTTTATCATATGTCCAACGGAAAAGTTCCCGCCTCTTAACCGGCGGGCAGGCGGGGAATGTTCATGAAAAACGATGGGGGCCAAGTTACACCCCCGTCGTTTTTTCGCTCGTTAACATTGTCGTCACCGCTCCGACGACCGTGACGACAACTAACGAATAAATAAACGGCACCGAGTCAATCATGAGACTCCCGGTCGAAATAATGCAAGCATCAATGACAAAGATAATCACCCCCACGTTCCAATTCGTCCACTTGGCAATAAACTGAGCGAGCAAATCGGTGCCGCCCGTGCTTGTCTCCTCGCGCAGCATCAGGCCGATCCCCGCGCCGACGAGCATCCCGCCGATGATTGCGCTCAAGAGCGGATTCAACGTAACTATGCCGCGCAAAATCGACAATACGTCAATCATCCACGAGGAGAATAGAAGGCCGTGCAAGCTGTTGTAAAAAAACGGACGGTAATAAAACCAAGCCGCCAAATAAAGAGGAACGCTTAAGATGACCATCGTCAGGCCTGCTTGAACGTGCCAGACGTATTTGGCGATCAGTCCAAGGCCGATCATCCCCCCGTCAAGCAAATGATGGGGAACTAAAAAGACGTTAATGCCGATGCCAAGCAGCACGCTCCCCCCAACGATTGCCATTATTTTTCTCATCACCATGGTTGATCCCCCCGCCACGTTGGCCATTTGGCCGACAAAAAAAACGAACAACATGTTCCCACATGTATGTATATGGCCTTTCGCGGTCAAGCTTGTCTCTTTTTTGCTGCGCTGGCGCAGGAAAGCAATGAATCGTTTGGCGGCTCGCGGACAAAAAACAAAAAATAAGAGGCTAAGCCTCTATGCCTAGCCTCTTATTTTTGTGCTTTTGTCGTCTCGTCGTCGTCGATGATGCCTTTTGTTGCATTTTTAAATTCACGCAACGTTTTCCCAGCTGCTTGTCCTAATTCGGGCAGCTTTTTCGGACCAAAAATCAACAAAGCGAAAAAGACGATGAGCGCAATTTCCCCAAAGCCGATGTTCATGTTTGTCACTCCAATGTTCAAACGTCATTTTTTAAGTCATTATATCATACTGGGGCCATACGTGTCATCGGCTTTCCCTTGACAAACGAGCGGCAGCTTGCCCGGCGCTTATCGCTCCTCGAGCAGGCGCACCGGCACATCTTGCTCGCGTTCCGGCTCATCGGCGAAATAAATGCGCGCCATTTCCTGCTCTTCATCGACGTGTTGGATGATCACCGGTTTTCCTTCATACGTCACCGAGACGATCTCCCCGGCCTCGGCAATCCGTTTTGCCCGGAGCAGCTCCATTTCTTATTCGCCCCCTTTCGCGCTGTCTTCCGCTTGCGTCCGCAAGCTTTTCCAAAACAACTCATCGCTGCAGACGATCTCATGCAGTTCGCCTTCGTCCCCTTTAGCATTAATGATTTGCAACAACTGCGTCATATCCTCGGTTTCATGCTGACCGTTTTTCACGAAATCATCACCTTTCTTTGGCAAACTGATGTCCACGGACAGCCGTTCCCCACAGCCGCCATGTTTCAACTGTTGACTCCCCCAAAAAGAAGGAGTATGATTCGAATTGGTGTGTATAGAAAGGAGGAAACACCGTGAAGGAGCGGGACTATTATTTTGACAACGCGAAGTGTGCGTTAATGCTTCTTGTCGTGTTTGGCCACTTTCTGCGCCCGTACATTGACAGCGTCTTATGGGTGCACAGCTTGTATACGTGGATTTTCTTTTTCCATATGCCGGCGTTCATTTTCATCTCCGGCTATTTCGCCAAAAAGTTCCATGAGCGCGGCTACTTGCAAAAAATCACAAAAAAGCTGCTGTTTCCGTATATTTTGTTTCAACTTCTATATTCCGTCTATTATTTCTTTTTGTATGACAAGCGGTCACTTGAGCTCGATTTATTGACCCCGCACTGGAGCTTATGGTTTTTGCTTAGCCTGTTCAGTTGGAACGTCTTGTTGCTATGGTTCGGCCGGCTGCCAAAGCGAATGGCGCTGCCGCTCGCGCTTTTGCTTGGGCTCATCGGCGGCATGATGGAAGCGGAAAAATGGCTGAGCTTGTCAAGAACGCTCACGTTTTTCCCCTTCTTTTTGCTCGGGTTTTTCTTCGAAAAGCCGGCAATCGAGCGCCTGTTTGCCGCCTCGATGCGCCTCGTTTCGCTAGTCGTGCTTGCCGGCATGTTTTTGCTCATTCACTTTGGCTTTCCGGATTTGCCGCAAGATTGGCTGTACGGTTCGAAGTCATACGATACGCTTGGCGTCTCCGAACCGGCCGGCATCGCGAGCCGCCTTGCCATTTACGGGGCAAGCTTGCTGATGATGTTCAGCTTCTTATCGTTCATCCCGAGACAGCGCTTCTCTTTTTCCGTGCTGGGAGCGCGCACGTTTTACATCTATATCTTGCACGGGTTTATTTTAAAATATTTGCACGAAACGCCGTTCCCTGACTTTATTATGGATGTGCATGGCTATCCGCTTCTGCTTGCCCTATCGGTTGCCGTGATGCTCATCCTCGGGAGCAAACCGGTCATTCGGCTCGTGCGGCCGCTTTTGGAATGGCGGCTGCCGAAATGGCGACAGACAGCATCGTAGCGCGAAAAAAAGGGTGTCCCGCAAATGGGACACCCTTTTTTCTGGCGGTTTCGCCGCCGTTTAGCGCGGGCCGGCGGCCCGCACCGCCGCTGCCAACGCTGCAGCCGCCGCTTTTGGCTCCGGAGCGGAAGCGATGGCGCTAATGACTGACACGCCATCCGCTCCGGCTTCAATGACCGCTGTTGCATTGTCAACCGTAATGCCACCGATAGCGACAATCGGGATTGTGATGCCTTGTTCGCGCAGATGGCGGAGAACGCCGGGACCTTGCGCTTCGCTCGCATCGTCCTTTGAGCGTGTCGGGTAAATCGGGCCGACGCCGATGTAGTCGGCGCCCGCTTCGATGGCCGCTCTCGCCTCTTCGGCATTATGCGCCGAAACGCCAAGAATTTTATCGCCGATCTTCTCCCGCACGCGCCGTGCGTCTTCATCGTCTTGACCGACGTGGACGCCGTCGGCATCAATGGCGAGGGCCAGTTCAACATCATCGTTGACGATCAACGGCACGCCATACGCGCGGCAAAGGCGCTGCAGCTGCCGAGCCAGCGCTTCTTTTTCCGCCCCTTTTAAGGCATTGGCTCCTTTTTCGCGAAATTGAAACAGCGTCACGCCGCCGTCAAGCGCCTCTTTGAGCACATCGGCGGCCGGGCGTTCACTGTTTTGGCTTCCCATAATAAAGTAAACGGCAAGCCGCTCTTTCATCTCCTCACTCGCAATGCGCGCCATCGCTCTCACTCCCCGTATTGCCGGTATGCCCAATGGTTCGTCGGCCCGTGGCCCTGGCCGATGCCGAGCGGCTCGGAGATCGCCGCCTGCACGAACGATTTCGCCGTCCCGACGGCATCGACCGGATGTCTTCCTTTTGCCAGCTCAGCCGCCACCGCTGCGGCGAACGTGCAGCCGGTTCCGTGCGTATGGCGCGTGTCAATCCGCTTGCTTTTGAAATACGAAAATTCGCTGCCGTTATATAATAAGTCAACCGTCTCCTCGCCCTCATCGTCATGGCCGCCTTTAATGACGACATAGCGGGCACCCATGCGGTGAAGAAGGCGCGCCGCTTCCCGGCGGTCATCCATCGTGCGAATGGCGATGCCGGTCAACGCTTCCGCTTCAGGAATGTTCGGCGTAATGACAAACGCCAGCGGTAACAGCGCCTCTTTTAGCGCCGCCACCGCCTCTTCCTGCAACAGCGGGGCGCCGCCTTTAGCGATCATCACCGGGTCGACGACAAGCCGCTCCCAACCGTGCTTTTTCACTTGTTCCGCAACGGTGCGGATGATATCAGCGCTAAACAACATCCCGGTTTTAACCGCATCCGCGCCCAAGTCGGCCGCAACCGATTCGATTTGTGCGGCCACCGCTTCAGCCGAAAGCGGGTAGACGCCTTGCACGCCGAGCGTATTTTGCGCGGTCACCGCCGTAATCGCCGACATGCCAAAGACGCCAAGCTCTTGAAACGTTTTTAAGTCCGCTTGAATGCCGGCGCCGCCGCCGCTGTCCGACCCGGCAATCGTCAACGCTTTATACACCGTCATCGTTCTCCTCCCCTTTCACCGTTGTTCGACCCGTCCATCCCGCTTCACATCATCGACGCCAATGCGAGCCAAGGCGTCCAAAAACGCCGCCTGAAAGCTGCCTGGGCCGTGTTTTTCGGCTTCAGCGGCCGCCTGTTCAGCCGCAACCCCGTAATACGCTAGCGCCGCCACCGCCGCCTTCACAACATCCGGCTCAACGGCGGCAAACGCGCCAACTACCGACGTTAGCAAACAGCCTGTTCCCGTCACTTTCGTCAACAGCGGATGGCCGTTGCGGATCAAATATGTTGCCTGTCCATCTGTGACGACATCTTCTTTTCCGGTAATCGCCACAACGGTGCCAAGCTTGGCGGCCGCCCGTTTGGCCAAGGCGACCACGTCCCCGCTTCCTTGGCCGGCATCGACCCCTTTAATCATCCACGGTTCGCCGATCATATTGGCGATCTCCGCTGCATTGCCGCGCACGGCCGCGAGTTTGATCTGTTCGGCGATGTAGCGTGCCGTCTCCGTTCGGTAGCTGGTCGCTCCGGCGCCGACCGGATCGAAAATCACCGGCACGCCAGCCTCATTGGCCGCCCGGCCGGCCATAAGCATCGCCTCGACTTCCGTCGCGTTCAACGTTCCGATATTCAACACAAGCGCCCCGGCAAGCTTCGCCATCTCGGCCACTTCCTCTTTCGCATACGCCATCACCGGCGAAGCGCCAAGCGCCAAGAGTCCGTTCGCCGTAAAATTCGTCACGACGACATTCGTGATATGATGGACGAGCGGATTCGCCTCTCGCACCCGCTCAAGCAATTCCGCCCATTTGTGCCAGTTGTCCATCTCCGATTCTCCCCTTTCCGAGCGAAACCCTTTGCTAGTTTTTCTGCTTGGCAGCGTAAGTGCGGCTGCCATGCTCCGACTAACGAAATGATGAGTTCGTCCCATCCATCAGTCTACTCTTTCTTTTTTTCAATTGCAAGAAAAGAAAAAAAGGCGGCGCCAAACGCCACCTTCCTTTCCTCCTGCTACGGCCGCGTCCATTCCGCGGCATCCGGCTTGTCGGTCGGCGCCGCCGGCGACAGCCGCTGCGGCAGCGGCCAGTTCCATAAATCTAAATCAACGATATAGCGCGGCCGCCGCTTCGTTTCTTTGTAAATTTTCCCGATATACTCACCGATCAGTCCAAGGGCGATGAGCTGCAATCCGCCCAACAGCCAAATCGACGTGATCAGCGATGTCCAGCCTGTTTGCGTATGCCCGGCCCACTTTAAAAAAAGAAAATACGCGCCGAACATCAGACTGACGACAAAAGAAACGAACCCAATGAGCGAAATGAAACGGATCGGCGTGATGCTGAACGATGTCACGCCATCGAGCGCAAAAGCGATCATTTTTTTCAACGGATATTTCGTTTGCCCGGCCAGCCGCTCCTTCCGATCGTAATAAACGGATGCTGACCGGAAGCCAAGGAGCGGGACGATGCCGCGCAAAAACAAGTTCACTTCCCCAAACTGTTCCAACGCGTCAACAGCGCGCCGGCTCATGAGGCGGTAGTCGGCATGGTTGTAAACGAGGTCGACGCCAAACATCTTCATTAACCGGTAAAATCCTTGGGCGGTATGGCGTTTAAACCACGTGTCCGTGTCGCGCCGCCGGCGCACGCCGTAAACGATATCATAGCCTTGGCGAAACTTTTGCACAAACTCGCGAATGGCTGACAAATCGTCTTGCAAGTCAGCGTCAATCGAAATGAGACAATCGGCGTGCGCTTTCGCCGCAAACAGTCCGGCCAACAGCGCGTTTTGGTGGCCCGCGTTGCGCGCTAGTTTCAGCCCCTTCACTTCCGGGTAGCGCAAGCTCGCCTTGTAAATGAGCTTCCACGTGCTGTCGCGGCTGCCGTCATCGACGAACAGGAGCGCACTTTTTGGCGAAATGAGCCGCTCTTCGATCAGCTCTTCGCGCAATGCCCGCAAGCGGCCGATGGTCTCAGGCAGCACTTCCTCCTCATTATAGCACGGCACGACAATGGCCAATATCGGGTCAGACATGTCATCTTCCTCCTTCCCGCACCACTTTGTATAAGTAGATCGTCCAAGCCGATTCATCAGAGCGGAACACCCGTTCAAGGCGAAGGGCGTTTTCCGCTGCGTTTTCAATCGGCAGCGCCGAAAAAATGTAGCGCCCGCCCATCTCGTAAAACGCCTCCGTGTTCAATTCAAGATGGCGGATCGTCCGTTTCGAGTTTTTCTTAAACATATAGCGCTTGCCGAGCTCATCGACGAACAAGTAGCAGCGCCCGCCCCACTCATCGAAATACTCACGCAGTTTTTTGTTTTTTTCAAGTTCTTTGGCAATGATGCGGCGGAAGCGGTATTTATATTCCAACGGATAGAAATTGTTGTACGTATCAAGTGTGTAAAAGCCGTTGTATTGCGCGATCGCCGGATGGATGCCAATGCTGGCGACGCGGTATGTATGCACAGGACGGCCGATATATTCACGAATGTCAGCAAACTGTTTTTCGGCGTAAAATTCACGGAACGACGGTTTATTTCGGTAGACGATTTCCTCGTTGTACGAGATGAGCACCAACAGCTGCAAAGCGATTGCCGCCGCACCGACCGCCCGCCACCTTCGCCCTTCCTGCCAAACAATTTTCAGCGCCATCGCAAACAAGACATAAATGACCATCGGGCGCAAGAAATGATAGCGGGCAAAATTGAACTTATCGAGCAAATCAAATCGTTCGGTAAGCGGCAGCCATCCTTTGTAAAACCAAAACGCATACCACGTAGACAAGGCAACGTTCAGCACGTGCAGCACGACAAACGGCATTTCCTGTCGCCAGCGCTTCCGTTTCCAAACGAAATACAAGGCGATCAACGTCACCGGCAAGATGACGAGTCCGTGCACGGTCATCACATGCGTGTGCCCGAGCACGTAGTTTTTGAACGTCAACCGGATGACGCGCCAAAGCGGCAAACGGGCGTGGAAATACTCGTCACGGCTCGTCGGTTCATCAGAAAACAAAAGCGAATGAACGAGCCGGTAATCGACCGCCAAATAGAGCGTTGTCATATAGGCGATCGCGGCGAAAAACCGCCAGTTCCAGCCTTTGCCGCGGATGATGTCAATAAGCCACCAAACACCGAGCGCGCTTAAGAAAAAGAAAAAGCCGAGAACAAAACTTGAATACAGCGGCAAGAACGTCAACACCGCCCAGTTCACCCATGAGCGCTCGCCGTTGCGGATGTTTAAAAACGCCCAAAGTGCAAGCGGCATGCCGAGCGTGCTTAACATTCCCGACGGCCAAAACGGCGTCAAGGCAAACGTCAAAGCAGCACCGATGCGAATCCATAGCCAACGCCGGTCTGGCAAGACATGCGTTTTCAACAGCAAATACATGCCGATGAACGCAAAGACGCGAGTGATCGCTTGGCTGATTCCGTAGGCATAAACGGACGGAAACAACGCATGGAGCCAAACGATGCCGCTGAATTCCGTGCCGAACGCGTTGCGCGGCAGCCCGTTAATGATCTGCGGAATGATCCCATCGACCGGCCCGAACAATTCGCCGCTGCGGGCGAGCACTTTATACCAAGCGATGTTCGAGTCCAAATTGTCGTGAACGCGCATATGGGCATCTTCACCGAGGACAAAATACGGCGACACGTACAAGGCGATGGCAAGCAGCGAGAAGAACAGGAGTCGCTTTTCAATCGCCGGCACCTTTTCTCCTCCTTTCGCCCGGCTCATGTCTTTCCTTATTTTTCAACACATCAGGAAAATTATTCATGATGGTGGAAAAAAGCGGGTGTCAAATAAAAAGCCGCTGGCGGCTCGGCTAAGCCAAGCGACAGCGGGTTTCGCATTCATCTCTTCAACCTTGTACAAGAAAAGGGGCCGATACGCAGCGAGCTTTTTTCGCTGCGCACGGAACGATCATAATGAAACGGTCCCTCGCGTAAACTACCCGTCGCCTGTGCTTCTAGGGGCGGGGGCTTCAGGCGATTGGTGCGTGTTCACCGAACGGTAAGCCACACAGAAAAACCCTTTCGTTCGTTCCGACGGGGTCCGTCCGAACCGTAAACGCCCAATTCGTCGGCGATGGCCACCCGGCGTTCCTCTCCCGCCTACCTATTGAGCGATTGCCCTGCACGTTCCTTGAGGCGGAAGACTTCTTTCGGAAATGACGTTAAAGACAGACAACCTGTTTGGCCGGCCCGGCACTCGGAACGATGCCGCCGTATGATCGGCCAACTCGTTTTTCTTTCGGCCGTGTTAAGCGGAGAACAAGGCGGCCGGATTGCGGACAAACATTTGCTCCAGCTCTTTGTCGCCAATCCCTTCGTTTTTCAACGCCGGGAGGATGTTCACAAACAAATGCTCAACATGCCAGTTGTTCATCATTTCGGCAAACGGCTCCGGCAGCGTGAACGAGCGGCCAAGCCAAAGGCTGACCGTATCATGGGAAAGCATGATCCGATCGGCATATCCGTCACGAAGAAGGACAAGCAGCGTGCGAACCCGTTCGTCATCAGCCGGCGCGCCGACCATCCCTTGAATGCCGAAGCGGTCAAAAGCGATATAGACGCCGTAAGCTAGCGTTCGGCGGTGGTAATCTGGGTCGGTGTTGCCGCACATATGGCCGATGACGATTTTTTTCGGATCGGCGCCATGCTCAAGCAAATAGGCAGCTTGCTCCGGCCCCATCGTTCCTTCTTGCGTGTGAGTGATGATGACCGCGCCCGTTTCTTTTTGCGCGCGGGCGGCGGCGCGGAAAAACAGCTTCTCGTACTCGGTGATGCGCCCTTTGCTTGAGGCAAGTTTAATGACGCCGGCTTTGACCCCCGTGCCGGCGATGCCTTCGGTCAATTCGGCCATAAACATATCATAAATGTCGTCCTCGGCGGTCCCAAGCAGCCGGCGGAATTGGAAATACGGCGGCGCCCCTTCCCCTTCATAGTAATAGCCGGTGGCGCAAATGATGTTCAGCCCGGTTTCTTCAGCGACGCGCCGCAAAAACGCCGGATTGCGCCCGCAGTCATTCGGCGTCGGGTCAACGACCGTTTGGACGCCGTGCCGTTTCATTTTCTCCGCCGCTTCGATCGCCACGCGAAGCGCTTCGTCTTCGCGGAACGGACCGTGTGTCACATCTCCTTGAAACCCCGGATAGCCGAAGAGGAAATGCTCATGGATGAGCGTTTTGCCAAGCTGATCCGCCGCTACTGGGCCAAGGACCGTCTCTACCATCGTTGCCATTAGGCGTTCGCCCCTTTCCCCGCTTTTTCATATTCTTCTTCTTGCAATTTTCGCCAAAGCAGCTTGCCGCTTGATGTCATCGGCAGTGACGGACGGAACTCGACGAGACGCGGATATTTGTACGCCGCCATTTGCGTTTTGGCCCACTCGATGATCTCTTCTTCCGTCACTTTACCGACATATTCGTCGTGAAGGACGATAAACGCTTTAACCGTTTCGCCGCGGCGCGGATCCGGCACGCCGACGACGCACGCCTGCTGGACGGCTGGGTGTTTGTACAGGAACGATTCGACCTCGGTCGGCCACACTTTATACCCGGAAGCATTGATCATCCGTTTGACGCGGTCGACGATGAAGAAATAACCTTCCTCGTCCATCCGCCCGATGTCACCGGTGCGGAAAAACCGTTTTCCATCCAATTCAATGAACGCCTCTTCCGTTTCCTTTTCACGCCGGTAGTAGCCACGGAACACTTGCGGGCCATGGACAACGATTTCCCCGACTTCACCAACGCCAAGCTCCCGTCCGGTCGCCGGGTCGATGATGCGTGCGTCAACATCGAAGGCCGGCACGCCAAGGCATTGCAACTTCGGCCGATCCGGCGGATTGAAATGCGTCTGCGAAATCGTCTCCGACAATCCGTACCCCTCAAAATAGCGGACGCCGGTGAGCTCAAACAATTTTTCCCCGACCGCTTCCGGCAGCGCCGCCCCGCCGCCGGAAATGCTTGAGAGCGAGGAAATGTCATACCGGCCAAGCGCCGGGTTGGCCAAAAAGTCGATCAACATCGTGCTAATGTTCACCCAATGGGTGCAGCGATACCGCTCGATGAGCCGCGCAGCGGCGTCCCGGTCCCAGCGCGTCATGAGCACGATCGCTGAGCCGGCAAAAATCGGCACATGCATGCTGTGCACCATCCCGGTGACGTGGAAAAACGGCAGCGTCGCCAAGGCGACAGAATCGCTCGTCACATTGCCCCAATAATAGGCGCCGACCGTGTTGGCGTTCACCGTCCGGTGCGGGTGGATGCAGCCTTTTGGCACCCCAGTCGTCCCAGATGTGTACGGCAAGACAGCAATGTCATCAACATGGCCGTGATATGGAAGCGGCGGCAAGCCGGCATCAAGGCAATCGGCCCATAAGGAGAGACGCACATCCTTGGCCATCCGCCGCGGTGCTGCCACTTCCGCAGGCAAGGCAACCGGTGATTCATTGGACGCGTAATCGGAGTACGCGGCGACAATGACATGCTCAAGCGGCGTCCGGTCGAAAAGCGGAACGGCTTTGTCAAGCAGCTCCTGTCCAACAAGACCGACTTTCGTTTCACAATCGTTGACGTAAAAGGAAAGCTCTTCTGAGGTGTTCATCGGGTTGATCGGCACGACAATGGCTTCGGCGCGCAAAATGGCATAGTAGGAGATGATAAATTGCGGAGAATTTTGCATGTACAACAGGACGCGATCGCCCGGCTTGACGGACAGCTTTTGCTGCAAGTAGCCGGCAAGCGCATTGACGTCATCGAGCAGCTGTTTGTACGAATACGCAGCCCCGTAGTAATAGACCGCCGTTTTGTTCGGATAACGCTTTGCCGTCGTTTCCAAATGATCAACGAGCGTTGTTTCCGGAACGGTCAGCGTTTTCGACAGCCGCTTCGGCCAGTATGGGTAGTGACGTGTATTCATGAAACTCCCTCCTTTTTCAAACGATGCCGCAACGCAGCAACCTCCACTCCAGGAAAGCGGTTACAATACTATCGACATGCCCAAGCTCCTCGGTCATGACGCTTACTAACCGGTTAGTATGTACCCCATCTCTTTTATTGTACATAAAATTGCACTGAATATCAATAACATTCAGACAAATAGAGGCAAAAGAGGCGCCGCCTACAATAGGCGGCGCAGCACCGGCACGCACGCGGATGTTGAAGCGACGATGACATCGGCATCATCCGGCTTCGCCAAACCGTACGCGTCAATCAACATCGTCTGACAGCCGAGCTGGCGGGCGGGAAGAATATCGTTTCCGACATTGTCGCCGACGCACAGCATTTGCTTGTACTCAACCCCAAAGCGCGCCCGAATCGCTTCCAAATGGGCAACCGTTTTAACCGGCTTAGCGGCTTGGAAAATTTTATAATGGAATACATCCGCCAGCCCCAGCTTTCGCAAAATCGCTTCACTGTCCGGTTCCGGGCTGTTTGTCATCAACACAAGCGCCGTTTTCTCGCGCAGCTCGGCGAGCGTCTCGGCAAACCCCGGAGCCCCCTTCATAGTAAACTCCGGCCCCATCATCCATTCGCGCGTTTCTAAAAATGCGGCATATGTATCCTCGTTCGTCAATCCGTAATGGCGGCCAATCGAACTTGGCACCCACCAAAGATCGCCGATGCTGAAAAACCGATCCAAGTCGATCGTGACCGCCCCGGGATAGAGCGCTTCGGCAGCGCGGGCCTCCAGCTGTTCGCCGCTCCAGCGGCGCGCCTCGCGAACTGCTCCTTTCTCAAGCTGTAAAATCAAATCTTCTTTCGTATCATACACACTGCCAATGCGAAGCGGGTGGCGTCCGGCAAGCACCGCCCGGTAATCGTTCCAAAAAGGCGGTCGCTCCGTTTCCTGAAGCCGTTTCGCCACTTGTTCGGCGTAATAGTCGAAATGCTCTGTTTCCTCGTACAACGTTCCATCGAGATCAAACACGATGACCTTAATAGTTGCCTCGTCCATTGTTCGGTTTGTCTCCTTTCCCCACCGCTATGGCCTTGGTGCACTGGGCCATAAAGACCGCAATGCCGCTTCCGTGAACCCGTTTCTATATTACAAAAGGACGGCGGAGAAATGCAAATGTTGGAAACGGACAAAAGGCATCACAGTTTTCATTTCATTGAAACAGCTGCGGCAGCTGCTGTGCGGCTGTATACACGCCCATATATGCCATCAAGGCGACGACAATAGCGCCAAACGCGGTGAGCCAAAGCGGATGGCGATAGTCGCCGACGATGTCCCGCCTATAGGCGGCGACAAGCATCACCCCAAGCGACAGCGGGAGAATGAGCCCGTTTAGCGTTCCGGCTAAAATTAACGTTTTCACCGGGCGGCCGATCGAGATAAACACGACCGTTGAGATGAAGATAAACAACACAATGATCCAGCGATGGAACCGGTCCAAAACAGGATGGAACGTGCGGATGAACGACACCGATGTGTAGGCCGAGCCGACCACCGACGTAATGGCGGCCGCCCACATAACGATGCCGAACAGGCGGTAGCCGATTTCGCCAGCGGCGAGCCGGAACACCGAAGCTGGCGGATTGGTTTGGTCAAGTGTCAATCCTTGGGCAACGACGCCGAACGCGGCCAAAAACAGCAAAATGCGCATGAGCGAGGCGACACCGATCGCCGAAACCGCACTTTTCGTCACTTCCGTCAAACTGTCTTTCCCTTTGATGCCGGCATCAAGCAGCCGATGACCGCCGGCAAACGTAATATACCCGCCGACTGTTCCACCAACGAGCGTCACAATGGCCAAAAAGTCGATTTTTTCGGGAACGACCGCCCGAACGGCCGCCTCACCAAGCGGCGGCTTGGCTGTAAACACAACATAGAGCGTCAGCGCGATCATGACAAGCCCAAGCAGTTGGGCAAAACGGTCCATCGCCTTGCCGGCTTCGCGGATGAGAAAAATGGCGATGGCGATGATGGCGCTCACGATCGCCCCGGTCTTTGGAGACATGCCGAACAGCACGTTGAACCCAAGCCCGGCACCGCCAATGTTGCCAATGTTAAAGGCAAGCCCGCCAAGGAGCACAAACGCCGCCAACACATAGCCGAGACCGGGCAGCACGGCGTTGGCGATATCTTGCGCCCGCCGCTCGGAAACGGCGATAATGCGCCAAATGTTCGCTTGGGCGCCGATATCAAGCAAAATGGAAAGCAAAATGACAAACCCGAAGCTAGCCGCCAGTTGAGCGGTAAATACGGTCGTTTGCGTCAAAAATCCCGGGCCGATGGCGGATGTGGCCATTAAAAAGACAGCCCCAATGAGTACGCTTAATCTGCCTTCTTTCCTGTTCATCGTCTCTCCTCCTGCCGCATCGCCTCAATGGCGACGCCTTCCTTTTGCAGCGTTTCACGCAGCCGTTTGGCAAACCGCACCGCCTGCTCATTGTCGCCGTGCAGGCAGACAGTGTCGGCTTCAATCGACACGTCTGTCCCTTGCACCGAGCGGACGCGCCGGTCACGGATCATCGTGAGCACTTGCTTGACCGCTTCGTCTTCATCGGCAATGACAGCCTGCGGGTCGCTCCTTGGTGTGAGCGAACCGTCTGCCTGGTAGGTGCGATCAGCGAACACTTCACTCGCCGTCCGCAAGCCGTATGCTTGTCCGGCGCGGATGAGCTCGCTGCCTGCCAAGCCGTATAAGACGAGCGATGGGTCCACATCATACACCGCTTTGACGATCGCTTCTGAAAGCGCTGTATCTTTCGCCGCCATATTGTACAGGGCGCCGTGCGGCTTCACGTGCGTCATCACGCCGCCTTCCGCCTTGACGAACGCCGATAGCGCGCCGATTTGGTACACGACGTACGCATACACTTCCTCCGGCGAAACGGCCATCATCCGCCGCCCGAAACCAAGCAAATCGGGAAATCCCGGATGAGCGCCGATGGCGACGCCGTGCCGGATGGCGAGCTGCACCGTTTGCCGCATGACGAGCGGGTCGCCGGCATGAAACCCGCAGGCAATATTGACGGAAGTGACATACGACAAGATCTCTTCCTGCCCAATCCGGTACACGCCAAAACTTTCACCAAAATCACAGTTCAAATCAATCGTTTTCACTATTCTCCCCCCATTGGCGGCGAATGGTCGCGACCCATCGGCCGAGCCGCTGCTGTTGTTCGATATAAAGCCGCGCCGCTTCTTCCGGCGCAATCGGCTGAAACTGAACGCAATCACCCGGTCGCGCCTGTGCCAATACAGGCAGATCGGCTGCCGCCACTTGGGCGATGCGCGGATAGCCGCCCGTTGTCTGGCTGTCGGCCATCAACACGATCGGCTGGCCGGATGCGGGGACTTGCACCGTGCCGAACACAACCGCTTCCGACACCATCTCCCGCTCACGCCCAAGCGCCAGTGCCGGACCAAAAAGCCGGTAGCCAATCCGGTCAGACTGCGGTGTCACCTCGTAACGAGCGGCGAAAAACTGGCGGCGGCTTTCCGGCGTAAACTCGCCATACTCCGGGCCGGGGACAGCGCGCACCGTTTTCGTTTTTCCGCCAATATATCGGCTGGCTGAACGGGCCAGCCCCCAGCGAAGCGGCTTGGCAACACGGTGCCGGCATGCAGCGCCCGTCGGCAGCACATCCCCTGGCTGGAGCGGGCGGCCTGATAAGCCGCCGAGCCGTGCGGGGACGTATGTCGAGCGGCTGCCCATGACAGGCGGAACAGCGATGCCGCCTGCCACCGCGATATACGCGCGCCACCCCGCCCGGCACACGCCGATCTTTAGGACGTCCCCCGGCCGAACGATTGCCGGTTTCCAAAGCGGAAGCGGCCGGCCATTGAGCGTGCACGGGAAATCACCGCCACATACAGCGATGACCGTCTCAACGTGAAAGCGAAGGGTCGGGCCGGCCATCGTCGCTTCGAGCACCGCTTCATCCCCCTCATTGCCAACAAGCGCGTTGGCGAGGCGGTACGCCCAAGCGTCCATCGCTCCGCCGACCGGAACGCCGGCATGTCGGTAGCCGCTGCGCCCGCCATCTTGGACCGTTGTAAAAAATCCGCCATCCATCACATCAATCATGTTCCTCTCTCCAAACGTGCAAATTCCTCGACACCAATCGGCTGAAACTGGACGATGTCACCGGCTGAAAGCAGGCTTGGCTCCTCCCGGTGCGGGTCAAACAGCTTTAGCGGCGTCCGGCCGATCAACTGCCAGCCCCCTGGCGTCGCGAGCGGATAGACGCCCGTCTGTCCGCCGGCAATGCCGACCGAACCGGCGGGCACCGTTGTGCGCGGCACCGTCCGCCTCGGCGTCGCCAAACGCGACGACAAGCCTCCTAAATAGGCAAACCCCGGAGAAAAACCGATCATATAGACGCGGTAGCGTCCCGCAGAATGAAGCGCTGCCACTTCGTCCTCTGTCATCCCATGAAAGCGGGCGACATCCGCCAAATCCGGGCCGAACTCGCCGCCGTAACAGACGGGAATGACGATGGTTCGCGTCAGACGGCAGGCGTCCTGTCCGGACGATCTGATATTCTCGCGCAGCCAGGCGCATACGTCGGCATAATTCCCCGCCACTAACGGATCGTAATAGACAGTGAGCGATGAAAACGCCGGCACGATTTCCATGATGCCTTCTTTTTGCGCGGCCTGAAGCCGGACCGCTGTTTGGTGAACGATGTCGTTGACGGCTTCATCAATGCAACTGGCAAACCGGACGGTTACCGCATATTCGCATAATGGAACCAACGTGTACTCCATTGTCATCCCTTCCCTTGAAAGCCGAGCTCGCGCGAGATGTCCATCGCCGCCTGTTTCAATCGCGGAACAATGCGCGCTACATCGTCCGGCGAAAAACGCTGCTCCGGACCGGCGACGCTCAACCCGGCGACTGCCGCCCCTTCATGGTTGAAAATGGGCACGGCAACAGCGGCAGAATAGTTTTCTAGCTCGGAATAGCTGACCGTATAGCCGCGGTTTCGGCCTTCCTCTAGCAATCGGCGCAGCACTTGCTTGTCCGTCACTGTACATTTAGCGATTTTTACTAACTCCACTTGTTCGACATATCGTTCCCGGTCAGCTTCAGCCATAAACGCGAGCAAGACGCGCGGGCACGCCCCGGCGTACAGCGGCGCGCGCCGCCCGACTTTCGTATAGACGCGCACCGGTTCGGACGTCTCGACTTTTTCAATATATAGCGCTTCATCGCCATCGCGGACGACGAGATTGACCGCCTCCTTCGTCTCCTCTTTCAGCCGCTCCATGACCGGCAGCGCCACCCGGCGAAGATCGAGCCGCTCAGCGACGAGCATTCCAAATGTCAACAGCGACAAGCCGAGTTCATAATGATCTCCTTGTTTTTGCAAAAAGCCAAGCGCTACGAGCGACTGCGCCATCCGGTACACCGATGTTTTCGGCATCCGAAGACGCGCGACCATTTCGGGCAACGTCAACCGCTCACAATCGAGAAACAAATCAAGCAGTTCTTTTGTTTTCAAAACCGTTTTGTTCATGGTCTCCTCTTGTTCCGAATATCGGAATAATAGTTCCGAAATATGAATTATATTGCTATTATAATGAAAAGTCGAACCATTTTCCACTAAAAAATCAACGGCGCCCATTCTGCAGACGCCGTTTCGCCATAATTATAACCGTTTTAAAAAGACATAACTCACTTTTTGGTATTCCATTTTTTCCTCGTAGAAACGATGGGCGTCAACGCGCTGCAAACCGGATGACAGTGAAACAATCCCGTAACCATGCGCTTTTGCCCAATCATGCACATACGAAAGCAACGCTTTTCCATACCCTTTCGACCGCTCGCTTGAAGCGGTGACGAAATCGCACACCCAAATAAAACGGCCGTTATAGAGGGTGATCATCGGCATGAACCCAACGACAGCGACCATCTTGTCCTGATCATATAATGCCACCAGCTTATACCCTTCTTTTTCTTTCGCTTCGCGCACAAGCGCAACATACGTTTCCTCATCCAAGTGAGTGCGCAGCTCGCGCATGATTGGAAAAGCGCTTCTCACTTCCTCTTCGGTTTCAAGCCAAACGAATGGCGGCACGGCTTCTCCCCCCTTCCCGCTTTATGATACACCATTGTACCACATTGATCTGGAAATAGAAGGAAAATGTCCTCCATCCTCACGAAACGCCGTACACCCGTATAAACAGCGTCCCGTTTTTTGATCATAATCGCGAAGCGGAAAGGGGAAGCAAAAATGAGGACAAAGGCAAGCGGAACAAGCAGGCAGCTCCATGCCGCCCGAACTCGAGCGCGCCGATGCCATGCTCCGCCGCTTATACGAAACGGAACAGTCGCTTCGCTTATAGCGTTGTTGTCTGATGCAAGCCGCTCCTGTCAGCGGACTATAAGGGAACATAGAGAAGTTGGCGACCGAACCATCGAATCGCCCGTTTCCTCCAAAAAACGTGTGCCAAAAGCGGAAAATGCCAGCCAGCTCGCTATGACTGGCTGGATCTTTTTATCCCCCAGACCCCTTCTTTCCATCGGCGGGCTGATCACGTCAGCGAAGCCAGCACAGCCGGCAAAGCGTCAATCACGTCCGACGCCAGTACATCCCATGGAGAATGGCCGTGTTGAACAAGCCAATCAGCGGCCTTTCCATGCACGAAAACCGCATTGCTCACCGCCGGCTGCACCGCCTCATGCTGCAACAAAAACGCCGCAACGATGCCAGTCAGCACATCGCCGCTTCCCCCTTTCGCCAATGCCGGGTTGCCGGTCGCGTTCACATATTGCGCCCCGTCCGGCGCCGTGACAATCGTATACGGCCCTTTTAAGACAACATACACACCATATTCCATGGCCAATCGCTTCGATACGCCAAAGCGGTCATGCTCCACCTCGCGAACGGAACGATGGACGATGCGCGCCATCTCCCCCGGATGCGGAGTAATGACCGTCGGCGCGTTCCGTCCGCGCACCCGCTCAGCGTAATCGTCCCAAAAAAACAGAGCGTCTGCATCAATAACAAGCGGCACTGGATGGCGCACAAGTTCGCCCACTAAGCGGCGCACGCCGTCTGTCCGGCCCATTCCCGGGCCGATGGCCATCGCATCGATGTCCAGCCCGTCCCAATCGGCCGCGCCGGCAAATGCGCCATCCTCTGCCGGCCATAATCGGCACATCGCCTCCGGCACGCGATTGGCCGCCGCCTCGTACACCGTTTCCGGAACCGCCATCGTCACAAGACCAGCCCCGCTGCGAAGCGCCGCTTTCGCCGTCATCGTCACCGCCCCGCTCATCGCCTTGGATCCACCGACAATGAGCAGCTTGCCGTGCGTCCCTTTATGCGAGGACCGCGTTCGCTTTGGCATCGTCCGCACCACATCTCTCTGTTCCCACAAAAACCGGGCAGCCGCCTTCGCCTGCACCGCTGCGGGCGGAATGCCGATATCGACAACAGCGATCTCTCCGTAATAATCCGCCGCCGGAAATGTATACGCCCCAAGCTTCGGGCATTGGATCGTGAGCGTGGCATCAGCGCAAATGGCGGTGTTGACATCACCGCCGTCCGCCGGCACCCCGCTCGGCACATCGATCGCGTATACCGTTGCGGACGTGTGGTTCACTTGTTCAATGATTTCTTTGTACGGTGGGCGCACGTCTCCTTTGACGCCAATGCCAAGGAGCGCGTCAACGATGGCGTCGTAATGCGGCACGCGCGCCGCAAACACCTGTTCATTGCCCTCATAAGGCAGCCATGAATAGCCGGATCGCTCGTACACCTCAAGCGCTAGGCGCGCCGCCCCTTTCACCTTTTCTCGCGGCGGGATGAGCCAGACATCGGTTTCATAGCCATAACTTTTCAGCATGCGCGCGATGACGAACCCATCGCCGCCGTTATTGCCCGTCCCGGCGAGCACCGCGACCCTATCAGCACGCGTGATCCGCTCTTTCAGCGCCCGAAACAGCGCCTGTCCGGCGTTTTCCATCAGCGAGTCGTCGCGAATGCCGATCCGCTCCGTCACTTCTCGGTCGATGGCATACATTTCATCAGCTGTTACGATCGAAATCATGGCCATTCCCCTTTCCATTTCCAGGCTATGTTTAGTGTACAATGTTTCCAAGCAAAAGACGAGCACAAATATTTCTCTAGAAACGCAATTATGTATGCGCTTTCTAAGGAATGGGGCTATAAAATACATATTGACAACAAACAGCTGCCGCATTATGATGAATCTTGTAAAAATTACATACGGCAACCCGCTTATCAAGAGTGACCGAGGGAACAGGCCCGATGACGTCCGGCAACCTCCCCTTGAGGGAACGGTGCCAATTCCTGCAGAATGGCTTTCATTCTGAAAGATAAGTCGGAAGTTTACATACCGATGCCTCTTTCTGAATGAAAGAGGCATTTTTGTTTGCTAAATTCCGCCAATCAGCATAGGGGGAAACGGACATGATCGATATTCAAAACGTTACAAAGGTGTATACAACGAAAAAGAAACAAACGATTGCAGTGGACAACGTATCGCTGACTATTCGCGACGGTGAAATTTTTGGCATTATCGGCTACAGCGGCGCCGGAAAAAGCACGCTGTTGCGCTGCTTGAACGCCCTAGAGCGGCCCACATCCGGGCGCGTTCTCATTGATGGCATTGATTTAACGGCGTTAGATGGCAAAGAACTGCGACAAGCGCGTCAGAAAATCGGCATGATTTTCCAACACTTTTCTTTAGTCAGCTCGAAAACGGTATTTGAAAATATCGCCTTCGCCTTAAAAGCGGCCAAAAAAACGAAAGCGGACATCGAAAAACGGGTCAATGAGCTGCTTGACATGGTCGGGCTATCCGACAAGCGGGACGCCTATCCAGCGCAACTGAGCGGCGGACAAAAACAGCGCGTCGGCATCGCCCGGGCGCTCGCCAACAATCCGACCGTTCTGTTATGCGACGAAGCCACATCAGCGCTTGACCCAAGCACGACCAAATCCATTTTGGAACTACTGAAACAGATTAACCGTGAGCTCGGTATTACGATCGTCTTGATCACCCACGAAATGGAAGTGGTCAAACATATATGCGACCGCGTTGCCGTCATGCAAAACGGCAAAGTGATTGAAATCGGCACTGTGTATGATCTGTTTACCAATCCGAAAGAGGAATTGACGAAATCGTTTATCCATAGTGTCTTGCATGTTGACTTGCCTGCACATTTATGGGAAAAGCATACAGGGACGATCGTGAAAATCCAGTTCCAAGGGGAAAGCGCGACGGAAACAATTGTTTCCGATATGCTGCAGCAATTCACAGTAAAAGGAAATATTTTGCATGCTAAAATTGAGTATATTCAAGACAAACCGCTCGGTATGTTTGTGATGGAGCTGATCGGAGAAGAAGACGAAATTAGGCGGGCGATGGACTATATCGCCAACCGGACGAACGGATTGGAGGTGATTTCGCATGCTGCTTGATACATTCATAGGCTTGCTTCCGGAGTTGAATAAGGCGTTTTTCGAAACGATTTATATGGTGGCCATTTCCTTGTTCGTCGCGATCATTGTTGGGTTGCCGCTTGGCGTTTTGCTTTTTGTCACCGACCGCGGCTTGTTTTTGGAACATGCCATATTGAAATCGGTTCTTGGCTTTCTTGTCAATATGATTCGATCGATTCCGTTTATCATTTTGCTTGTCGGCCTCTTGCCGCTGACAAAGCTCATCACCGGAACTACGATCGGGCCGACGGCAGCCTCTGTTTCCTTATCGGTGGCGGCTATTCCATTTTTCGCGCGAATGGTGGAAACCTCGATGCGCGAAATTGACAAAGGCGTCATTGAAGCGGCAGTAGCGGTTGGCGCGACGCCATGGATGATCATTAAAGATGTTCTGCTCCCGGAAGCCCGGCCCGGTATTGTGCAAGGAATAACGATTACAACGATCAGTTTAGTCGGCTATTCCGCAATGGCAGGGATTGTCGGCGGCGGCGGTGTCGGCGATTTAGCCATTCGTTTCGGCTACTACCGTTATGATAATACGATCATGATCACCACCGTCGTGATTTTAATTTGTCTTGTCCAAATCGTTCAGTTTGCTGGCGACCGCATCGCCCGTCTTGTCGACAAGCGATAGGCCGCTCACTATAAAACTCACTTGTATAGGAGGACTTCATGATGAAAAAATGGTTGATGGCACTCGCATTGCTTCTTATGTTCGGCGCGCTTGCCGCCTGCGGCAACAGCAACTCCGCATCCGAGAGCAGCGCTGAACCGAAAGGGAAAAAAGTGTTGACGATCGGGGCGACTTCCGGCCCATACAGCGATATGGTCAATAAGGCGATCAAGCCCATTTTGGAGAAAAAAGGGTATGAGGTAAAGGTCGTCGAATTCAGTGATTATATCCAACCAAACTTGGCTTTAGCTAACGGCGACTTGGATGCAAACTTGTTCCAGCACAAAATTTATATGGAGAATTTTGCGAAAGAGCACAACTTAGATCTTTCCGAGGTCATCGTTGTGCCGACCGCCCCGATGGGCATTTATTCGAACAAGTTTAAAACGCTGGATGAAGTGGCCGACGGAAGTGAAATCGCCATCCCGAACGACCCAACGAACTTGGCGCGGGCGTTGTTAATTTTGCAAGATCATGGCTTAATCCAACTTGATCCGGCGGTCAATCCGCTCACAGTGTCGGAAAAAGACGTTAAGAAAAATGTAAAACATCTTCAATTTAAGCCAATTGAAGCGGGCCAACTGCCACGCACGGTCGAAAGCGTTGATTTGGCTGCCGTCCCTGGCAACTTTGCCTTAGCAGCGAAAATGGATTTAACCGACGCCTTGGCGTTGGAAAACATGCCGGATGACTACCGAAACCGCATTGTTGTCAATACAAAAGATTTGAACCAACCATTTGTCAACGATCTCAAAGAAGCAGTCGAGTCGAAAGAATTTGAGAAGGTAATTGATCAGGAGTTTCAAGGGTTCGGCAAACCGAAATGGATGTTAGAACGAAACAAATAACGCAAGGGCGCGCCGCCGTACAGGCGGCGCTTTCTTCTGTAGACGATCGGGCTGAAAACGCAGTATAGTAGAAGTGTTCCGTATATCTTCTTTTCTATTATTTAGGATCCAGCCTCGCCGGAACGGCCGGCGGCTACGTTTGGGCTCACTTTCATTGGGGCGGTGTCATCGCCTTTGTTTTGGCATTGCTTGCCTTCTCCTATCCACTTATCCAGTTTGCAGAAAAACGGCGGCCATCGCATGGAAGATGACCGCCACTTCGCTTACGGTTGCTTCGCCATGACTTGCAGCCCAAATTGCAGGCAATCTTCACAAATCGCGGCCAGCGGCCCATTAACGAGCCGCGGCTTTTCTTTCAGGCAAAACGAACAGCGGCCGTCGCGGGCTTCTTGCGCTTCGAGCGCCAAAGCCTCTTCCAGCTTGTCGAGCGGGAAGGCGGCAAGCGCCTCATACACGTTATTAAGCAAATGATCGTCAATATAGCCGCATTTTCCTTCCCAACGCAGCGCCGTCAATTTCGCCGCCACCGCCATCCCTTCGTAAAACCGGCGGCGGGCTTCGTCCCCGCTCTGTTCAGCCATCGCAGCGACCTCATCGGCAAACCGCTCCAACGCCGCGGCCGTGCATTCATCGAGCCACCGTGTTGTTCCGCTTGTCATGATCTCCCCCCTTGTTTCTTTCCCTTTTCAATACGACAAACGGACCGATTTTCCTTCTTCACCGCGGCAATTCGTCTAGAAAACGGGCGCGCAGCTCAGGGGGCGGCAGCGGACAGCGATTTTGCCGGCGAATGAGGCGGTGGCGGCGGACAGCGATTTGGTCATAGACAAAGTCGCGAAGCGGCCGCGGAACGAGAAACCCGGCCGCGGCCAGCCCATTCCATGGCCAGACCAGACGCCGGCCGATGCGCAAAACGGCATCCGACTTTATATAATAGCGGGCGTCTTCGATGAGGACGATCGTGTCTCCCGCTGGCACGTTCCCCTTTTCCAACAACGCCCGGCCGACGGTGCTTTGCTGCGAGGCAAAACGGAATACCGCCTTCCGGTCGCGAGCGGCCACCCACCGGACACCCGCATGACAAAACAAGCAATCGCCATCAAACAAAATGATCGGAGGCATCCCTTTTCCCTCCCGTTATCGGCTGTTGACCGGCTCAATGCAGGCGCTGACATCGTTTTTTGGCGAATTGACAAGCGGCGCCACCTCGTACATTTGCATTTGGTCGCTCAGATACGGCTGCAGGAACGTTTTCAAATACTCGCTATCATCGAAGCTTGGATCGAGCCAGTCGTCATGCCGCTCGGAAGGCAGGATGACCGGCATCCGGTCGTGAATGGGAGCGATAAGCTCGTTCGCCCTCGTCGTAATGATCGTGCACGTCTCCAGCGGCCCACTTTACGAATGGCGGCCACCTTAAGAAGAAGTGTTTTCCAATGAGCGCAAAAATGTCAACACTCGTTCGACATACTCATCGCCGTAGAGGGAAAAACTTTTCACATGATCGGCTTTTTCCGTCAGCCATAGTTGAAAGACATCGGAATGAGTACGGTACAACTTCACACTTTCTTCGTAAGGAATCGAACGGTCGTCTTTGCTGTGGATGAACAAAATCGGCCTCGGCGCTATACGATCGACCGCACGAATAGGGGAAGACAAGTCTAAATCAAGATCCGCCAGCGCGGGAACGATCGCTAAAATCAAATACGTAAACGGCACATCGGGCAAATGCGTCCATACGGGCATGTTGGCGCGCAAATACGATTCGAGGTCGCTAAACGGGCTGTCCGCAATCACCCCGCGAACATCACCATCCTCTGCCGCCGCCAAAATCGACGTCGCCGCCCCCATCGAAACACCGTACAGCGCGATCGGTTCATGGAAGTGTTTCTTCGCGTAATCGATGACGCCAAGCAAATCATCTTTCTCTTTGACGCCGATCGTAATCATATCGCCTCCCGACTCACCGCTGGCGCGGAAATCAAACAAGACGACGCGATACCCTTCGGCAGCGAGCCGCTTGGCGAGCGGCAAAAACGGTACATTTTCTTGGACGCGGTTGTTGCCGTATCCGTGGGCAAAAACGACTGTCATACGCGCCGGTTTCTGCGGTGAAATGATCCAGCCTTTAAGCCTCGTCTTCCCGTCTTTGCTGATAAAGGTGGCATTTTCATATGTCATCCCGTAGTCATGAGGCGTCTCGGTAATCGGCTGGCGCTCTTTATGGGTCAGCTGCCAGCCGACGTAAACGGACACCCCGATGCAAGCCAACACTCCGAGCGCCACAATCGCCAACGATAACGGAACCCACACGCGCCGTAGTAGACGATGTGGTGTGCGTCCTAATTCCATTGCGTTCTCCCCTCACTGGTATTGATATCGATCATTTTTATGCTTTCTCCAGCCGATGGCGCAACTGCTCGACATATTCGCCCGAACCTGTTACAATCAGCCGATCGCCTTTTTGCAATTCCGTATCACCATGAGGCACGATAAATTCGTTTTCACGGAAAATGCGGACAATAATACAGTCGCCCATAAATGGGAAGCGACGGAGTGGAATCCCATCATAATCCGGATTATTCATGGCCACTTCATGCAGTGTTGTATCTTTGTTGATCATCATCCGCGCCACCCTTGGTGATTCGATGGACGCCCGCAGCATGGAACTGGCTGAGCGGAGCACGGATAACACTTCAATACCCTCGTCGTTCAACCGTTCCACTTGTTTCGGGCTTTCTGCAAGCACTAAAATTCGCCCAACCCCTTGTTCCTTCGCAGCCAGCGCCATATCAGCGTTCACCTTCTCATTTCCAGTCCAAGCAACAACAATGTCAGCCGCAAACGCTCCCTGCTCTTCCAACGCTTCCTTTGTGTAATCAGCGATGTGAACGATGGAGAAAACGTCACCCGCTCCTGTTCGTTCCATGTCTTCCCGCGTTGCATGAAACAGCCTTACGTCGTATCGATGCAAATCAAGCTCCCGGGCAGCCGCCAAGGTAAACTGATTCACTCCGATGAGGGATACAGCGATTTTTTCTTCGTCCTCCGGGCGAACAAACAACTTTTTAAACAAAATCGGTGCAACAATGCTAGACAAAACAGCTACTAAAACAAGCGCCCCTTCCATCGTCTCATCGATCATCCCGATCCGTTTGGCGATGGCAGCTGCCGCAATGACAAGCGACAATGTCGACACAAGCAAAAATGAGGCAGCCAACGTCATTCTCGTATCATACCAAATGCGGAGCAAAAAAACGGGGACGACTTTCGATACGACCAGCGCCAAAAAAAGAAGCGGAATCATCATTAAAATCGTTGGTTCGGTGATGAGCGAACGTAAATTCAAATCAACACCGACCATGACAAAGAAGATCGGGATGAGAAAACCGTAGCCAAACGAATCAAGCTGGTGGCGCAACTCCTTATTCGGCGACAACAGCGAAACGAGCACTCCGGCTAAAAATGCTCCTAAAATGTTTTCTGCACCAAACGTTTCGGACAATGCGACGAGCACAATCATCAAAGTAAATACCGCTCGGGTCCCGATTTGAATCGTTCCCTTGGCCATTGTCTCGACAAATGATCGTCTCTTAAAGTGTTTTCCAACGAAATAAAACACAACCCCACAAGCAAATAAGCCAAGCAACAGCCATGTACTTCCGTGTTCAGGCTCATAAAGCGAAACGAATACAGCCAGCAAAATCATCGTCGCTAAATCAGCAATCACGGCAACAAGTAAAATGGCCTGCCCAATCGTCGTCTCCATCAAGTTGGTATCTTTTAACGTCGGCACAACGACCCCAAGGGAAATCGTTGAAATGATGAGCGTCATGAAAAACGCGTTGTCTATATAACCAAAGACGACAAACAAATAAGAAAGACCGTAAGACAAAGCAAAAATCGCCACAAAAATGAGTGGAGCAACTACAAACGGATTCGGTTCTTTTCGATGTTTGCCGGCTGTTTTCGGTTGATTGGCAAACATCGAAAAGTCAATTTCCAGCCCACTTAAAAACATTAAGAATAAAAAACCAAGCGTAGACAACGTCTCAATCCACATGTCCGGCTGTACAAGATCAAAGCCCGTTTTTCCGATCACAATGCCAACAAGAATTTCCGCCACCACGACCGGGATCACTTGCAGCCGAAGCCGGTTTAATACAATGGGCGTCAAAAACGCCGCAACAACAACAATCAATAACGAAGTGAGCGATGACTGTTCGGCCATAACGTTCCCCTTTCCAAACGAACATTCCTAAAAGGCCGTCGCAACCATGTCCCTGCCAAACACAACAGAGCGGCCCATCCGTTTTTAGCGGCGGCCACCGCCAAAATCATTTTACGGCCTTCTAGACTTTTCATCTTAACGAATTTTCAGGCGCGGCGCAACCAAATCGCTGTTTCCATTTGGCAAACGCGGTGCACTTCGGCCGATTTGAAGCAGTCATCGTTTTTGCAGAGAACGAACAAGATGGCATCGAAGTGAGAAATGACTCTTTCTTTGGGGTAGTATATGTGCTTGACATGTTGCCACTTAACCAATGTTCGTGTAGGCAGCTATCCATCCAGCAAAAAGAGATGCCCGCAGACGAACGCGCATCTCTTTTCCCCATTGTCCCTCACTTGCCATCCGCTCACGAATGGGAAAGCGGCGCCGCTCCTTTCGCTCGAACAATCAAATCAAACTCACGCACCGATGTCATCCGTTCGTCGACAAGCCCCCGCTCCCAGATGCGGTGCAAAAACAACTCAGCGATCAATCGGTTTCGTTCATTTTCCTGCCCACGTTCGAGGGCGACGACGCTCAAATACACATCACACATCCGGTTGGCCACCGTTTTCGCATGAAACGTCTGCACTTCCTCCGCTTGGCCGCCAAGACGCGCGAGCGCTGACACCCATTCCTTAAGCCCCGCTGCCACCGGGCGAGCGAGCGGCTTCATCTCGTCCGCCACCCTCTCAAGCCGCGCCTTCATCTCGGCGGCAAACCGTTCGTGAATGCGGTATTTGCGCATGAGCCGCAGCACTTCGAGCGCCAAAATGTTGGCTGTCCCTTCCCAGACGGTCAGCACTTGGGCGTCACGAAGCAGGCGCGGGGTGACAAAATCTTCAATGTATCCGTTGCCGCCGTGCAGTTCAATCGCCTCATGGCTGAACGCGATCGCCTCTTCGGCCGTACGCATCTTAAGGAGCGCAATCAGAAGCCGGAGCCAGGCTTTCTCCGCCTCATCTGCCTCATGCGGCGCGGTCATGACGCGGTCAAACAAGGCGACCATGTCAAAACAGGCGCTCGTTTCCACCTCTTGACGCGCCGTCAAGTCGGCGAGCGTCGCGCGCACCATCGGGTAATCGGTCAGTTGATGGCCAAACGCCGTGCGCTGCTCAGCGTATTGTTTCGCTTCCTCGAGCGCCCGCTTCATGATGCCGACCGAGGCGATCGCATTGCAGACGCGCGAGAGATTAAGCGCTTCCATCATATAATAGAAGCCTTTGCGCGGATCGCCGACGACATACGCCTTGGCGCCATCAAACACAACTTCGGCCGACGGCACCGCGCGCACCCCTAATTTATCTTTTAAGCGGCGGATGGTGATGCCGTTTACTGTTCCATCCTCGTTGCGCCATGGGACGAGAAACAAGCTCAGCCCCTTCGTCCCCGGACCGCTCCCGTCAATGCGCGCCAACACGAGCGCCACGCCGCAGCGTCCGGCATTGCTGGCAAAATATTTTTCCCCGTACAGTTTATAATAATCGCCGCACGGCACCGCGCGCACGGCGTTGGCGCCAACGTCCGACCCGCCTTGCCGCTCCGTTAAAAACGTCGCCCCTTCATACAGTTCGACCTCGCCGGTGGAAATGACATGGGGTAAGTACCGTGCTTTTAACTCGTCATCGGCGAAATATTCAAGCACGTACGCCGTTGCCATCGTCAGCGTCACGGGACAATAAAACCCAGGCTCGGCTTGGGATAAAATGTACCCTTGGGCGTACGAATACATGTAGTTTCCTTTTCTTCCAAGCTCGGGAATCGGCTTGTGCACATAGCCGACGATTCCCGTTTCATACGTTTGTTTTGCCGTCTGTTCGTATCCTTCGTTCACCCACACTTCGGAAATGTCGTTTCCAAAGCGGTCATATTTGATCAGGCGCGGCTGTCCTTCACGATCGGTATGCACAGCGCGGCGGTCGACGTCCGTCAAGCAAAACTCGTAAAACGATGAGAGTTTTTCCTCTGCATATTGGTACAACTCATCATCCAAATACCGTTTCAAATTCCCTAGCAAATTCGGATCGACTTCACAAAGCGGTTTCATCGTCCCTCCCCTTTCTTATTATCCCTGTACTTCCTGCGCCGTCTCGCGCGCCCGCAGCGCTTGTTTCAGCACTTTTCCCGTCGCGTTGCGCGGCAATTCAGCGATTGCCTCATACAAGCGGGGAATTTTATAGTCAGCCAGCTTGTCGGATAGGAAGCGCTTACACTCGTCAGCAAGCGACGCAAGCGGCGCACTCAGCACAATGAACGCTTTCGCTGTTTCGCCCCACTCCGGATGCGGTACGCCGATCACGGCGACATCGGCGATCGCCGGATGCGTCCGCAGCACATCTTCCACTTCCTTTGGGTAAATGTTGACGCCGCCGGAAAAAGACGGGCGTTGATCGGCACGACAACCGCGCCAAGGCGCAAAACGGCAAAGTACGAAATGGCAAACTCCTTCGTATTCGGCATATACAGCGCGACTTTATCACCGCGGCCGACGCCAAGTCGAGCCAATGACGAAGCCAAGCGGTTGACCGTTCGGTCGACCTCGGCATACGAAAGCTCCGTTTCCCCATCAATAACGGCCGTTTTTTGAGGAAATTTTCTCGCTTGACGGGCGAGCAACTCCGAAATGTTCATCCTTCTTCTTCCTCCCATTCTCGCAATCGCTTTTCAAAATCGGAAAGCAGAGATTCCATCTCCGCCTTCAGCTGCAACAAATCGTCAATTCGCTCGCTCACCTCCTTAATTTTTTTGCGCCCGTATTCGACCGTTTTTTCGAGTTGTTTCCTTCCCGTGCGATCCTCATCAAACAGCGCGATCATCTCATGGATTTCGTCAAGCGAGAAGCCGAACCGTTTGCCGCGCAAAATGAGCTTGAGTTTCGCCCGCTCCTTTTTCGTATACAGCCGTTGCCCGGACTCCGTCCGCATCGGGGTAAGCAGCCCGCGCTCTTCGTAATAGCGGATCGTCCGCGTGCTCACATCAAACTCATGCGCCAAATCGGAAATGGTGAAATAATGCATCGTCATCCCTTTCTTAGATATAATATTCTGAATTTTATTTTATTTTACGTTGACGTAAAAGTCAACCAATATCGTGCTTGGGGAACAAAGAAAAAAGGATGTCTCAGCAAAAACGAGACACCCTTTGCCTGAAGATGGATGAATCCTCACCCGCCCGCTCCTGTATAAAAGCGCAAGGCAAAGCACCAAAAGCGGCGGGCAATCCATAAAAAGAGGAAGGACACAACCAAAGCGGCAATCGCTGTCCGAGCACTCCATTTGCCTAGCAGCGCCAGCGCGGGGGTGTTCGTGATTAATACGGCCGGCAATATGTAGGTGATCACCATCCGAACCACTCCGCGATACATGCTGCCGGGGAAGCGGGCCGTTTCAAAAAACGAGTCGAAAATAAACGACAAGTCGTCGATGCGCACCACCCAAAACGATGTCGTCATCAGCATCATCCATAGCGAATAAATCAACAAAAGCGAAGCAGCCATCACAACAAGAAACATCAATACGTCAGCCGCCGACGGAACGTAGCGCCCGACAGACAAACCGTAGCCGATGACGCCGAAGCCGAGCACGACATCGATGAGCCGCCAAAAGACAAGATGGCGGAAGCTGACGTAAAACATGCTATCGACCGGCTTTGTCAAAATGTAATCGAGCGTGCCGCGCCTAACGTGTTCAAGCAGCCGCGGCATGTTCGGACGGAGCGCAAAGTCGATGAACCCGCGCAGCGTATTAAAGACGCCGAGCAAGACAAGCACCTCCGCGTACGTCCAGCCGCCTAAATCATCCGTCTGATAAAAAAAGATATGAACGGTGAGCAGCGCCATGCCAACGCCAAAAAAACTGGCTGCGAAATTGCCGAAAAATTCGCTTCGATACTCCATTTCCTCCACGACACAGGCGCGGAAAAATTCGCGGAACACCCGTCCATACCGCCGCATATTCATCCACCTACCGCCTGATTTTTTTTCATTCCCGCCTTCCACAGCCATTGCAAAACGGCAGCGAACACAAACAGCCACCCTGCCGCGATGGCAAAGCCGTGCACCAATTCCCCTCGACTTGCGGCTCCGGTGGCGATTTCAATCGGAAAGCTAATCATATAGCGGAACGGCAGCCACTCGCTCCATTCCCGAAGCTGCGGCGGAAGCAGCTCGAGCGGCGCGATTCTTCCCGACAAAAACAGCGAAATAACATCGATGACGCCGTACACAGCCGCCACTTTGGTCACCCAAAACGCCAGCAGCCCGCACGAGTAGCTCAACAAAAAACGAAGCGCCGCGCCCAATACGACCGCCAGCAAAAACCACCCGATTTGGCTTCCGGTCATATGTGGGCGAAGCGCCGGCCAAAACACCGTCCCCACTGCCCAAACCGGCACTAAAATGACGAGAAACAGCCATTTATAGATGATATTTTCCGCAATCGCCCAATGGATCGGATGAAGCGGCCGCAACAACAAGTTCGAAAACGTCCCTTCGCGGATTTCACGGTCAAGCTCCCATACATCCCACGCACTCGTCATCCGCTCGACAAAAATGACCGCCATAAAATAAAAGACAAACGACTCACTCTCTTCCGGATGAATGTTCATCCAAACGAACATCGTAATGAGCGGCTGGGTGATGGCGCCCGTCATCCAGACGAACGTCGCCAAGCGGTACGCGATCATTTCAATATACTTCATGCGCAACAGGGCGATATATTTACGCACCATATCCATCCCCCTGAAACGCGCGCGTAATCACTTCCTCAAGCGGCGGATCTTCGATATTGATATCACGGACTTCAAACTGCTGAAGCAGCCGCGCCGCCGTCCCCGCTGCCGTCTCGCGCGCCACCCTGAGCACAACCGTTCCCTCTTCCATTTCCGCCACTTCCCCATACTCGTCCCAGTTGATGTTTGGCAGCTGCGCAAACCGGACTTCCAACCGCTTGTACGGCGCCAGCTTCTCCGTCAGCACCGAAAGTTCCCCGTCGTAAAGGAGCCGACCGTAGTTAATGATCATCACCCGGTCACAAAGCGCAGCGACATCGCCCATGTAATGTGACGTCAGCAAAATGGTCGTCTCGTGCTCTCGATTGTAGTCAACGATAAAACGGCGCACGTTTTCTTGCGTATGAACGTCAAGCCCGATCGTCGGCTCATCTAAAAACAACACGTGCGGCCGATGCAAAAGCGCCGCCGCCAGCTCGCAGCGCATCCGCTGCCCGAGCGACAAGCTGCGCGTCGGCTTGTCCAACAGCGGCGCCAAATCAAGCAGCTCGGTGAGCTCCTCAAGCGTCTGGCGGAACGACCGATCATCAATATCATAAATGGCTTTATTGACCAAAAACGTCTCCATCGGCGGAATGTCCCAAATAAGCTGGCTTTTTTGTCCCATCACTAAGCTCATCATCTTTTTAAACTCCGGCTTTTGTTCAAACGGCACAAAACCGCCGACCGTAATCTCCCCTGATGTCGGATGCAACAGGCCGGCAAGCATTTTCATCGTCGTCGTTTTCCCCGCCCCGTTCGGGCCTAAAAAGCCGACAATCTCCCCTTTTTCGATCGTGAACGAAACGTCTTTGACCGCCTCGATGACCCGGTAGTCGCGGCGCCATAAATGGCGCACCGCCTCAAGCCATCCGGCTTCGCGACGATGAACGCGGAACGATTTATGCAAATGGCTGACACGGATCACCACATTCATCCCCCAATATGTGCAATGCTGTTGACATTCTTTTGTTATATCACATTCAGAGGGAGTGCTGCAAAGAAAAACATTTCGTCATCTTTTCTCTATCGTTCCCATCTTTCGTCATGTATAATAATAGAAGAGAATCGAACGAGAAAGAGGGGTGTCGAATGGGGGAAATCACCAATGAAATGATTTGGCAAGCCATCAAAGAGCTCGCCGATCAGCTTCAGCAAACAAACGGACGAGTCGAGCAGCTCACCAAACAAGTGCAACAGATGAACGAACAAGTGCACCGGTTAAGCGAACAAGTGTCCGACATGGATCAGCGGCTCACCGACGTCGCCAACGGCCAAAAAATTTTAGTGGAAGAACTGTTTGAAAACAAAAAGGAGATCAAGCGCGTCAAAACGGCGCTCAACCTGTATTAAGGCTCATCCTTTCACCCAGTTTATGATTTCGCTGCTTTCCTCTCGATTTGTTTCTCATCTTTGCTGCACTCATCGGAAAAAACGGGGCATTTCCGTCACCGCTGTCCACAACCACTGGTTATTTGAGTAACCGCGGGCCATGTATATGCACTTTCAGTCGATCGAGCCCCCGCTTGAGTTTGCCCGTAACGTGCGAGAGGCATTTCGGGTGTTAAAAGACTAGCGGATAAGAGTGGATTGGCCCTTTTGCTGCCTCGACAGGCCGCCTCATCGACCGAGCGTCACCAAACGGTTCTAGCAGTTCCTGCTCGGAAAAAGGTTTGCCGCGAAAACTTTCTTTCTCTCCTGTTTAGGAGTCCTTCGCCCATTTTCAGAGATAGCAGAGCACCATCCGAGCCCCATCGGCTAGACGATTGGAAACAGCCGAGACTGAGGCGAAGGGCTTTCAACATCACTTGCATCCTATTCTAAAATCCTTCTTTTTTGAAACCATCCCCCCGACCTATGCCTCGGGGGGACTTTTTTACCGACCTTCTAGCAGTTCGTAAAACTAAGAACTCAACAGCAAATACTTGTTTTTGACGTGGATATCCAATTCGTTCGGCGTTCCGCCAAACACAACCGCTCCTTTGTTCAAAATATAGACGAAGTCAGCCAGTTCCAACGCCATCGCTAAATTTTGCTCGACCAACAAGATCGTCAGCCCTTGTTGTTTCAATTGCCGAATAATTTCCGTCACTTCTTGCACCATCAACGGCGACAATCCTTCCGACGGCTCATCAAGAAGCAGCACTTTCGGATTGGTCAACAGCGCTCTCCCGATCGACAGCATTTGCTGCTCCCCCCCGCTTAAATCGCCACCCATCGACGACTCCCTTTCCTTTAACCGGGGGAACATGGCGTATATTTGATCCAACGTCCAACCGTTTTCGGCCGGACGATATGTTGTCATTAAGTTTTCCTTTACGGTCAAATTCGGGAAGATTCGTCTCCCTTGCGGAACAAGCCCAATTCCTAACCGCGATATTTGAAAACTCGTCTTATCTTGAATTTCTGTCTGTTCCAACACGATCTTCCCTGTTTTAGCCGGAACCATCCCCATAATGGAGTGGATCGTCGTCGTCTTCCCCATTCCGTTCCGACCTAACAAAACGGTCACTTTTCCTTTTTCCACCGTCAACGAAACGTTGTGAAGGACATGGCTGTCTCCATAAAACGTATTCATGTTATAGACGTTCAGCACCGACCGTTTTCCCCTTCCCGATATAAATTTCGTTGACCCGTTCGTCACCCCGCACTTCATCAGGGGTTCCATCGATTAAAATATAGCCGTCATACAGTACAATCATGCGCTCGGCCAATCCAAACACAACATCGAGATCGTGTTCGATCACCATGACGGTAAGATCCTTTGGCAACTGGTGAAGCAACTGGACAATGTAAGTGGTTTCGGCTTGGGACATGCCCGCCGTCGGTTCATCAAGCAAGAGCACATCAGGCTCCATCGCAATGCCGAGCAAGATCTCGACTTGCCGCTGCTCACCGTACGACAACGTTTTTACTCGTTCATTGGCAATCTCCTTGAGCCCCCACGTCTCAAGCAAATGTTCCGCTTCCGCAAACAGCGCCGGCGCCCGGCGGGCATTTCTCGGTTTGAACCATACATTCGCCATTCCGCGCTTCCGCTGCAATACTAATAACAAGTTGTCGAGCACTGTCAATTCATTAAGCAGATTATTTTTCTGAAACGTGCGCACAATCCCTTCTTGCGCTCTTTTAAAATTCGGCATGTTTGTCATTTCTCTTCCTTTGTAATAGATCTTGCCTCCGGTAGGAAGGAGATCGCCCGCTAACAAGTGAAAAAACGTCGTTTTTCCCGCCCCATTCGGGCCGATCATTCCGATTCGCTCGCCTTTTCTCACGCTGAGGGATACGTCCTTAATAATTTGCAAGCCGCCGAAATGCTTGCTGATTCTCTCAACATGCAATATGACATCCTTTTCCATTTTCCTCCCCCTTATTGATTGGCCTCATTATTCACCAATGGTTTCGTGCCTTTTTGTGAAATCGGCAGCCTATGGGCGGCTAGTTTTTGAAACAGACGCGCAAAACCGACAAGCCCTCGCGGCATAAAAACAACGAAAAGAATGAAAATGATCCCGATAATCATCGTCCACACCGTTGTATAAGAACTGACGATCGTCTCCAATATAACGATAAACGCCGCTCCCAACACAGGGCCGATCATCGTTCCGGCTCCACCAATCAACACCATAATGAGCACCGATCCCGACATCGTCCAGTACACATCGTTCGGCGAAACAAAACCGTTCAAGTTCGAATATAAGGCGCCTGAAATCCCGCCGATGGCTCCTGCTATGATAAAAGCAATGTATTTATACAGGGCGGTGTTATACCCCATCGCTTTCATCCGCATTTCATTTTCGCGAATTCCGATTAACACATGACCAAATGGAGATTTAACAATCAATCCTAAGACGATGTAAACAACGACAAACACGAGCACAATTGAATAATAAAGGAACACAGGATTGGAAAGATCTATCGTCCCTAACATCGGGCTCGGCAACCCGGACAGCCCGTTCGATCCGCCCGTTATTGTGGTCGATTGATGGACAAACGAGTAAATCATTTGCGAAAAGGCTAGCGTCAACATAAGAAAATAAAACCCGTTCACTTTCACGCAAAAAAGACCGATGACGGCCGACGCCGCCGCAGCAATTAGAACCGAAGCCAAAAGGATCAACAGAAACTGCGGTGACCACTCTTTCGCCAGAAGGGCCGACGCGTACGCGCCAATCCCGAAAAAGGCGGCATGCCCTAATGAAACGAGTCCCGTATAGCCGACAAGCACGTTCAAGCTGAGGGCGAAAATCGCTAAAACCAAAATTTCAGCAAGCAAATTGAGATAAAACAAGGAAAAGAAAAAAGGGACGGCAATAAGCAAGATGACAGCGACGATGCCAATGAAAACTTGTCTATTCAATGCTTGATCACCTGCTTTCCAAGTAATCCATTCGGTTTGCTAATTAAAATGACGGCCATAAGCGCAAATACAAGAAATAAACTGAGTTCCGGTACAAGAAAACGACCAAACGTTTCGACAATCCCGACAACTAAACTGGCGACAAACGTCCCGGCAATCGAACCGAGACCGCCGACAACGAGAACGACTAAAGCTAAAATTAACGTTTGAAACTCCATGCTTGGGTATAAGCCAAGAATCGGTGAAGCAATCACCCCGCCTATCCCTGCCAAATACCCGCCGACAAGAAAAACGACGGTAAAGACGAGCTTAATATTGACTCCTAATGCGCTAATCATTTCTTTGTCACTCAACCCAGCGCGGATCATAGCCCCCCAACGCGTTTTTTCTTGGACAAACCATAAACAAGACGCCAACACGACTCCAGCAACAATAACAAACAATCGGTATGCTGGAAATTCTTGATGAAAGAAATGCAGCGTTTCCGATAAAAAAGAAGGGAGGGGAATCGATAAAACATCCGATCCCCATATGATGGACGTCACATCGTGAATGACATACGCCAATCCGAATGTTAACAACACTTGGGATAAATGCCCTAAATGGTAAGTCGGCCTAAGCAAGATGAGTTCGATGATGAGGGATAAAACGGCTACAATGAGTGGTGCGATGAGTAGGGCGAGCCAAAAGTTTTCGAATAGTTGCGTCGTCAATGTATAGGCAACATACGCTCCAATCATATATAACGAACCGTGGGCCAAGTTCAATACCCCTAATATTCCAAATACTAATGATAAGCCGCAAGTAATCACAAACAACAACATGCCATATGACACGCCGTTGACGAGTTGAGCGGCAATGATGTCCATCTTTTTTCTCCCTCCGTTCTATTGTCCAGGATCTTTCACTTTCTCGATCACTTCAATCACTTTGTTTTCAGCTTGACCGTTCACTAGGTTCGTTTCGATGATATACATATTTTGAATAATATGATGGGTTTCCTTATCAAACTGAATCGGTCCGCGCGGACTCACAAACTGCACGTTGGAAATCGCCTCGACCACTTTGTCAGGATCAGAAGCATCACCGCCGACCGTCTCTAATGCCTCCGCAATAATTTTTGCGGCATCGTAACCTTCCAACGCTTCAATCGTTGGGCGTGCATTGTACTTTTTCTCAAACGCGGCGATAAACGCTTTATTTTCCTTTGTATCTAAATGATAGTCCCAGAAAATGGACGCGATCGTCCCAACTCCTGCATTTCCTTGCTGTTTCCGGACATCTTCCGACACAAGCCAGCCGGATCCAATTAATTTTTTCTCCTTTTTCAACCCAAACTGTTCGTATTGCTGAACGAATTTCACTGCGTCACTTCCCGCAAAGAAGGCGTAAACAGCATCTGCATTGGCGTTTTTGATTGTCGTTAAATACGAGGAGTAATCGTTGTTTCCTAAAGGCGGATACACTTCACCGACTACTTTTCCGCCCGCCGCTGTATACGCTTCTTTAAATGCGGCGGCAACTTCGCGGCCGAAGGCGTAATCGGCTGCAGCGATATACACTGTCTTTCCGATATGGTCGTATGCCCATTGACCAAGCGAATAGCCGATCTGCCATGAAGAGAAAGACGATCGCCAAATGTAATCGCTCCGTTTGCTTCTTGTCAAATCATTTCCTCCGGCATGGGAGACAAGAAACGGCATCTTTTTCTTATCCACCTCATCCCGAATCGCGTAGGCAACGGCCGTGCTCACTGTTCCTGTCAATAAATCCACTTGGTCTTGATCGATCAACTTTCTTGCCTTCCTAAGCCCTACTTGCGGGTCGGCTTCCGTATCTTCCACAATGAGCTCAATGTCCTTTCCAGCGACTTTCCAACCAATGCTTTCAAAATAGAGCTTCATCCCCATCTCCAAGTTTTTTCCTAAAGACGCGTACACTCCTGATTTTGGCAAAAGAGCGCCAATTTTGATCGTTCCATCATTCTTGGCCGTTCCCCCTTCGTTCTTCGTTGTCGACTGGATTGCGCTGTTGCCGCAGGCAGATAAAATCGTTAACAAAACAGCCAACACGATGACATAAACCTTTCTTTTCATTGAAAATCCCCCTTTATCATGTTCTTGACTTTCTAAAGCGCTTTCATTTTTTTAAATTAAATTCATCTTTCTGTCCTTCACCTCCTATTTTCACTATTTTAAATATCCTAACTTTTATAATATATAATAACTTTAGAAAATTAAATATATTATTTCTGCTTTAGTTAAAAAAACATATAGGCAAAATCACCTAAATAATGCTGATTTATATGTAAGAATGCGTATTTTCCCGAAAATACACATTTTGTTTTTTATCACTTCGTATTCTTTTCGTAATACTTATATTTTCTATATCGTTCAATTAATAAGGAGTAAGGTGGCAGGAGAAAGCTTCGCATGGCCAACATCGCCAGCAGCCATCGCTCCATTGGTGGACAACCGGTCACTATAGAGCTCTCGAACGTCCGTCCATGCCCATACCGCCGGGATCTCTCGCGGCCATAAAAGAAGCCCAAGAGAGTTTCCGTAACGGATCTCTTGGGCTTTTCCTATCATCTAAATAACAACAAACTGGCCGTTAACAACCCCTAACGGCCAATGGCCGCGTTCTAGCACAGCAATGAGAAAGTAAAACGGATTGGTCTCCCATCCTTCAAGATCGGACAACAGTTCCCAAGCACAAGCCATTCCACCGATGTACATCATATAGCCGACCGCGGTAGTCACAACGTTGTCCCCATATGGACGTAACACCGCAAATAACTGGTCAAAACTGTGTTGAAAAATCACAGGCGGCACCTCATCGGCCAGTGCCAAAAGCGCTTCCAATCTTCCTGCCCGTTCAGCCTGGTGCTTGAATTGATCAGGAACATGCCGCAGCGCCTGCCAAATGCCATCCTCTTCGAGACGAATCGCCTCGATTGCTGATCGCAATTCTTGTTCAGCCAGCCACTTCACCTCGACGTGACGGACGCCGAAAAAATCGGCAAATTGGCGGAGCGGATGTTCAACCTGTTCATTTCCCTGCCGGCCAAGCGAAGAAAGCCAATCGATATTTACGAAGCGGTCGAACAGACGACGGACTGCCGCGTTTTCCGTCCCCGCCGCCCCTGTATGGTTGATTCCCTTTTCAGAAACTGTGCTCATCGTCTCCCTCCTTATTTATAATCCCCTGCAGCTGCCGATCACAGGGGAACGGCTTTTAACTGCTTACCGCCTCGGCCTCAAACTCCCCGACGATCGATTGATATCCGTTGTTATTCGGGTACGCTTCTTCACGCTGCAATCCGAGCTTTTCCATAATCGGCAAATCGTTGGCGCAGAAGAGAAGCGCATCCTCATTGGACGTGTTCACATGTTCGTGCCACGCCCAGTTCGGAATGACGAAATAATCGCCTTTTGTCCAGTTGAACCGAACACCGTTAATGACTGTATATCCTTCTCCTTTGAACACGTGATAAATCGCTGAATACGTGTGGCGGTGCGCTTTTGAGTGATAGCCAACCGGCAATTTTTGCATCCAAGCGGCGATGTTCGGGTTGGCCGTATGGCCGTTCGATGGATTAATGTACTCGACCGCAATGCCATCATACGGATCCGGTTCCAAATCGCTTAACCCTGTCAACGCCGCTTCGGTCTGTTTCCACTTGTACAACCCAAGCGGTGCGACTTGCGGCTTCCGGTCACCGATCGGCCGAACCATGCCGCCGCGATACTTGCGCGCCGAGTAATCATCCGGAAGCGACGGCGGCTCAATGCCATCCGGGTACGGTTCAAAGAACGTGCCGCCTGTCGAATAAATAAACGGGATATCTAAACAATCCATCCAGAACATCGGCTCTTCTCCCGGATGGCTATGGCCATGCCATAATCCGCCTGGGGTGATGAGAAAATCACCTTCTTCCATAAACAGCCGTTCGCCCTGGACGATCGAATACGCCCCTTTTCCGTCTGTGATAAACCGCATGGCGCTTTGTGTATGGCGGTGCGATGGCGCCGTTTCCCCAGGCAAAATGAGCTGAACAGCCGCATATAGCGTGTTGGTCGTCGACGCCCATCCCCATGGCTGCCGCTGTTTGAGCCCGGGATTTTGCAAGTAAATGGCCCGCCGCTCGCCGCCGCGCTCCGGTGTGAAAATTTGCGTCGCCTCTAAAAGAAGCTTGCGGAGCGTTTCCCCTTTCCATAAGTACGGCACCGCTTCCGGCTTCGGCTCTTTATGCATTAAATCTGGAATCGCTTCCCATAGCGGCCCTAAATGGTACTGTTCAATTTTTTTCGTAAACTCTTTTACTTCTTTGCTTTGGAAAAACGGATTGGCTTCTGCCATGGTTTCTCCCCCCTTAGGCAGTCTCGTATTTTTTCATGTTCCGTTCGATTTGCTTTAAGTGGCCGGCCAAATGATCGGTAAGAAAATGTTCAATTAAAAACGTCATCGGCTTCACGCCAAATTTCGGATTGCGGTGTGGCGCTTCCAACGCCAACTGTTCGTCATTTAGCGCCGCCAGTTGTTGATCGGCTGATTCCGCCGCCTCTTGAATCCCGTGAATCACCTCATCGACATGGCGGGCGTCCGCTTGGCGAACCGCCGCCAGCCTCGCTTCATCATTGAGCCCCCGCCCCCATTCGCCGCCACCGGCTTGAATGACACGAACAAGTTCCCTTGTCCAGTAGCCGATCACTTCTTCAATGTGACAAAGAATTTCCATGATCGACCATTCGTCGGCAGACGGTTTCCAGCGGATCTCTTCTTCTGTCAACGTGCTAACTTTTTGGATAATCTTCTCTACCGACTCTTTGATTTCTTGGCGGTATTGCTCGATCAACGGCATGACGGTTCCACCTCCACCGGACTCGGTACAGCGGCGACCCGGTTCTCGAGTGCGCCAATGTTCTCCACTTCAATGCGTACGATATCCCCGTGCTGCAAAAAGACTTGCGGATTGCGGGCAACGCCGACACCGCCCGGCGTTCCAGTGCAAATGACATCGCCCGGTTCAAGCGTCATAATATGAGACAAAAATTCTACAAGATAATGAACATTAAACACCAAGTTTTTCGTATTCGACCGTTGGCGCTCTTCCCCATTAACGGTCAATGAAATCTCCAAGGAATGCGGATTGGGAATTTCGTCTTTTGTCACAAGCCACGGTCCCATCGGCGCGCTCCCATCAAGCGTTTTTCCTTGCAGCCATTGGATCGTCCGCCGTTGCAAGTCCCGTGCTGTCACATCATTGACAATCGTATACCCAGCCACATACTTGAGCGCATCCGCCTGCTTTACATTCCGCGCCCGTTTGCCGATGACGAACGCAAATTCCGCTTCGTAATCGAGCTGACTCGTGATCGGCGGCAACGGGATGTCATCTTCCGGACCGATGATCGTATTGCTAAACTTGGCAAAAATGACAGGGTATTCAGGCAGTTCTCGTTTCATTTCGAGAATATGCTCACGGTAATTATGGCCGACGCAAATGATTTTGTTTGGCTTTAACACCGGTGCTTCCATTTTGACATGGGCGCGGTCGATCGTAAGCCCATGTGCCAAGGCGAATTCAACCGCTTTTTGCGCCTCTTCCAAACTTTTCTCTCCGCCTTCAAGCAGCCCGATGGTATCGGCTGGAACAAGCGCGGCGGCAAGCTGCTCGGCGCGCGGATGCCCGTTGGCTTTTAGCCGGGCCACATACGCTTGATGGAGATCGATGACTTTGTCTTCAACGATACACCCAGCGCGCACCGCATCACCCAATCGGTAGTTGATGATTTTCATCATTGTCCCTCCTCACGTGTGGTCATGGCCGCTGTCTGCCTCATATTCTCACGAAGCTCCGCCGGGATGGGAGCGGCTTTCGGCCTGTCGCCAGCGAATGTCGTCCACACCCGCACCTCATACCCGTCAGCCACGAGCTGGTCCCCGCGGAAAAACTGATGCTGGATGCGGAACGATTTTTCTCGCAGGTCATCAATAGACGACTTCACACAAACGTGATCTTCAAAAAAGAGCGGGGCATGAAACTGGCATTTCGCTTCCACAATTGGCATGCCGATTCGCTCTTCTTGAAACCATTTCCATGTCGAATGCCCAAGGCTGGCAAAAAAGTGGTGGGACGCTTCATCCATCCACTTATAAAAATTCGGGTAAAAGACGATGCCTGCCGCGTCAGTATCCCCCCATCGCACTTGAAAAGCGTACTCCATCGCGTTTCCTCCTGATCAATATTTCGTTGACAACTGCGGCGGTCCCGATTTCGGTCCATATGGCCCTTCATCAAGCCATTTGCCGAGACGCGGCAAAATCGGAGCAAGCGAAGCTGCTACTTCACGCTTCAGATGAATGGCCGGATCGGTGCCTTGAATATGCTCTAAGGCGATGCCTGCGCAATCGCGATTGTATCTTGCCGCGATCAGCCGCTCGTTGGCAGCTGCCGCAATGGCCGCTTTCGCGTCTTCGCGGTTTTCCGCGTCAAGCGCCGCTCGAATCGCTTTCGCCGCCATGATCGCATCCGGTACGCCGGAGTTCATGCCGCGCGCGCCAAACGGGGCAAACAAGTGCGCAGCCTCGCCAGCTAACAGCACACGATGATGGCGGTCGGTGAGCGATTTAGCAACCACCTGGAAAAAGCGGTACGTCGACACCCATGTGATGCGGTCCGCGTATTTGTCCGGCATCACTTTCGGCAGCCATTGTTTCACGCCCTCCACACTGCCGAACTGTTCCGGATCATCCCCATCCAACAGCTGCAAGTCAATGCGCCATCCGCCGGCAAACGGCACAAAGAGAACGTTGCGCCCATCCACAGCCGGGTGTTGATAATGAAACACCCGCTCGAGCGGCAGCGGATCCGCTTCATCTTCTTTCACATCGACGACAACAAAATAGTCTTTCGTCCGCGGCCCTTCCATTTCAATGCTGACCGATTGGCGGACAGTCGAGCGTGCCCCGTCAGCAGCAATGAGATAATCGCACGACCACCGTTCGCCCGATGCGGTGATGACAGTGACCCCTTCCTCATCGGTCTGGACATCGAGAACCGGCGTCTCCCAGACGAATTCGACCCCTGCCTCAAGGCAGGCGTTATACAAAAATTTTTCCGCTTCCACCTGCGGCAAACTCGTAAACGGCGGAAGCGCGTTCGGATCAGGAGACGGATACCGCTTTACATACACTTCCTTGCCGCGGAATAATGTGCGCTTGATCGGCCACACGACGCCATGTTCGGCAAATGTTTTTCCTAACCCTGTATAAATATCCTCTAAATGCTGGAGCGTCGCCTTATGGAAATAAATCGCCCGGCTTCCTGGCCGGAGACGGTCTTTTGGTTCTGCCTCGATCACCGTCGCTGGCAGTCCGAAATGACGCAATGCCAAGGCCGCAGTTAATCCGATGGGTCCTGCCCCGACGACGAGAACAGGGCGCTGTTGAACGTTAGCTTGACTCATCGTCTCTTCTCCCTTCTTTTCCATGACTTTTGTTTCTCTATTGATTAACCCACTTGTTGTCGATGATTGCGCTCGTCGATAACCCGCTTTGCCTTCATCGAAAAACGGGGTAATGATCCCGGCGCAACCCGTTCGACATCGATGCGGATGCCGATCCGTTCTCTGAGACGGTCGGCTAAACGCCGTTCGACATCCGCTTCCGACTCGATTTGCACTTTTACTTGATTCATTTCCTGCTCTGTGTAATAGACAATGCGAAACTCTTTAATTTCTATAAATTCTCTGACAATCGTTTCAATCGATGATGGGAAAATATTTAGACGATAAACAAGGGGAGGCTGCCCCCATTGTGATGAACCTTTTTTGGCAGCCTCGTACTATATGATTTTCCGTCTTTCATACTAACTCTGCCTTTACATTAGCATCGACGGTTGGCTGTTTGCTCTTCAAAATGATGGTCGTGCACATCCCTATGGCGGCTAAAGCGGCCAGTAAAAGCATTCCGCTTTTAATGGTGACGAGCCCGAAAATCATCGGCCCGACAAATCCCCCTAAGGAGGCAAAGGAATTAACGAGCGCAATTCCAACTGGAGCAGTAGACTCTGTGAAGAAAAAAGTCATATAAGCCATATAGACGCCGGCAAAACCGTATAAACCAATAGCAGCGAACGACAATAAAATGATCATTATCACGGAGCTCGTTGCAAAAGCGCTTGCCCCAAATCCAATTAGAGCAATCAGAAAACTAATGACGATATGAATCCGATGGGAATTCGTTCTGCTCGCGTTCCAGCCCATAAACAATAAGGAAATCATTCCGACTAACGCGGGAATCATGGTGATCCAGCCGATTTGCAAATTGGATGAGACGTTTTCTGTTAGGGATTTTACAATAGATGGGAGCCAAAACCCTAGTCCATACATGGCGGTGTAGTTGGCGAAGTAGACAAGCGTCAATTGCCAAACTTTAATATCTTTTAACATCTCTTTCTTTGTTGTGTAACTATTCACCCCAGTGCTAGTGTATAAAAAAGCCCAGCACAAATAGGGCATTTCGGTCATAGAAAATGCCCTAGGTAGCGGAAAGAACTCGATCGATCGTTTCGCCTGCCAACAGAAGACATAAGACATCAAACACTTGACGGATATCGACTTTGAACGGTTTGACTTCACGCAAAGAAGCTCCACATCCTTGACACGTATGCACACGGTGGACGACACGATGATGTGGATGTTCCACTTGACGGAGCGTCGTTCCTTGATGTCCTTCTTGTCCGCCTGGCTTGTTGCCAGATGGTTGACGAGAAGAACGTGTGTTGGCAAAACGGTCAGAAGATGGGGGCAAATGGCTATTAGAGCTGTTTTTTTTCGTGCGTGCTTCCAGCTCTTGAACACGGTACTTCAGTTGTTCATTTTCTTTGCGTAGCTGTTTGTTTTCTTTCAACAGTTGCTCAATGACTTGTTGTTGGTGAGTAATGAGCTGCTTTTGTTGTTGGACTTTGCTGATTAAGCTTTCAACTGTAAATACAGCTTGTTGTACCGTCAACATGCGATTCACCTCCTTGTCTATCAATATTCACATCATGGACAGGAAAAGCAAAAAATATTCAGCTCACTTTATGATGTGGCTGAATAGTTACTTTGTTGTTTTATTAACTCGTTTGCTTTCCACTCTTTCTTTTTCCAATTCCCCTTCGAGCCAGTCGCTTTCTTCTTTCGTTAACCATTTGGCTTGTTTCGGAGTATTTGTCAAATAAAATAGGACAACAATGCCTAACACCACTGCCGGAATCCCTTCTAATATGAACATCCATCGTCAACCGGACAATCCACCCCATTGAACAACATCCATAATCCATGTTGATAATGGAGCGCCGATAATTGATCCAATCGGTAATGCCAGTATTAAGACAGAAGTGGCAATCGCCCGTTCCCGTTTTCGGAACCAATAGGTGAAATATAAAAGAATCCCGGGGAAAAATCCTGCTTCTGCGACCCCTAATAAAAAGCGTAAGACATATAAATGGGCGGCCGATTGTACAAATCCAGTTAATACGACAATAATTCCCCACGTAATCATAATGCGGGCAATCCATACTCTTGCGCCAACCTTGTGCAAAATCATGTTGCTTGGCACTTCAAACAGAAAATATCCGATAAAAAATATCCCTGATAATAAACCAAACACCTCCGCAGAAAGAGCCAACTCTGCATTCATGCTCAGTGCTGCGTATCCAATATTAACGCGATCCAAGTGAGCGACAATATATAAGATGAGAATAAAAGGTAAAATTCTTAACATTGTCTTTCGAATGACTCGTTGTTTTACGACTTCCACATTCATATTTTCCATAAATACCCTCCTTTTGCCACCAAGAGATGAAAATTAAAACGTAAATAGTTGTAGTCCCCCGTAAACGGGGGCACCATTACGGTCGGTCACAAACTTCCCGTGTTCTTTTTCTCTATTCACTAACGTTACGAGTTATAGCCTCTCCCAAATCGCTGCTATGCCTTGGCCGCCGCCGATGCATAGCGAGGAAGCGCCGTATTTCTTTCCTCTTCTTTCGAGCTCATACAGAAGCGTCAATGTAATCCGCGTTCCTGAAGCGGCCAGGGGATGGCCAAGAGCGACCGCACCACCATTGACATTGCCTTTGTCATCCTCAAAGCCTAACTCCTTCTGGCACGCTAAATATTGGGCTGAAAACGCTTCGTTAATTTCGATTAAATCGAGATCATCGATCGATAAATTCGCTTTTTCGAGCGCTTGGCGGATCGCTGGCACAGGGCCAATCCCCATATACTGCGGCTCGACGCCGACGACTCCCCACGAAACGAGACGGGCAAGCGGTTTCAACCCACGCTTGGCGGCATATTCCGCCGAAGCGACAATGACTGCCGCCGCCCCGTCGTTCATCCCGCTGGCATTGCCTGGCGTCACGACTCCGTTTTCCAGGAAGCGCGGTTGGAGTGACCGCAACTGTTCCAAACTTGTTCGACGCGGGTGTTCATCCGTATCAATGACCGTCTCCCCTTTTCTTGCTTGCACGGTGACGGGGGCAATCTCTTGTCGAAAATACCCTTTTTCGATCGCGGCAAGCGCCCGCTCGTGGCTGCGAAGGGCGTGGCGGTCGACTTCTTCGCGGGTAATGTGATACTTTTTCGCTAAATTCTCCGCTGTTATGGCCATGCTGCAACCGCCAACCGTGTCATACAACCCGTCCCACAGCCAATCTTCCACCGTCGGGCTGCCTAACGCCGTTCCCCAGCGCATGCCGCGAATGACGTGCGGCACTTGGCTCATATTTTCCGTGCCTCCCGCCAGCACGACGTTTGCTTCCCCAGTTAAAATGAACCGTGCGGCCATAATGATTGCTTCTAACCCCGTCCCGCATAATCGGTTAACCGTCACGGCCGGTACATCGATCGGCACCCCAGCCTTTAAGCCGACGTGGCGGGCCAACAAGTGGGCGTCACGGCTCGACTGCTGGACGTTGCCAAATACGACATGGTCGATTTCTTCCGGCTCGATGTTCGCCTTTTTCATCGCCTCCCGTGCTGCGATGGCCCCTAGGTCAGTGGCGGAAATATCGCGAAACGAACCACAAAATTTGGCAAATGGTGTACGTGCTCCTTCAAGCAATACGATCTCGGTATGCATCATCGTTCCCCTCTCCGTCTTTTTTGCTTTTTTCCATAGGAAATTCCCCAGCCAAAACGATCGGCATTCACTGATCGTTGACTACTTGACATACTTTTCGTGTTGAATCACTTTTTCAGCGATTTGGCGCTTGAGCGTGACCGTATCAACCAGCGGCCCTCGCATAAATGTCTCTATACTTTGTGAAACTCTTTTTACTAGTTGTTCATCTTGCAAATAAGGGATAACATTCAGCGAGCAGCCGAGCAGTTGCTGGATTGTCTCTTGAATATACACTTGCACATAGTTTTTCTTTTGTTCTTCCATGTCGACCGCATTTTGTGCTATAGCTTTTTCTGCCCTTAACAAAGCGCTTTCCATTGCGTAAATTTGTATGGCCATATCCGCTAAATAGGCTAACAGTTCTTGTTCCGTTCCATTCTCGACATGCCGTTTTTGGATCGCACCGGCCATCGCCCAAAACAACGACTTCACATCATAGAGCTGCTTTGTTTCGTTGGCAAACGCGACAGCCTGTCCCTCTTGGCGGGAAATCCCTTTAGATGGAGATGGACAGTTTCGCAACAAGGTTGACGCGATGATGATTCGATTGATTTCATTCGTTCCTTCAAAAATACGGTAAATTCGTGCATCACGATAAAGCGTTTCGACCTCATACTCCGCCATATAGCCGTATCCGCCATGAATTTGTACCGCTTCATCAACAACAAAATCGAGCACTTCAGTCGAAAACACTTTATTGATCGAACATTCCACAGCGTAATCGGCAATTGTTTGAGCGATATTGCCATTTTCCCCCTTCCATCCTTGTTCGAGAGCACCGGCCGTGCGATAAATCATACTCTCATTCACATATGTCTTGACCGCCATATCGGCGATTTTATGTTGAATTAAACCGAACTCGGATAACGAACGGCCGAACTGCCTTCTTTCTTTAGCATATTTCACCGATAATTCGAGTGCCCTCTTCGCCATCCCTAACGCGGTGGCGGCAAGTTTATGGCGGCCGATGTTTAAGATATTAAAAGCAATGATATGCCCTTTCCCGATTTCACCTAATACATTGGCAACTGGAACTTTTACGTTATCAAGAATCAAAGAACGGGTCGAGGAACCTTTTAATCCCATTTTTTTCTCTTCGGGTCCAACCGACACTCCCATATAGTCTTTATCGACGATAAACGCCGTAAACCGTTGTCCATCCACTTTGGCGAAAACGATAAAGAAATCCGCAAACGCCGAGTTCGTAATCCACTGCTTTTCACCGTTCAAGATATAATATCGCCCGCACTCAGATAAGCGCGCCGATGTTTTTGCAGCTAGCGCGTCTGTACCGGAAGTTGGTTCTGTCAACGCATAAGCGCCGATCTTTTCGCCGGTAACCACATAAGGCAAATAGGCTTTCTTTTGCTCCTCTGTGCCAAAAAAGACAATGGGCAACGACCCGATGCCTACCTGTCCGCTGAACGTCACAGCAAACGACCGGCCTAAGGCCACCTTTTCGCTGATGATGCATGAACTGATCTTATCCAAATGAAGCCCGCCGTATCGCTCAGGAATATCGGCACCCAATAACCCGAGCTCCCCTGCTTTCTTTAATAGACGGACAGTTTCGTCAAACTGTTGAGCCTCAATGTCCCCTAAGACGGGCAGCACTTCCTTCATGACAAACTTTTCTGCCATATCAGCCAGCATGTGATGTTCGTCGGTAAAGTCCTCTGGAGTAAACACTTCACTGGCGGAAACATGTTCATGGATGAAACACCCGCCTTTATATTCTTTTATCTTTGCCACAGCTAGCCATCTCCTTACGTCATCATTTCAGCCATATTAACGAAGGGTTGATTTTAATTGTTCTTCCATCATTTCCCGAAGGGCTACTTTTTTAATTTTTCCACTCGGTGTGACAGGCAGCTCTTCGACAAACACAATGCGGTCCGGCACTTTATAGTCGGCTACTTTGCCTTTCAGGTATGCCTTCATCGATTCCTCATCTTCTATGCAGTGAGGCCGCAGTTTTATGACGGCACAAGAGATTTCTCCTAAAACCGTGTCTGGCAATCCGATGATGGCTACCTCCATGACACTCGGATGTTTGTAGAAAATTTCTTCGATTTCCCGAGGATAAATGTTGTAACCGCCGCGAATAATCATTTCCTTTTTGCGCCCTACAATCCGCACATACCCGTTTTCATCAATCGTCGCTAAATCCCCGGTATAAAACCATCCTTCCTCATCGATCACTTCCCTCGTTTTTTCCGGCATTCCGTAATATCCTTTCATGACGCCAAAGCTTCTGCAAGCCAACTCCCCTACTTCACCAGGTTTCACCTCTTGGCGGTTGTCATCAACGACTTTCACCGCCGCCCCTGGTACCGCTTTTCCCACCGTCTCTGAACGTACGGAATCGCTGTCATCAAAGCCTGTAATCGTTAAAGTAGCGGATGTCTCTGTCAGCCCGTACGAAATGACAACATCGCATCCCATTTGCGTGCGAATTTTCCTTACCACTTCCTCAGGACACGGAGCGGCGGCGATAATGCCCGTACGCAACGAAGACAATTGATACCGGCTGAAATTCGGATGGTTCAACTCTAAAATAAACATCGTCGGGACGCCGTGGTGGATCGTCACCTTCTCCTGTTCAATCAACCTCAGTGCTTCTTCCGCCTTATATTGTTCCATAAAGACAAGACGCGCTCCGCATAACACCGCTGATAGTATGGAAGGAACCATGCCAAACACATGAAAAACAGGAACAGCGACTAAAAACACGTCATCCTCGGTACATTTCATGGCTTCGATCGTAGCGTTGGCCGAGTAGAATACATTTTGGTGCGTCAACATCGCCCCTTTTGGCTTTCCTGTTGTACCTGATGTATACAAAATCGCGAAGACATCTTCTGCGGCATCGATAGTGATTGAGGGAACAGCGGGAGAACGTTTTCCTAATTCGATTAAATCAGCAAACGAATGATATCCTTTCTGTTGGAAGCGTACGGTAAAAATATATTTCAGCGAGCTGCCCGCTGACGGGTGCGATGTAAATATATCGATATGGCCAAACTCACCCATAAGAAAAGCGGCCGTCGCTTTCGAATTTTCCAGTATATAAACTAACTCTTCTGTGCGGTAGCGCGGATTGCAAGGAACAAGAATGGCGCCAAGGCGGGCGAGACTAAAGTAAATGACCATAAATTCGTTCCAGTTAGGCAAGCAAACAACCACTCGATCCCCTTTTTGGATTCCTAACACCGCCAAAGCGGAAGCCATGTATTCGACACTGTCGACTAGTTCTCTATACGTCATGCGTCGGTAGCCGTCATACGCTACCTCTTTCCCCTCGGAAACCCGTTGAAAGGAACGGTTTAACACTTCATGCACGGTGAAAGATTTTCCTGTCATCCACAACACCACCCTGTCTTAATTTTTCAATCCCTTTGATTTGAACACAAGGACGGTTGATGACCGAATTCAGTGTGCAGTTATACCGGTTTTGTTGCTCTCCTTACGGCCGAAATTACTTGCCGACAAACACCGGCTTTCTCTTTTCGGCAAACGCCCGCATGCCTTCTTTTCGATCTTCGGTCGCAAAGGCGTTTCCAAAGCAGGCAGTTTCCACCATCAACCCTGACTGCAAGTCAACATTGGCTCCCGTGTTGACCGCTTCTTTGAGCATGCGCATGGCAATGGCCGGTTTTTGCGCCAATTTTCCGGCCCATTCTTTCGCCGTCGGCAAAAGTTCGTCGGATGGGACGACTTTGTTTACCAAATGAATGGCAAGCGCCCGCTGGGCATCGATCATTTCGCCGAAATAAAGCAATTCTTTCGCCACCCCTTGACCGACGATGCGCGGCAGCCGCTGCGTCCCGCCGCCGCCCGGAATAATGCCGAGGTTGACCTCTGGGAAGGCAAACTTGGCATTGTCAGAACAAATGCGTAAATCGCATGCGAGCGCTAGTTCGCAGCCCCCTCCGAGCGCCAGCCCGTTCACCGCCGCGATCACCGGTTGGGATGCGTTTTCAATTTTCGAAAACGCGCTTCGCGATATTTTGTTCATTTCCATCATGCCGGCCAAATCCAAGTCCATCATTTCATGAATATCGGCACCGGCCACAAACGCTTTTTCTCCCGTTCCGGTAATGACTATCGCCCCCACTTGTTGGTTGGCTTCGAGCTCATCGATCAAGGCAGATAGCTCTTGAAACACTTTTGTATTCAACGGATTGAGCGGAGGGCGGTGAATGGATACAACCGCCACTCGGTTTTCGATTTCACATTGCAAAAATTCGTAGTTCACAACTCATTCCTCCTCCTAGAATGTTTAGCGACGTAGTGGTGGCGTACAACGAACATCGCCGTTTCACCCTTATCGGGCATCATCGTAATCATAAAACCCGGCTCCTGTTTTTCGGCCGAGCCTTCCTGCCCGGACAAGCTGTCTGAGCAATAAAGGAGCGGCAAACCGATCGTCCTTAAACTCTTCGTAAAAATAGTCCATAACATGAAGGCCGATATCGACTCCGGCGAAATCTTGCAACGTAAACGGCCCCATCGGGTAGTTCAAACCGAGCGTCACTGCTTTATCGATGTCTTCCATCGAAGCCACTCCCTCCTCGACGAGGCGAATCGCTTCGATAAACTGCGGAATCATAATGCGGTTGACGATGAACCCCGGGGAATCTTTTTTCACCTCAACCGGCTCTTTTTTCAGTTTCCGGGCGAGCTCTTTCACCTGCTCCACTGTTTCATCGCTCGTTTTGTATCCGCGTACTACTTCGACGAGTTTCATCAGCTGCGGGGGATTGAAAAAATGCATGCCAACGACTTGGCTTGGACGGTTGGTGGCAGAAGCGATTTCTGTGATGGACATCGATGATGTGTTCGTCGCTAGGATGGCGTGTTCTGGTGCAATGTTGTCCAATTGTGAAAAAACTTCTTTTTTCACCTCCATGTTTTCGATGACCGCCTCAATAATGACATCCGCCTGCTTCATGTCCTGCAAGCTGATCGATCCCTTCACCCGTTCTAGCGCCTCATGTTTTTGCTCGGCGGTCAGCTTCCCTTTGGCCACGCTTTTATCCATAAATGCTTCCATTCGCGAGCGCGCTTTTTGCAGCGTATGCTCGTCGATGTCTACTAAAATGACATTAAATCCTGACAACGCAGCTAAATTGGCGATGCCGCCTCCCATCGTACCGGCTCCCACGACTCCGATCGTTGCTACCATTCGTCAAATCCTCCTTTATTTTTTGAATTTTCTATATTATCTTTGCTATTAATTATAAAAAAGGTGAATATAAAAAAATACCTGCATGATGCAGGAAAACACGCTTATCTTTTCAGCGATTTGGCGGAGGACAGGCCATATAAATCGTACAACTTTAACGCCATCATCAAGTTGAACCGCTGCTCTGCCCCGCCTAAGGAGAAGCCGAGCATTTCTTCAATCTTTTCGAGCCGATATTGAAGGGTGCTGCGGTGAATATACAGCTTTTCGGCGGTTTCGGTCAAATGGCCGTTGCAATCGAGAAAGACACGAATCGTTTGCAGCCAATCCACGTTTCGTTCCGCCGAATGCCGGATCAACGGGCCAAGATATTTGTCGACAAACAGTTTCGCCGCCTCCAGCTCTTTTAAATGGTGCAATACCGTGTACGCCCCAAGCTCGTCAAAAAATGCCAAGCTTGTCCCTTGAAAACTATGGAGAATGACTTGCAACGCCTGTACCGCCTGCTGATAGCAAAAATAATAGTCACGGATCGATGTTGTTCTCCCCCCGATCCCTAAAAGCGCTCGGCAAGACGCCCCCTCCTCCTTCATCCACTCGTTGATCCGATGATGCCACTCGTTCCAATATTTCGCGGGCTGCTTCCTCTCCTTGCTTGCCGGAACGATCAAAATATACCGATCGTCGATGGCCCCGTATAAGAGAGCAGGGTCTTCGATGGCGATCCGCGCTTTTAAGCGGTCCCATAACGCTGTTCTCTCGACATTCCGCTTGAACAAATCCACCTGCTCTTCCGATTCAGAAAACTGCAAATGCAAGACAGCAATGCGATGCTCATCAAAAATATTCCACTGAAATACATTAGCGTATTGGATAATGCTCTCTTCCTCTTCGATTTCCGCGGTCAACAGTTTATGCAAAAAGCTATCTTTCAGCTGTTCCCTTGTATCAAAAACAAGCTTCTGTTTCATAAACTGGATGGAAAAAATATTAAGAGCCAGTTCGACGCTGAGACGGAAAAAATCATCGATTTCTTGCGGATGCACATCAATGGCTAAATAACCGACCACGTCTCCCCCGCTGTTGATCGGCCAAACCGTCAGCGAAACGTCCGGCCAGCCATCAAGCAGGATATATCCCCCCATTCGGCTTTGCCCAACGGCTTGTCTTAATGCCTCGTTGGCGATGTCTTGCAGCTGCTGCTCGCTTAGCCGCCCCAATTCATAAGCGATCGGCCGCGTAAAGCGGTCAAAGACAATGACCGCTTTACCAAACATTTGGCTGAATGTTTTCGTAATGCCATGAAAGTTTTCATACCGGATCGTCTCTTTCATCAATTTTTGTTGATATTGAAGGAGAAGACGGAGGCGATGGGTATGATCCCGTTCCTGCTGATACAGCCGGACATTTTCTAGCATGACGGCAACGTAATTAGCCAGCATGTCTAAAATTCCTACATCTTCTTTCGTAAATGTTCCTTCGTTTTTTCGTTCGACGTGCAAGACACCGATCGTTTTGAAGTTGACAACAAGCGGAACCGTTAACTGATCCCCGCCCGGTTTCTCTAAAAAGGGAAAATAGTCGCTTACCCGGTAGTTATTTTTCATCATAATTTGCTGCGGGCCGCTGACTTTGCCATACGCAGGAGGATGAAACACAAAGCTATCGTCTTCTTCCCGGTACAAATACATACAGGCACCGCCCGCGTTCGTCCCTTTTCCGGCCCGCTCGACGATTTTTTCAACAAACCGCTCAAGCGGCGTATCGAGCGAAAAGTGTTGCGCAAGCCACTCGAGGCCAACCATTTTTCGCCGCTGACTTTCGTTTTTCTTGGCGACCGTAATGGCTAGGGCGACATCCTCGCCGAAATCGTCAAACAGTTGCCGCGCCTCGGCCAGCAGCGAAACATAGCGCCGAAAACCGATCATACAAATGCCGTATTCGTTTTCTTCATCTTTAATTGGAACGCTAAACCACGTTTTGATCCCATTTCTTCTCAATAAGTCAATCAATCGGCATGTGCACGCTTCATCCACCTCTTGAAACGTCGTGCTCCCTTCAAACAGACGCGGCAGGCAGCTGGTAATCGCGATGGGCGGATGAGAAATCCCACGGCGGAAATCGCCCTGATACAATGTCGGTACGACATCATCCCCTTCCTTTAACACGATGGCGATCAAGTCACATTCCAGCTCCGCCCGAAATGAAGTCACTAAGTATTGCAGCGCTTCTCCTTCTGTATTAAACTTGACGAGTTTTCGCGCTGTCGTTCGCAAATGGCTTTCAATTTTTTTCATCAGCCTTTGCCGCTTGCTTTCATCCATAGCCCCTGTCCCCCTTGCTTATGGTCTTTCGACAAACAGAAAGGTTGTTATTAAGCCCATCTACTTAATAACAACCTTTCGCTCCGTTTCGGAAAAGAGTTCAGCTCGTTTTTGATTTCGCTGCCAATGTTTTTGCCAGTTCGAGGAAAAAGTCGAGCGCCTCCGGATTGGCCATCGAGCCTGGGTTGACCGCTTTTTCGAGCGGGAAACCTAAGAGCAGCTTGCGGATCGGAATTTCCATTTTCTTTCCGTTTAACGTTTTCGGGATTTGCTTTACCTCGTAAATGTCGTCCGGAATAAAGCGCGGCGAGACATGCTGCCGGATCGACTGGCGGATGCGTTCTTTCAGCTCATCATCGAGCGCCACGCCCGGCTTGAGGACGACAAACAGCGGCATGAACGATTGCTTGCCCATCATTTCTAAATCGACGACAAGGCTCTCAAGCACCCCGTCGACCGCTTCGACGGCGCGGTAAATTTCACTCGTGCCCATGCGGACGCCGGCGCGGTTGATCGTTGAGTCGGAGCGGCCGTAAATGACGCAGCCGCCTTGTTCATCAATCTTAATCCAATCGCCGTGCTTCCAGACGCCCGGATACGTGTCGAAATAGCTGTTCCGGTACCGCTCGCCGTCCGGGTCGTTCCAGAAAAAGAGCGGCATCGATGGCATGGGCTTCGTAATGACGAGTTCACCGACCTCATTCACAAGCGGCTGGCCGTTTTCATCAAATGCTTGTACATCAGCGCCAAGCGCACGGCACGAGAGGACGCCGGCGCGCACCGGCAAAATCGGCGAACCGACGACAAACGCGGTACACACATCCGTTCCGCCGCTGCACGATGCCAGGCAAATGTCATCCTTCACATTTTCATACACCCAGGCAAACCCTTCAACCGTGAGCGGTGAGCCGGTCGAAAGCACGGCCTCAAGCTTCGATAGGTCATAGTGCTCTTTCGGTTTGAGGCCGAGCTTCATGCAGACGTTAATAAACGCCGCGCTCGTGCCAAAATGGGTGATCCCCGCTTTCTCTGCGAGTTCCCATAAGACGTTGCCATCCGGGTACGTCGGGCTGCCGTCATAGAGCACCACGGTCGCCCCAGCGAGCAACCCGCCGATCAAAAAGTTCCACATCATCCATCCGGTCGTCGTGAACCAGAAAAATGTGCTCTCTGGCGTCAAGTTATCGGCAATCGACAGCGCTTTCAAATGTTCGAGCAAAATGCCGCCATGCCCTTGGACGATTGGCTTTGGCAAACCGGTCGTCCCCGAAGAATACAAAACCCAAAGCGGGTGGTTAAACGGAACGTCTTCATAGACAAGCTTCGCCTTATTGGCGACGACATCGTCCCACAGCACCACCCCGTCACCGGGCGCTTCGAGTTGTTCGCGCCAATACGGAAGCAGCACCGTCTTTTTCAATGACGGCAGCTTGGCGCGCAACTCCGAAACGACCGGCATTTTGTCAAACTCTTTGCCGTTGTATTGGCAGCCATCGATGGCAAACAACACGGTCGGCTCGATTTGCACGAACCGGTCGATGACGCTGCCGGCGCCAAAGTCGGGTGAGCAGCTTGACCAAATGGCGCCAATCGAGGCGCAAGCCAAAAACGCCATCACCGTCTCTGGAATATTCGGCATATAGGCGACAACGCGGTCGCCGCGCTTCACCCCCATTTCCCGCAGCGCTTGGGCGATCGCCGCTGTCTTTTCGGCCAGCTCCTGCCACGACACTTCCCGATACGGGACGCGCTCAGAGCGGAAAATCAGCGCCGGTCGGTCAGCGCGCGCATGACGGAATACATGTTTCGCATAGTTGAGCGTCGCCCCGGGAAACCATTCCGCCCCCGGCATCTTCCGCTCCCGCAGCACACATTCGTACGGTGTCGCTGCCTGCACACCGGCATATTCCCAAACCGTTTCCCAAAACTGTTCAAGCTGTTCGACTGACCATGTCCATAGCTGGCGGTACGAGGCAAACGACAGCCCTTTATGTTCTTTCAGCCAGTCCATATACCGCTGAATGTTGGACTGTTTGACTTGCTCGTTTGTTGGTTGCCAAAGGATCGTCCCTTCCGTAATCGCTTTCATTTGATCGTGCGTCAATGGACGCCGTCACCGCCTTTCTGCCAATAGTTTGTTCAGACTATTCATATGATAACATGATTTCCTACTGTTTTGAATAGTTGTCGGTTCGACAACTCTGTCAGAAAAAGAAGAAGCAAATGGGTTGACAACAGCGAGGCAACTGGAATATGATAAATTCAAAAGTTGGTCTAATCCAAAAAAATGTCCTTAACAAAAAATATTAACCGGAGGGAAACTTTTATGGCAAAAGCAAAACACTGCCGCCTCTCCGATACGAAACCGGGTGATCGCTTTCGCATCGAAAAGGTTGATGTTCCTGATCCTGTGTTAAAAAGGCGGTTGCTCGATTTGGGATTTGTACCCGGCGGGGAAGTGAAGGTTGGACAAAGAAGCCCGCTTGGCGACCCGACCGCCTATCGCGTTTGTGGAACGACGATCGCATTAAGGAAAGAAGAAAGCGACTATATTTACGGGGAGAAGATTCACCATGACTGATAGGACGTATACAGTTGCCCTAATGGGAAATCCGAACACCGGCAAAAGCACGTTGTTCAATGTCTTAACGGGCCTGCGCCAACATACCGGCAACTGGCCCGGGAAAACGGTCACTCATGCGGAAGGAGAATGCCGCCACCGCGGCGCATTGTACCGGATCGTCGACTTGCCGGGAACGTATTCGCTCTATTCCAATTCAGCCGATGAAGAGGTGGCGCGCGATTTTCTTCTGTTTCAACGTCCTGACGTCACGGTCGTTGTCGTCGATGCGACGGCATTAGAACGCAACTTGAATCTAGCGCTTCAAGTATTGGAAATGACCGATCGGGCCATTGTCGCCATCAATTTGATGGATGAAGCGAAAAAGAAAGGCTTTCACATCAACACAAAAAAATTGGCTGCCAAACTCGGTGTGCCGGTCGTGCCGATTTCGGCCCGCAACCGGGAAGGAATCGATGCACTGCTTGATGCGGTGGATGCCATGGCGCATGGCCGCATTCACACCACCCCGCTTTCCATCCGGTACAGTCCGGAAATCGAACGAGGCATTGCCAAGCTCTTGCCCCTTGTCAAGGAACTGATGGGTGACACGCATCCTGCTCGCTGGATCGCTCTTCGTCTCCTTGACGGTGATGCATCGCTGCTTCAAGCGCTGAAACAACCGCCGCAACGATTGATCAAGGAGGGGAACGCGTATGCCTGCTGCGGATCTGTCAAATCAGTTTGACCAGCTCATGAACGAAGCCAAGTCATTAGCACCGGCTGACACGCGTGAACAGATCGTGTCTGCCATTTTCCAAACGTCCGCTGCGCTTTCTCAAGAATGTGTCACGCATACAGCGGCCGCAAAACGCGATCGAACGGAACAAATTGACCGCATCGTCACGTCGAAGCGGTGGGGATTTCCGATTATGCTGGCGCTGCTCGCCGCTGTCCTGTACATGACAATCGCCGGCGCCAACGTCTTTTCCGATTCGCTCGCCCGCTTGTTCGGAACGATCGAAACGTATCTCACCATGGCGTTTCAAGCGATGCACGCCCCCGACTGGCTGCACGGCCTCCTTGTGCTTGGTCTATACAGAGGCACGGCTTGGGTTGTCAGCGTGATGCTGCCGCCGATGGCCATTTTCTTTCCCGTATTCGCGTTGCTCGAAAACTACGGCTACTTGCCCCGTGTCGCCTTCAACATGGATCGCTTGTTTCAAAAAGCGGGAGCGCATGGCAAACAATCGCTGACGATGGCCATGGGCTTCGGCTGCAACGCGGCGGCCATCATGTCGACGCGCATTATCGAATCGCCGCGCGAGCGGATGCTCGCGATTTTGACGAACAACTTCGTCCCGTGCAACGGACGTTGGCCAACGCTGATTTTGCTTTCTTCCTTATTTATGGCAGCCGGCTATACAGGTGGATGGAACACGTTCGTGACAGCAGGTGTGGTCGTCGCCATGGTGTTGTTTGGCATCGTCGTCACGTTGACCGTTTCATGGGTCTTATCCAAGACGGCCTTGCGCGGCATTCCGACCCATTACACGCTGGAGCTGCCGCCGTACCGACGCCCGAAAATCATGGAGACGATCATCCGGGCCACCCTCGACAAATCACTTTATGTGCTGAAACGGGCGGTAACGGTTGCGGCGCCAGCCGGCGTAATCACATGGATTCTCGCCAATCTTCATATCGGCGACACAACCGCGCTGGCCGCTTTCGCCCACTGGCTTGACCCATTTGCCCAATCATTGGGATTGGATGGCTACATTTTGATGGCGTTCGTTTTAGGCTTGCCAGCCAATGAAATTGTCGTGCCGATTTTGCTGATGGGCTATTTATCCGCGGGGGCGCTCATCGAAGCCGATGGTCTGCATTCTCTTAAACAACTTTTGCTCGACCACGGCTGGACGTGGCTCACCGCCCTCAATATGATGCTGTTTTCCTTGCTTCACTACCCATGCGGCACGACGCTCGTCAACATTTACAAAGAAACGAAAAGCGCAAAATGGACGTTCGTCGCCTTTGCCTTGCCGACAGCGATTGCCATTGCGGTCACCTTTACGACCGCACAGCTGGCGAGATGGCTCGGGCTCGTATAAACGGCGCAGCCCCGCTTCCCGATCGAGGAAAACGGGGCTGTTTTTTTGGACAACTAGACTTGATAAGAAAAAGCAGTTCTTCACCAAACGTTGTACTGGAAGGCGCCCACTCATAGCTTTCATCCATTTCTTGAATCATGAATGAGGTTGCATGATGGCGCAAGAAACCGATCCGATTGGCCAAGCGCATATTATGGCGATGAACCGAAGAAACAGCGCCGCCTCCAATTCTCCATCCTTCTTCCCTATCTATACTTCCTTGACTTCTTCTAGATGGGAAACATCGCCTTCCACAACCAGGTGAAACACGTCCGCATTCACCTCCACAATCGTCACGCTCGTGCCGTACATATACGGCGGCGCCCACAGCTGGTCAAGCGGCGCGCCCTTGAACGCCGCCACAAGCGTTTTCAGCACGACGCCGTGGGTGACGATTAACACCGTTTCTCCCTCGTGCCGCTCGATGATGCGCCGCACCGCTTCAAGCGCCCGCTGTTGCACGTCGCAAAACCGCTCGCCACGCTGTGGAGCGTACAGATGGGGGGCGTTCCAAAAATGGTCGAACGCGATCGGATCCATTTCCCGGATCTCGTCATGCGTCTTGCCTTCCCAATCGCCAAGACGAATCTCGCGCAGCCGCTCGTCTTGATAGATCGGAATGAGCCGCCCGCCGCGGACGAGCTCGGCCGTTTCCAGCGCCCGGCCGCTTGTGCTTGTGTAAATCGCGGCCAATTCCACCGCTTCAAGCCGCTTTCCAAGCCGCATGGCGTCTTGCCGCCCTTTTTCCGTGAGCGGCGAGTCTTGCCATCCTTGCATCCGCTTTTCGACGTTCCACTTCGTTTCCCCATGTCTGGTCAAATACAAGGTTGTCCCCATGTGTTCCTTTGCTTCTCCTCTCTATTCATCTATCGATCATTCAACCGCCCGCTCAGGCAAGCTAGCCAAAAAAGCGCTCGCCACATCGTTGCAGAGAAGCGATCGTATCGTGAAGCGGCGGGAGCGCTGTGCTGCTGATGAGCTGCGCCTCGATCGCATACGCGCGCCGCTGCAGGCGCAGCACCATAGCGGCCGTTTTCTCATCTGCGATCTGAAGTTCCGCAATCATGTTCCTCTCCCTTTCGATGGCGAAAAAGCGGCCGAGCCCGGCCGCTTGTCGTTAGTCAACTACCCCCACTTCGCTAACACTTGAAGTGGGGGCTTGCAACTCCCCAGAAGTACGAGCGGACTTCGTCCTCCTTCCTTGACTTGGGGTTGCATCAGGGGCAGGTTGACAGCTGCCCAACGACGCAGGTCATGCCTGTGTCGTTCCTTCAACGATGTACTCTATTCCTTTTCGTTGAAGGTTCATAGCACCAATGCGGTCATCGTTTGAGGTATATCCGCATGTTCGACAACAAAAGGTGTGTGTACGTTTCTTTCGATTGGCTTTTTCCGTATGACCACACTTTGGACATGTCAAAGAGGTGTAATGCGGAGCAACCACCATCACTTTTGACCCATGCAAACGTGCCGGCATGTGAATGGTGATCATCTCGTCGTCTTTGTTGATCGTATAACCGATATAATAGCGATTGCCTTCACCATGCTCTTCAAAAATGCCGACTTGGTCGAGGCCATACGCTTCCATCATCGGCTCAAGCGTGTCGATAAACTCGTCGATCACGACGCTTCTTGGCACAAATTCCATCTTCTTTTCCTCCTCTTTGCCCATGCTCAATGTTAGTGTGCGGCAAAACGAGGAAAAGAATGAACGGAAATGATCGGCTACGCCGGCGGTTCGCCGCAAGCGTTGCGGTTGTGTTCTTCTAGCCATTGTTGCAGCTTTTCCGCTTCAAGCGAACGGCTGAAATAAAATCCTTGCGCGTAGTCGCAATCCATTTGCGACAGAAGCGCCACTTGCGACTCCGTCTCGACTCCCTCCGCCAACACTTCAATATCCAAACTTTTGGCTAAATGAATGATCGTATCGACAATCGTCGCATCTTTCGAATTTTCCGCAATGCCTTGAATAAAACTGCGATCAATTTTCAACAGCGACACCGGCAAATTGCGGATATACGCGAGCGAAGAGAAACCGGTGCCAAAGTCATCGATCGCCGCCTGTACACCAAGTCGCTGCAGTTCGGTTAAAATGTGTCTTCCTGTCTCAATGTTTTCCATCAGCCCGCTTTCTGTCACTTCTAAAATGAGCCGATCAGGCGCTAGCCCCGTCTCGCGCAAAATGCGCTTCACATGCTCGACAAGTTCGGGGCGGTTGAGCAAAAACGGCGATAAATTGACCGCTAACTTCAGTCCGGGAAATTTTCTTTCCCATTCTTTCACTTGGCGGCACGCCCGTTCCAACACCCATAGCGTAATTTCAAAAATAAAGCCGCTCTCTTCAGCCAGCGGGATGAAATCAAGCGGCGGAATGTCGCCAAGCGCCGGGTGGCGCCAGCGCAACAGCGCCTCAACGCCCATTGCCCGGCCTTTGGCAAGCCTCACTTTCGGCTGATAGCATAAATAAAACTGCCCGCGCATAATAGCAAACGGCAAATCTTGCTCAATCACCGCATGCCGATGTTCCGTCGGCCGATAAAAGGCATAGCCGTTCCGTCCCCGCTCCTTCACCTCATACAGCGCCTGATCGGCGTATTTCATCACTTGCTCGATCCGGTCGCTGTCTTTCGTGAAAAAAGCGATGCCGATCGATAAGGTCGATTGGATGAGCTGTTTGTCGTAATAAAACGGCTCATGAAACGAGCTGACAAGCCGCTCGGCCAAGGCGGTCATCTCCGTTTTCGTGATGTTTGGCAACAAGAGAACAAACTCATCGCCGCCGACGCGCGCGAAAAAATCACCATGACGCAGCGCCTGCCTAACGCGTTTCACCGCCTCGCGCAAAAAATAATCGCCGGCTTGATGAGAAAAATGGTCATTGATCCATTTAAATTTGTCAAAATCTAAATAGCATAGGGCAAACGGCGTACCGCTCGCGATCAACTCATCGATATGCCGCTCGAAATAGCTGCGGTTGGCGATGCCGGTGAGTGAGTCAAAGTAGGCAAGCTGACGCAGCTTTTCCTCATACTGCTTCCGCTCGCTAATATTTTTTACCGTGACAATGACGCAGTCAAGCACGCCTGCTTCATCGACGATCGCTTTTCCTTGCGCCTCCATCCAAACCCATTCGCCATGCCCGTCTCGCTTGCGGAACTCTGCCGTTTGCGCCTCGTATGTATCATACAGCTCATCCAGTTTTTGGGTTACGACCGGCACGTCATCGGGGTGGACAAACGCCAACACCTCATCGTATGAGACCGGAGGGCGCTTGTTTGTTTTTCGCTTCCATGACGGCGGGATATACGATAATTCCCGATGGCGGGAAAAAATCAAGACATAGTCGCTCGAATGTTCGACGATCAGCTGCAGGCGCCGCTCCGCTTCGGCAAGCCGCGCTTGCAACCCATCCACTGAGGCTTGGCGGCGCAGAACGCATAGCATGGCCGCCGGTTGGCTGCGCTCGTCGATGATTGGCGACATGACGGCGACAAAAGCGCCGCCGGGCAATTCAACCTGAAAAGCGACCTTCTGTTCTTTCATCCGCTCGGCCAACGCTCGTCCCTCAGCGGCGAGCGCCTTTTTCTCGTCCCGGCTCAGGGCCAGACGGCCAAAGGCTGGATTTTGATAAATGATGACGCCTTGCCAATTCAAGATAACGACTGCTTCTGTGAAGTGATGGAAAAAGGCCGTATACTTGTCCATGCGATGGTTACCTCGCCATTAATCGAAATATACCGTGACCCTCACTTCCATTTTTACGAAAACACGAGCAAAAATCAACAAATTTTGCAAAAGTTTTGCCAAAAACATGAAACTGCCCGCTAGCGGCCGGCAGTCACCCCGTTTGCCGCTGGCGGGCTTTGAGCGGACACGTTTGGCAGCACGTTCCCCCTTTTGTTTGGACGTAAAGGCAGCACGTCGTCCGTTGCATGCCGCTCGCTCCTTTAAAGAAGCGGCGGAGCGGATTGTCCTTTTGGCCAAACAGGCGGCCATCAGCTTCATGAACGAGAAAGCGGAAATCGTCCCGCAGCCGATCGGCGACCGGGGCAAGCGACTCATCCTCTAACCAACGTTCATATACCCAATACACATAAATGGCGACATTTTCCCATAAGATGAGGGGCGAGATGCGCGTCAGACGCCGCAACCGGGCGATGAGCGGAGCGAACAAACCGGCGAACACGTCGCGAACGGCCTGCTCGCGCCAACCGCTGCGCTCAATGCCGCACATCTCCGCTTCCGGCGGCGCAAGGCGAAAGCGCGGCATCCAGGTCTCTCCTTCACCGTCCGTATCAAGCCAAATGCGCCCAGGCTCGAGCACAAGCCGCTTGTTCCATGCCGACATGGCGTATAAAGCCATCGGCGCTAAAAAGCTTAGACGCTTGACAAGCATCGACGCCGCAACGGCGTCATTCGCCGCCCCCATCTCATCACGCACGTGCGCGACATACTTAGCGAGCTGTTCGTCATCATGAACCAGCCAGGCAAACAACATCGATGACGAGACATCAGCAGCTTCGCTTGAAAAACGGTACGTTTCCAACGCTTTGACTTCTTCTTCGCTTAACCTCATCACGATACGCCTTCTTTCTGTAGGATGCGCCGCCCTTTTCCGTACGGGATGCAAAGCGGGGTGCCAAAGAGCGGATCGTACGTAATTTGGCAGTCCATCTGAAACACATCTTTTACGAGCTGGCGGGAAATGACGTCTTCCGGTCTCCCTTCGGCGTACACTGCCTTGTCGCGAATGGCGACGAGATGATGCGCATAGCGGCAGGCCAAGTTTAAGTCGTGGAGCACCATGACGATCGTCCGCCGTTCTTTTTCATTCAGCTCAAACAATAAATCTAAAATGTCAATTTGATGTGCCAAATCAAGATACGTCGTCGGCTCGTCAAGCAAGATGATGTCCGTTTCTTGCGCCAGCGTCATGGCGATCCATGCGCGCTGGCGCTGTCCGCCGGAAAGCGAATCAACCGGCCGCTCGGCGAGCTCTGTCAGCCCGGTCGCCGCCAAAGCGCGCGCAACGGCACGCTCATCTTCTTCGCTCCATTGCTTAAGCCACGTTTGGTATGGGTAACGCCCTTGCTTGACGAGCTGCAGCACGGTCAGCCCTTCCGGAGCGACAGGCGACTGCGGTAAAATGGCCAACCGGCGGGCGATTTCCTTGGTCGGCTGTTTGGCAATCTCTTTTCCATCAAGCAAGACGGCGCCGCCTGCCGGCTTTAGCAGACGGGCCAAGGCGCGCAGCAACGTCGACTTGCCGCAACCGTTCGCGCCGATCAACACCGTCACTTTCCCTTTTGGAATCGTTAAATGCAGCCGATCAATAATCAGCGTTCCCCCATATGATAAAGTCAATTCTTTCGTCTGAAGCGCGTGCATGCTTGCCCCCTCCTTCATTTATGCCTTCCGGCTTTGATACAATAAATAAATAAAATATGGCGCGCCAAGGGCGGCGGTAAATACGCCCGCTGGAATTTCTGTCGGCGCTAACAGCATTCGCCCGGCGAGATCCGCTCCCATGACTAACACGCCGCCTAACAGCGCAGCCGTCGGAAGCAGCGCACCAAACGCCGAACCAACAAGCCGGCGCGCCATATGCGGCGCCATCAACCCAACAAATCCGATGCCGCCGGCAAAGGCGACCGCTCCCCCAGTGAGCGCTGTGCTCAGCAGCACAAGCCCTAGCCGTTGCCGTTCGACTGCACTGCCAAGCCCAATCGCCAGCTCGCCTCCTAACTCCTGCACGTTGACGTGTCGGGCTGCGAGCATGGCCATAAGGAGCAGCCCGATGATCGATGGCGCCATGAACGAGACGTGTTGCCAAGATGCGCCATATACGCTGCCGGTGATCCAAACGTTCGCCTGGCTCGCCCGGTAAATCGGCCCGACGATCATCAATAACGTTGTCAACGCCTGCATCAGCGCGGAAATGCCGATGCCGATCAGCACGAGCCGAAGCGGGGCGAGGCCGTTTTTCCACGCCAGCATATACACGAACCAGGCGGCGGCCGTAGCCCCCAAAAAGGCCGCGAGCGGCAGCCAGTGGATGCTGACGGTGAGGGAGTTGTTTTCATCACTAAACAGCGCCAAAAAAGCGACGACCGCGGCCGCCGCTCCGCCGGTAATGCCGAGCACATCCGGCGAAGCGAGCGGATTGCGCACCATCCCTTGCAAAATCGCGCCCGCTGCGGCAAGCGCCATTCCAGCTAGCCAGGCAACCAACACGCGCGGCAGTCGAAACGTCAAAATGACCGTCTGATGAATTTCCTCTCCATAGCCAAGCAGCGCAGCGGCCGCTTCCAACGGCGAAATGCGCATCTCCCCGCTGCCGATGCTGATAAGAAAAAGCAGAACCGCCGCCGCCCCGAACGCGGCGATCACGACAGCCGCTTTTTTGTCATAGAAAAACGATACATAGCTTCCCATCCGGACAGTGACGTATTTTTTCATTTTGCAGTGATCCCCCTGCGGGCAATGTAGACGAAAAACGGAACGCCGATCAATGCGGTGACAATGCCGACTGGCACTTCGCGCGGCATGAGCACATAACGCGCCCCAATATCAGCAGCCAAAAGCAAAATTCCGCCAAGCAAGGCGCAGTACGGAAGCAGCCAGCGGTGGTCTATGCCGGCCAGCGCCCGCGCCATATGCGGCACCATAATGCCGATAAAGCCGATCGGACCGGCAACAGCGACCGAGCCGCCGGCGAGCAGCACGACTAACAGGGCGGCGGCGGCCTTGATCACATTCGTCCGCTGCCCAAGTCCTTTTGCTACATCGTCTCCCATCATCAAAATGTTGACATGGCGCGCCAACAGCATGGCTCCGAGCCAGGCGGCGGCCAAATACGGAAAAACGGCGGCCAATAGCTCCAGCTTCCTGCCGGCGACTGACCCGGCCAGCCAAAAGAGCACTTCTTCGAGCGCCTTTTCGTTCATTGCCAACATCCCTTGCGTCAACGAGGCAAATAAGGCAGCGACTGCTGTGCCGGCAAGCGTCATCTTCAGCGGTGTCAGCCCGTCTTTCCCTGCGGCGCTGATCACAAACACGATCGCCGCCGCGGCCGCCGCCCCAATAAACGCGACCCATGACAACATTTGCAATGAAGAGATGGAAAAAAACGTAACCATCACGACAATGAAAAAGCCAGCCCCGGCATTAATACCAAAAATGCCCGGCGAAGCGAGCGGGTTTCGCGTCAGCGCTTGCATGAGCGCCCCGGCCATCGCTAGGCTCGCGCCGACCGCCGCGGCAATGAGCGCCCGCGGCAACCGGACCGTCGCCACAACTAAATGGGCGTTCGAACCGTTGTTGTCGATCAAGGCGGCTATCGCCTGCCGCCAGTTCGTATCAGTATACCCGTACACAACGCTCATCCACATGGCGGTAAGAAGCAAGATGAACAGCCCAATGAGGCCAAACGCTTTTTGACGGTTCGTTGCTAACATTCTCCTGAGATCTCCCTTGCTTCATTAATTATATATCTACCGTTAAGTCTATTTGATAATGACTCTCATCGTCAATATTTTTTACCGTCTTTTTATGATATTCTCATGATTTTTTCATTTTTTTATTGACAATGATTATCACTGTTATTTATTATATTAGCGTAAATGAAACTCATTATCAACACCAAAGGGGGATTTCACTGTGAAACGGAAACACCTCACTCTTCTTTCCGCCTTCATCCTTTCTCTCCTTCTTCTCGCCGGCTGCGGCGGAAAACAGGAAGAAACGGCCAAACCGAAGGAAAGCAATGAACCGAAAGCGGAAGAAAGCTACACGGTCGAACACGCCATGGGCACGACAGAAATCAAAGGGACGCCAAAACGAGTCGTCATTTTAACGAACGAAGGAACGGAAGCGCTGCTTGCGCTAGGCGTGAAACCGGTCGGCGCCGTCAAATCGTGGACCGGTGATCCGTGGTATGACCACATTAAAGACAAAATGGATGGCGTCAAAGAGCTTGGTTTGGAATCGGAGCCGAACGTTGAAGCGATCGCTGCTTTAAAACCAGACTTAATCATCGGCAACAAAATGCGTCATGAAAAAATTTATGAACAGTTGAAACAAATCGCTCCAACCGTGTTCGCTGAAACGCTGCGCGGCAACTGGAAAGACAACTTTATGCTCTATGCGAAAGCGGTGAACCAAGAAGAGAAAGGGAAACAGGTCATTGCTGAATACGACAAGCGCATTGAGGACTTAAAAGCGAAACTCGGCGACAAGCTGAAGATGAAAGTGTCGGTCGTCCGCTTTATGGCTGGTGACGTCCGCATCTACCATAAAGACTCGTTCTCCGGCGTCATTTTGGACCAACTCGGCTTCGCCCGCCCGGAATCGCAAAACGTGAACGACTTCGCGGAAACCGGCGTGACGAAAGAACGCATCCCGGCCATGGACGGCGACATCCTGTTCTATTTTACATATGAAACAGGTGACGGCAAAGCAAGCGAAATCGAAAAAGAATGGATTAACGATCCGCTCTTTCAAAACTTAAACGTCGCGAAACAAGGCAAGGTGTACAAAGTGAGCGACACGATTTGGAACACGGCTGGCGGTGTGCTCGCTGCCCATCTGATGCTGGACGATATTGAGAAATATTTCTTGCAGGAACAATAATCTTACGTAAAGGCTGTGCGAAAGATTGCATACCGAATCTTCTGCACAGCCTTCCTCTTTGTTCCCTACTCCCGTATTCCCACAAAGCACCCGGGCACAAAACCGATGATCTGGATGAATTGCTTGGACATTCCTATGCCAGGCAAGAGCGCGCCTGACAGCAAGTCCGTTGCCGCCTGGCGCAAAGTGTGATACATTCAAACTATGAAATAAGGAAAGAAAGGGAGAAGAAGATTGAAACGTCCGACACAGATTGCAGCATGCCTGTTGTCGCTTAGCGTTCTATTGTCAGGCTGTGCTGATGACAGCAGCCACGAACAAAGCCATTCGCATATGACGAAAACCGCTGCTGGCGATATTCGTGAGACAACGAAATCGGTTGAGCATTTGCCAAGCTTTTTAGGCGCGTTCGAGGAAGAAATGGCCGTGTTGTACCAACAAGCCGCCGAGCACCGCGAACTGCTCGAGAACATCCCGTGCTATTGCGGCTGCGGCGAATCAGCCGGGCATCAAAACAATTACGACTGTTTCGTCCATGAAAATAAACAAGACGGAGCAGTCGTTTGGGATGACCACGCGACAAAATGCGGCGTCTGCCTAGAGATCGCCGCTGAGTCGATCGCCGCTTATGACCAAGGGAAATCGATCAAAGACATCCGGCATATGATCGACGAAAAATATAAAGAAGGCTACGCCGAACCGACACCGACGAAACCGCTCTAATATCGACAAAAAAGCGCCGATTCCGGCGCTTTTTCTATTCAGATCGTCCGTTTCCCGCTCAGAAACCTCTCCGCTCGGAAGCTCAATGACGGCTGAGCGCGGCATACAAGTCATGCAACGTTTCGATGCCGAGCTCGTGCAGTTCGCCGAGCAAGATCGCCCATAGCTTCACCATCGCTTCTACATCCCCGTCCGCCGTATGGCGGCGCGGGCAGTCAATGCCATAGCAGGCGAGGGCGTCGTCAAGCGTTGGGCATGGATGATGGACAAGGCCGACTATTGGCTGCATATCGATAAAGCGGCCGCTCCATCTTTGCCGATAATGATGCCAAAGCACATGGCGCAAAAACGACACATCATGGCCAATATGGTAACCGACTAAAACGCCTGTGGCGATAAACGGCACAAACGTGCGCAGCGCCTCGGCAAGCGGCGGAGCGAACATGACGTCTTTCGCCGTAATGCCGGTCAAGTCGGAAATATGCTCAGGAATCGGTTTTTCTGGTTTGACGAGCGTCATATACGTGCCAGTGACGAGGCCATTGACCGTTTTCGCCGCTGCCATGGCTAAAATTTCGTCACCTTGCTGCGGCGAAAAGCCGGTCGTTTCCATATCCATGATGACGAACGGAATGTCGGGCAAACGGTCATGCCAATCAATAGAATGGCTGTTTTCCCTTTGCAGCGAGCGAAGCCAGCGTTCCTGCTGCAATGAATGATCGCTGCCCAATAAAGCGGACGACGCTTCGCGCGGAACGCCGAGCGACAACAAGCGGAGCGCCCGCTGCCAAAAGCGGTGCCGTTCATTCATGCATCCCGACCACCCGGCGGGCGACGAGGCGCTGCAACCGCTTCGCGGTGCGCATCGCCTGCTTCAGTTGCTTTTGCTCCGTCCGATTGAGCGTCTGCCATAATACATAGTCCCGTCCGTCTTCCGCCTCGGTGCTGTACTTGAGGCGAATGGAATAGTAAACCGAAAGCGCCTCTTGAACATCCATAGAGAGAGCGGCTGGCAATATGCCAGCCTCTTTGAGCGCCCGCTGCCGCTCTAGTGTCGTCACCGCCGGCACGCGCGCCAGACAGGCGAGCCATTTCAAGGCGTTCGTGATTTGCACGTAACCGCTTTGTTTCATATGAATCGCCCCGCTATGCGGACCCCATCGTACCGCTTGCACATTGCCAAACCAACCGAGCGGAACAGGCGGAAATTGAACCTGTTCTCCCATGCGCGCCAACAGCGGCGGCCGGTCAGCGACCTCGGCAAACAGCGTCCGCCTCCTTGCCTCGGCCAGTTCGGCGTCTCCATAAAGCGGCCGCATATCCATCGCGATGTACAAAAAGCGAAGATCGTTTGGCCATCCGCTGCCTAAATAGGAAGAGAGCTGCCGTTCCCAATCGCTCGTCGATTGCGCCCAACGCCTGTTTGTTGCCATCACATAGCCGGAGCAATACGGATAGCCGACCTCATGCAGCATCTTCGCCCCGATGGCCGCCGCATGGCGAATAAACTCGTAACAGGCCGGCTCCTCTTCGCGGGCGCAAGTAAACAAAATGCCGTGATCTTGATCCGTCCACACCGTCGGCTCGCGCCGGCCGATGCTCCCCATCACATACCAACACCAGGCCGGCGGCCGGATGCCGACAGAGCGTTTTACTGTCTCCTGTTCAGCAAGGAAAAACACGCGGCGAAGCACGGCTTCATGCACATCGGCTACCTCTTCCGCCAGCTGTTCGATGTGCTTAACCGCCAGCCATCGGCGCAACTCGCGCACCAACTCATCGTGGCAGAAACGAAGATCGGTAACCGACTCGGCCGTTTTCAGCCGATCGGCAATCGCTTCTACCATCGTTTTCGTCTCCATATTTATCGCTGAACGGCCGTTTTCGGCTGATAGGCTGGATCAAGCTGTTCCGGATAGCCGTAAGCGCCGTGTTCGCTAATATCAAGCCCGGAAATTTCTTGCTCCGCCGTGACGCGCAGCCCGATTGTTTTCTTCATGACAAATAAGATGACAAACGAGACGATCGCTACATATATCGCTGCGCCCACCACGCCGACCGTTTGTACAATCAGTTGGTCAAACCCGCCGCCGTACACGAGACCGGCCTTGCCGATTCCGGTTATTTCCACTAAACGCGGCGAGGCGAAAAATCCGGTTGAAATCGTGCCGATAATGCCGGCAATCCCATGGACGGAAAAGGCGTAAATCGGATCATCAATCCCTTTGCGCTCGAAGTAGATGGACGTCCAGAACGTGAATGATCCCGCCACTGCCCCGATGATGACCGCCGCCCACGGTTCAACGAACGCGCACGCGGCGGTAATGGCGACAAGCGCGGCCAGCACGCCGTTGACCATCGCCGGAATGTCCGCTTTGCCGACCAGGATTTTCGCCGTCAAGATCGCGGCAACCGCCCCTGCCGCGGCAGCCAAATTCGTCGTCAGCGCGACATACCCGAAAAACCCATCGCCAACCGCCATCGTGCTGCCCGCGTTAAATCCGAACCAGCCGATCCATAAAATCAAACCGCCAATCACGGTATAAACTTGGTTATGCCCAGGAATGACATTCGGTGTTTTGTCTTTATTAAACTTGCCGATGCGCGGGCCGAGCAAGACCGTGGCGATGAGCGCCGCAATCGCCCCCTGCAAATGGACGACCGTCGAACCGGCAAAATCTTGCATCCCGAGTTGCCCGAGCCAGCCGCCGCCCCACACCCAGTGGCCGATGACCGGATAAATGGCAATCGTAAAAATCGTTCCGAAAATGAAATAGACAGACAGCTTCGCCCGTTCCGCAAAGCCGCCCCAGGCGATGGCAAGCGACACGCCGGCAAAACCGAGTTGAAACAAAAATTTAAGCGCCAGCGGCACGTTCGCCCACGACAGCGAATCAAACGTCCCTTCGTCTTCTTGTAAAAACCAGCCTTCCGTGCCGATGAAGCCGTTTCCTGTTCCAAACGTAATGGCAAAGCCGAACGCCCAAAACGCTAAAGACGCGATGGCAAAGCTTAACATTTGCTTGCCGGCCACATGCCCAGAGTTTTTCATGCGCGTTGACCCCGCCTCGAGCAAGGCAAATCCGGCCTGCATGCCGATGACGAGCACCGCGGAGAGCATCACCCAAAGAGCATCAAGCCCAACCATTACTGTTTTCTCATCCATTTGCATCTCCCCCTATTTGTCATTTGTTATACCTCTTATATGTCATAATATATAACATATATAAACCGAAAGCAACGGGTATTTTTCGTTGAAACCGATTTCAACCACAAAAATTTTGTTATATTTCCTGACAACAAAAAGGAATGCCCCTCATCATGAAGGGCATTCCTATATTGTTACGCAACGCGAATCGGCTTGCCAAACGGAACGCGCGGCATGTAATCGTCCGGAACAAGCCAAAACACTTCATAATCGACTTCGAGTTCTTCATAAAAATATCCGGTCACATCCGTGATATAAAACAACGTATCGATTTTTTGCGCAGCGGCCCATTCGAGCACTTCGGTGTACGACGATTTCCCATGCTTGAAATATTTAATCGTGGCCACGCCAACCGGAGATACATCGCGAATTTTGAAATCCGCTTGAACGAGCAGCGTGTCCGGGCGCAATTTCTCAAACAGCTTGATGATGTTTTGAATGAGCACCGGACGGGACGGCCGGTTCGACGTATCGATCGCCAATGCGATCGAGTGGTCTTTCCGTTCTTTGAGCAACGCCAACAAAGCCCGCTGCCATCTCACGATGATCATCCCCCTTGTATTGGTGAGTCGCCGTGCGCACTACTAGTATAGACGGCAACGGCGGAAAGTACGAACTGTTTTTCTTTCCTTTTTCCCCTCCCTTTTCTCAAACGAGCCGAGGGCTTTGCGTCAGCACAAAACGCCAAGGACGCATTCCTTGGCGTTTTTCCCGCCGCTTGGCGCTTTACTCGGGTTGGGAGAGAGGAATGTCCGGCCCGTTTTCCCGGTCAACTGCCGCCTCAACCGTCCCTTCCATGTAGGCATCACTTACTTGTTCATGCGTTTCAGCCAACGCCGCGCCAAGAAACGAGGCCGATCCATAATCGGACGGGTCATACTGGCGTCCGGCGATCTCGAGCGATTGTTTGTTTTCCGTCATCGTTATTCCTCCTTCATTCATGCCGTTCATTATATTAATGTGAAACAGGTGCGGAAAATAAAAAGAGGAAGTTTATGGGTTGTGCGTGCATACATTGCATCCAATGCGGCAAACTAACGATAAACGACGGAAAGAGAGGATGATGGCCAATGAGACAGCCAAAACCAAACGACAGCCTTGAACAACAACGGAAAAAACAACAGCCGGAAAAAGAGATGGAAAAGCAGCCGGGATACGGGGATAAAAAACTAGAGGGCCCGAACTACCCGGCGGAATAAAGGCGGCAGGGCAAGATGAGACATTTGCTTGCGTTGGCGCTCAAATATTTGCTTACGGCGACCGTCATGTTCGCCATTTTGCCGCTGTTTTTGCGCATTTCGTCGGCGGAACTGCTATGGTTCAGCCTTTGGCTGACGCTTGTCGCCTATGCGCTCGGCGACTTGTACGTTTTGCCGCGCCTCGGCAACGTTTCGGCGACGATCGCCGATTTTGGCCTCGTATTTGTCGCCACATGGATTGGCATCGGCGCGTTTTATGACATCGCCGGCGGCGCCATTTTAAGCGCAGCGTTTTTCTCCGCCTTGCTCGCTGCGTTCGGGGAGTTGCTGTTTCACGCTTACGTGCTGCGCTTTGTCATCGGCCAACACGGAGAGGAAGACGTGCCACTTGTCGGCCGCCAATGGCAAACGGAGGCGGCGGAAGAGTTTGACGTCCGTGCCGCCGACCCTGACGATCGGGAAGGCGAACAGGTGAAACAAGAAGGCGACCGACGGGAACAAGAACCGCCCCATCCCCCTATTTTGTAAGCAGCGAACAGACGCCAAATAACCAACGCTCATCAGCGATGGCCGAACGCCGGCCGGTCTGTTCGCTTCTCCGCCAATCGGAACGTTATAACAGCAAAAAACGGGTGTCTTCTCGCCTGCGAGACACCCGTTTTATTATGGTGATATTCACCCTAATCGCTTGTTTCCGCACTCAACGGGCCGCCCTCTGCCCGTTCGGCCAATGGCAAAAACCATAGCGTCTTTTTTATTGTTCCGGCTGCTTCAGCGAGAGCAGCGTCTGCTTTAGTTCCGCCTCCATCGCCGCCAGCTCGCGTTCGGCCTGTTGCCGTTTCAAGCGGCCCTCGGCTTGAATTTTTAACGTTTCTTCGAGCGTAGCGATCAAGTTTTCTTGCGTCCGCTTCAGCGTCTCCATGTCGATGAGGCCGCGCTCATTTTCCTTCGCAATTTCAATACTGTTCGTTTTTAACATTTCCGAGTTGCGCAGCAACAGTTCGTTTGTCGTTTCGGCAACCCGCTTTTGCGCCTCAGCCGCCTTTTGCTGGCGGAAGAGCGTCAAGGCGATCACGACTTGATTTTTCCAAAGCGGAATCGCATTTAAAATCGATGACTGGATGCGCTCAATAAGCGTTTCGTTCATATGCTGGATCATGCGGATTTGCGGCGCTGTTTGGATCGTCACTTGCCGGCTGAGCTTTAAATCGTGCACCCGCTTCTCAAGCCGGTCAGCGAACTGCCGCAAGTCCTGAACGTCCTGCCATGCCATTTGGTCACCGGAGCGCTCAGCGGCCGCCTGCTTTTCGGGGATCGTTTTCGTCCGCAGTTCCTCAAGCTTATATTCGGCCGCCGCAATATAAATATTGAGCGCCTCAAAATAGTCTTTATTTTTCTCATAAAGCGTCTCGAGCATCATCACATCGCGAAGCAGTCCATGCCGATGTTTCTCAAGCTGGTCGGCGATTTTGTCAATTTCGACGCCGATTTTTTGGTATTTGGCGACGATCCCTTGCAACGGTTTGGCCACCGTGCCAAACAGGCGGGACAGCCATCCTTTTTTTGCCGGCATGAGGTCATCCGGGTTGACTTCTTTAATTTTCGCCATCAGCTCGCTGATCACTTCACCGACCGGGCCGGCATCTTTCGTTTGTACATGATGCAAAATCGTATGGGAAAACTTCGACAGTTCCGCTTGTGCCGCCACACCGTATTGTAAAATGGCCTGCTGGTTGGCCGGATCGATTTGTTTGGCAAGCGCTAAGGCTTTTTCCCGGTGTTCCGGCTTTAACGTCTCAAGCACGCTGGCCGGCTGAGCCGCCGCTTCGGTCCGCGGCGCAGCCGGTGCGGAAAACGGCTGGGCCAACAGCTCATCAAGCGTGCTTGTCCGTTTCTGTTCGCGAAACCAATCGGCTCGTTCCATCTCACGATTCCGTTCGTCCATGGTCATTCCCCTTTCTTTGCCGACAGCAAATGAAGACGATCCGGCTGTTGGAGCGATTGCTCAAGCACTTTCGCTTCCGTCTGAAGCGACCAAACGTCACTGGATAACACTTCGAGCAGCTGCCGCTCCGCCGTTTCGGTCAGCTCGCCGAGCAGCCGTTCCGTCTTCCGCAGCGCCTCGGCCATGTCGGCGCTTTGCACCGGCTGTTGCGACAAGTATACATATTTTTCAACCATCTCCACTGCCGTCGGCCACTCGTTTAAGAAAAACGGCTGGGCGAGGCGGAGCTGATGCGGCTTTTGCTCAACCGCACGAATGATCCGGTCGACGACCGCACTCAACCGGGAAACGGTTTGCCACATGGCCACCGAACGAAGCCGGTAGCGGGCGCGGCGCAGCCGTTTCCATAACGCGCGTGCCTCGCAAAGCTGGCTGCGGACGTATGCCTGCTCCTCGGCCGGCACGTCAGCTGCCAAGCGGCGATGCCGCCTTTTCATCACAGCGGACACTCCCCACATCGCTCCCATTCCTGATAAGAGCGAGGGCAAAACGCGAAAATCGGCGGCAATAAATACCGTAACTGCAACGATGATCCCAGCGTTCCATGAAACAAACCAGCGCCATATCGTGCGAAGCAGTTGCTTCATTGTCCATCCCTTTCTTCATCTTTTCTTCCATTATAACACGTCCATTCCATGATACGTACAAGCTCCTTGGGAAGTTTCATTGCCGCCCGGATCCGCACGTATAGGACAATAGCTGTTTCGAATAGGCTATACTAAACGCGGCAAACAAAAGGAGGAGGACTATGAAGGGGATCGATTGGCAGCTTTTGTCGTTTGTCACCGTCTCATTGTTAAAAGAATACTGGTGCTATATCGGCCTGCCACGCGTCTATTACTGGCGGGCAGCCGATGACGATCAAAAAGCCGCCTAGCGGCCAAATGCAAAAGAAAAAGCGCTGGCCATCGCCCGCGCTCTTAGCTTGCCGCTTCACGACATACCGGTTAGGCTGAAGGAACGGACAACAAGCCCGCCGGCGCCATACGGGCCGGCCGTTCTTGGCGCTTCCTCATCAGCGCCGCCTTGGGCAGACGCACGTTGTCGTCATTACCGCTACCGTCGAAGCGGTATTTGCCTATTCACTCATTTCGTGATATCAATTTCACGAACGCGGGCGCCGCCGAACAACTCGACGCGGACCGTCTTCTTTTTGCCCTGCGGATCAACAGCGGTCACTGTGTACACACCGGGCAAATACGGGCCGATTTTTTTGATGAATGGATCTTTTGTCGCCCCTCCCTTCACTTCCCTTCCATTGACGACAAGCGTTGCCTCGGGATCGTCAAGGCGGACGTGGACGAAATATAGAGCCGGCTCAAACACATATCGGTTTTCAAACACATGAATGGTGAACACCGGCGGATGGGACGTCAAGCCTTTAATATACACATGCCCGCCCTCGCGCTGGCGGGCGAACTCCTTATCAAGCGTTTCATACGCCTCCGGATGCTGGTCGAAATAGGCAAACAAAGGCGTCAGCGTTTGGCCATTGATCGGCGCCGTTTCATCCGCCACCCGCAGCAACGCCTGCAAAGCGGCGGCATCGCGATCTTCGATGGCCTCTTTTAACCGCATAATGGCGATCTCACGGCCCGCCGTCGTTTTTAACGCCCCGTATCCGCTCCAAATCAGCGCACCTGCTCCCCAGAAGACAGCGATAGCGAAAAGCAGCCAGCCGATGAAGCGGTATTGTTTTTTTCTCTTTTCCCGGGACAAAACGCGTGCTTGCTGGCGCCTGCCGTAGCGCGCCAACACCGCAGCGCCGTCTTGTCCGCCACCCCCCTCGATCGCATCCCGTTCAGGCGTGTGTGGTTTCATGATCGCTTCCCCTCTCCTTCTCTCTATCTAGTTCCACTTTATGTCAGAGACAGGGAATATATGTTACACGAACAACGACGCGCTTTCTATTATAATAATAAACAAAAAAAAACGGGTAGCGGTTTGCACCGCCCCCGTCACCTAGAAAGGGAAACATCCGATCGCTGCGCCCGCTGCCCGGCTTGCCGGAACATCCACGCATACAGCCCCGCGCTGGCCAATGCGAGCATGCTGAGAGCCACAAATGTCCATGTATAGCCGATCCAAGTCACCGCCGCAAGCGACAACGGCGCCAGCATCCGGCCGATCGTAAAGCGAAGGCTCGCCGCGGCAAAATATTGGCCGCGCATGTCCTCAGGCGCCAGCTTCGACACAAACGACTGCTGCAAGCCGGCCGTCATCAGCTCGGCCAACGTAAACAGCGCCATCACCGCCATCAGCTCGACAATCGATGTTGCATGGCTAAACAGCCACATCGTGACGCCGTATAACATCGACGAACCGATAAACGCCCACCGCTCATCGTAGCGCGCCATATAGCGCGCCACCATCACCGTGCCGAGTACGACAAGCAGCCCGTTTTCCGCAATGAGCAAACCAAACGCATTAGCCCCGTCAACTGTAAAGCCGCCCCATAATGTTTCCTCTTCGATCGTTTCTTTTGTATACACAGGAATTAACAAATCAAGCTGCATGAACGTTTGTGCCACCAACACCCCGGCAGCGATAAACAAGAAAAAGGTGCGATCGCGCACAATGACAGTGTATTGCCTTAGTTGTTCGCGCCAAAACTGCGGCCATGACTCCACTTTCTGTTCGCCCGCCGCCAATGGGGCCGTTTCACGCAGCTGCCTCGCCAACAGTGTCGCCATCGCGAAACATGAGCAGGCCGCGGCAAAAAGCAACGCAAACTGGTGATCCGCATAAAATACCCCGCCGATCGTCGGACCGATGACAACGGAGACGTTGACAGATGTGTAAAATACGGCAAACACATGACTCCGGTCTTTTTCCGGCACGACATCCGCCACCATCGCCTGGCTTGCCGGCCAGTAAAACGCCCCGCAAATGCCGGCAAACGTAAAACAAAGAAAGCCGACAAACGGTGACTGCCACCATGGGGAGCTGGCCAAAGCAAAAATGAAAAACGCCATCCCCTGTCCATAGGCGGACAGCACCATCATCCGCTTGCGCCCGAACAGATCGGCACAATAACCGCCTAGCAAATTAGCAACGACAGAAAATACTTGTGAAACGATCAATAACATGCTTGCATTTTCTTTGCCAAACGAGTCGGCAAAATAAATGGCCATAAACGGAAAAAACATCCAAAAGGTAGTATTCATCAGCGCTTCGCCAAACAAGCGCACTTTCAAATTGCGGTCCCAGTCACGTATTCGCATCCGCGCATCCTCCATAGTCGACAGACTCATTTCAGCCTGCTGAACATTATAGCATAGTTTTCTATTTTTTGTTAGAGAACTATTTCAGCAAAAAAAATCCTGTCCATCAGACCGGTGGACAGGATGGGGAGGACGCCGCTCTTACTTGCGGATAAATTGTTGCGTCCAAATATAGCCGTTTTCTTCAAAACCAACGCCGATATGCGTAAAGTTTTTGTTCAAAATGTTCGCCCGGTGGCCTTCACTGTTCATCCACGCATTGACGACTTCTTGCGGGGTGCGTTGGCCTTTGGCGATGTTTTCCCCGGCGGCTGTGTACGAAATGCCGAATTTTTTCATCATCTCAAACGGGGAGCCGTACGTCGGGCTGTTGTGCGAGAAGTAGTTGTGGACCGCCATATCGCGTGATTTTTCGCGGGCGACTTTGCTGAGGGCTAAGTCGACTTGAAGCGGCGGCAAACCGTATTTTGCCCGCTCTTTGTTCGTCAGCTCAACGACTTGCTGCTCATAGGCGTTTAAGCCGGTTGTTTTTTGTGTTGCAGCCTTTGGCGCCGTTGCTGGCGTTTTTGCCGGCGCTTGCGTATTAGCTTGCGGTTTTGCCGCCGGCTGTTTGACCGTTGCCGGCGCCTGCGGTTTCGCCGTTGCCGGCTGCTTTACAGCCGGTTGCTGTGCTGCCGGTTTAGCCGGTTGGAACGACACAAACGGGAAGTATTGTTTCAACCATTTCTCTAAATCTTGAACGTTTGTGCTTGCATATTTTACTTGATACACGTTCGCCGTCGGGCATGTCGTCCCTGCCGCTTCCGTTTTTGTTGTTGCCGCAAACGAAGCGCCGATGAGCGCAACCGAAGCGGCGATCGTCGCTACCATTTTTTTCTTCATCGGAATTCCTCCTTGTTTTCTATTTTCAAAATTAGTTTCTATTTTCAAAGTTTCAAAGGCCGTTGCGTCCGTCAGTGATGCCTGCATTGTTCGGCGAGGACCGTTTGGACGTCCTCTCGCCTGCATCCCCATTATAACATGGGGTTTTTGTAATATTTTTGGTCCAAAATGGAAAATGGGGTGTATTGGCAGCCCCGGTAAAAAAGACGCTTGTTTTCATTGCCAAATCAACACCGATTATTGACGGCTGCAATGATTGGAAGACGCATCCTTTCACTAACGATGATTCCTTTTTTTCCTCTACTCCTCTAACCATCTATATTTTTCTTGCAAAAAGGGAGTTGACAGCCTCCGATTTCGGCCATTTCGTTTAACAATTGTTACAGCTGTGTTACAAAACAGAGAGAAACTCAACGTTTTGTTATAAAAAAAGAAGCTGCGGCATTTAGCCCCAGCTTTTACGTCTATTCGTCCTTTTGCTCTTGATCGACAACAAGTACCGTTTTCACTTCGTTCGGCTTCACTTGTACAGTAAATTGCTGCTTTGCATCCATCACTAGCGGCGCAAGTGGGGTTTCGTTTAAGTTTGTGCGCCATATCGCCGATAACGGCCCGTGCCATTGGAATGACGCCTCCGTCTTCTGCGGCGTCGGGTTAAAGAAGCGGACAATGACGCCGCGGTGGTCTTCGCTCCGCTTCACCGCGCTTAGCACGACCTCGCCTTCCTGTTGGGAAAACAGGCTATATTCATACGGCACCGAGAACGCCACCGGATTCATCTTCATGGCATCGTACGGCAGTTTGTTGTACGTATACAGCGGCGTTAAAAACTGTTTCGCCCGCTTGGCGACATTTGCTTCTTCCGTCGTTCCGCGATGCGTCGTCAACGCGAAGTGCAGCTCGCTCACACCGAGCATTTGCGAGTCCGGCGTTGCCATTTTAATGCCGGACGGACGGCCCGGGCGACGCACGAGCTCCTCTTTGCCCAGATAGCCGACGCTGCGTAAAAGCGTCACCGCGATCGTATCGCGCTGTTCCCCGACAATCTCGTACTCTCTCGTGCTGTTCGTCAGCACGGCGATGCCGCCCGTTTCATCCGACAGTCCGACATACGTGAGCATCGGGTAGATCGCATCCGGACGTTCATCCCATCCTTCTTGTTCCCACACGTCGATCGCCGGGTCGACGACCGGCCGCCGAATGACACCGAACTGGTTGTCAGCGACCGAATGGGTAGAGGTGATGCCGGTTGGTACGTATAGGCGGACGCGGTGGTCTTTCGCTTCGTTATTGATGCGCACCCGGACATCGATGAGCGGTTGGTCCATCGGAACGGTCAACCGAATGGCGACATCAAGAAAACGATCATTCCGTTTCGCTTTCCGGCTGTCAAGATCGGCCGGCACCGGCAGCCGGTAAGTGATATCGGCATAAGCGAAATAGCTGTTTTGCCGGAGCGAATACGTCGCCTTCACGCCCTTATTATCAATCGGCTCATCGCCCGGCAGCGGGGAAAAGTCATATTCGTCTCCATCATCACCGACATCTTCAAGCAAGAGCACATCGCGGAACGTTCGCTGCAGCTGTTTGTCATATATGTTAATTGTCCCATTCTCATTGACGGTGATCGTATAAAACGGCGTATCCACTTGCTCAACAGCCGTTGGCGCTTGTTTGTTCATCTGTTCCGCCTCTTGCACTAAATACGCTTTATACCCCATCGCCGGAATGCGGTCGCGGAAATGGATCGTATAGCGGACGAACGGATCGTAGTTGCCGTAATGGACGATTTGCCGGTCAATCAGGCCCGGGTCGACGATCGTTTCATCCACCACTTCAAACTCCACCGGTTCCCCGCGTTCATCGACGAGACGGAATGCTTTCCACTTCGTCGTAATTTCCGCTTCGATCGGCTCGTTCCGTTCGTACGGAAGCGTATTGTACACAACCAGCTTGTCGACCGACCGATCCGACGGCATCGCATCGGCCATTTTGCGCATATAAAATGTGATGAGCCGGTCGGCCCGCTCTTCCGCTAGCGCAAAGCGCCCCAAAATGTCGCGGTGAACAAGATCTGAACAGCAGCAGCCGATGCTGTCGTGCGCATGGTTTTTCATCATCTCTTTCCAAATGAGCTCCATCAGCCGGTGCTCATACGGAAACCCAAGCGTCGAGGCGATGGCGGCCAGCGGCTCAAGCACGTTCGTCACTTTGTTTTCGATGCGGGCGTTCGCCGCTTTAATGTCCATGCGCGTCGAGTAAATGCTGCGGTGAACGCGCATATATTTGCCGTCCAAAAACTCGCCGCGGATGACCGGAAGCTGTTCCTCTTTTTCCAGCTGTTCAAACACATGTTCATAGCGGCTTAAGAAAAAGGTCCGTTCCGGATAGAGCGTTTGCAGCTTGTCGATCACCTCAAAAATATTTTTTTGAATCGGCATTTGGTCATGACCGTTCGGAATGAGAATGTGATCGGTCGTCGCCCCGCGGTCCAAAACAGCAAAGTATTTGTCCATCCGCTCTTTCAGCTTTGCTTCATCAGTCGGAAGATATTTGCCGATCGCATAGCCGAGCGGGAACAGCTGCACAAGCACTTTCGAGCCGTCATCGCTCACCCAGTAAAACTCGGTTTTGTCTGTGCCATGCCGTTCCGACACGCCGCGCCAAAAAATGGCCCGCTTGATGCCAAAGCCGTTTAAAATTTGCGGCATCTGCGCCGATTGCCCGAACGAGTCAGGGAGATAGCCGATTTGCATCGGCTCCCCGAACTCTTGGCAATCTTTCAGCCCATAGAGCAAGTTGCGGACAATCGACTCCCCGCCGACGACCATTTCGTCCGTTTGCGTATACCACGGGCCGATGATCAGCTTTCCTTCTTGGACAAGGCGGCGGATGCGCTCTTTTTGCTCCGGCTTGACGGCCAAATAATCTTCCAACACGACCGTCTGCCCGTCAAGAACAAAGTATGGGTAATCACGATTCGTTTCCAACATCTCCAATATTTCTTCCATATCGTTCACTAACAAAATGCGCGATTCTTCCGCGGAAAAATACCATTCGCGGTCCCAATGCACATGAGGAACGATGTGAACGTATCGCTTCAATATTTTCACCTCATTTGTCTTATCGTTGTTGCGCCTTTAGCTTTTGCACGCGTGTAGCGACTAACAGCACCGTCGAAATCAACGCCCCGATCAGCGCGGCGCCAAGCCAGATGACTCCCGCTTTCCATAACGGTGCGCCTTGCAGGACAAACAGCGAGAAAATGCCGGCTCCCGGAACGTTCAGCCCGATTTGCGACGCTGTGACGATCGCCCCGGTGACCGCCGACCCGATGCAAAGCGACGGAATGACGCGCAGCGGGTCGTTAATCATAAACGGAATCGCTCCCTCGGTAATGCCGGCTAAGCCAAGAATCCATGTCGACTTGCCGACTTCGCGCTCGTATTCTTCAAAATACCGTTTGAACAACAGCGTCGCGGCGGTGACGGAAAACGCCGACACCATTTTCACCGAGGCGAATGCCGCATACGGAATGAAGTTGCCGCTTGCCATCGCCCCAATGCAGAACGTATATGCCGCTTTATTGACCGGCCCTCCTAAATCAAACGACACCATGACGCCTAAAATCGCACCGAGCACAATGGCGTTGCGGCCCGACAAGTTGTTCAGCCACTCAAGCAGCGCATTGTTCAGCCCGGCGACCGGCTTGCCGAACACAAACAGCATCAGCGCTCCGACGACGAGCGAACCGATGACCGGGTACAGCCAAAAGCTGATAAATCCGGAGAACGCGCCTTTTGGCGGAAGCTGCTTTTTCAACCACTTCATAAAGTAGCCGGCCAAAAAGCCGCCGAGCATGCCGCCTAAAAAGCCGCCGTTGATCATCGTCGCGGCAATCCCCGCGGCAAACCCCGGACCGAGCGCTGGCTTGTCGGCGATCGCATACGCCATGTACGCCGACAGCACCGGAATCATGAGCGTGCCAAGCATATTGCCGCCCAGTTTGCGCAGCATCCAAAGCCACGAGTTTTCCGTATCGTATACTTGTTGAAGCCCAAACGCCTGGGCGATAAGCACCGCACACGCCAAAATCATCCCGCCGGCGACGATAATCGGAATAATATGAGAAATGCCGGTCAAAATGGCGTTTTTCACTTCCGTTTGCCATGAAACGCGCTCAGGCATTGTCTCCTTTGTCGGCTCATATTCCCGCTTTCCTTCCTTTTCGGCCTTCTCAAGCGCTTTCAAAAGAACGCCTTTCGCATCTTTCAGCGGCGCCGCAACTGTCGTTCGGTACACCGGCAAATGGGCAAACCGTTCTTCGTTTTTCACCGCCACGTCTGCAGCAAAAATCGCCGCTTCCGCTTTTCGCAGCCGCTCCTCGGTATGGCGGTCTTCGATGCCGTTTGCCCCTTGCTTTTCGACGAATACGGCAACCCCGATCTCCCGTCCGGCTTGCTCTAACGCTTCAGCCGCCATATACGTATGGGCGATGCCAGCCGGGCAGGCCGTGACGGCGACAATCGTTTTTCCTGCTGGCGCTGCAACGGCCTCCGCCTTTTCCCCGTCAAGGGCGCGATACAGCTCTTCCGCCGTGCGGCATTGCTGCAACCGCTTACGATAGTCAGCGCGCGCCAGCCGTTTAGCAAGTTCGGCAAGCAAATCCAAGTGCGTCGATCCGGCTTCCTGTTCCGGAATCGCTAATAAAAAAACAAGCTCCACTTCATTGGACGGATCGATGCTCTCCCAATCGCGAATCGGCCGAGCCAGCTTCGCCACCGCAAAGGCCGCCGATTTTACCGCTTTCGACTTCCCGTGCGGAATGGCTAGCCCCGCTTCAAGCCCCGTCGGAGAGAGCGCTTCCCGCTCCATCACCGCTTGATAAAACGATTCAGCCGAATACAAATTCCCCTCCTCGTCCAACTTGCGGACAAGATGGCGGATAACTTCCTCTTTCGTGGACAACGACAATCCTACATCGATCAGCCGAACGTTCGTCAGCTGTTTCAGCTCCATTTCTCCCATCCTCTCTTTCCATGCCGTTTGTCGACTTCATTATAAAAGAAAAAAAGCAAGAAGACCGAAATCTTCTTACTTTTTCACCATCCTCGCGCCATGATTCGTTTCGTGTGTGTATTTATACACATCCGCCGTACTTTTGCCAATACCGTTCACTCAACGCCCGCAGCACGAGATAAAGGGATGTGCGGTCGGTGACATCATACTTGTTTAAAAACTGCTTGGGCGCCCAGCAATACAAGCGGAAATCGGCAAGATCGGCGAGCGAATTGGGAGAAAAATGCGTCAAGCTGATGACAAACGCCCCGTTTTGCTTCGCGGCCGCAACCGCCTCAAGCACTTGCTTCGTTTCCCCAGATACGCTAATGACAAAGACGACATCCTTTTCCCCGCAGCGGTCCGCATTATACAACATATCGTGGCGCTGGACAAAAAAGTCGGCCGGCTTGCCGACGCAACGCAAATGTTTCGCCATCATCTCGCAAAAATAGGCGGAATCGCCGATGCCGTAAAAAAAGACGTGTTTCGCCTCATGCAGCTTGCGAACAGCATCTTCGATGAGCTGCTCGTCGATCAGCTCTTTCGTTTTTTCGATGGCCGTTTTTCCGTCCGCCTTTATCGCCGCCTCGGCCCGCCGCTCGAGCGCCAACGCCGCCTTCAGTTCCGCAAACCCCTTATACCCTAATTTTTTGGCGAACCGGACGATCGTGTTCGGCACTGTATAAAGCGCTTCCGCCATTTTTTGAATCGGAATGTCGGCGATCTCGTCGCGGTGTTCCATAATGTAATCGACAATTTGGTCATCTGTATCGTTCAGCTTATCGGCATACAGCCTCACCCGTTCATCAAAACGCATCGGTCTCCATCCCCCACCGTCTTCTCGTTTGCTACTATTTTAGCAAGAACCGATGGCGGTTGGCTACAGCGCCTGTTTCCGATCTATGGCTGATGCCCCTCGACCAACAACGGAATGCGTGCTTTATATTTCTCAATCCATCGGCGGTTATGTTCGTCCGCCCCCTCGATGTTGCCGCTTAAAAAGACTGGCGGTTCTACTCCATTTTCTGCCACAAGAGCAATCGCCTCGGCGAAAACGGCGTTTAAAATCGCGCTGCCGATCACTGTGGAAGTAGGCGCAAATGGAACAGAAACGTTTGGGTGGGCTAAAATCGCATCACCTTTCACAGAGTGGTTGTCAATCACAAGATCGACGACCTCATACAGCAACCGGCCGCTCTTATGCCGCGAGGGCTGGCTTTTGGAATATTCCAAGGACGTTACCGCAATGATATAAGCGCCTTTCGCTTTCGCCGCCAGCGCCACATCAATCGGGACCGGATTGCGCCCTGATGTGGACAAAACGAAAAACACATCTTCAGGACGGATATCCTCATGATCTATAAAATTTTTTGCGAAATCATTCATTCTCTCCAACATGGACGAACGGACCGCCCCCTCATGAAGCATAAGGGGCTCAAAAAATATTGGTTTAATTGGCACAAGCCCTCCAGCACGGTAGAACACTTCTTCCGTTAAAATGTGGGAGTGGCCACATCCGAACAGTTGAATAATTCCACCTTTTTGAATGGCTTCACTTACTACATAAGCGGCTTTTTTTAGATTGCCCTTTTCATGTTTTAAAACGAGTTCTAAACGTTCGTTCACTTTTTGGAAATATTGATCGAGCACCGGCCGCCCCCCTTAAGCACTCGGCTTCTTATTTCTCGCAACAGATGCTCCTGCAGCCAAAAAAGGCTTCCCCTGCAAAGGAAGCCGTCCATTCGTTCGTGGTATTTTGGTTCTTTTACTGTCCCGTATACCCGCCAACTGGGATGTTGTCTTTCCGGGCAACGCCGGTGCGGTATGCCGCTTCGACGACCGCCTGACGGACGCGTTCCACGACTTTGCTGTTGAACACGCTCGGGATGATGTACGATTCGCTTAGCTCGTCTTCGGTGACGACCGAAGCAATCGCTTTAGCAGCAGCGAGCTTCATTTCCTCGTTAATTTCTCGCGCCCGGCAGTCGAGCGCCCCGCGGAAAATGCCCGGGAAGCAAAGGACGTTGTTGATTTGGTTCGGATAGTCGGAACGCCCGGTCGCCATGACGCGCACGTACGGTTCGGCCAGCTCCGGATCAATTTCCGGAATCGGGTTGGCCATCGCAAACACGATCGGATCGCGCGCCATTTTTTTCACATCTTCCACTTTTAAAATGCCCGGGGCAGACACCCCGATAAACACGTCGGCGCCGGCGATGACATCCGACAAGCTTCCTTTGAGATTATCGGGATTGGTGATTTGTGCATATTCTTGCCAATACGGATTTTCGTACGTTTCATCGCGATGGATGGCGCCAAGGCGGTCGACCCCGATAATGTTGCGCACGCCGGCGGCAAGCAAAATTTTCGTGCAGGCGATGCCGGCCGCGCCGATGCCGGTTAAGACAACCTTGATGTCCTCGAGCTTTTTGTCGACAATTTTCAACGCATTGAGCAGCCCGGCAAGCAAGACGACCGCCGTGCCGTGCTGGTCATCGTGAAACACCGGGATGTCGAGCTCTTCTTTCAGCCGCTGCTCAATTTCAAAGCAGCGCGGCGCGGAAATGTCTTCGAGGTTAATGCCGCCAAACGCCGGGGCGATCGCTTTCACAATTTGAATGATTTCTTCCGTGTCTTTCGTATCCAAACAAATCGGGAACGCGTCCACTCCGGCAAATTCCTTAAACAGCATCGCTTTCCCTTCCATGACCGGCATCGCCGCGTACGGGCCGATGTCGCCCAGCCCGAGCACGGCCGTGCCGTCCGAGACAACGGCGACCGTATTCCGTTTAATCGTCAGCGAATACGCCTTGCGCGGATCTTCAGCGATGGCCGTGCAAACGCGCGCTACACCCGGCGTGTATACCCGCGACAAGTCATCGCGCGTTTTCACCGGAATTTTCGAGTTCGTTTCAATTTTTCCCCCGATGTGCATTAAAAACGTGCGGTCGGAAACGTTCACAATTTTCACGCCGCGAATTTTTTTCAGCGCTTCGATGATCAAGTCACACTGCTTCGTGTCAAGCGCGCTGACGGTAATGTCGCGCACCGTATGGACTTTGCTTGAGGAAATGACGTCAATCCCGACAATGTCCCCGCCCGCTTTGCCAATGGCTGCGGCGATATCGCTAAATGAGACGATATCTTTTTCAAACTGGAGACGAATCGTAATGTTCATCGCTGCCCCGCCTGGTAATGCCATAACAATCGTCCTTCCTTTTCTCTATTTTTTATAAACAGTCCTACGGTACACATGTTATCTTATGAGTAAAAAAAAGACAACCCCATCTTGTTCGGGCAGGCCAAACGAGCGAAGGACGCCGGGAAGCGGCATGTTCCCTTAAATCACCGGCCCTCTAAGATGATAAAAGGAAAAAGAAAAAAGGAAGAGACGACGGGGAAGGCGAAATAAACGTAAAAGACAGGAAAAAACAAGACAGGAGCGAAAAAAAAATGAAAGAAAAACTATTTCTAGTCTTGGCCAACTTGTTTTGGGCAGGTAATTACGTGGTCGGCAAAGTGGTCATCGCGGAAACCGGTCCGTTTTGGCTGACTTTGATTCGTTGGTGCGCCGCCTTCATCATCCTAGTTCCTGTGTCCTATTGGCTTGAACGGCCGCACTACTGGGATGTTATGAAACAATATTGGCTGCCCCTCGTTGCGTCTGGGGCGCTCGGCATTATCGGCTATAACTTGCTTTTGTACGGCGCGCTTGTCTATACGTCATCGATGAACGCAGCGATCGTCAACTCCCTCAATCCGGCCATCATCGTCGTGTTGTCGTATATGTTGCTGCGGGAGCGGCTGTCAACCGTGAATATCATCGGGTTTCTATTGTCGCTCATTGGCGTGCTGTTTATTTTGACGGACGGGCATATAACACATATTTTCCAAACAACCTACAATCGCGGGGATTTGATGATGCTCGCAGCCGGCGTCGTCTGGGCGCTTTATTCGATTATCGGCAAAAAGCTCCCGGTTCCGCCGATCACGGCGACGGCATGTTCTGTCTTTTTCAGCTTGTTCATGCTATGGCCGTTCGCGATATTGTATCCATTTCCTGCTGATCAGTTGAGCGCCATCGGGTTCGCTGGGATTACCTATATTTGCTTGTTTCCGTCCGTTCTTTCCTTTTTGTTTTGGAACATCTCGGTGCAAAAAGTCGGCCCGAGCCATGCCGGTGTATATTTAAACTTGATTGCCGTATTTACCGCTGCGATCACGTTTTTGCTTGGCGGCACGCTGTCAGTGCCACAGCTTGCGGGCGGCGCTGTCGTCTTGCTCGGCGTCTATTTGGCGACGAAAGCGCCAAAAGCGAGACCGGAACAAGTGGACATCGCCGGGTGACGATCCGTTTGCTGCTTCCCTGCAGGCCGCCCGCCCGGCTTCTTTCTGCCGCATCGGCCGGCACCATTCTTCACCGTCAAAACAACTAGTGTCAGCCGCAAACGGTGCGGCAGCCGCTTTTTTTTGCATAAGGAAAAGCGGCCTTCCCGTTTGTCAGAAGACCGCTGCCTTTCCGCTATTGAAGCAGGCGGAGAAACTCGCGCATAAACGCCGGCAAATCCGGCCACGCATGGGCGGAGACGAGGTTGCCGTCAACGTGGACTGTATGGTCAGACACATACGTCGCTCCTAGCGCCTCAACCCCCGGCTTGCAGGCAATATACGCTGTCAAACTCCGTCCTTTCAGCAAATCCGGCATTGTTTCAAAAATGAGCGAGGCGTGGCAAATGGCGGCAATCGGTTTGTTCGCCTCAAAGAAATGGCGAACGATGCGCTGCACGTTCTCATCAAGGCGAATGTACTCCGGAGCGCGCCCGCCCGGAATGACTAACGCATCGTATTGCGTCGGGTCGATCTCGGCGAACGATGCATGGGCATCGATCAAATAGCCTTGTTTTTCCACATACGTATCCCAGTCGGCAAAATCATGGACAACGGTATGCAGTTTCTTTTTCTTCGGCGCGGCAATCGTTACGTCATGTCCTTCCTCCAACAAACGATAGTACGGATAATACACTTCAAGCGCCTCAACAGCGTCGCCGGTGATGATCAACACTTTTTTGCCCACGGTTCTAACCTCCTTGTCCGTTTTTTTCCTTCTCTTTTATCATAATGGAAATAGACGGAAAGGAAAAGCAAAATGATTGTCGAACATATATGAATGACCCATTGAACTGTGAAATGGGGAGAGAAAAAGGGAAAGGAGGAAAAACAGTGACCATTGCCTCCTGGCTCGCCCACTCGCGCCGGACGGTGGTGCTCACTGGCGCCGGCATGTCGACCGAAAGCGGACTGCCGGATTTCCGCTCGCCGCGCACCGGGCTGTGGGCGCGCTTCAATCCGAGCGAACTGGCCACCGTAGAGGCTTTATACCACCGCCGCGAGTCGTTTGTGGAGTTTTACCAATATCGCATCCGCACCTTGCAACAATGCCAGCTGCATGATGGACATCGCCTGCTGGCTGACTGGGAGCGGCGTGGAATGGTGCAGACAATGATAACCCAAAACGTCGATGGTTTTCACCAACAAGCCGGCAGCCGACGCGTCATCGAACTGCATGGCTCACTGCGCACCGTCCATTGCCAACAGTGCGGGCAGAAACAGCCGAGCCGCGTCTATTTGCGCGGTGTATTGGCGTGTGAATGCGGTGGTGTTTTACGCCCATCGGTCGTGCTGTTTGGCGAACCGCTGCCTGAAAGAGCCATCACCCAAGCATGGGAGGCGGCCCGCCAGGCGGACTTGTTCCTTGTGCTCGGCTCATCCTTGCAAGTATCGCCGGCGAATCAGCTGCCGCTTGTCGCCAAGCGAAATGGCGCCAAATTCGTCATCATTAATTGGGAGCCGACGGAACTCGATGATCTTGCTGATGCCGTCATCCATCAACGAAAAATTGGCGAAGTGCTGAAAGAACTTGATGAACAGCTGACGGGGGGAGCACAATGAACCGGGAAGCGATGCTGCAAGAGGCGCTTCGCTCGATCGGCGATGATTCACGAATCCGCCATTGGCGCCGAGTATCAGGCGGCGACATCAATGACGCCTACCGCGTCCAAAGCGGCAAGCAAACGTATTTCATCAAAATGCAACCCTTCCCACCAGCCGGCTTTTTCACCGCCGAACAGGCAGGATTGAACTTGATCAAGCAGGCGAAGGCGATCCGTGTTCCAAACGTCTTCGGCACGGGAGAGGCGGACGGATGCGGTTGGCTTGTCCTCGAGTGGATCGAAGGAACGGAAACGGCGCAGACGGCTGAACAGCTCGGGCACGATCTCGCCCGCCTCCATCAATGCCGCGGCCCGGCATTTGGACTCGATCGAGATACATATATTGGGACGCTGCCGCAGCGAAACGGCTGGTACGGCCGCTGGCTCGACTATTACCGCGATGCCCGCCTTGTGCCGCAAATGAGACGGGCAGTGGCAAACGGCCTCCTGCCCGCCGAGCGGCAACGGCGGCTTGAGCGGCTGCTCGAGCGGCTTGACCGCTGGATTCCAAACGATTGTTTTCCGTCGCTGTTGCACGGCGACTTATGGAGCGGCAACTGGCTCCCTGGCCCCGACGGCGTCCCGTATGTGATCGACCCGTCCGTTGTTTATGGCCATTACGAATTTGAAATCGCGTTTACCGAACTGTTTGGCAGTTTTCCGGCCCGATTTTATGCGAGCTATCAAGAGCTGATGCCGCTCTCAGCTGATTATCATGACCGAAAGCCGATTTACCAGCTGTTTTATTTACTTGTACACTTGAACCTGTTTGGCGAAGTGTATGGCGGCTCGGTCGACCGTGTGCTCGAGCGTTACGCGTGGGAGTAACCTCCCCCCGGCTCCTCGATCTTGACATCCGACGCACAGTTCTGTCGATTATTGGGTCGACGATCCGACATCCAAAGACTACAACCGCTGGATCTATTACCGCGGCAACCCGCATCGGCGCTGGAAATCGTTTGAACGCCTCACCCACCCGCTTTATAAATATGCCGTTGTCGTCCGCTACAACGACAACCCGATCGTGAAAGGGAAAGGAAGCGCCATCTTTCTGCACATCTGGCCGCGCCCTTCCGGTTATACGCTCGGCTGCATCGCGATGGCCGAAAAAGATCTCTTACTCGTCATCAAACGGCTTGACGCCAAAAAGAAGCCCGTCATTCTCATCAGCGAACAACGAAAACTATGAATCAGATGCAAAAAAACAAGCCCGCTGCCTCCTGCGGGCCTATTTTGTGCTAATCGCCTCAAGCAGCGCATCGCCATGTTGACTGACGCGCACATAAGCGAAACGGGCGTCTTCCTGCCGCTTTATTCCCGTTTTTTCCGGCACGAAATACGACTCAATCCCGTATACGACTTGCGTACCATAAAAAGTGCCGTTAATCAAAATATCCCCTTGTTGCCGCGTAAATCCGGGCCATTTTTCTCCATTCACGGCGTACACCCCAGCAAAGCGATGCACCCCATCCGGTCCCTTTCGCAGCGCAACTTTCACCTTGCCGCTTCCATCCAACGACCGAATCGTAGAAATGTCATAGCGAAGCTGAATATAGTCCCCTTGCAGCACCGAACGCGGATCCACCGGCTCAAGTTCCAACTTTACCACATCACCATACCGCAACAAGCGCTCCTTTTGCCATATCGTATACCCTACAAAAACAAATTGAACGGCGACAACAAGCAGAACAAAAAATGAAACGCCCCGGCGCCAGCGCACTCCTTCCGATAACGTGAGCCGATTCCGTTTTTCCAACCAGACGGCCCAAGCAAGCAGCATAACCCCAGCAGCCAGCAAACTGACCGATTTATGAAGCAAATTCCATGCGAGTTCATAATATTTCAGCACGAAATATAGCCCTAAATATCCCCAGGCAATCTTTCGCTCCCGGCGCCGCCGTTGAAATAAGAAAAACGCGAGAGCGGCCACCATAGCAAGATTGGCAGCTATATACATCCCGTCGGCGGCGAACACATCAACGCTTGTCGCAATCCCGAGCGCACCTAGCGCCAGTACGAGCGGGGTGAGAGCTGTCCTCCCGCTCCATCGGCCGTATGCGTACAAACCGCCGTTCAACGCAGCAAGCGCCAGCAGCACAAACCGTCCATCTTCAACAGCCGGATCGAGCGCCGCCGACAAGTAAAGCGTCAACGCCACCGTCGTCAGCCGGTGCACCCCGCGATCGGCGGAGCGGACCAGTCCGATCGCCAACACGGCCGCATAAAGAAACAGCACAGCCGCCGATAGTTCCCAGGCTACCGTTAACCCGAGCCCGTAACCGACTGCGAGCAGCGTATAGCGGACAACGGCGTTCCACCGCCGGCCAAGCCAGGCAGGAAGGACGAATCCGAAGACCGCGGCGAAAAAGAGCACGTACGGCGACCATGACTCTGCCCAAAGGAGATACAAGCCGAGCAAACTCGCCGTCGCCAATGCCGAGGCCGCAAGCGTAATCACCGCTTGAAACGCTGTCAAAGCCCATGTCCCAGTCCGCGTCCCCGCCGAAAACACCCCCGTCCGCCGCAGAAGCATGATCCCACCATACAGAATCACCCCTGCCGCTGCAAGCCCAATGAAAAGCATCCATGTTTCAAAATGATCAACAAGGAGACGAATATATTGAATCAACAAAAACAAGCCGGCAAATAAACTTGTCAGCAACGCATATGACCGTTGCTTTGTGACTGCGAAAAAGTAATATAGCAACCCGGCAAACAGCGCTGCATACACGTATGGCCACCAGACATCACGCTCATACGAAAAACCAGTTACACTGATCACGAGCAGCCAACCGTGCATGGCTGCGTAAGCGAGATGAGCTGCCCACGGGGAACGGCTGAGGCCAAAGATCGCACCGTTCACAGCCGCAAACAACAACAGCCGGCCAAACGACGCCCATTCCGCCCACTCGATATGGTAAGCGGAAGGAAAGTAATAAAACCAGCAGGTGAGTTGCAGCAGCACGACAGCGATGACCGAAAGCGCGGGATCTTTCGTCAGCCGCGCCAGCAACGCCGTCGGCACAAGCCAAACGAGAAACAGCCAATAGCTGTCAGCGTGGGAATTGTAAATTTGCCCAAGCAATGCCAAGGAGATGCCAAATGACAACACTCCGCCAATAAACAGCCATCGCCTTACAAAATGATGACGCCCTGCCAATGCTGCGGCGGTCCCATAAAACACCGCCATCACTCCGATGCTCGTTCCCGCTTTCGCTTCCCTCCCCATCTCCGGCCAATTGGCCGCAAAAAAGTAAACAATACCGGCAATCATGCATAAAAGCGCCAACATGTACCCCGTCTTCACAATACGGGTAACCACTCGCCTCTCCCCTTTGTATGTTCTTTTTTTATTCGTATGCAACAAAAGATGATCTAGAATGCCAGCAGAAAACGATTATGTTCCAATCATCAGCCGTCTTTCCAACTAAAAAACGGCGGATGCCCGCCCTGTTTCTCGCCTGCAGGCTACGGACGCTCAAGCCGCCGGAGCATTATGCGGTAAAGGGCGAGGCAAGCGGATAAATAAGCAGTCCCAAGCACAAACCCGCCGAGCACATCGGACGGATAATGCACTTGCAAGCTTAACCGACTCAAGCCGGTGAAGAGAGCCAGCACTGCAAACACGCTGTAAATGGCCGCCCGCTCTCCTCGCTTTGTGCGCGTTTGCGCCAAAAAATACGCCAAAAGCAGCAAGTAAATCGTCCCAATCATCGCATGACCGCTCGGAAAGCTGAACCCTTCGACCCCAGCATACGGGGGACGTTCCCGCCCGACAGCGTGCTTGATCCATTCATTGATGCCATACCCTCCGCCAACGGCAACAACGACAAGCAGCATCCCATATACATCGCGGCGGAAAAACCATAAGCTGATGACGAGCATCACACGAACGATGCCAATGGTTTTCCCATTGCCGAGAAACGTAAACGGATCGAGCCATTGCCATGAAGCAAACAACTGCAGCCCGCCTTCGTCAGCCGCCTTTGTCAGCCCGGCCGCCACGCTTACCCAAACAAACAAAAAAAGGACCGCACCGGCAGCCGCTATCATCCATAATGGTCGATTCACTCTGATTCCTCCTCCTTTGTTCTTCCTTTACTTATTTTTGCAAACCAATAAAAAATCCTCCTTAAAAAGCAGCGCTTTTTAAGGAGGAATCCACCATTACGACGGCAGCTTCGTCTCTCCCATCAGGAACCGGTCCACTTCACGGGCCGCCCCCCGGCCCTCGTGGATCGCCCAAACGATCAGGCTTTGGCCGCGGCGGGCGTCGCCGGCCGCAAACACGCCTTCAATGTTTGTCGTATATTTGCCGTACGGAGCCTTCACCTTATTGTTGACTGTTTCCACGCCGAACTGCTTCAACACCGGCTGCTCAGGCCCTTCGAAGCCAATGGCGATGAAAACAAGGTCGCACGGCCACACTTGTTCTGTCCCCGGAATTTCGTGAAAGATGGCTTTGCCGTTTTCATCGACGGTTTTTTCCATTTGGATCGTATGCAGTTCTTTCACCCGGCCATACTCATCGCCAACGATTTTTTTCGTCTGGATGCAATATTGACGCGGATCCGCGCCGAACTTTGCTTTCGCTTCTTCGTATGCATAATCAAGCGTAAAGACGAGCGGGTATTGCGGCCACGGATTGCTGTCTAGACGCTTGTCCGGAAGAGCCGGATGTTTGCCAAACTGGACAACGCTTTTACAGCCTTGCCGCAGCGCGGTCGCTACACAGTCAGCCCCCGTATCGCCGCCGCCGATGACGATGACATGTTTATCTTTGGCATCAATAAACTGTCCATCGGCAAAATTCGAATCGAGCAAACTTTTCGTCACCCCGGTTAAATAATCCATGGCAAAATGGACGCCCTCAAGCTCCCGCCCCTCAATAACCAAGTCGCGCTGCTTTTGCGCTCCGACGCATAAAACAACCGCATCATACTCAGCACGCAGCTCGTCGGCCGTGATGTCCTTGCCGACTTCCGTGTTCGTAATAAACGTAACACCTTCTTCCTCAAGCAAACGGACGCGACGTTCGACGATTTCTTTTTCCAATTTCATATTCGGAATGCCGTACATCAACAAACCGCCGATGCGATCGGCCCGCTCGTACACCGTCACCGAATGGCCGGCTTGGTTGAGCTGATCGGCACAGGCGAGCCCAGCCGGACCGGAGCCGACGATGGCCACTTTTTTCCCGGTGCGCGCTTTCGGGATACGCGGTTTCACCCATCCTTCGGCAAACCCTTTATCAATGATGGCCCGTTCGATCCCTTTAATCGCCACTGCCGGATCGGAAATCGCCACCGTACACGAGCCTTCACACGGTGCCGGACAGACGCGGCCTGTAAATTCCGGGAAGTTGTTCGTTTTCAAAAGCCGATCAAGCGCTTCTTTCCAACGGCCGCGGTACACTAAATCATTCCATTCCGGAATTAAGTTGTGCACCGGGCAACCGGAGGTGAGGCCGTTCAGCTCCAATCCCATATGACAAAACGGCGTGCCGCAATCCATACAGCGAGCCCCTTGGCGCGCCAGCACCTCCTCGGAAAACGGCTGTGCATATTCTTTCCAATCGTCAAGACGGGAAAGCGGGTCACGCTTTTTCTCTTCCTCGCGAGCATATTCCATAAATCCTGTTGTTTTTCCCACGATGGTTCCCCTCCTTCTTTCCGTACACGTCCTCTCTTCTCTCATGCGGCCTTCCCGCCTGTTTAGCCAGTCAAAAAGCGAGCCCCGCGCGGGCCGCGGGGCCAAGGCGTCGCCATGTTGCAGCCGCCCAAAAGGGTGGCCTTATTTTGCGGCCACTTGCAGCACATGGGCGCTGGCGGCAGCCGCTTTTTTCCGTTTCGCCACCGTTTCAAACGCCGCCATGGCAGCTTCTTCATACGAAAGCCCGGACTGTTCAAGCATTTGAATCGTTTCAACCATCAGTTTGTAGTTGCGCGGAATCACTTTGACAAACCGCTTTACATAGACGTCCCACTCGTCAAGCACTAACGCCGCCCGCTGGCTTCCCGTATAGCGGTAATGGTTTTCGATCATCCGACGCACTGCCAGCATTTCTTGCTCGTCTTCGAGCTGTTCAAACGCGACGAGCTCTCGGTTGGCTGTTTGTTGCCAGCTGTCTTCATCAGCGAGAACGTAGGCGATGCCCCCCGACATGCCGGCGGCAAAGTTTTTGCCGACCGAGCCGAGAATGACCACACGGCCGCCGGTCATATACTCACAGCCGTGGTCGCCGACGCCTTCGACAACGGCATGGACACCGCTGTTGCGCACCGCAAACCGCTCGCCGGCGCGGCCGCGAATGTACGCCTCGCCGCTCGTCGCTCCGTAGAAGGCAACGTTGCCGATAATGACGTTGTCTGCCGACGCAAACGACGCCTCAAGCGGCGGACGGACGATCACCTTTCCGCCCGAGAGCCCTTTGCCGACGTAGTCGTTCGCGTCACCGACAAGCTCGAGTGTCATTCCTTTCGGCGCAAACGCCGCAAAGCTTTGCCCGGCTGATCCGACAAAACGGAGGCGGATCGTATCTTCCGGCAGCCCTTCCTCGCCGTAGCGCTTCGAAATTTCGCTGCCGGTCATCGCCCCAACCGTGCGGTGAACGTTACGGATCGCGAGTTCGAGTTCAACCGGCTCTTGCCGCTCAAGCGCTGGCTGCACCGCCGGCAAAATTTCTGTATAGTCAAGCGTCGTTTCCAAACGATGGTTTTGTCCTTTGCCGCAAGTGCGCGGGCCATCGACTTGGTGCAGCAGGCGGGACAAGTCGAGATGTTTCGCTTTCCAGTGCGCTTTCGCCCGCTCGCTCACTTTCAGAATATCGACGCGGCCGACCATTTCATCGATCGTGCGGAAGCCGAGCTCAGCCATAATTTCACGCACTTCTTGGGCGACAAAGTACATGAAGTTGACAACATGTTCCGGCTCACCCGCAAACTTCTTGCGCAATTCCGGATTTTGTGTCGCCACGCCGACTGGACACGTATCCAAATGGCAGACGCGCATCATGACACAGCCTAAAACGACGAGCGGTGCCGTCGCAAACCCGAATTCTTCGGCCCCAAACAGCGCAGCCATCACAACGTCACGGCCGGTCATGAGTTTGCCGTCCGTTTCTAGGACGACACGGTCGCGCAAGCCGTTGAGCATCAGCGTTTGGTGCGTTTCCGCCAAACCAAGCTCCCACGGCAGGCCGGCATGTTTAATGCTCGTTTTCGGCGAAGCGCCCGTGCCGCCGTCATAACCGCTGATGACGATGACATCGGCGTTTCCTTTCGCTACCCCGGCAGCGATCGTGCCAACGCCCGCTTTCGCCACGAGCTTGACGCTAATGCGTGCGTCTTTGTTCGCATTTTTCAAATCATAAATCAACTGGGCCAAATCTTCGATCGAGTAAATGTCATGGTGCGGCGGCGGAGAAATGAGCTCCACCCCCGGCGTCGAGCCACGCACTTTGCCGACCCATGGGTACACTTTGTTGGCCGGAAGCTGTCCGCCCTCGCCTGGTTTTGCCCCTTGGGCCATTTTAATTTGCAATTCGTCGGCGTTGACTAAATAATGACTTTTCACGCCAAAACGCCCGGAAGCGACTTGCTTGATCGCGCTGCGGCGCCAGTCGCCGTTTTCGTCCTTCACATAGCGAGCCGGGTCTTCCCCGCCTTCACCGCTGTTGCTTTTCCCGCCGATCCGGTTCATGGCAATCGCCAACGCCTCATGCGCCTCTTGGCTGATCGAGCCAAACGACATCGCTCCGGTTTTGAAGCGGCGGACGATCGACTCGACCGGCTCGACTTCGTCAATCGGCACCGGCGTCCGGTTCGGATCGAAGTCGAACAAGTTGCGCAAGAACGTCAACTGTTCTTCATTGGCCAGTTTCGAATATTGCTTATAAAGATTGTAATCATTTTTCCGGCACGCCCATTGCAACAAATGGATCGTCTGCGGGTTGAACGCATGGTGTTCGCCGTTGCGCCGCCATTGCAGCTCGCTGCCGGTATCTAACACATCGTCTTCGTGACGGGCGCCAAATGCTGCTTCATGGCGCATTTTCGCTTCCTGCGCAATTTCGCCGAGCCCGATGCCGCTAATTTGCGACGCTGTGCCAGTGAAGTATTCATCGATGACCTCGTTGCTGATGCCGACCGCTTCAAAAATTTGGGCGCCGCGGTAGCTTTGCACGGTCGAAATCCCCATTTTCGACATCACTTTGACAACGCCGTCGACTGCCGCTTTCATATACGCCTTCACCGCTTCACGGTACGACAAGGCGATCGTACCGTTTTCCGCTGCCTGACGGATCGTCTCGAGCGCCAAATACGGGTTGATGGCATCCGCGCCGTAGCCGATCAGCGCCGCAAAATGGTGCACTTCACGCGCTTCGCCGCTTTCAACAAGCAGGCTGACGTTCGTCCGTGTCCCGTTCCGGACGAGGTGCTGGTGAAGCCCACTTACCGCAAGCAACACTGGAATCGCCACATGTGTTTCATCAACGCCGCGGTCGGACAGAACGAGAAGCGTCGCGCCGCTTTCAACCGCCTCATCCGCTTTGGCGAACAGCTCGTCAAGCGCTCGTTTCAAGTCATCCGTAAACAGCGTCGGCAGCACCGCGCACGAAAACTCTGGATACGGATTGGCTTTCAGAGCTGCCAGTTCCTCGTTTGTCAATAGCGGCGTCTCAAGGCGAATGCGCCGCGCTGCCTTGGCGTCCGGATGCAAAATATTCCCTTCTTTGCCGAGCAGCGTCATCGTTGACGTGACGACATACTCGCGAATTGCGTCAATCGGCGGGTTCGTGACTTGGGCAAACAGCTGCTTGAAGTAGTTAAACAAGCTTTGCGGCCGTTCCGACAGCACCGCCAGCGGAGCGTCCATGCCCATCGCACCCGTCGGGTCTTTCCCTTCCGTCGCCATCGGCAAAATCATTTTTTCGACATCTTCGAACGTGTAGCCGAACGCTTTTTGCAACTTAATGAGCGATTTCGGCGCTTCAACCGTTTCCGGAACGTTGAAGTCGCCAAGCGTCACCATTTGCTCGTCAATCCATTGACGGTACGGCTGTTGGCTCGCCATTTCTTCCTTAATTTCCTGATCAGAAATGATCCGCCCTTGCTCCAAATCAACAAGCAACATTTTCCCCGGGCTCAGCCGTTCTTTATATAAAATGTTGTTCGGGTCGACATCGATGACGCCGACTTCGGACGAGAAAATAATGTAGTCGTCTTTCGTCACGTAATAGCGGGCCGGACGCAAGCCGTTCCGGTCCAAAATGGCGCCGATTTGCCTGCCGTCGGTGAACGAAATCGCCGTCGGGCCGTCCCACGGCTCCATCAAACAGCTATGATACTCGTAAAACGCCTTTTTCGCGTCATCCATTTGTTCATCCCAAAACCACGGTTCCGGAATGAGCATCATCGCCACATGGGCCGGCTTCCGGCCAGCAAGAACGAAAAATTCAAACGCATTGTCCAAAATTGACGAATCGCTTCCGTTTGTATCTAAAATCGGCGTCACCTTTTCCAAATCGGCGCCGAACGCTTCCGAGACAAATTGTTTCTCGCGCGCCGCCATCCAGTTGACGTTGCCGCGGAGCGTGTTGATCTCGCCGTTATGGATCAAATAACGGTTCGGATGAGCCCGCTCCCAGCTTGGGAACGTGTTCGTGCTGAAACGCGAGTGCACAAGGGCGAACGCCGAGCGGAACCGTTCATCCTGCAAATCCAAATAAAACGCATCAATTTGTTCCGGCGTCAAAAGCCCCTTATACACGATCGTCCGGCTCGAGAAGCTCGCCACATAGCACTCATTGTTTTCCACGCACTTTTCAAACTGTTTGCGAATGACATACAATTTCCGTTCAAATGCCAGTTCTTCGGTAATGTCGTCGCTCGCAGCAACAAACACTTGGCGAATGAACGGTTTGCTTTGCCGCGCCAGTTTGCCAAGTTTGTTGTCGTCAACCGGCACCGTCCTCCAGCCGAGCAGCTGCTGTCCTTCCCGGGCGATGATTTCATTTACTTTTGCTTCATAATGCGCCCGTTTCTCTTCATTTTCCGGCAAAAAGAACATCCCGACCCCGTAGCGACCTTTTGCCGGCAAGTTCATTTCGCCGCACACCGCTTGAAAATACTCGTGCGGAATTTGCATCATAATGCCCGCACCGTCGCCCGTTTCCGGATCGCTGCCTTGGCCGCCCCGGTGTTCAAGCTGGCGAAGCATATGGAGCGCTTTTTCAATAATGTCATGTGACGGTTTTCCTTTTAAATGAGCATAAAACCCGATCCCGCATGCATCATGTTCAAATTCCGGGCGATACAGCCCTTGTGCTTTCGGTAATCCGTAGTGTTTCATGCTGCCTTCCCCTCCCGTTCCGAATTGTCTGTAATATTTATTGTAGTTTTCAAAATTAATATAAACAATATATAATTTAGATGAAATCAATCTCATTTTTCGATAAAAGGGAAAGGGGTGGAAAAATGGAATTACGACAGCTGCAATATTTCGTTGAAGTCGCCAAGCGCGAACACGTGTCTGAAGCGGCCGATGCGCTTCACGTCGCCCAGTCGGCGATCAGCCGGCAAATTGCCAACCTCGAAGCGGAGCTTGGCGTCCAGCTCTTTGAACGCGAAGGGCGGAACGTGAAGCTCACCCCGATCGGACGCCACTTTTTGCCGCACGCGGAAGCGGTGCTAAAAGCGGTCGACGATGCAAAGCAACAAATTGAGGAATATTTGGACCCGGAACGCGGGACGATTAAAATCGGCTTCCCGACAAGCCTCGCCAGCCATATGATGCCGATGGTCATTTCCGCTTTCAAAGGCGAGCACCCGAACGTCTCGTTCCATCTTCGTCAAGGATCGTACCATTATTTGATTGAAGCGGTGAAAAAGAGGGAAATTGATTTGGCGTTTCTTGGACCGATTCCGGCGCGCGAAATCGGCATTAAGGGAGAAATTTTATTTTCCGAGCCGTTTGCCGCCCTCTTGCCAAACAGCCACCCGCTCGCCCGCCGCGACCGGATCGTATTGAACGAACTGCGCCATGATCCATTTGTAACGTTTCCAAAAGGATACATTTTGCATCAAATCGTTATTGACGCTTGCCACCAAGCCGGATTTTCGCCCAACATTTCATCGGAAGGCGAAGATCTCGATGCCATTAAAGGGCTTGTCTCCGCTGGCATCGGCGTCACTCTCCTGCCGGAAAGCGCCTTGTCAGAAAGCTTGCTTCGTTACGCCGCCAAGGTGCCGATTGAAATGCCGCAAGTAAAGCGCAACGTCGGCATCATCATTTCCGATCATCACGAGCTTGCCCCATCGGTGAAAGTATTCTACCGGTTTGTGAAAGACTTTTTCTCCGAGCTGGAGCGGTATCAATTGCGGGGATGAACGCTCCCCCACCTGCGCTCACGTCGAGAAATGGGTTCAAGATCACAAAAAAGACGCAGGTGCTTTTTCCTGCGTCTTTCTCTTATATTCTCCCGCACACTTGCCTGTTCGTCCCCTTCACTCTTTTTCCTTCAGGGAGGGCTACTATCAAGGACAATTGAAAAAGGGGTATGAAGAGCATCGGGCTTTTGGTGCTGCTTCAATCAGATCGCGTCCCAAACGTCATCCCAGCCGCACCACCATCCGGCCGCGCAGTTCGCCGCGCAAAATGCGCTTAAGCGCTTGCGGCAATTCAGCGAGCGAAATCTCTTGAGCAATCCGCTCCAAATCCGGCTTTAAGTCGCCAGCGAGCCGCTCCCAAATGCGGAGGCGCACATCCATTGGACAATAGACAGAATCGATGCCAAGCAAGCTGACACCGCGCAAAATAAACGGATGGACCGTCGTCGGCACTTCCGCCCCTCCGGTCAGTCCGCTCACCGCCACCGCTCCGCCGTAGCGGATGCGGCTTAACACCGTCGCCAGCGTCCGGCCGCCGACCGGGTCGACCGCCGCGGCCCAGCGCTGCTTATCCAGCGGACGAATGCGTTCAGCCGTGACGTCTTCGCGCGTCAACACTTCCTTGGCGCCGAGGGCGCGCAAATAGTCGTGCTCCGCCGTTTTGCCTGTGCTCGCTTCCACCGTATAGCCGCGCTTCGCGAGCATCGACACAGCCAGACTCCCGACGCCGCCCGTCGCCCCCGTGACAAGCACCGGTCCGCGTTCCGGCGTCAACCCATGCTCCTCAAGCCTGTGAATGGACAATGCCGCCGTGAACCCAGCCGTGCCGATCGCCATCGCTTCTTTCAACGTCAACCCTTTTGGCAGCGGCACGAGCCAATCGCCGTGCAGCCGGGCGTACTCGCTGTAGCCCCCGAAATGCGTCACACCGATTTCATAACCGGTCGCAATCACCTCATCCCCTTCGCGAAAACGCGGATGTTGCGACGAAACAACCACCCCGGCCAAATCAATTCCCGGCACGAACGGATACGTTTTCACAATTTTGCCGTCCGGAATGGACGCCAATCCATCTTTGTAGTTGACGCTTGAATAATGGACGCGGACAACGACGTCTCCTTCCGGCAAATCATCCATGGATATCGTCTGCACGCCGGCGGTAAATTCTGTTTCGGTTTTGTTGACAACAAACGCTTGAAATGCGGACATCATTCTCTCCCTTTCCCCATACATTCTTCACTCATGTCATTCGACAAACAAACGCCAGATTCCTTTTTTATCATCCTGAACCAAGAAGACCCTCACTCCCGCTTGTGAGCGTAAGCGGGTGATAAATAAACGTCTAATGAAAGTCCTTCCTACACTTCCTTGACTTCTTTATGTTAAACTGTAAACAAACATATCTTTAAGATGAAAGAAGGTGAAACAGTGGGCAATACCCCTGACTTGAACAAAATTTACACGTACGCTGACTGGAAAACATGGGAAGGTCGCTGGGAACTGATAAATGGAAAAGCCTATAATATGACACCTGCTCCATCTTCGGAACATCAATTTGCCGTCGGAGAATTGTATTTTGCTTTGCGCCATTTTTTCCAAAACCAACATTGTTACGTCTTTATGGCGCCGTTTGATGTATTCCTTAGCAAAAATGAAACGTATGAAACCCCTGATGACATTGTCCAACCCGATATTGCCGTGATTTGCAATAAAAAACAGATTGTCCAAAAAGGATGTTACGGGGCGCCTGCGCTAGTTGTTGAAGTTTTGTCACCTTCAACCGCTTTAAAAGATTACAACGAAAAATTTTACACGTACCAACACTACGGCATTGCAGAATATTGGATCGTCGATACGGCTAACAAAATGATTCATGTATACCATTTGCACGAAGGAGCCTATCAACGGCATGCCACCTACGGGCAACAAGACACGCTGCATTCCGCACAATTTGAGGACTTAGCTATTCCACTAACGTATGTATTTGGATGGAGTTAAAACGGTTCTGACCATTCAGTGTTCATGATCGATCTTTCGTCAAACGCACAGGAATCGATGATCCAGCAGCCTGCCCTAAGGCAGATGTCTAAGAATCTCCCATCTCGAAACCGGGAGAACGTCCAACCCTAGCGACAGCGGCCTGCTTCTATGTTTTTCCGAATGTCTGCACGAAGGCAAACAAAACACCAGCCTGTCGACCCAAGCTGGCGTTTGTTCTTCTTATTGAATGGCCGCTAGCGCCCCGCTCAAGACGCGGACCACAAACGAAAGTTCATCATCCGTGATGCACAGCGGCGGCGACAAGGTGAGCACGTTGTTGTACCCGGCGACTGTCGTTCCGTTTTTGCCGATGATGAGGCCGTTTTCTTTGCATCGATGGATCACTTGATTGACAAGCGACACATCAAGAGGCTCTTTCGTCGCTCGGTCGGCGACCAATTCAATGCCGACAAGCAGCCCTTGGCCGCGCACATCCCCGACGTACGGATGGTCGGCCAGTTTCGTTTTCAGTGCCGAAAGCAGCCATTCGCCCGCTTCACGCGAACGGTCAAACAGACGCTCCTCCTCCATAATCTCGATGTTTTTCAGCGCCACCGCACAAGCAGCCGGATGGCCCCCAAACGTATTGACATGGCGGAAATAGTCGTATTCGCCTGTTCCTTTGAACGCCTCGTAAATCTCTTTCCGAACCGCCATTGCCGCCAGCGGCAAATACGCGCTCGTAATGCCTTTCGCCATCGTGATAATGTCCGGCTTGACGCCGTAGTGTTGAAATCCGAACGCCGCTCCCGTCCGGCCGAAGCCGCAGATGACTTCATCGACAATGAGCAATGCGCCGTGTTTTTCACACACTTCTTTGACCGCTTTCATATACCCGTCCGGAGGAATGAGCACACCGCCCCCGGTGATGATCGGCTCCATAATGACGGCCGCAATCGTTTCACTCAACTCCCACGTCATGACATCATCAATGGCCTTGACCGCCCGCAACCGGCGCGGGTCATCCGCCGCATCCGGGTCGCGGTACACATCCGGCGGCGGCACGTGGATGAACCCTGGCGCGAGCGGTTCGTATTTGTATTTCCGTTGCGCCTGCCCGGTCGCTGAGAGCGCCCCCATCGAATTCCCATGGTACGCCCGGTAGCGGGAAATGATTTTGTACCGGTGATGCTCCCCGCGTTGCTGATGGTATTGGCGGGCGATTTTAAACGCCGTTTCGTTTGCTTCCGACCCGCTGTTGGAAAAGAAAATGACATACTCATCGCCTAACAGTTCGTTGAGTTTTTCCCCGAGCCCGATGGCCGGCAGGTGGCTTTGCGTGAGCGGGAAATATGCCAGCGTTTTCAGCTGCTCGTACGCTGCTTCCGCCAGCTCCTCGCGTCCGTACCCGACGTTGACGCACCAAAGCCCGGCCATCGCGTCCAAATAGTTGTTTCCTGCGACATCGGTCACCCAGCACCCTTTTGCCTCGGTTACAACAACCGTGGCACTCGGATTGTATGGCTTCAACGAATGCCAAATGTATCGGTCGTCTTTGTCGAGCCATCGTTGATGGCTTTGTTCGGTTCTCATCACCGCTTGGCTCCCTTCCATTGGAAATCGTTCTATTTTACAGCCATTATCGCTCATCCCGCACCACGGTTCATTAGACAAAGTGTAAAAATAGTCGTTTCATCCGTTCCACAGTTTGACTACCATTTTCACCCTAAACCACTAGAGACGAATCGCTGCTAGGACTGCGCACATCCCTCTAGGGCTATGGCCTTTACTCGGCTCCAAGCGCGGCCCTCCGTTGCCCATGCATCTCCCCGCCGCTCATCAAGTAGTCGTACGCTTTGAGCATCAACTCGAGAGCCAACCGCTTGTCCGCTTCCATGAAATCAGTCCCAAGGAATCTTTCTAGCTTTTCCATGCGGTGGTACAACGTCTGCCGGACGATAAACAGCCGTTTTGCCGCCTCTTGCTTCGAACCGTTGCACTGCAGATACACTTTGAGCGTTTCAAGCAGCTTTCCATTATATTTCCGGTCATACTCAATAATCGGCCCTAAATATCGGTTGATGGCCTCACGCAAATCGCTATATTTGTCCAACACTATAATCATCCGGTGTGAACTACCCCCACTTAATTTTCTAGCGAAAATTTGAAGTGGGGGCTTCCAAAGAAGTTTGACTGCTTCAAGCAATCCTTATTCTTTGAGGCGTGTCCACTTCGCCGCTAGAGCATAAGACACTCAGGTCTACAGCTTTACTTTTCTTTAAGATGTTTAATGCGCCATTGCTATTAGAGCTGTTTTTTTTCGTGCGTGCTTCCAGCTCTTGAACACGGTACTTCAGTTGTTCATTTTCTTTGCGTAGCTGTTTGTTTTCTTTCAACAGTTGCTCAATGACTTGTTGTTGGTGAGTAACTCACATTTCGCACCCTCCCAACGAAAATCGGGAGGATTTTTTCGTTCCGATGTCGAATGAATCCTTGACACACAAGGAAAGTGAAGGAGTTTTTCTCTCATGAACGTTCAAGTCAAAAAGGTCTGTACAATCCGACGTTGTACATGTTCTTGGCAATATGGCACAGTTCTCGAAGAGTCAAGTATTCTTCTTTGGTCAAACCATTTAGCTGTTGTTTGATACAAAAATACATGTTTTCACCTCCCATCTAGGCAGCTGTGCAAAAACGTTAAAATCTCCCGATAATGATGAACCGTCAGCAGCTTTTTATTCAACTCTTGAGAATACGACTCAAGCTGGGAGATCATTTGATATTGCTGATTAATCAAATACGTGTGAATGTCATGGGTAATCTCGACGAAAGGAACTTCCTCAAGAAAAAGAATGAGCGGGAAATGGTGGCGGTCAGCCAGCTCTAATGCCTCCTTTGGGATCGAGGAGGCGTACGTTCCCAATTCGATGCATAGCCCCGAAGCGTCACATTCAATCAACTGCCGAAGCAGCGATAAAAACAATGCGTCATCTTCCCGCCACCCGACACCGGTAGACAAAATGAGCTCTTTGCCGCGCAGCAAGTTGCTGATTTTTGTGACCTCGACGACATGCACCCACTTGACTGGCCTTGACAGCCCTTCTTTTCCAGCGACAACAACCGCTTTTTGGAAATAGTTTCTCTTTAATACATCAGCGACTGTCAGAGGAAAGCTGTACTCCATCCTTCCCTCTCCCCTCTGTTTCATCCTTGTTAAGAATATTCGCAACTTTACGACCAAACTCCTTCTAAAATGGCAACGTCTATTGACAAATTGTCCAATCGTCCTTTGTTTTTTGTTGGCACTTTGTCTAATGTGGGGGACGGCTCTTCCATATACACTAAAAATAATTATATAATCGGACTATTCCACCAATTCAAACTACTATTCCGAAGGGGGAATGCAGATGAATCATTCCGGTCTGCAAAAAGGATTGAAAGAACGCCATATGGCGATGATCGCCATCGCCGGAGTCATCGGCGCCGGGTTGTTTGTTGGAAGCGGAGCTGTTATCCACTCGACAGGACCGGGGGCCATTGTTTCTTACGCTCTAGCAGGTGCGCTCGTCGTGCTTGTCATGCGGATGCTTGGGGAAATGGCGGCGGCCCGTCCGACGAGCGGATCGTTTGCCGCTTACGCCCATGAAGCGATCGGCCCGTGGGCAGGATTCACGGTTGGGTGGCTGTACTGGTTCTTTTGGGTGATTGTCATTGCGATTGAAGCGAATGCGGGAGCGGCGATCATCCAATATTGGTTTCCTTCCATTCCGTTATGGCTCCTTAGCCTTGTTCTCACCATTTTGATGACGCTTACAAACGTTTGGTCCGTGAAATCTTACGGGGAGTTTGAATATTGGTTCGCCTTCATCAAAGTGGCGAGCATCGTGCTTTTCCTCATTCTTGGCTTAGCGTTCATCTTCGGCCTTGCTCCGGGCAGCGAACCGATTGGGCTGAAAAACTTAACCGGCCACGGCGGATTTATGCCGCATGGCATCGGTTCGATCCTTGTCGGAATCGTCATCGTCATTTTCTCGTTCTTCGGGACAGAAATCGTCACGATCGCCGCCGGAGAATCAGCCGAGCCGCAAGAAGCGGTGTCGAAGGCGACGAAATCGGTGACATGGCGAATTTTAGTCTTCTATATCGGATCGATTGCCGTTGTCGTCACATTGCTGCCGTGGAACTCGGCAAGCGTCTTGAAAAGCCCGTTTGTTGCCGTGTTAGAACATGTCGGCGTCCCTGCGGCCGCCCAAATCATGAACTTTATCGTATTGACTGCCGTTTTGTCCTGCCTCAATTCCGGACTGTACACAACGTCGCGTATGCTTTACTCTCTCGCTGAGAAAGGAGAGGCGCCAAAATCATTTTTACGGCTCAGCAAAAACGGCGTTCCGGTCCGGGCGGTCATCGCCAGCACGCTGTTTGGCTACATCGCCGTCATCATGAACTACGTTTCGCCTGATAAAGTGTTTCTCTTTCTGGTCAACTCTTCCGGAGCGATCGCGCTGCTCGTCTATTTAGTGATTGCCATCTCACAATTGCGCCTGCGGCAAAAGCTTGAACGCGAAAACAGCACCGACTTGAAGATCAAAATGTGGCTGTTTCCATATTTAACGTATTTTACAATTCTCGTCTTGCTCGTCATCCTCGCCTCGATGCTGTTCATTGAATCAATGGTTTCACAGTTGCTGCTAACGCTGCTCATTACCGCCGTCGTCATCGTTTGCTACTTCCTCTTTGTCCGGCGCCATCTTCATCCAAATTATCGGCCGACGGCATCGACGACTATAAAAGAGTAGCGTTCATTATGGCTGAACGAGAATAGCGCCCATCATCGAGGGGCGCTATTCCTTTTGAACAGCCTGTTTCCTCTGCCCGCCCGCAACCACGTCCACACGGACATCCAAAAGTGACAACTTTTCAAACTTCCACCGATCCCTATATACATGGATGATCCCACGTTGTATACTGACATTGAGAATAATTTCACAAACTAGGAGGCCTAAACCATGATTGTCCACGAACTGATGGACATGGAACATTTATTTGCCGAGCAATTGCAGGAAGGTTACTACATCATCCGCGAAACGTACCAAAACGTGCTCATTGAACCAAAAGGCGGCGACGCCGTCCGGCAAGTGGACGCCGGAACCGAAGAAGTCGTCACCCTTTTGTTCGACCCGGGCGATGAATATTCGCTTCTTTGTCTTGATACGTACACGTTTACCGGCGGCATTCCGTCGTTAACCGAGCTGAAAGAAACGATTGCCGCTGAATATGACGTGTTTGTCAACCGTCATCGCGCGGCATCCTTGTAGCCGTTGCCCATAAAGACAGCACCCATAGGGAAAGCCGCGTCCAGTCCGGCTGGAAATGCACTCCCATGACCGCGGCCGAACTAAGGGCGAGAACACGCTGCAAAACTGTTTAGAAAAGGAACCAGCCCGTTCGCCTAGCGAGCGGGCTAGTTTGATTTCCGTTCAATTTGAAACACTTTAAAGCCGATATCGAGCTCCGTCTTCCCTGTGTCCCGTACGAGTTTCTCCCCCGCGCGCCGGATGCGCTCACGGCCGATGTCGCAAATCGTCCGCAATCCGGCTTGATATGCCGCTGACGTTTCCGCCAGCCGTTCAGGAAGCTGCACCATGATGAACGACCGCCGTCCCCCGTCTTCGGCGTTTTGCTGCATGACCGCATGGGCGGTCGTCGCCGAACCGGAAAAAAAGTCGAGGATGACATCATCGTTCTTCGTCGTCAGTGCGATCATACGCTGAATCAGCTTAACCGGCTTCGGGTAATCCATCACCGCCACCCCACCAAACAGCTCCTTCAGCTCCTTTTTCGCCTCCTGCGAATGGGACACCTCGTCATGCGTCCAGATCGTGAGCGGTGTCATCGTCGGTTTCACCTCGTGCAAAAACCGCTTCAGGCGCGGCACCCCGTTTCCGTCCTTGCCAAACCAAATGCGGTTGTCCGCCGCCAATTCGGCAAAGCGCTCTTTCGTCACCCGCCAGCAATACCCATTCGGCGGGGGAACGACCCGGCCGCCCGGGGTCACGATGTCATAAACTTTTTCCGGAATGGGCGGACCGACCGACAAATCGCCGGACGTCCACGGTCCGCGCGGGTCATTGTCCGGGTTGGCATACCGCCCATCCGCTTCCGGATGGCGCGGCAAGCCGTACCAAGCGAGGCGGTCGATATCTTTCGCATAACATAAAATGAAATCATGATTGCGCGAGGCGAACTTGTTCATGTTCACCGGCGAAAACGCCCGCTGCCAAATGAACGTCGCGACAAAATTGCGCTCGCCGAAAATTTCATCGCACATTTTTTTCAAATTCGCCTGTTCCGTATCATCAATAGAAATAAAGATCGCCCCTGTTTCAGCCAACAACGCCTTCGCCGCCCAAAGGCGCGGGTACATCATGTTGAGCCAGCCGGCATGGGCAAGCGCCTCTTCCCGCCCTAAACCTGAAGCGGCGCGTTTTCGCTTGCGCCAATTGTCTTTGTACATCAACGCTTTTCCTGTATTGTAAGGCGGATCAATGTAAATCATCTGCACTTTTCCTTCATGCGAGGAGCGCAAAAGCTTTAACGCTTCCAAATTGTCTCCTTCAATATACCAGTTGTTCGTCGTTTCCCACCGCTTGCTTGCCGCCCGGTCGGGCCGCAGCACTCCCGTGGCGGGCATCTCCGCCAACCGCTTCGCCTCCGCTTTTCCTGGCCACGTAAACTCATACACTTCGTCCTCCGCCTGGCAGCCAAGCGCCTTTTTCAGCCGCTCCCAGTCAATCGCCTCGCCCGCCACCGCCTCCGGAAAAAGCTCCTTAACCAGCTCCAGCCTCGCGCTTGTTGCTTTTTTCGCTCTCCTGCCGCCGTTTGCCATCGCACGCCCCTCCCCCACGCCGCCTTGCTGCGGCGTTTCTTGTCCGCGAAAAAGTGCTCGTGTTTCCATTATTTCGCCATGGCAAACGGTTTTCCTGCCTCCATTTCTAGCCGAAAAACACCCCCGCCTCCTGCGAACGGAAGCGGGGGGTAGAATCCTCTAAACGAGGCTTTCCTCTTTCAAGATATTGAGAATTACACTAAAGAAGAAATGGAAGAATGTTTCAATCCTCTAAACGAGGCCTTCCTCTTTCAAGAGCACCTTCATTTTACCATTGATTTTCTAAGGCGGCAAGAGGCCATTTTGCACACCCCTTCCACCCCCTCGAAAAATAAAATGTGGTTATGTCAACTTGTATGATTGACTAAAAACGTCAACTGTCCAAACTTTTGATAAATCAAGGTCATGTTTCGTTTCGCGAAAGAAAAACTGCCATGCACACCTCCCCCGTTTTTTCACCGTTTTTGGATCGTGCACCGCGCAAAATGCGCGGGAGCGATCCAAACGGTTGGGCGGGGAAGGCGGCATGGCAGCTCGAGCAGTCAGCGGCTGCGCTATTCCCTTTTCCTTACTGGCTGCGGGAAGCCACCTGATCGAACACGCGGCAACCGACTCGATACATGTGCAAGACGGCACCGTCAACAACGAACGTTCGGGCTTCTCCGTGCTTTGATGCATAGTGCTCAAGACTCAACATAAAGTTGACCCCTTCGCGATACTCGTCGTTATCTAACACGTGCAGCGAGGGGGACAGCAGATGGCGGGAAAGGAAAAGAATCGTCTTTTTTCGCGCGCGTGTGAGCGAGACGTTCAATCGGTTGAGGCTGTAGATGAACTCCCCTTCCATCGCGGCCAGTTCCGGGTCGGCGACGCCGTAGCTGATGATCGCCGCTTCTGCCTCTTGCCCCTGCATTTTGTCGACCGTATCGACGAAAAACGGCGAGCGCAGCCCTTCGCGTTCAAGCGCACGGCGGATGGCGCGGATCTGCGCCCGGTGCGGTGAGATGATAAACAAGCCGCGGCGCCAAAACGCCTTGTCGCCGTCTGGCGTATCGTGATATCGTTTTCCGTCGTCATCAAGCAGCCGCTCCCGAAGCGTTTTCGTTACACTCGCCACCCAACGCGCTTCCGCCTCGTTTTCTTGCGCACCGTACACGCCGTCATACGTGCAGACGACAAGCGGATAGTCAGGATCGATCGCCGCTTCCACCCATTCATCGGCAGTTGGAGCGTCGACGAGCGCCAGCGTTTGTTCGGCAATTTGGCGGGTGAACGCCGTATAGTCACGTCCATAAATCCGATCGGCCGGGTAGCGGCAAAGCGCCTCATTCATACGGAAATTGTCCGTCAATTGGCGGGTATACCGCTTCTCGACATCGGCGTCAAACAACAGGCGGAAAATCGAGTCGAACAAGTGCGGCTCCCCTTCGCCGGCCGCATACGTCCCTTGAATGATCGGCGGCAGCTGGAAATGGTCGCCGACGATAAGCAGCCTGCCTGCTTTTTTGACATGGCGTAACGCCAACAGTGAATCGGCCACGCGGACTTGCGACGCCTCATCAAGGACGACGACGTCAAACCCTTCTATATAGCCTTTTTCGTATGCCCTTTGAATGCCGTACAGCGTGGCGCCAAGCACCCGATGGCCGCCGCTGCCAAACCATCCGAGAAGGTCACGGTCCGCCACCTCGGCGATTCCTTTGGCGTTTTCCGTCTGAATCTCACCAAGTTTCGCGATATGGACGCTGCGCCGCGGCGCAAGCTCCTGAATTTTGCGCAGAACGTTTTCGATCGCCGCGTGAGTGAAGCCGGAGATGAGAATGGCAAGCCTCCGCCCCTGATGTTCGTAAATCGCCATAAGCAACTGAAGAGCGGCGGCGATAAAGTGCGTTTTTCCAGTGCCAGGCGGCCCCCAGACGAGTGTCAACGTATGGCGGAGAAAGTGGAGAAACGCCTGGCGCTGGCTTTTCGTCAGCCCGCTTTGGCGGAGGAGCGCCTTCACCTCCTCTACATCCCAGTTGGGACGAAACGTTTTCCGATAGCGAATCGGATCGCGAATCAAGTCCAAGATGCGATGATTTTCCTGATCCAACTGTTGCAACGCCTGCAAGACGCGCCGGGTGGTAAAATCGGCATGCCGGATCGACAGCCGATACTCCTCTCCTTCCACAAGCGGGAACCGGTCGAGCCATTTGGGCAACTCGAGCTCGAGTTCAGCTGTCTTGCCATCATCTTCGATGGCGCGAATGCGGGTAAAGTACAAATTGGCCCATTGGGGCGGCTTCCATTCGCTGGAATACTTATAATCTGGAAACGCCTGTTGCGCCTTTTCCCCTTCCTCATTGCACTCCGTCAAAAGCCAGCTCGCCCTTTGATCGATCGCTTCAAGCGCCTGGCGGTTGTTCAATCGGAACCGATCGCCGCCAAGGTACGTGACATGAAGCGTCACTCCGTTCTCAAGCCGCTCCGAAAGCGGGAGCAGGCGGCTTCGGCGAATTTCCAAGTAGTTTAATAGCGCCTCGTAGCGCGCCATAAACGCCAGCTTGGACACAAGCGGATCACGGTAATCAGCCAGATCGGGAAAAGCAAATTTTTCCGGCCAGACCATAAGTGGCGAAGGATCGACGCTCTCGGCCCACGCACGGATTCCTTGAATGATGCTGTGAGCGGCCCAAAGACGCCGGCTTAGCTCCTTCTCGACCGCTTTTCGTTTTTCCTCGTCCCCCGTTTGCCAGGCGTCGTGCAGCACATCCAGTTTCATGGCGTTTGTCAAACGAAATGAAAAACGCTCACTCGCCGAGTACAGAAACGGCGAATCATTGTAGGCCGCAATATATCGCGACAAGTCTTCAAGACGGTACGCGACATGCGCCGGCAAGGCGAACAGCTGGCTCACGGCCGTTGTCAGGACAACGACAGGAAGCGGAACCATTTCGCTTGGGTGGTCGCTGGCACTTGCTAATGAGCTGCTATGAAAATAAGACAGCAACCGAACGGCTTTTTCTTGATATTCTGGATCGAACAAAAGCTCTTGAAGCAACTGTTGCACATTGTCCCATTCATAGTTGTCGACGACATACGCCTGCACGGACTTTTGCGCCCGCCACTCTCGCTCTCGGTTGTAATCGTGCACCGTATGAAGCAGGCGGTCCAGCGCATCGGCCAGCTTTCGGCCAACCTCGTCGCATTCCTCAAACGAACCGGCGATAACATGATGCATTTCTGATCCCGTTCCAAACACATCTGTTCCACCAACACGGTACAACGATGCCGCCGCAATCTTCCCCGTCAACGGATCGCGTTGCGCGGTGAGAATCAGACGGATGTCTTCCCATATCGGCATATGCGTCACCGCCTGGTCATACGGAACGACCTTTTCCTCCGCAATCGCCTCAAGCTGCGCTTCAAGCCGCCGAAGTTGGCGCGCCAGCCCGGCGTTTTGTTTCAGCACATGCCTGTTTTCTTGACGTTCAAGAAATTGGCGAAACTCACCGATCGTCTCAGGCAGCTGCCGCTCACGGATGAAGCGGGACGTGTAGTTCGATAAGTACGGAACGAGGGAAATATGCGACTGTTTCCGCGCTTTGTCGAAACAGTAATCATAGAACGGGCACCATTCACAGCGATAATCCAAATGCCAAAACAGCTCATCAAGTTGCTTCCCAGCCAGCGCCGTCAGTTCGCCAGCCAAAAACTGTTCGAGATACGGGAGCAACTGGCTGATATCCGCTGCTTGCGGCTGCTCGGTTTTGTACGTCCATACCCCCGCTTCGCGCCAATCCACATTGCCCCTAATGCCGTGCTCCTCTAAAACGGAAGACAAAATCAAGGCGTACAACGCCGTTTGCACGCGGTGGGAAAGCTTCAACACGTCTGATGATTTGATGTCGATGATGCGAAACACAAAGCCGTTTTGTCCCGGTATGCACTCAATCAAATCCGGGCGGCACGCCGCAAAATGGATGTCGTCCCGATCCAACCCGTACCGTTCGTAAAAGCGCGGCGGCGCGATCAATGTCGGCTGATACAAATATCGCTTGCTCGGCCGCTTCAACTCGCGGATCGTTTCCTCGCCATCCAAATAGCAGTGGGAAATCGGTGCGCCAGGCTCTCGCTTCCCCATCTGCACTTGGCCGGCCAAATAGGTCGTAATCACTTCCTCTTCCCACTCAACCCCTCGGCGCAGCACGCTCTGATGCACCGCGGGCCGCTCAAACAGCTCTTCCGGCACATCGAGCTCGCCGCGCCGCTCTTTCGCCAACGACTGAAAATAAAAATTCCGCTCGCACTCATGATAAAAATAGCTTGCGATTTTGGCAGGAGAAACGTAAAGCATACATCGATCCCTTTCTAAAACGTACTGGCCGATGCCCGCACTGAGATTTGTCAGTTTGTTTATCCATTGTATCATATGTTTGTACGCTTTCCTATATACACCATTCCTGCTTGTCTAACAAGAACATATGTGCTATAATGAAGGAAATTAAGATGAAAGAGGGGCCAACATGAGCGAAGAGATCCTCTTGCAACTGTTCGACCGGCTCGGTCATATCGAAAACACGTTGCATCTCCTCGTCGAAAGCCACAAACGGCTGGAAGCGGAACAACAAGAAATGCGAAAAGAGCAGCAGGAGATCCGAAGAGAACAGCAAGAAATACGGAAAGAGCAGCAGGAGATCCGAAGAGAACAACAGGAAATGCGGAAAGAGCAGCAGGAGATCCGAAGAGAACAGCAAGAAATGCGAAAAGAACAGCAGGAGATCCGAAGAGAACAACAGGAAATGCGGAAAGAGCAGCAGGAGATCCGAAGAGAACAGCAAGAAATGCGAAAAGAACAGCAGGAGATCCGAAGAGAACAGCAAGAAATGCGCAAAGAGCAGCAGGAGATCCGAAGAGAACAGCAAGAAATGCGAAAAGAACAGCAGGAGATCCGAAGAGAACAGCAAGAAATGCGAAAAGAACAGCAGGAGATCCGAAGAGAACAGCAAGAAATGCGGAAAGAACAAGAAGAATTCCGACTCATCCAGCAAGCTCTCCTTGAAGGCCAAAAGCGGTTGGAAGAAGAACAAGCCCATATCAAAGCCGGCCAAAAAGAGCTGTATGACTTGATGTCTGCCCTGCTTCACCGCCAGGATGAAACCGACGCTGCACTTGAAGCCCTCGCCATGGACGTGCATAAACTTCACGGTGAAGTCTCTTCCATCCATCAAAGGCTCGACTCCTTAGAGAAAAAGGTTGACGCCCATGTCCAATCATTCACCGACGAGCTGAACAACGCAAAGCTTGATATCGCCTTCCTCTCAAACAAAGTCATCGAACACGAACGGGACATCTATAAAATAAAACAGGTCATTTTATGAATACAGGCGGGCCGTCTAAGCCCGCCTGTTCCTCATTTCAATCCTTCTTCTACTTGTTTGATCATTTCTGATACCGATGTCAGACCGCCCCCCGACAAATACCAATAATTCGGGTCCAAGTACACAATATGGCCGTTTTGATATGCCTTCGTCTTTTTCACGAGCGCGTTTTCAATCGTTTGTTTCGCTGTCGGTTTTCCTTCGACAACGGCGTCACGGTCAATGACAAACAAGTAATCCGGATTTTGCTCGGCAATGTATTCAAACGACACGTTTTGCCCGTGCGGTGTATCCGCTTTTAAATTCGGGTCAACGGCCTGGACGCCAAGCACATCATGGATAATCCCAAAGCGTGACCCTTTTCCATATGCACTCACTTTCCCACCGGTCGTTAAAATGATCAACGCTTTTTTGTCGCCTGCTTTCGCTTTTACGGAGTCAATTTGTTTTTGGATATTCTCCAATTCTGCAGCGACTTCGTCTTTCTTATCAAAGATTTGCCCCAATAATCTCATGTTACTGGAAAAAGAATCAAGATAGTTTTTCGTATCAACAGCCATGTACACCGTCGGTGCAATTTCGCTCAACTTATCATACAGCTTGGCTTGACGTCCGGAAATAAAGATGACATCCGGCTGAATTTCACTTAATTTTTCAAAGTCCGGTTCCTGTAAACTCCCGACGTTTTCATAGCCACCGCTTTTATATTTTTCCAAATACGATGGCACGTTCATTTGCGGCAAGCCCGTCACGTTTACCCCTAAGCGATCAAGTGTATCGAGCACGCCAAAATCAAACACAACGACTTTTTCTGGATTTTTCTTCACTTTCACCTCGCCAAGTTCATGACTGACAGTGATCTCTTCGACTTGAACTGTTTTTTCCTCGTTGTTGTTATTGCTCGTATTGCCGCTTGCCTTTTCACTGTTGCCGTTTCCGCAAGCCGCTAATACAACAAGAAGCAAGGCAACAACAACCGATAACCACCGCTTTTTCATCAGCTTTTCCCCCCATTTGTATGATGATCGACATAATCAATATGTTGACAGCTTTTTCTCCTGCTTAGCCAGGGGCGCCCAATCTTGCCTAAGCAAATGCAAAAGCTGAATCAACCATAAGAATCTAGAAGGCCGGTGATGAAAGGAGCAAGTCGCTTTACTGCCTTGTTTCTCAAATGGAGAAACTTTGCGGCATCGGCTTCTCATTTCACGCGATCTAACGTCAGCTAGGAGTGATCGTTGTTTTTCACCAGCCTTGTTGAAAACCATGCACGTCATGCCGACAATGAAACGGGCGCACAGTCCGCCACGTTATGGATCACACAAGCTACATCTCGTCCGAATAAGTCTTCTAGCCATATTCGCGCCATTGCAATGACTGGTCTTAAAAATATACACAAATGCGTCTGTTCTCAATCGTTTGGATATGAACATCCATATCGTAAATGCCACGCAGTACTTGGCTGCGCATCATGGTGGATACATCGCCTTCGGAAACGACTTTTCCATCCTTTAAGGCAACGATGTAATCGGAATAACAGGAAGCGAAATTGATATCATGCATGACGATAACAATCGTCTTATCCAGCTGATCCACTAAGTTGCGCAACACTTTCATCATTTGCACCGAATGTTTCATATCTAAATTGTTTAGCGGCTCATCTAAAAAGATGTAATCCGTATCTTGCGCAAGCACCATGGCAATATACGCCCGCTGCCGCTGTCCGCCGCTCAATTCGTCGAGATAGCGGTGCTGTAGGTCATTAAGCTCCATGTAGTGAATGGCTTCGCGCACATATTCGTTATCTTGGCGCGTCAGTCGGCCGCGCGAGTACGGAAATCGGCCGAATGAAACGAGTTCCTTCACTGTCAGACGAGCGGCAATATGGTTTGACTGCTTTAAAATCGAAATCTTTTTCGCTAGTTCCTCTGTCCGATAATGGCTGATTTCTTTTCCATCGATCCATACTTCACCGCTATCTTTTGGAATGAGGCGGCTCATGATGGAAAGCAATGTGCTTTTTCCCGCTCCATTCGGACCAATCAGCGATGTCAATTGACGCCGGGGAATCGAAAGCGACACTTGATCAACGACTTTTTTTCCGCCGTATCGTTTCGATACTTCTTTTACTTCTACCATGCTTTTCGCTCCTTTAACAACAGATATAGGAAATATGCTCCACCTACCATATTGATAATGACGGACAATGTCGTCGAAAACGTGAACACCCGCTCAACTACCCATTGACCACTGACAAGAGCGATAACACCAAACAACGCCGCCCCTACGAACAAATACCGATGTTCATACGTTTGAAAAAACGCGTAAGCGACGTTCGCAACAATCAACCCGAAAAACATGACTGGTCCAACAAGCGCCGTCGATACGGAAACGAGCACGGCGATAATCATCAACATCCGCTTGACAACCGTCTCATAGGAGACGCCTAAGTTAATCGCGTGATCTTTTCCGAGTGACAATACGTCGAGCTCGGGAAGATGCCGGTATGTGTACCATATAGCAATCACAATGACAATGCCAGCCGGCCAAAGCAACTCGGTTTTCATATTGTTGAAACTAGCAAACATTCGGTCTTGGATAATCGAAAATTCATTCGGGTCAATCAAATATTGCATAAACGATGTCACACTTTGAAAAAACGTCCCCAGAATCATCCCGGCAAGCAGGATGAAATACACCGTCTGCCCTTCCCGCCGAAAGAGGAAAGAATAGAGAAGAATCGAAAAGCCAATCATGCTCCCAGCGGAAAGGAGAAAATGCACCGTATCGTTCATCATCGTCAATGTCGTCGACCCGAACAAAAACACAATCGCTGTCTGAATTAACATGTACACAGAATCAAGTCCAATAATGCTTGGCGTTAAAATCCGGTTGTTCGTTATCGTTTGAAACAAAACGGTTGAAATCGCTCCCGCCCAGCCAACGAGCACCATCGCCGTCACTTTTTCACCGCGGGAGCGTAAAATATATTCAATGTTGCCGCGCAGCTCAGTAAGCAAGAACAACGCAATAAAAGCTAAGGCCAGTACAACGAGCACTGCTGTTTTCATCCGGTTAGACATATTGCTTCGTTCTCCTTATAAGCAAATATAAAAAGATGCCGCTCCCGATCACCCCTACTGTTAAGCCGATCGGAATCTCATATGGATAAATGACAATCCGACCGAGCAAATCGCAAACAAGTACGAACAACGCCCCAGCAAGCGCAGTTACCGGTAATACTTTGCGTAAATGATCGCCATAATACATTGACACAATATTCGGAATGATCAACCCTAAAAACGGCAGAGAGCCGACCGTCAACACTTCAATCGATGAAATGATCGCAACAATGATCAGTCCTGTATACACAATCGATCGGTAACGAAGCCCTAAATTCGTGGCCATCTCTTCTCCCATGCCTGCGATGGTAAACCGATTGGCATACGCGTAAGCGACCACCATAAGCGGGACGCTAATGTATAACATCTCATAGCGTCCTTGCATCATAACCGAAAAATCGCCTTGTAGCCAAGCGGACAGCGATTGGATCAAATCATATTTATACGCCAAAAACGTTGTCACCGAGCCGACGATATTCCCAAACATGAGACCGACAAGCGGAATAAACACCGAATCTTTATATTTGACACGATCTAACACCGTCATGAACAACAGTGTTCCAACAAATGCAAACAAAACAGCAACAGCGGCCTTGACGATGGGCGCAGCCGAAGCGAACAAAATCATGGACACTAATAGCCCAAGCCGAGCCCAGTCCATCGTTCCTGCCGTCGTCGGCGACACGAACTTGTTTTGGCTAAGCTGTTGCATAATTAAGCCGCAAATGCTGACGCTCGCCCCAGCGATGATGATGCTGACGAGCCGCGGCAGCCGGCTGATCAAGAAAATTTCCCACGCATCACGATCCCTCTCCCACAGCTCACGGGGCGATAAATCATGTACCCCGACAAATAAGGAAAGAAGCGATAATCCAAAAAGCAACAACACCCATTTTTTCATCGTCCTCATCCTACCGTTTGTCTTCTTTTATCTGCGCTCATCCCATCCGTCCAACCGTTCCATAAAAACTAAATGAAGCGACAACCGAGCGCGATTTGACTATGTATCCTTTTTCTTTCTGTTGTCCAACCTCTCGCCGAAGCATTCAACCACGCTTGGCTTCTTAGCTCCCATTTTTCTACCTCTCAACTAAGCATGTAGAAACCAATACGTCGACAAATTATTTTGAAATAGATAATCATTATCACCAACACAGATTTATTCTAATTGATAAAAATTATCATTGTCAATATATTTGATGGTTTTTTTCATTTTCTCATTTTTTTCTCATTTCGAATGCTCCTCACCACGAAAACAGGCAGGCCCACCTCGGCCTGCCTGATCGCTCACAGAGCATGATATAGGATTGAGATAGAGAATGACATTCCCCCTTGCTATATGCCATTGGCCAGATCGATCTGCATCGTCAGCAGAGCATAGCTTAACGTTTTGCCGTGCGGATCAAGGGCCAGCGAAGTGGTGACACCACCATCGAGTGCGTTGTGGCAAACAAACTGCAGCGCTGCAATGTTAGGAAGCTCGTAGCGAACGATCTCTCCTTTCACAATGTCGCACAAATGATCCTTCACTTTTCTGTAAAGCAAAAAACAGCTGTTCTGAAAGGCTGCTTTCTTCAAGAGAAACAAAGCATTCTCCTCCTGCCTATATAAAAAAGGGCCCCGCTGCATGGAGACCCCTTTGGCTGCTTTCTTACCCTTTGACAAAGACGGTTTTGATGGCAGTGAAAAATTCAATGGCCGCCCGTCCTTGTTCCCGCGAATGGGAGCTCGATTGCTTCATGCCGCCAAATGGCGCCTGAAGCTCGACGCCAGCGCTTTCTTCGTTAATCCGCACGAGCCCGGCTTCAATATCTTGGATAAACGTTAACATTTTTTCCAATATTTCGGGTGAAAATCGAGGCGCTGAGGCCAAACGGCGTGTCATTGGCTAAAGCTATCGCTTCTTCAAACGTGTCCACTTTGATTAAGGCGAGCACCGGTCCGAAAATTTCCTCGCGGGCGATCGTCGTGTTTGGGGATACATTTTCAAGCACCGTCGGCTCCACATAAAATCCGTTGGCCAACTCCCCGTCGTCCAAGCGGCGGCCGCCACAAAGCAATGTCGCTCCCTCTTCGATCCCTTTTTCGATATAAGAAAGAACCGTCTCTAATTGCTTTTGGCTGGCACATGGCCCCATCCACACGCCTTCTTCCAGTTCGTTGCCGATTTTCAGCTGTTTGATCTTCGCTAACACTTGTTTTTTAAATTCAGATTCATTCAATGGCATTTACCATCTTGACAGAGAAGCGACAAAAAACCGGCCTCCCCAACACAAGAGAGACCGGTTCGAATGAAACCGCATCAGTTTAATCGTGAAAATTCGTCCCATCCGTCACTTCTTTAACGATGCCGGCGCGGATGACGAAGTCGCCGAAATGTTCGCCGTCAAGCCGCTCTTTGGCATAGCGGGACAAAAGGACGCGCAGTTCGCGCAAAATGTCTTCTTCGCCGATGTTTTCGCGGTACAGTTTGCCAAGGCGCGTGCCGTTGAAGGCGGCGCCGAGGTACATGTTGTATTTGCCGACCGCTTTGCCGACAAAGGCAATTTCGGCAAGCACATGGCGGGCGCAGCCGTTCGGACAGCCCGTCATGCGGATCGTGATTTCTTCGTCGCGCAAGCCGTTTTCATCGATGATTTCCTCGATTTTATCGAGCAGTTTCGGCAAGTACCGCTCCGCTTCCGCCATCGCGAGGCCGCATGTCGGCAGCGCGACACAGGCGAGCGCGTTGCGGCGCAAGGCGGTGTACCGACGTCCGTCGGTCAGGCCGTACTTGGCGATCAGCGCCTCGATTTCCGGTTTTTTCTCGCTCGTGACGTTGGCGATCACTAAGTTTTGGTTTGCTGTCAGCCGGAAATCGCCGGTATGAACGTTGGCGATTTCGCGCAGGCCAGTCATCAGCTTGTAATCGTCGTAGTCTTTGACGCGGCCGCCTTCGACAAACAGTGTGAAATGCCACGTTCCGTTGACGCCTTCGACCCAGCCGTAACGGTCGCCGTTATGCTCGAAATGGTACGGGCGCGCTTCGCCGAGCTTCCAACCGAGGCGGCGTTCAATTTCCTCTTTCACGACTTCAAGGCCAAGCCGGTCGATCGTGTATTTGAAGCGGGCGTTTTTGCGCGACGAGCGGTTGCCATAGTCGCGCTGAACGGTCATAATTTTTTCCGCCACCTCAACGACTTGATCCGGCGTGCAGAAGCCGATCACTTTAGCAAGCTGCGGGTACGTCGTTTTGTCGCCGTGGGTCATCCCCATGCCCCCGCCGATGGCGACGTTAAATCCGGCGAGCTTGCCGTCTTCCACGATGGCGATCAACCCGATATCTTGTGAGAATACATCGACATCATTGGACGGCGGGACGGCGATACCGATTTTAAATTTCCGCGGCAAGTACGTCGGACCGTAAATCGGTTCTTCCTCGCCGTCGACTTGCGGCGTGCCAGCTACTTTTTCTTCATCCAGCCAAATTTCATAATACGCCCGTGTCCGCGGCAACAAATGGTCGCTTAACAGTTTCGCCCATTCATACACTTCCGCATGCACTTCCGACTGGTATGGGTTCGGATTGCACATGACGTTCCGGTTGACGTCACCGCAGGCAGCGAGCGTTGTCATGAGCGCGCCGTTAATGGCTTGCATCGTTTTTTTCACGTTCCATTTCAGGACGCCGTGCAATTGGAACGCTTGGCGCGTCGTTAATTTTAACGTGCCGTTCGCGTACTTGCGGGCGATTTCGTCCATGACAAGCCACTGCTCCGGCGTCGCCACCCCGCCCGGTGTGCGGACGCGAATCATGAACTGGTACGCCGGCTCCAATTTTTGTTTTTGCCGCTCGGTGCGGACATCACGGTCGTCTTGCAAGTAGCTGCCGTGAAACTTCATCAGCCGGTTGTCATCATCCGGGATGCCGCCGCTGATCGGGTCTTCCATCGTTTCGGCGAGCGTGCCGCGCAAGTAATGGCTTTCCTGTTTAATGCGCTCGACATCGCTTGGCGGTCCGTCCGGCGCTTTTAACACGACTTTCGCCATTTCCGATTCCACTCCTTCTTTAGAGATTAATAGACGTCGCGTTGGTACCGTTTTTGTTTTTGCATTTCCGTCAAATACGCTTCTGCTTGTTCGCGGCTCATGCCGCCTTCTTTTTCAATAAGATCAATGAGCGTCTGGTGGACGTCGCGCGCCATGTGCTGCTTGTCGCCGCAAATGTAGACGACGGCGCCTTCCTCGAGCCAGCCGAACAGCTCTTTGCTTCGTTCAAGCATCCGGTGCTGGACGTATACTTTTTTCTCCGTATCGCGCGAGAAAGCGACATCCATTCTTGTCAGCACACCGCTTTTCAGCCAGGCGAGCCATTCCGTTTGATACAGGAAGTCAGTCACAAAATGCTGGTCGCCAAAGAAAAGCCATGATTTTCCGTTCGCTCCTGTCGCCTCGCGCTCTTGCATAAAGGCGCGGAACGGCGCCACCCCCGTGCCCGGTCCGACCATAATGATCGGCGTCGACGGATCTTTCGGCAGCTTGAAGTTCGGATTCGGTTGAATAAAGACCGGGAGCGTATCACCGATGTGAATGCGCTCGGCGCAAAACGTCGAGCACACCCCTTTGCGCAGGCGGCCGTAAGACTCATAACGAACCGCACCGATCGTCAAATGCACCTCGTCCGGATACGCAGCTAAGCTGCTCGCGATCGAATACAGGCGCGGCGGCATTTTTCGCAAAATGGAAATGACTTGTTGCGGCGCAGCGTCCCACGAGCCAAAATCGCGCAGGGCATCGAGCAAGTCGCGGCCTTTGGCGTATTCTTTTAATTTCGCCTCATTGCCCGGAGCAACAAGCTCTTGAAGCGCGCTGTTTTTCGATAACGGCGCCAGTTTTTGCAGCAGTGCTTTCGTCAAAACGGTGATTTCAAAATGGGACGTGAGCGCTTCTTTCAGCGACCGCACTTCTCCGTCCTTGTCAATCGTCACTGTTTCTTCCGGGTTCCATTTCATTTCTTGGATGACAAGGTCAACAAGCTCTGGATCGTTTTTCGGGAAAATGCCAAGCGCATCGCCCGGCTCATATTTCAAACCCGATCCTTCGAGCGACAATTCGAGATGGCGCGTTTCTTTATTCGATCCGCGGCCGTTTAAGTTAATGTTTTCCAACACCTCAGCTAGGAACGGGTTTTTCCGCGAATAGACGACGGCAGGCTCAGCTTTCGGCGCCGCAGCCACAGCCGACAAGAGCGGAGTTGTTCCACCGTTGGCATTGGCTTGTTTGCTCAACTCGCCAAGCACGCCATCGAGCCATTTCGCCGCTGCTTCCTCGTAATCGACATCGCAATCGACGCGTGGATAAAACCGCGTTCCGCCAAGCTCCTCCAACCGCTTATCGAAATCTTTCCCCGTCTGGCAAAAATGCTCGTACGACGTATCGCCGAGCGCGAGGACGGAGAAACGGAGATGATCCAGTTTTGGCGCCCGCTTGCTGTGAAGAAATTCGTAAAACGACACCGCGTTGTCCGGCGGATCGCCTTCCCCATGCGTGCTCACGACGATGAGCAGCGTCTCGACTTTCTTCAATTCATTCGGCTTAAAGTCAAGCATGGACGACACTTTCGCCTCGAATCCGCGCTCCTTGAGCGCCTTGCCGGCTTTTTCAGCCAACTTTTGCGCGTTGCCGGTTTGTGAACCGTAAAGAACAGTCACTTCTTTCGAAACCGGCTTGCCACCCCCGGCAAACAGCGTCGGCGCCTCGGCATCGAGAACGCTCACCGCGGTCTCGGCTGCGGCCAAATACCCGCTCAGCCACAGCTTTTGCGACGGCGTCAACGTCGGCAACAAACGGTTCAGGAGCTCGATCTGCTCCTGACTAAACGGACTGTTAGTGACTTGCAGCTGCAACGTGTCCACCCCTCAATATAAAATAGAATGATGGCGGAATTTCTTTCTGAACTTTTATCGGTGTGGCCGCCAAACATCCATTATTCCTATAAAACAAGTAGGCTTTAAATGTTATATCATATTTACACTTTACCGCAAAACAAAACATTAGTAAAATAAATATAAATTATTAAAACTATTAATATTTCTAATCAATATCTACGCTTGGATGAAGCCATCACGGGCAGGGGGGAATGAGTATGTATTATGACGAATTAAAAACGTTTATTACGTTGGCAGAAGTGAAAAATTTCACAAAAACAGCTGAAATCCTCCACCTCTCCCAGCCGAGTGTCAGTTTGCACATTAAAAATTTAGAAAAGGAGTTTCAAACCAAACTGTTCATCCGTTCCCCGAAACGGCTGCGCATGACGCCAACCGGTGAACTTCTGTATGACCGCGCCAAACAAATGATGGCGCTTTATGAACAGACGAAACAAGACATTTTAGAGCATCACCACTCGGTGAAAGGCGAATTAAAAATCGGCGCCAGCTTTACGATCGGGGAGTATATTTTGCCGCCGTTTTTGCTCGACTTCCAACAGCGCTACCCGGAACTCGAACTTGAGGTGATGATCGGCAACACAAAAGAAATCGTCGAACTCGTCCGCTCGTACCAAGTGGATATCGGCTTGATCGAAGGACAAACGAACGAAAAAGAACTGTCCGTTCACCCGTTCATGCAGGACGAACTTGTCATCGTTGCTTCAAACTGCCACGAATTGGCACAAAAAGAGGAAGTGACGATCACCGATTTGCAAAATGAAGCATGGGTAGCACGCGAAATCGGTTCCGGCACACGCGAATACTTCAACCACTTCATCCGCTCAAACGGATTAAAGGTGAAATCGCTCATGATCATCAGCAGCAACCAAGGCATTAAAGAAATGTTAATCAACGGCAACGCCTTGTCCTTGTTGTCGCGCAGCGTCGTCGCCCGCGACATCGAGCACGGCCACCTGTCCATCGTTCGCCTGAAGCACCCGCCGTTTTACCGGATGCTTTCTTATATTTATTCGCCGGTTATGGAAAACAAACAAAGCGTCCGCATTTTCCTTGAAACGTTGCAAACCAACTGGACGGGCGCCAACAAATAACAGAAGGGCGCGGTCATCGATGACCCGCCCTCACACTTCCATCTCTCCATGACGAATGTGCGGCATTTCGATTTGAATCGTCGCATGGCGAATGTGAAAGCGCGTTTCGACCAAATCAATCGCCCGCTGCAAAACCGCCTGTCCATCGCATCCTTCCTCAATGAGCAAATGGCAGCTTAACGAATCAAGCCCCGAGGTGATCGTCCAAATATGCAAATCGTGGACATCGATCACCCCATCAGTGATCTATTGATTTGTATCAAATTATTCTTATGTTTATTAATCATTGATTTTAAGCCAATTTCGAAGCTTATCCAATCTATAAAATCTAACAAAAATCATTGATTTCTATTAAAAATGTGGTCAAAATGTGGTCACGTGGTCAAGAAGGCCGGAGTCTTACTCCGCCTTCTTTTTTTCAGAAGTCCTGCTTACACAACACCTCATGCTACACGCAATATTCGTTCTTGGAGTATTTCTCTGGCTTTCCAAAAAAATTACTTCAAGGTAATCGGACAGATACTTATGTCGAAAAATTAATCTGAATTTATATAACCAAGAAATATTTTTTGATATTTTTGAATATTACACTTATTTTATTTGCTAATCACACTCTTTCTTCTTATTACTGTAGATGAGCAAATTCACTAACATAAATTGACAACCAAACAAAAAAGGAGACATGAACCCGACTCCTTGGTTAAAATAGATGTGCTAACCAACCATTCACAAGGAGGTTCATGTCTCATGAATAGATTAGCACATCATCAAGGAATCCACAAGTTTTTCTTCGCATTGGGGTTGGCATTGCATTTCTCGAAGCCGGTTCTGAAGCATCTCGTTCATATCGTCGATGCCTTGACCACCAAGGGATTCTCGGGAACGCTGACGGATCTCCATCACTGGAGTTTTCATTTTATAACGCCGCGAAGCAAGAGATTCCCATTGATGTGATCAAAAAACAGCTCCATGTCGCCTAAGGGGTTCCCTGTTTGTCTCTCTAACCATGGAAATTATTGTAATGAAAAATGCTCATCTACAGCTTATTATTTTTTTGCTAACAAAGTCATTATAATACAGTTCATAATATGCTAAATTTCCGCAAAAATAACACTTGCAACGACTATATGTTTTTTGTACATGAGGAATGTGAAGTAACTTTAATCCCTCTCTTATATGTTTTTGACAAACAAATATCATAAATTATCCCCCCCGATTAAATACACACTAATGGATTACTCCAATTTCCTCATAATTCATTACCGGCTAATAGAGATACACTTTATTCTTAGGAATGTAAGGGGATGTCAGCCGTACCATACTTCATTAGGAACTGTCATATGAAAGCATTGGTTCATCAGGTTCGCATACACGTTGTAGGGAAGATTACGCTCATCTTTTCCTTATATTTCCGTACCGTATCAACCACAAACCTTCTTCGATCATGACGAAAGCCTGTTTATTACAAAATAAAAGTGTAAAGATTTGCAGAGAATTGGATTTGTGCCAACTTTACATGAAGAAGTGGGCGTGATAGCCTCGCTGGGCGAAGCCAACCATTGATATTGCTGGCTTTTTGGCTTGATAGTCACGCCTACAGAGACTCCATGTCAAGTTGCAATTCTTTGCACTTCCTTTTGCAAAACTCTATATTTTTTCTTTTCCAAAAACATACGAGCCACAATCTTTGGAAACACACTGATCCCTTGTTTACTAAGTTTTTGCCTATAACAACCTATGTGAAAAACGACTATCGAGTTGAAGTTTTTTGGAAGTCATCATCCCACAAAACGTTGAACCCCTAGCACGAGGTAAAATCTCGCTGTTTCGTTTTAATTTATATCAATCTCCGTAGAAATATTTTTTCGTTGATATGGTTTGCAAGCAAACACCCAAATAATCGCTACAATTCCTCCCTGCACAGCATAGATCCAGCGATAACTGAGTATCTCCCCAAGGAAGCCCATTGCTATATATACAACAAGTGATATGACGGAAAAAAAGGTATTAAAAGTAGAATAAACTCTTCCTTGATAATCAAGTTCGGTACTTTTCAGAGCCTCAGTTAAATACATAATTCTCGTTTGAAAAGTGATACCGATAAGAAAATAGCCCAGAACTGCCATCCACATATTTTGAGACAAGGAAAAAAATATAAGGCTAAACGCCAAAGACAATAAACCCAAATGCATTAATGGCTTATCCCCGTATATACGCGAGACAATCGGTAAAACCAATCCCCCGATTAGTGCTCCAACACCAAAGGAAGCATCGATAAACCCGAATCCATTTGTTCCAACCTTTAATTCATTAAGTGCAAAAGGGGCGATAATCACATTAATGGTGCGAAGAATCACAATAAACAGGAGAACCATTAGATATTTAGGAATGATTTCTCGATGGAATCGTATATACGTGATTCCATCGTTCAACTCACCCCAAAATTTCGTCCATGCTCCACCTTTATCAGTTATTCTGGCTGGTCTTATCACTTCTCTTCTCATAGCCAACAAGCAGAACGCCGAAAATATGAATGTACTGGCGTTCAAGATCATGATGACCATAGGAGAAGAGTAAGTAATGATCAATCCGGCCGCGCTTGCACCAATCAATCCACCGATTTGGTTTGCGATCGAACTGAAGGAGTTCGCTGAAAGGAGCATTTCTTTTGGAATAACCTCACGAATCAGTGCCATCGTGGAAGGATTATACACTTGGTCACCCAGCGCAACGAAAAAAGCCATCGCATACAAATGCCATGGTTGAAGCTGTCCCAGCCACCAAAAAATAGGTATAGCAAGCACAATAACAGCTCGAAAAAGATCCATATAAACTGATAGCAACCTACGGTCCCATCGATCGACAAATACACCGATAAACGGTGACAACAAGATACCAGGAATAGCAGCACAAACAAGAACAACAGCAACTGAAAAACTTGCTCCGGTTAACTTTATTGCCAACCAGCTATTAGCAATAAACTGCATCCCCGTACCAAACATCGAGACTGTCGTACCGATAAAGTAAAATAGGAACGGTCGTTGGCGCAATATCTCAAATCTTTCGCGTATAAGTTCATTCATAAAGAGTCATCACCAATCTGATCGTTTACTTCTACTACTATTTGATTTAATAATTGATCTACAATTCTATTTGCAGCCGTTGCATCGTCTGCAACAACCACTAAATCGCCTATCCAGTCATCATTTGATGTTGGATATCGTACCTGATCGCCTATTTTGACTTTCCATTGAAATTTCTCGACAAACTGGCAACCTTCAATTAATTCCATACCTTTCAATACGCAAATCTTCCCTGTTTTTGGTGCAGTGAAATGATATACACTTGCACCTTTTTTCCATTTTGGCGTCAAATCAGGTTTTTCACCAACAAACATCTTGATAGTTTCACGAATAGGGTCTATTCCCGTCGCTTTATAAATCAGTTGCGGGACAATACCACCAGCTAATCTAGGATTTATCTCTACAAGATAGGGACCTCTCTTGGTAAGAATGAGTTCTGTGTGACACGGACCGAAATCATATCCAATCGTTCCAAGAAGATGTCTTACGTAGTTAGTAATTTCTTTGGAATTTTTAATTTCAACAGGAAAACTTGCTCCTACCTCTACAAAATAAGGATAACCCGTTAGCTTTCGATCGGTAATTCCTAAAACGTGGTGATCACCGTTCATGGAGAAAGTTTCGACACTAACTAAGTGACCTTCCAAATACTCCTCTATCAAAAAATCGGACGAGCGCTTCAGTCCACGATTGTTATCAAGGTTTAGTCTGTTTTTTTCGTACATCTCTTCCAATTCGGATTTATTGTAAACAATTCTCACGTTTCTACTTCCTGTGTTGTCCACTGGTTTAAACACACATGGATAGCCTATTTGTTCAGCAAGAAAATAGGCTTCCTCCAAACTATTTCCACTTCCCCATCGTGGGACAGGAATTCCATTTTCGGAGCATACCTGTCTAGTGATATGTTTGAGACGCGCTGTCTTTACAGCTTTAGGATTACATGCAGGCAGACCTAATCTTTTTGCAACCTCAGCTACAATTGGTGCGTAAAATTCACTGAAGCTTAATATTCCGTCAAAAGGGTGTTGCATTTTAAATTGCTTTAAGTATTGCAATAATTCATCTGGCTCATTTGTTGGACATTCTTTGATACGGTCTGCGTACCGTAATGGATGATCGTCTAATCTCCTTCCCTTCATATAGTGTTCAAGATTTGCTGTCACAAACGTCACGCTATAACCAAGTTCCTTTGCGATGCTTATAGCTTCAATCCCGTTTCCTGGATTACTCTCAACAAATACAATATGCTTCAACTCAAATTCCTCCTTTCACACATGATGATTCTCAACATTATTTATGACAACATTTATCCTTCTTGAAGCTGCTTCTGCCCGGTTGATAGCTTCCTCAACAGTATCACCTTCAGCTACCACGTAACCAACTCGATCCAAACTACTACTCAACTCCGAAATATAGGTTCCAACTTCTTTCAACATTCTCACTTCTCTGATTCCAGCCATCGCTTTGACTGATTCAATCCCTTCAAAACGTTCAATCATCCCAATGTTTGCATTAACGTAACGGATAGCAGCTGCTTTCGATCGAGTTGCAGTTAAATCAACTGGCCTACCAAGAGCCGCTTCAACCATTATTTTATATATGTTACAACCTGTTGCGATATCTACTAACATAGGAATCCGATCGCCACCTGGACGAGTCTGGGTTTCAATGATGTGAACCCCTTTTGATGAGAGCTTTACTTCCGTGTGAGCTGGACCAAAGGTGTGACCGACGGCGTCTAACAATTCTTGCACTTCGTCGAATATTGCTGTTTTTTCTTCGTGGCTAACACGAGCCGGAACAGCATGCCCCATTTCAATGAAGTGGGGCGCTCCAGTTGTTAATTTTTCTGTGATAGCCAACAGCGTATGTCGTCCATCAATTGTCATTGTTTCAACGCTGAACTCAACCCCATCTATATACTCTTCCACCAAACATGGAAACAATATATTATTTCGAGATTTTTGCTCTTCCAACTCAGACATGTCTATGATCAGCCTGACACCTTTGCTTCCAGTTCCATCAATTGGCTTTAAAATGATAGGTCCTCCAACACTTTGAAAAAAACGAACAATCTCTTCGAAATTGTTGACAACGCTAAAACGTACAGGATTGCAGTTGGAAGCCAACATTTGCTGTCGCATTTTGTATTTATCACGGGTATTTTCTACCGCTTTAACAGGGGTATTGAGCAAACCAAACTCTTCTGCCATCTTGGACGCAGTCAATAGCGAAAATTCCGTTACGCTCAGTACCGCATCAAACGGGCGAATACGATGTAAACAGCGAATGAATTCTTCCAGATCAGGATTGTCGTTGAGCTCCATCATGTGCACGACATCAGCAATTTGTAAATCTTGAGGACGCAAACGATTTTTGTGCTGAATAAAAGTAAGGTGAATATTCTCCGCTAGTTTGGCATATTCAATTGCTTGAGTGTACCCTCCAACCATCAATACTCGTTTTATCGACATTTCGATTCCCCCGTTTCAATTAATTTTTTTATAGAAAAGTGAAATTCCTTTTCCAATTGGAACCAAGACTTCCTCATACATTCCACAAGCACGAATGATTGAAAAAAACGGAACTAAATCATCTGGATTTGGATACAATGAATTATCAACCAACAATAAACCACCAGGAACTAAAATGTCATCAATATATCTCCACCAATCAACATAATAAGTTCGGACAGCATCTAGAAAGATAACATCTTGTTTTCCTTTAAACGACTGTAAAACATCGCCGATGTTCTCGTGGATGGGGTTTATTAATGTTTCTGTTCTCGCTTTTTTAAAATGTTCCAAAGCAATGAGATATTTCTGTTCATGCCATTCCACTGTAGTTACGATACCGCCGCGCTGTCTCAGTGCTTCCGCTATCCATATGGTAGAATAGCCACAACCTGTGCCAAGCTCAAGTACAGTTGAGTAGTGACTGAGAGAGAGCAGAATATATAAAAATCGCCCTGCATCTTCACCTATAATCAGCATCTGATCCTTCTTTTCCGTTGTACGGCTGTCATGTTCGGTAGCAAATTGTTGTATGTCTTTTAAAATTAGCAATGTTCGTTCGTCCATTCATTGTTCCTCGCTTTCCAAAATGATATTCTTCTATGTATCATGAATAAGTATCATGAATAAAATAAAAATAGTGAAAACACTCGTACCTTCTCATGTAACACCATGAAAAGGAAACGAGTGTACGCTCTTTTATCCTAATTATTTGTTTGACGAGGGAACACTAGCAATAATATTTTGCAAGATAGTCCATCATACGGCTCATGTCCGTCCACGTCTCTCTGTTTGTCTGACGGAATGCCTCCTCTAGTGCTGCTTCCACTTCTTCTTGTTTTCCGTTTGCAGCCCACTCGTGCAAAAGCATACCTGTGTAGCCAACATGACGAATCTCATCGTTCAAGATCACTTTCAGAACGTCCAAGGTTTTCTCCGGCCATCCTTCTTTCACAAAGTCCGTCTTGCTTAGATAGTCAATATACAGCTTTAGACAACGCCAAGAGCGCATTTCAATTGTATGGACACGAGCAGTAAAAACAATGAGGTCTTCATGATAATCTTTTATATCGTCCCACTTTTTTAACATTTCTTCACTCTCTGCGATTTCAAGCTCACCACCCAAATCTTGAAGAAGACCTCCAAAAAGACGCGAATGTCTCTCCTCATCAAGAGCATGACGGTGCATTAACTGTTGAATTCGAGGGTCTCCGCTGCGTTCACCCATTAAATCGACACGCAGAGAACCAGATGCTTCATCGGTCGTATTCTGGTGCAACATGTGATATTTCCAATTAGGAATTTCTTTCATTAGAAAGTGGACTAAATTTTTAAACACATCTGTCTCATATGAAAGGAAGTTGTTGATCAACGAGCTCATTTTTTTAGAATAGGGGTTATTTATATCAAAATTACTATCATAATCCTTGAGTAATTGGAACAAATCTTGACGGATACTATCCGATCCGACAATAGTTTGCAGTTCATTTGCCATTAGTAAAAACCTCCTTCTAATAATAGTAGAGAGGGTTCCGTACCAAGTTCTCTTGATACGGAACCTATGAGGAAGGATTAGTCTTCCTTGCTGAATGAAGAATTCAAGCGAAGAAACTTAGGTGGAACGGCTTCTGCTGAACCCTTTGTTAACTTTAAAGAACAAAGGGTTTTTGCTCTCAATTTACTGAGATTCATACGCTGTAACTATTCAGCCACATCATAAAGTGAGCTGAATATTTTCTTCTTTCCTTGTCTATGATGTGAATACTGATAGACAAGGAGGTGAATCGCATGTTGACGGTACAACAAGCTGTATTTACAGTTGAAAGCTTAATCAGCAAAGTCCAACAACAAAAGCAGCTCATTACTCACATTTCGCACCCTAACAAGGTCAAAACAAAGGATTTTTTATTTAGTTTTTCAGAATAACTTTTTGACCAACACGACGAGCGATGGCTATCCTTTTTTTACCATCGCTGGTCGTTCCGTATGACGATGTTGACCATCACCATCATAGCAGGGAGAGAGTCCTTTTTGCATGACATTTGCTTTTTTCTACCGCGCTTCGCTTGGTGGCCCCGACGAGCGTCGCGAACAAAAGTTCGCAACCCTCGTCGGGGAATCATTCCTGAATGTCACCCACAAATATTTTACTCACACTTCGCATTGGGGTTGGCATTGCATTTCTCGAAGCCGGTTCTGAAGCATCTCGTTCATATCGTCGATGCCTTGACCACCAAGGGATTCTCGGGAACGCTGACGGATCTCCATCACTGGAGTTTTCATCTTCGCATTGGGGTTGGCATTGCATTTCTCGAAGCCGGTTCTGAAGCATCTCGTTCATATCGTCGATGCCTTGACCACCAAGGGATTCTCGGGAACGCTGACGGATCTCCATCACTGGAGTTTTCATCCCAATCATCGAACAACGCTCAGCCATTTTTTCACGAAAAGCCCTTGGGATGAAGAGACGTTGCTTCGCAAACTCCAGCAATGGATCCTTCATCGCATCAAGCGAATCGCCAAACGGGAGAATCAACCCCTTTTTGTTTCGATTGATGATACCATTTGCCAAAAAACGAAGCCTTCGTCACGGGCTGCACACGCCATTCAAGGGTGTGGTTGGCATTTCTCTCACAAAGATCATCAATCGGTCTGGGGGCATTCGCTCGTTTGGCTGATGGTGCACACCTTCACGCAGGCGTTCCCATTTGCGTTCCGCCTGTATGACAAGAAGGCGGGAAGGAGCAAAATCGACCTGGCGATCGAGATGCTTTCCTCACTCAAGGTGGAACCGGATCGGCCGGTGTATGTGCTCATGGATTCGTGGTACCCGTCCAAAAAGCTCATCGAAGCCTGCTTGAGCAAGGGATTTCATGTCATCGCGATGCTCAAGACGAACCGGATTCTTTATCCGAAAGGCATTGCGATCCAAGCGAAGCAGTTCGCCCGCTATATCGAGCCCCAAGACACCCGCCTCGTCACGGTGGGGAAGGAGCGTTACCGCGTGTATCGCTATGAGGGGGCGATCCATGGCCTCGATGACGCGGTGGTGCTGCTGGCTTGGAAGGCGGATCAGCCGATGACACCGGAACATCTCCATTGCGTCTTGAGCACCGACCGGGAGCTAGGCGATGAAGACATCTTGCGTTACTATGCCCAGCGTTGGACAATCGAATGCTTTTTCCGACAGGCGAAAGATCAACTGAAGCTGGATGGATACCGCGTCCGCCACATTCGGGCGGTGAAACGGTATTGGGCGGTGGTGCTCTTGGCCTGCGTGTACAGCATAGCGGAATCCCAGCAAGACCTCTCCACCGGATTGGAGCTTCTTCGATCGCGGAAAGGCCACAGCGTCGTCGAGTTCATTTATAACGCCGCGAAGCAAGAGATTCCCATTGATGTGATCAAAAAACAGCTCCATGTCGCCTAAGGGGTTCCCTGTTTGTCTCTCTAACCATGGAAATTATTGTAATGAAAAATGCTCATCTACAGATAGACCTTTTTGACTTGAACGTTCATGAGAGAAAAACTCCTTCACTTTCCTTGTGTGTCAAGGATTCATTCGACATCGGAACGAAAAAATCCTCCCGATTTTCGTTGGGAGGGTGCGAAATGTGAGATCCACGACGCCGCGTCGCCGTTGATGATCAAAAGGTCCCGGCACGGATCATAGGCATATTCGTTCATCAGCCACTCTTCAAACCGTTCCCACACGTCTCCCGCCCCTTCATGGAGGTAGTGGCGCGATGTTGACAATCACCATCATAGCAGGGAGAGAGTCCTTTTTGCATGACATTTGCTTTTTTCTACCGCGCTTCGCTTGGTGGCCCCGACGAGCGTCGCGAACAAAAGTTCGCAACCCTCGTCGGGGATCATTTCGGAATGTCACCCACAAATATTTTACTCACACCACTTACTCCCTTTGGTCGTTGAAGTGGGGGTCTCCTCGCCAAAGACGATGAAATACATTCGCCATGACAGGATCTTTCCGCCATTTCCGCAAACGCTCGATCGGGGTGAGCTGCGGCGAATATGGCGGGAGATAAAGAAAAAACCCCCGCATCGCAAGGGTTTTCACTAACGGCCCCGAGAGGATTCGAACCTCCGACGCACGGTTTAGGAAACCGACGCTCTATCCACTGAGCTACGGGGCCATGATAAGAATGTACACCTAAGCGCTGGGACGGCTAGGGGAGAGACTCCATCCCCTCGAGACGTCGAGAATTCCGATTGTTTGATCCGTTCCTGGTTTTTTGAGGAAAAACATCGAAACGAGACCGCTCCTTGCCTTTGGCGCTGTGCAACCGATCAAACGCGCGGCCAGTTTGAGAATATGTTCATTGTTTGGTTGCCAGTGAACTGGGGGCAGGCTCTAGTCATGTTTGTTGATGCATACCGTTTATGGCGTGTCAGACGGGTATATTATAACTGATTTTTTGCTGTTTTAAAAGGTTAAATGGACAAGGAAAAGTTTTGCAAGTGCATAGAATGGCAAAGGATGCTTATGCTACACTAAGGGTAAGGGGATTGGCAAGGGAAGCGGCCCATACACCGTTTTTCGTCGAATCGTCTAGAAAGGCCGACGAGGAATGAAAAAGGCGGCTCATCCCCATTATTTTTTTCAATTAGGGAAGCCTTGTCAGATCTGTCCCCCTTTCTGATGAACTGCCACCGGTTCAAGCAAAAAACAAATTTTTCACCAGCTCTCTAGGAGGTTGGTGATTTACTTGCGCAACCGCTTCTGGAAATCGGTTCTCAAGTAGAAAAAACTTGTTGCATCAGCCTCTATGTTCGCGCGTTCAATCATCGATCAAGTCAAACAGTGGTTTTTCACCAACCTTCTAGAGGCGGCATCAGGCTGCAAAGTGTTGATCCGTCAATATGACTCAAGGGAGGAATGGAACGATGAACCCCCCTGCCCTATTTCTCGCCCACGGTTCGCCGATATTGGCGATCGAAGACAATGCGTACACGGCGTTTTTGAAAAAGCTTGGGGAAGGAATTCGCCCGCAGGCGGTCGTCATCTTTACAGCGCATTGGATGACGCGCCAACCGACGGTTTCGGCGGTTGAGGGGACGTATGACATGATTTATGATTTTTCCGGGTTTCCGCGCGAGCTGTATGAAGTGGTGTATCCGGCGCGCGGGTCGGTCGAGTGGGCGGAGCGCGTGCGCGAGCGTCTCGCTGGTGTGGCGGAAGTGGCCGTTGATTCCACGCGCGGGCTGGATCACGGTTCTTGGGTGTTGTTGCACCGCCTATTTCCCAACGCTGACATCCCGATTGTGCAAGCGTCGGTCGTGCCGTGGTGGACGCCGAAGCAATTATTCCAGCTTGGTGAGGCGCTGCGTCCATTGCGTGACGAAGGATTGATGGTCATCGGCAGCGGCGGGACGGTGCACAATTTGATGGCGCTCCGTTGGGAAGGGCATGCGGAGGCAGAAAGCTGGGCGGCCGCTTTTGATGACTGGCTGTTGCGCGAGTCAGCCGCCCGCAGTGAGGATGTATTCCATTATGAAGAAAAAGCACCTTACGCCAAGCAGGCCGTACCGACCCCCGAACACCTCGCGCCGTATTGGATCGCTTACGGCGCAGGCGATCGCGGCGGGGCGCCGCGCGTGTTGTTCCGAGAATATCAATATGGAAGCTTAAGCCTCATGGCTGTGTCTTTTTAAAAGGCCCGCCTCCGACGCCACCGCGTGGGGGCGGGCTGTTTCTTTGAGACAAAGCAGCGTTCTCATTTGCCACAGCACTTTTTATACTTTTTCCCGCTGCCGCACGGACATGGGTCGTTACGGCCGATTTTTCGCTCTTTTCGGCGGTATGGGATGTTGGTCGGCCGCGGAGGTGTTTGCAGCACGGCTTGAAAATGGCGATACCGCTGCTCGGCAATGGCTCTCCACGTTTCCAGCTTCGGGTGATCGATCTCTAGAATCGTATAATAGGCGTACGCGTTCTGTTCGACATCAATCATCCAAGAACGCCCTCGTTTTTCCGCTCTTTTTACATACTGCTCTACTTCTGGGAGCGCCTCTTTATCCAGCTGATGGCAAAGCGCCTCAAAGCAAAATGCTTGGAGGTCATCATCGCGCTGCTTGGAAAAGACTTCTCGCAATACACGCACGGCCTGTTTAGATTTGATGTTGGCGAGCACATGAATAGCGGACAGCGCCGTGTCTTCCTGAAACGCATATGGGCGCACCGCTTCGATCGTTTCTTCACGTTGGAACATCGATAAGGTGGAAACGGCTTGATCAACAAGCACATCACCGTCTTGTTGTTCCAACAGTCGGGCGAGGCGGGGAATATATTCAGCGGCGCCGACGAGCGAGACCGCATACACCGCCAAAATGCCGTCATACGAAAACCAAGGCTGTTGCTCGTTTTTCATCCATGTCAGACCGATATCTTCCTTCGTCATCCATCCGCGTTCAACGAGAATGCGCACGGCTTGCTTGGCTACTAAAAACCAATCGTGATTGTGAAACTCTTCCTCGTGCAAATGCGAAAGCACTGAAAAATAGTGTTCCCATACGTCATCTTCCGTTCCTTCTAAAGCAAGGCGGACAGCTCGCTGCCAAGACCGCGGGAAGTGAGGGAGCAGCTGTTCTCCGTATTTTTCGAGCTGGGCGGCTGGAAACGGGAAAAACCAACGGATGTACTTCGCTGCATCTTTCATGCTCAACAACTGCTCAAGCGCTCGGTCGGTCAACGGCTGTTTGGAGATGCCGTGCAAAATCATCCTCCGTGTTTCTTCGTTGTCCGCCGTTACAGCCTCATCCACCAAACGCTCCACAAGCGCGGCTGGAATATCCGGATACTCTTCGATTGCGTCAAACGCAAACTGGCGGAGGACAGGATGGTCGCTAAACAAATGCGGCTCGATTGTTTGAATAAAGGACATGATCACACCTTCTTTTTTTCTGAAATTTCCCCCCGTCGCTGACAGAATATCGACATTCAACCTCCTCGCGACGGGTTTGCGGGTTCTTCCTTCATACATGGAACACAAGCAGCGGCCGATGCGATGGAAATGGGCAGCCAAAGGAGCTCTTGGTCATTTCAAACATCACAGCATCTCCTCCTCTATCATAGACAAAATCCGCTTGATTTGAAACCGTTTTTCCTTCTCGCAAACTCGCTTGTTTGATATGCTAGAAATGGAAGGAGGTGAAGAGGGTGGAAGAAAAAACGATATTGGCGCAAATTTTGCAAGTGCTTGATTTGTACGCGTCCGATATGCGCAAGCAGTTCGAAGCGCTCCATGAGAAATTCGACTCGCTCCAACGCCAAGTCCAAGCGTTGAATGAAAAAACGGATGAAATGGACAAGCGCATTGAGGAGATGGACGGACGGTTTGAGCGGCAGATTGCCCAGTTGGAGCGCACCGTGAACGAACGGTTCGAACGGCTCGAAGCGAAACTCGGCCACATCCGCGTCGAACCAGTTGAAACACAAGAAACAGTCGACTTCCACTCCGTCAAAATCGCCCAGCATGATCGAAAAATCCGCCATTTGCTTCACGCTCGATAAATCCTCCACCGCCATCATGCCCCCGCCCTCCCATCAAGGCGGGAGCGTTCGCATCAAGAAAGCTCTCGGGCAAGGTCGGCCGCCAAGGCGGCGTTGTTTTTCACTAAGGCGATGTTCGCTTTTAAACTTTTCCCTTCAGTTAATGTTTTCACCCGGTCAAGCAAAAACGGGGTGACCGCTTTGCCGGTGATGCGCTTTTCTTCCGCTTCCTTGAGCGCTTGTTCGATGATGGCCGTGATGTACGATTCCTCGAGCTCGTCCTCTGGTGGAACTGGATTGGCGACGACGATGCCGCCGTCTAAGCCGAGCGCCCATTTGGTTTCAATGAACGTGGCGATCTCTTTGGCGCTATCTAAGCGATAATCGACGGGAAACGGGCTTGTCCGCGAGTAAAACGCCGGCAGGACGTCCGTCTGATAGCCGAGAACCGGAACGCCGTGCGTCTCGAGGTACTCGAGCGTCAACCCTAAATCCAAAATTGATTTCGCCCCGGCGCAGACGACCGCGACGTTTGTCCGCGCCAACTCTTGCAAGTCAGCCGAGATGTCCATCGTCCGCTCGGCGCCGCGGTGCACCCCGCCGATGCCGCCGGTCGCAAACACGCGAATCCCCGCCATCGCCGCACAAATCATCGTCCCCGCCACCGTGGTCGCCCCGTGTTTCTTTTTCGCGACGACATACGGCAAGTCGCGGCGGCTCACTTTTTCAATGTCGCGGCTTGTGCCTAAAAACTCAAGCTCGTCATCCGTTAGCCCGATTTTGATTTTTCCATCGATGATCGCGATCGTCGCCGGCACGGCGCCGCGGTCGCGGATCAGTTGTTCGACGTCTTTCGCCGTTTGCACGTTTTCCGGGTACGGCATGCCGTGGGAAATGATCGTTGATTCCAAAGCGACGATCGGCTTTTGTTCCGCTTTCGCCGCGGCCACTTCTTCAGAAAAAACAAGGATGTCGTTCATCATCATTCTCCTCCTTCGCGAAAATACTGTTCATGCGCTGCTCGCAACTGTTGTTCCGTCAGAGCGGGATGCACCGTTTCAGCCGTCTGCAGCGTCAATGCCGCGTTGCTCATCCCGAGGCGGCAGGCGTCTTTAACCGAATGTCCATTCAGGACGCCGTACAAAAATCCGGCCGCAAACGCATCGCCTGCTCCGGTAGCGTCGATGACCTTGATGGCGGGAGCCGCGATCGTTCCCCTCTTCCCTTTCCTTGTCGCGTACACGACACCCTCGGCCCCACGCGTAATGACGATGGTTTCCACTCCGAAACGAAAAAGCGATTCGATCGCATCATCAAGGCGGCGTTTCCCCGCAAGCGCCATGGCTTCCGCCTGATTCGTGACGAGCCACATGACACCGGCGAGATCGGCCGGCAATCGCTTCACTTTAGGCACGGACACGGTCACGGCGCAAAGAGGGAGGCGTTCTTGGCGGCACTGCCCGATCACCCAGGAGATGACATCGGGCGGAAAATTCGTATCGAGCACGACAGCGGAAATCGGACCGAGCTCCCGCCATCGCTGCTTCAGCCATTCGCTTCGTACGGCATCATAAATCGCCATATCGGCCAAGGCGAGCACCATCTCGCCATGCTCATCAAGCACCGCTGTATACGCCCCGGTGTTCGCTTCGGGGATCCGCGTGACCAGCCTTGTGTCAACATATGGACTCGTGGCATCAATGAGCCATTGCCCGTCATGATCGTCACCGACCACGCTGAGGAGGGCAACGTTTTGCCCGAGCCTCCCGAGATTTTCAGCGATGTTTCTCGCCACCCCGCCTGCGGTCTGCGCGCTCGCGACAGGGTGGGACGTGCCGAGCTCAAGCGGCACAAGCAGCCGCGCTTTCCGATCGACATTCGCCCCGCCGATGCAGACGATGGAAGCTTTCGTTCGCATGCCTTTCATCCTTTCTATCGCATCCATTCGAAACTGACGCGCCTTCTTCCAACCTTTACTATTGTATCATACAGCACCTGCAAATGAAAAACGCATCCCGCCTATATAGCGGGATGCAAGATTGCTAGTTTTTATATGCGCAATACGGACGCAACTTGACACCAATCAAGCTGCCAAGGAAGGCAAACACAAACCAAATCCAGCCATGGACGCTGAAGGAAGCGATGCCGCTGAAGTACGCGCCGATGTTGCAGCCGAACGCCAACCGGGCGCCGTAACCCATCATCAATCCGCCGATGAGCGCGCCAATCGTCATGCGCGTCGGCCGCTTCCATTGCACCGGCTTCGCATAGCGGCCAGCAAACGCCGCGGCCAGTAAAGCACCGAACATTAAGCTAATGTCCATGACCGTCGTTGTGTCATAATAAAGTGGATTGGCGAGCGCCTGCTGTTTCGCCTCGCCTTGCCAATAAGCCCATGCCGTCGGATCGGCGCCAAACAGCTGAACAAACTTCGCCCCCCACAGAGCAAACGCGGATGTGATCCCCCACGGCGAACCTTTGAACATGAGAACAAGCACGTTCATCAGCGCCAATAATAGCGCGCCGACCAGCAATGACCACGGACCTTTGTAAATGGTTTTCCATCCGTGGCGGCGTTCAAGCGGTATCGTCAACAGCTTGCCGTGGCGCCGCTTTTCCATCACCGTCACGACGTAATAGACAACCGCTAGCAAAACAAGCTGCAATAGAAAGCCGCCCCACGCGCCGAACGAGGCAATAAGCGAAATCGGCTCAACGTGCGGCATACGCATCCAAACATCAAAATGCGTCGTTGCAATGACCGATCCGGCGATAAATCCGATCAAAGTAACGACGCCGTTCGCATCACCGCCACCGATATGATACAGCGTCCCGGACGCGCAGCCGTCACCCAGCTGCATGCCGATCCCGAAAATAAAGGCGCCAATCATAACGGCAATGCCGACTTCATGCACATTCCCGGCCACGGAATGGCCGAATATCGATCCTTTCAGCAGCAACGGCAAAAACAATGCACTGGCCACCGCCATCATGATCATCTGCGCTCGAATGCCTTCTCCTTGGCGGTACAAAATGAATTTCCGCCAGGCCGAAGTAAAACCGAAATGGGCCTGGTAAAGCACAAAGCCGCCGAACGCTCCCAACAAATACAACAGCGCTTGTTGCCAGGACACACGGCTGTATAAGAACAATGCTCCACCGATTAACACGAAGCAGGAGACTGCAATGATCCATGCCGTCGGATTTTTCGGAGCGTTCGCCGCCTGTTTCGCGCGAACGTCTTGTTGTGCAGTCATTTCCATGGTGCACTTCCTCCTTTGCTGTTTGTTCATTAGCTTACTTTATAATACTATAAAATAGATTGTTTTTCTATGAATTAAATCAGAAAGTTTCAATGTTGCCACTGATCGGGTATAATGCAAACGAATCGTTTCAATAAGGAGGAGATCGGCATGTGGAACGAGTTTAAAAAATTCGCCGTCCGCGGCAATGTCATCGACTTGGCCGTCGGGGTCATTATCGGCGGGGCGTTTGGCAAAATCGTTTCTTCGCTCGTCAATGACATCATCATGCCGCTTGTCGGGCTGATTCTAGGCGGCATCAATTTCAGTGATTTGTCTTGGAAAGTCGGCAAAGCGGAAGTGAAATATGGGGCGTTTATCCAAACAGTCGTCGACTTTTTGATCATCGCGTTTTCGATTTTCCTGTTTGTGAAATTGATCAACACGCTGTATGAACGGGTGAAAAAGCAGGAAGAGGTGAAGGAAACAGCGCCGACGTTGACAAAAGAAGAGGAGCTGCTCACCGAGATTCGCGATTTGTTAAAGCAGCAGCGGGAAACGACGTGAAAGCCTGTCTCGGAGGTGGACAGGCTCTCAAAAACGGTAAACGAATCTCTTAACTATGTGAATATGTTACGGTGACTTGAGGGTGGATCGGCCTCCCCTGATTTGGAAGGGGGTGATGCCGATGACAGTATTTGAAGCATTGATGTTTTTTCGCAAGTCGCATGGTTTCAATACTGTCGCACAATCAAAAGAAATAATCCACCCTTAAGTTAACGAGGCGCTTAGGCGGATTATTTCCTTCTGCTCGCGCCGACCCCCTTTATGGGAACCGTCTATTGCGGGGCTGAAGGTGCAGCAACACCTTTGGCTTCACTTGTTATTTTGTCATCTCGAACCGAGAAGACCGCCACTTCCCAGCGTGAGCGTAAGTGGGAGAGCGTTCAATTTACGTCGATTACAACGTAATCCCAGTACGTTTTTCCAAGATAGACGAGTAATGCCCATTTTCCCGATTCACCAAGCCTTATATTTGATGGTATATGTGCGTCTGCACCATTATTCGAACCTCCTGGAACTCCCGTTGTCCAAACGGTTTTTCCGTCTAGTGTTAACGCAGGAGCTATATCGTTGCTGCCTTTTTTCACTGCAACGATTGTCAGTTCTCCTTCTGGAATGGAGTCCCCCCAGAAATGCCACATGTATTTGCTATCTTTGTTTGCTATAAACGGTGCATCAATGAAACCCACTTTGTTTGGTACTCCGCGCATTTTATAATTTCCAGATTGAAAAACCGGGCTTACTTCCCAATTGATATGACTGATTACTTTTTGATCTATTTTAACAGGTATTTTTTCAATATCACTCATCTCTTTTACCGAAGCTGTAGATTCAGCATTTTGGGCTTGTTTTTCATTCTTTTCCCATATACTGCATGCGGATAAAGAAAAAAGGATTACGATGACTAGCAAATGTTTCACATTTTCACCACCTTTCACTAATTTAATGATATCATATTTTTAGCGATTCCTCCCCGACTTTCGCTATCGCTTAGAAGTCGGGTTCTCCTCGCTTATTCCCAAGATGAAAGGAACATAACCCCCCAGGCGCCAACCCGTTGTCAAAGCAGCCAGTACGCAAGCGGAGCGGTGAGGACGAGCGTCAAGACGGTGCGTTCGAACCAGATGACCAGCAGCCTCGGCAAGCTGAGCGGAATTTCTGTAGATAAAATGCATGGAATGACAGCGGAAAAGAATAGGATCGCTGATACGGATACAACCGCAATAATGAATTTTGTGACAAGCGGTGCTTCGGTGACAAGCAAGGCTGGCAAAAACATTTCTGCGATTTCGATGGCCGAAGCTTTCGCGGCCAACAGCGGTTCAGGGATTTGCAACAGAAGGGTGAATGGATAGAACAGGTAACCCAACCAGTCAAACACCGGCGTATATTCAGCGAGCAGCAGCCCGATCAGCCCGACCGACATAATGGAAGGCAAAATGCCCATCGTCATGATAAAACCATCGCGCAAGTTTTCCCATATGTTCGTCCCAATCCCTTTTGACTGCGCTACCGCTTTCATCGCCTCAGACCAAGCTTGTTTCATATAGTTCCCCGTCACTCTTTGCTCGGGCTCCCCCTTGCCGTCGTAGTATTCGTCGCTCATGCGGCTTAGCGGCCACATCCGAGCGGTGAACGCTGTAACGGCAAACGTGACGAGAAAGGTCACCCAAAAATACGTATTCCATATTGACATTAACCCTAACGTTTTCGCGACAACCACCATAAATGTGACGGATACGGTGGAGAAGCCGGTAGCGATGATTGCCGCCTCTTTCACCGTATATTTGCCCTCTTTGAACACTTTGTTCGTGATCAAAAGACCGATGGAGTAGCTGCCGACAAAGGAGGCAACGGCATCGATGGCCGAGCGGCCCGGCGTTTTCCAAATCGGCCGCATGATCGGCTGCATCCACACACCGACGAATTCAAGCAGCCCGTAGCCAACAAGAAGAGCGAGAAAAACCGAGCCAATCGGCACAAGCAAGCCGACGGAAACGACGAGCTTATCGTACAAAAACGGCCCCATATCCGGCTGAAACAGCCATGCCGGACCAATCCGAAACACAAGCATAACGGCCACGATCAATCCAAGTACTTTGAGAATGGAAAAAACAGCGGTGACCGCGTCTTTGTTCCACGTCTTACTATAGAACGGATAAACCGCTCCAAGGGCAATAACGATAAGCGCATAATACGGGACGAGTCCCGGAAACTGCGCGCGAATCCATGTCACAATATGATCGAGCAAAATTGACGATGTGCCGCCGATCGAAACCGGGACGAAAAATACGAAAATGCCGATGGCGCTAAAGACGAAAAACTTCCATGCCCCGCTTGCCGGCGTTGGTGTCGGCGTGGATGGCGCCATGTTCGGATTCGCTTTCATTTCTCTCCACCCCCATTGTTCTTCGTTACGCAAGACTGGTACAACCGGAAGCATCCCGCTTCCGGTCGCCAACCGCTTCAACGGAAGACCATTCCCCTTCAAGCGCGCACCTTTCCTCCCGCCACCACCACCTTCCCATCCTTGATCACCGTCTCCGCATGGTTGACGCCGTAATAGTACATGATTTGTACGTAGTTCGGGACGTTGAAAACGACCAAATCCGCTTTCTTGCCTGGTTCAAGGCTGCCGATCACATGGGCGCGGCCGATGGCGTGGGCGGCGTTGATTGTGGCGGCGGCAAGCGCCTCGGCCGGGGTCATGCGCATATGCAAGCAGGCAAGGCTCATGACCAGCGGGAGCGAGACGGTCGGCGATGAGCCAGGGTTGCAGTCGGTCGCTAAGGCGACTGGGACGCCGGCGTCGAGCAAGCGGCGGGCGTTGGCGGCGTTGGTTAGTAAGAAAAACGCTGTGCCTGGCAGGAGGACGCCGATCACGCCGCGCTCCGCCATGCGGCGGAGGCCGTCATCAGAGGCACGAAGCAAGTGGTCGGCCGATATCGCCCCCACCTCAGCAGCCAGTTCGGCGCCGCCGTACGGTTCGATTTCATCGGCGTGGATTTTCGGCGTCAAGCCGTGCGCTTTGCCCGCTTCGAGGATGCGGCGCGCCTCATCAGGGGTGAACACGCCGCGCTCGCAAAAGACGTCGTTGAACTCAGCCAACCCCTGACGGCTGACTTCAGGAATCATTTCTTCGATGATCAAACGGATATATTCCTCCCGGTCGTGCTTCCACTCCGGCGGAACGGCGTGGGCGCCAAGAAAGGTGGAAACGACATCAACCGGGTGGGTATCATCGAGCCGCTTGACGACGTTAAGCTGCTTCATTTCATGCTCAAGGCTTAACCCGTAGCCGCTTTTCGCCTCAACGGTCGTGACGCCGTGAAGCAAAAACTGATCGAGCCGCCGCTTGCTTTCTTCATACAGCGTCTCTTCCGACGCCTCACGGGTTGCCTTTGTCGTCGCGTGAATGCCGCCGCCGGCGTTCATGATCTCCATATACGTCGCCCCGCCGAGGCGCATCGTCCATTCGTGTTCACGGCTGCCGGCGTAAACGAGATGGGTGTGCGGGTCGACAAGGCCGGGGGTGATCGTTTTGCCGCGGGCGTCGATCACCTCTGCTTCGGCAAGCCGGTCGGCAAATCGGTGAGCCAGTTCGTCGTCGGGACCAACGGCGGTGATCGTGCCGTTTTCAATCCAGACGCTGCCGTTTTCCATGATGGAAAGGTCGCTCATGTTCTTTCCCACAAGCGGGGCCGCGGAGCTTCCCGCCAGCGTGACGAGCTGGCGGGCGCGGCGGACAAAGAGCGGTCGCATAGGCGGTTCTCCTTTCTATTTGAGCATCGGCATATCGATGCCTTTTTCTTTCGCCGTCCGAATGGCGAGCTCATACCCGGCGTCGGCGTGGCGGACAACACCAAGACCAGGGTCGGTCGTCAACACGCGTTCCAGCCGTTTTTCCGCCTCTTTCGTCCCGTCGGCGACAATGACCATGCCGGCGTGAATGGAGTAGCCCATGCCGACGCCGCCGCCGTGGTGAACCGACACCCAGCTTGCGCCGCCGACTGCATTCAACAGCGCGTTTAAAATCGGCCAGTCAGCGATGGCATCGCTTCCGTCTTTCATCGCTTCCGTCTCCCGGTTCGGCGAGGCGACCGAACCCGAGTCCAAATGGTCGCGACCGATGACGATCGGCGCCTTCAATTCACCGCGGGCGACCATGTCGTTGATGAGTTTCCCAAACTTCGCCCGCTCGCCGTAGCCAAGCCAGCAAATGCGCGCCGGCAGCCCTTGGAATTGGATTTGTTTTTGCGCCATGCGAATCCAATGGCAAAGGCGTTCGTTCTCGCTGAACTCGCGCAAAATGACTTCATCGGTTTTGTAAATGTCTTCCGGATCGCCGGAGAGCGTCACCCAGCGGAACGGGCCTTTTCCTGCACAAAAGAGCGGGCGGATGTACGCCGGCACAAAACCCGGGAAGGAGAAGGCATCTTCGACTCCTTCGTCTTTCGCTACTTGGCGGATGTTGTTGCCGTAATCAAACGTCACCGCTCCACGATTTTGCATCGCCAGCATCGCCCGTACGTGCTCAGCGATCGATTGTTTGGCGCGGGCAACGTATTGCTTCGGATCGCGCATTCGCAGCTCGGCCGCCTCCTCAAGCGTCAACCCCGCGGGGATGTAGCCGTTTAACGGATCATGGGCGGACGTTTGATCGGTCAAGACGTCCGGAACAAAACCCATATCAACGAGCCGCGGCAACACTTCGGCCGCATTGCCGACAAGGCCGATCGACAGCGCTTTTTTCTCTTCCTTCGCCCGTTTGGCCATGGCGAGCGCGGCGTCCAGACTGTCGGTCATCGTGTCAAGGTATTTCGTGTCAAGGCGGCGCTGGATGCGGGCCGGGTCGACTTCAACGGCGAGACAGACGCCGCCGTTCATCGTCACCGCCAACGGCTGCGCCCCGCCCATGCCGCCAAGGCCGGCCGTGACCGTGATCGTTCCTGCCAGCGTGCCGCCAAAGTGCTGGCGCGCCACTTCGGCAAACGTTTCGTACGTCCCTTGGACGATCCCTTGGCTGCCGATGTAAATCCAGCTGCCGGCCGTCATTTGCCCGTACATGATCAACCCTTTTTTGTCGAGTTCATGGAAATGGTCCCATGTCGCCCATGCCGGCACGAGGTTCGAGTTGGCCATGAGCACGCGCGGTGCGTCCGGGTGGGTGCGAAACACCGCGACCGGCTTGCCCGATTGAATGAGCAATGTCTCATCGTTTTCCAACCGGAGAAGAGTGTCTACAATCGCCTCGTAACATTCCCAGTTGCGCGCCGCTTTCCCGATGCCGCCGTAGACGATCAACTCATCGGGCCGCTCGGCGACATCCGGATGCAAATTGTTGTGCAACATGCGCAGCGCCGCTTCCTGAATCCATCCTTTCGCTCGCCGCGTTGTTCCGGAAAGCGCTTGCACCGTTCGCTTGTCTGTCACCGTCATCCTCTCCTTTTCCCTCTTTGTTTTTATTGTAAAGAAGGGAAGAGAACGGAGATAGATGCACCTCTTTTAAAGGTGAGTCATTTTTTTCGAAATTTCATATTTCTTTCTCCTTCATTGATCCATTTCTTTTGATCGCTGTTCATTTTTTTTGAAAAAAACCGCCTACCGCGGTGATGACCGATACGATCGTTGTTCATCGCGGTAGGCGGTCGGCGTCTCATTCAGTTCGGCTTTGAAGACGCGCGTCAAATAATGGGCGGTGCGAAACCCGGTTTGTTCGGCGATTTCTTTAATCGACAAATCCGTCTGCCGAAGCAGCCGTTTCGCTTCCTCAAGCCGCCGGTTCGTCAGCCACTGGCGAAACGTCACGCCGCGCTTTTTCGACAACAAATGGCTGAAATACGCGGGGCTGCGGCCGGCTGCCGCCGCGACCCGCTCCAACGTGAGCGACGGGTCGCGAAAATGGGCTTCCATATAGCGGAGCCCCCGTTCGATGGCGTCGACGCGCGCGTCTGTGTCAGCCCGCCTCGCCTCGTAGAGAAGCCGATATAAAAACAATATCAATTCTTGAACGATGCGATACAGCACAGGATTGTACAAAATCTCTTGAAACAGGCGCATATACTCGCGTTCGGTCGTGCCGCGGTCCAGGCGGTACGTCTTCATAAACCGCCGGATTTGCGCCAAGATGCTCGTCAGCCGCGTGCGCACCATCTCCGGGCTCGGAAACGGAGGCGTCCAATGGGAAAATTCCCGCTGAAGCCATCGCTTGACCGCTTCATGGTCAAACCGCTCAAGCATCTCGATCCATTGCCGCTGCTCTTCCGGCGTCAGAAACGGATCCAAGTCACGCCACCGCCCATCATCCGGCGCCGGAGCAATCACTTGCCGGTAGCCGATAAAAAACGTCGTCTCGAGCAGCCGACGAGCGGCTTGGTATCGCCCACGCACCGTTTGTCGGCCATCCGGCGGCATGATGACGACCGCCAATGGCTCATGATGTTCCTCCTCCCAATCGCGCAACATCTTCCACGCTTCCTCTTTCCCGTCGCCCGGCAGCTCGGGAAAGAGACAGGCCGCCATATAGGTCAACGGCAAGACGCGCGCCCGCCGGCGAAACGGATAGTTCGTTAAAAAGCGGACCACTTCAGAAGAGAAGGCAGGCTGTTCGGCCTGCACAAGCCATACGTGGGTCGACACGTCAACACAGTCATCGGCAAATAGCGAGCGATAATCGCCATCATGACCGCCAACGCCCGCGGACGGCCGAGAGCGCCCGTCCCCGGCGGCAAATGAAGCCGCCGTTCGCAACGCTTGCTTCAATTTGGCGGGCTCAAGCGGCTTCACAAGCAAATCGACGCATTGCCAGTCGATCGCTTGCTTCGCCCGCGCGAATGTCGCCTCCGCGGTTGCAGCAATCACCCGTTGGCAAAACAAGCGGATGCAAGATGTCGCTTTCCCCCACTGTTCATACGGAATCATATCCAATTCGACGTACAACAGCTCCGGCGCCTCCCGCTCAAGAAGCGCCATCATCTCCTCGACCGTAGCCGCCGTATATACTTGCTCAATCGGCAAGGAATACGCGGACACGAGCCAGCGGATCGCCTCCCGTTCGTTGTCATCCCGTTCGGCAATGACCAATTTCATCTTCTCACCGCCCCGGCTGCTTTGTGGAATGACTCGTGCAACGTGTTCATCGAACGTTTTCGACGCGGCTTTGCAAACGTCGAAAATGAAGAAGGATGTCTAGGCAAAAAGCAGCGGCGAGCGCCACGGTTTTTCCGCCTTCATCCACGAGCGGATTGACTTCGCAAAGATCAACGCTGATCGTGTTCGGATGCGCAACGATGCGGCGAATGAGCGCGCGCACCAGCGACGGCGCGAGCCCAAACGGCGACGGCGCGCTCACCCCCGGCGCGGCGGCAGCGCTGATGGCGTCCATGCAAATGGTCAACATCACACCGTCATACGTTGAGGCAAATCGTTCGATCTGTTCATAAGCCGCCTCCATCGGCCCTGCAGTCAGCTGTTCTTCCAACATGTACTCGCATCCATACCGCTGTGCATCCGCAAACAGCGCCGCCGTGTTGCCGAGCTTCTGAATCCCTAAGCAGCAATACCCCACCTGTTTGTCCTCATCCAAAATTTGCCGAAACATCGTCCCGGATGTTGGCCCGTCATCATACGGCCGCAAATCGAAATGGGCATCAATGTTGATGATGCCAAGGCGGACATCCGTCCCTAACGCTTCGCGGACGCCCAAATAATGGCCATACGCCGTCTCATGGCCGCCGCCGATCACCACCGGCGCCGCACCGCTTCGCAGCAGGCGGGAGACAGCTTTGCCGAGTTCAGCTTGGCTTTGTTCGAGACGTCTATCCACGCAAACGACATCGCCCGCATCAAAGACAGACACTCCTTGCGGAAGATGCCATGGCAGCCGGCCCAACGCCGCTTTCACAGCGGCTGGCGCCTCTTTCGCCCCTTGGCGGCCTTGGTTGCGGCGCACCCCCTCGTCGCAGGCAAAGCCGATGAGAGCCGCTGCTTGTTCCATCGGCGCCAACGGCTGCGTCAAATCCAACAAACGAATGCGCTGGTGGAGGCGAAACGCCCGTTCATCGCTCACACTGTCCACCCGCCCCGTCCAGCGGCTTTTCTCGGGTTGTTGGTACATCGAATCATCCCCTTTCGACGATCAGCTACCTGTTTCTTTCGCTGCCGCTTCGCCGTTCTCCTTCCTGCAAGGTCAGAAAGAGGTGGGAGAGGGGTTGCTCGAAATGCCGCTTGGTCCGCTTTCGGAATCCCCTATGTCCCGCTCGCACGAATGACCGGTGTTTCATCGTTTTTCCATGATCAGTACAGATGACGTGGCGCTCGCCACCTCTTTGCCGTTTTGCCGCACGATGGCGGTCACATAGGCGATTGTGCGGCCGAACTTTTCCACTTGCGCCTCGATTTCCGCCTCCCCGGCTTCCATCGGACGATGAAACGTCGTTTGTAAGTTGATTGAAGCGTGCATTTGATCATCATGAAGCAAGGTCGTCACCGCATACGCCATCACAATATCCGCAGCTGCGCCGACAAATCCCCCCATAATGACGCCGTTGCCGTTGAGCAGCGATTCACTTACCTTCCATCCCCCTTTCGCATAGCCGTTTTGTGCTTCTGTCAAGCGAACGCCGAGCGTTGTATCGCACGGCGGCGGCGCGCTTTGGCCGGCGATGACGTCATGCAAGTTGACGGTTGATTTCATGCTGTGCCACCCTTTCTGTTTTCGTATCGTGTTACTTTATTCGCGGGAAGGACGCGATTTCCGTTACAGAAAACTTATAAAACTTTTATAAAGCCTTTATCAAACTTTATAAAAGTTTATGTTTCTTTCCTTGTTCATCGCACCCGATTTCGCCAAAGCTACTCTCGTTGGATGTGGCGCTCCGAAGGCTTCAATTCCCCACTAACGAATGGGTACATGTCAATAGCCGCTTTTCGTGCTAGGCTATTGACTCACCATATTTTTTTAAGTTTCTACTTGCGTTCACATCCCTGTCTATTTTACTTCCACATTCATCACATACAAACGTTCTTTCTGACAAAGAAAGTTTCTCTTTTACAGCCCCACAATGGCTGCAAGTTTTAGACGAAGGGAAGAATCGATCGGCAAGTATCAACTTGATCCCATTCCAGGCACACTTATATTCCATTTGCCTTTTAAATTCATGGAATGTTTGTTCTTGGACGGCTTTCGATAGCTTTCTGTTCTTTAGCATTCCATGAGTATTTAAGCTCTCCATGACTACATACTCTGGCTTGGTTTTCACCAAAGATGCAGTGATTTGATGAATAGAATTGTGCCTGATGTGTTTTAGCCTTCGATAGGTCTTTCGAACAAGGAATTCCAACTTCTTTATATTGTTTGTTTTTCTGTAACGGTATTCACCTCTATACACAACTTGTATAATAGTTTTTGCAAATTGTATATAGAGTTTTACGAAATTTTATAAATTTATTTTAACTGTTCCATGCCTTCCTAGACCCCAACAATGACAAGGGGGATGATGGGCTTGGCCCGCCAGCGCGAGCTGAACTGCAGGGGGCGCTCAATTCTTCACCGCCCTCAGCGGCAAAGCGCCGAAGAAAGCGCTAACAAAAACAGCGGCTTTTCGGCGCTTTTTGCTGTTTGTTAAGGGCGGACAAATGTTTTCGGCATCACGACGGCGATGACTTGCCCGCGGGCGCATAATTCGCCATTGGCGAACACTTCGGTGTCAACTTGCCATTTTTTCGGATGAATTTCCGTCACTGTGCCGACGGCCACAAGCGGCACCCCGTGCGGCGTCGGTTTGAGAAAATCAACATGCAATGAAGCGGTGACAAAGCGCGGTGGCGCTTCCCCGCTGCCCGGCTCATGGCCGTTTTTCCGGTGCAGCGCCAGCGCCGCTGAACCGGTGCCGTGGCAGTCGATGAGCGAGGCGATCAGCCCGCCATACACAAATCCAGGGATGGCTGTATGTTCGGGGCGCGGCGTGTATACGGTCACCGTCTTGTCCCCTTGCCATCCGGTGCGGAAATGGTGGCCGTGCTCGTTCAAACGGCCACAGCCATAGCACCAAGCGAATTCATCCGGATAGTCGTCTTGAATAGCGTGAACGATCGTTTCTTCCACGAAATCTCCTCCCCTCTTTTTCTAGTATATCATCCAATCGGAAAGGCCTCGACCCCTAAAGCGCACTTTTCGCCCCAAAGTTGCTGTCCATGCCACAATGAGCGTCGTGAACAACGAAGCTGCTCCATCGGGAATCGTTCCCGAATGTCAGCCCTAACACACACGGACCGCCATCCGTACAAAGCGAAGCTGACAGACCTATGCCACCGCTCGGCGTGCGGTCAAGGCAAGAAAATAGAAGGAGGCGCCAGCCACGCTCTGGCGCCCAAAGCCCGATCGATGGCGACAGGCGGCCGAAATCGCAGGCCGCCTGTTTTCATTCTTCTTATCGTTCCGGCTCGTAAAATTCGATCCATTCCCCGTCCGGGCCGAGGAAAAACAAATATTTCGCCCCGTTCGGAAGCTCCGTAATGTCCTCCCAAACGAGCGGGACGCCAAGCGACACGAGCCGCTCTTTCTCCTGCTCAATGCCTTCGACTGTAAAGGCAACATGATGCACTTTTCCTTCCGTCGGCAAATTCGGATTGTATCCTTCAATCAGCTCGACGATGATCTGTCCGTCAAGCCCTAAAAACGCCAGTTTCATCGTCCCGTTTGTATGGATCATCTCGCTGAGCAGCTCGAGGCCGACGACGTTTTGATAAAATGCTTTTGATGTTTCAATATCTTTCACCTGGATGCCAACGTGTTCAAATTTTTTGACTGCCATTCGTTGTTCTTCCTTTCTATGATTCAATGGAAAACACAGCCCGCAAATACGGGGTCATTCGTGGTGGGAAAATGTCCTTTTTTCCTAGCTCCATCCATACATAGCGGTCAAGAGCATACGGTCCTTCCGCTTTCCATTCCTCCGCCTCATCGTTCGTCAGCACGATGGAAAACATCGCTCCTTGCGCTTCCCCATACAAGTGGATATAGCCGTCCCCGCGGTCGATATGCACCACCGCCTGCCGATCGAACCGGATGAGCTCCGTCCGCACGCAGCGCATGACATGAACAGCAAACGTCGCCGCCGGCAAATGCGCCGCCATGCAAGCGCGCAGCGACAGTCGTTCCGCCACTGCTTCCCCCTCACCTCCCTTTCAATAAAAAACCCCCTTCCGCCTCGGAATGATGCGAAAGGGGATAGCCGTTCTTATCATCCAAAGCGACATCGCTTTGCGGGTGTTAGCACCTTGCCAGCGGCAGGTTGCTGTGGGGTCATCAAGCCCGTTCTCTCGCCCACTCTTGATAAGACGTATGTAATTTACCTCTTATGTTACCATAAGTGGGCAAAGGCAACAACTTTTTTGTTTATTCTGTCTACTTCAACCTTTGCGATGTTGACTGTTTGACGCTGAGACATAGACGAGACGACAGGCCGTTTCGTTTCTTCGCAGCTGTTGTGTTTCATTTTGTTTGAGCATTTAGCACATAGTTTTAGGAAATAGGATAGTGGCTTTCTCTCGTTTTTCGTGCCGCCCGCTAATAAATCGAAGCTTGTGAGGGCTTGCATTAGAACCGATTTCCGCTGCCAAACTGGCAACTGCGCCTCTCGTTTCAGCCACAAAAAAACGGACACCCTTAGCGAAGGGCATCCGTCTTCCCTTGTTATTTAAACGCCATCGCCGCCCGCACCGCTTTTTTCCATCCTTCATAGAGCGCGGTCCGCTTAGCGTCGTCCATCTTCGGCTCAAAGCGGCGTTCGAGCTGCCACTGAGCGGCAATGTTTTCGCGGCTGTCCCAATAGCCGACCGCCAGCCCGGCCAAATACGCCGCTCCGAGCGCCGTCGTCTCGTTAATGATCGGCCGCTCAACCGGCACAGCGAGCAAATCGCTTTGAAACTGCATCAATAAGTTGTTTTTCACCGCCCCGCCGTCGACGCGCAATGTCGTCAGCGGGAGGCCGGCATCCGCTTCCATGGCGGCGAGCACGTCTTTTGTCTGGTAAGCGAGCGATTCCAATGTCGCGCGGATGAAATGCTCTTTCGTCGTGCCGCGCGTGAGGCCGAACACCGCCCCGCGCACCTCGCTGTCCCAATACGGCGTGCCGAGGCCGACGAACGCCGGGACGACGTACACCCCATCCGTTGACTCGACTTTTTCCGCGTACGTCTCGCTGTCGGCCGCCGTTTTGATCATCCGCAAGCCGTCGCGCAGCCATTGAATGGCCGAACCGGCGACAAAGATGCTGCCTTCAAGCGCATATTCGACTTTGCCATCGATGCCCCAGGCGATCGTCGTCAGCAGCCCGTGTTTCGATTGGACCGCTTTTTCTCCCGTATTCATCAACATAAAGCAGCCGGTGCCGTACGTATTTTTCGCCATCCCTTCCGTAAAGCACGCCTGACCGAACAAAGCCGCCTGCTGGTCGCCCGCGGCTCCCGCGATCGGCACCTCCACGCCGAAGAAATGATACGGAACCGTTTTCGCGTATACTTCCGAGGACGGGCGCACCTCAGGAAGCATCGCCTTGGGCACGTTTAAAATTGCAAGCAGTTCGTCATCCCATTCGAGCGTATGAATGTTGAACATCAAAGTGCGCGATGCGTTCGAGTAGTCGGTCACATGGGCGCGGCCGCCGGATAACTTCCAAATGAGCCACGTGTCGATCGTGCCAAACAGCAGCTCGCCGCGCTCCGCCCGTTCGCGCGCCCCCTCGACATGATCCAAAATCCATTTCACTTTCGTTCCCGAAAAATAAGCGTCAATGAGCAGTCCCGTTTTTTCGCGAAACAGCGGATCATACCCTTTTGCTTTCAACTCGTCGCAAATATCAGCTGTCTGCCGCGATTGCCAAACGATGGCGTTGTAAATCGGGTTGCCGCTCTCTTTTTCCCAGACAACCGTCGTTTCCCGCTGGTTCGTAATGCCGATCGCCGCCACTTGTTCCGGCTTCACTTGCGCCTCGGACAAGACGCTGGCAATGACCGCAAGCACCGATCCCCAAATTTCGTTCGCGTTATGCTCGACCCAGCCGGGCTGTGGGAAATATTGAGTGAACTCTTTTTGCGCCATATGGACAATTTCCCCATTTCGGTTGAACAAAATGGCGCGCGAGCTCGTTGTACCTTGGTCAATGGATAAAATGTATTGGTCTGTCATGAACATTCCCCTCTCTTGTTCGATTTTTCTGCCTAGCAGCTCCTCCTCCAACGCCGGACGTTCTGTCAGGTCGAACGGCGTTCCGCTGCAGCTGATTCCCTCTCTTTTCGATGAACCATGCCGACCCCAGCCAGCACCGCCGCCGCGGCAATGAGCGCTCCCCATAGCGCCGGGCTTGCCTTGCCTAAAAACAGCGCTTTATACACCAAGCTGCCTAACGCGCCGCCAAGCAGCGGCCCGACAATCGGCACCCATGCATACGACCAGTTCGACGACCCTTTTCCCGGAATCGGCAGCAAAAAGTGAGCTAACCGCGGCCCAAAGTCTCGCGCCGGATTAATGGCATATCCGGTCGTACCGCCGAGCGACAGCCCAATCGCCACAATCAAAAAACCAACAACAAACGGATTGAGTCCATCGGCGAATCGGTTGGCGCCAATGGCCAAAATGGCCAGCACGAGCACAAATGTGCCGATGATTTCACTCAACAAATTGGCTGCCGGATTCGGCACGGCCGGTCCGGTCGCAAACACACCGAGTTTCACTGCTGGATCATCCGTTTCCTTCCAATGCGGCCAATAGTGAAGATAAACAACCGTCGCACCGGCCATCGCCCCAAGCACTTGGGCAATGACGTACATCGGTACATCTCCCCATGGGAAGTCGCCGCTCAACGCTAACGCCACCGTCAGCGCCGGATTGAGATGGGCGCCGCTGTACTTTCCGACCGCATAAGCGGCCACCGCCACCGCCAGCCCCCATCCCATCGTAATGACGATCCAGCCGGAATTTGCGGCATACGATTTCTTTAAGTTCACGCCGGCGCACACCCCAGCTCCGAAAATGATAAGCAGCGCCGTGCCGACGAGTTCTCCTAAAAATGGTGACATTTGCTCGCTTCCTCCTTTTCATTCGCGGTTTCTTCTTTTATTTCCTGCTTCGGCGGACCTTCCGGAAGGATGCCTGTTGGGCGAAAAACAAAAAACCCACACACTTCCCCCTAACAAGGGAACATGTGTGGGTCTCCGTTTCTCCGCCACAAACTCATTAACTTGTCTCTAGCATAGCGCAAATGTGTAAGCGTTGTCAACCTATTTTTTCGGCAAAATTTGCACATAGTCGAAGTCGAGCGTATCGACCGCGTCTTCGATATGAAGGCGGGTGATGAACCGGTACGACCGGCCCGGGCGCGATGGCGGCAAGGTTTCCGGAATCGTGTAGGAAAACGGGATTTCCTTTTTCTCGCTCGGCTTGATCGCGAACGCTCCGGCCGCCGGGATGACAGCCACGACCGCATCGCGCTCCTTGCCGTTTTCGATCGTTTTTTGCACAAGCTCGACGTCGAGCCGCTCGATCCTTTGTTCCACCGTTCCGCCGTAAATGTGGACGATCCCTTGAATCACTTCTCCTTGGCGCCATAACGATTTATTTAAGATCAAGTCGACGTGCGCCGACCCGACTCCGACTTTTGACATCATTTTGCGCAATAACACCGTAGTCACCTCTTTGTCTCTCTTGTCATATCATCATACGAAAAAACGAAGCCGCCTGTTTCAACGCGAGCCAAAAAAGAAACAGACGATGCTCTCGCGGCACGTCTGCCCCTGGGAGAAGCAGGGACGAATGCGGCTTGTTTTGTTACCGCTTACATTCGAGATTACCGCATTCGCCTTCCGCTGTCAATTGATTATTCGTACACATTTTCGTTCTCGATAATGTAGTCGATCCGGATGACCGGGACGTCTTGTTGCTCGACTTCCGCGACAATCAAGCCGACGCGATCGTTGTAGATGCAAAACGTGTCCTGCCCTTTGCGGAACGCTGATTCCCCGTACGAAAGAACCATGTGGTAAATTTTATTGTCGCTGAAATAACGGCGGCTCACCCGGTTGCCCAGCCGGACGATCACTTCTTGGCCCGCGATTTTTCCGCGGTACATCCGCTTCTCCCCCTTTTTGTCATTCCTATTCCAATGTATGGTTTTTTTCGGCCGTTCATGACTTTTTTCTCCTTCAGCCGCCCGTTTTCCTTTTCCATGCGGCGTTTTTTAGACGGGCAAGCCACTTTTTTCGGAAATTTCCTTTCTTTTGCTTGACGCGGTAACCTTCGGTAGTGTATAGTAAAGTCATCACATAACAGAATATATTTCAGGCATTCAGCACGAATACGCTTCTTGGATTGCTGTGGAGTATATTTTGTTATTTGATAAAAATCTTGAGGTTAGCCAAGCTGGCTAAAGGTATTAGGAGGAATTCAGTATTATGCAACGTGGTAAAGTAAAATGGTTTAACAACGAAAAAGGCTACGGTTTTATCGAAGTGGAAGGCGGTTCGGACGTATTCGTTCACTTCACGGCAATCCAAGGTGAAGGGTTCAAAACGTTAGAAGAAGGCCAAGAAGTTTCGTTTGAAATCGTACAAGGAAACCGCGGACCGCAAGCAGCGAACGTTGTCAAATTATAAGGCTTCGTTGACATAGACGAAAGAACGGGAGCGGAAACAAAAGGCACCTTAGTCAAGGTGCCTTTTTCCATTTCAATGCATAGATTCAGTCAAGAGGCAAACAATAGCAAAGGGAGGTGTTCATATGGCAAAACGCGATGCCGACGTACATACAGGGTACAACGATTTAAGACAAGTGGAAATGTTCGTCGAGACGGCAGAAAAAATGGTCGGTCAGGCGACAATGCAGCTTGATCCGGAAATGCTTGACCACGCGGAACAAGCGATCGAAAACGCCCGCCGCCAGCTTGCCCGCGCCCGGCAGGAAGCGACCGGCGTGGACGACGACGTTCTTGCCCGATGCGAACAAAAGTTGACCCGCGCTGAGCACCAGCTTCGCGAGGCGCAACAATAACCCGGGTCGGTCGGAGCTTCGCGAGGCGAAGCTCTTTTTGCTGCCGGCCTCTTCGGGCGCACTTCCCCCGCTTCGCCCGCCGGGCGAAGCGCTTTTCGCTACGCTGCCGCGCCATCCCCGCCGCCTGCCGCCCCTAGAAGGCTGGGGAAAAACAGCGACCGCCCCTAGCGGACGCCGGATGACGTGAAACGAGAAGCTGATGTCACAAGGTTTCTCCATTTGAGAAACAAGGCGGTGAAGCAACCTGCTCCTTTCATCACCGGTCTTCTAGAAGATCGGTGAAAATCACTGTTTCCTCAACATGAATCGTTTTGGAAAGCTTCCGCTATTTACAACAGTGAAACGTCGTTTGACACCGTATGATCGGCTAAATCACCGCTCTTCTAGACGCGCAAAAACGCCGGTTGCCCCCCATCGGCCGCACAAACCGCGTAAGAGAAACACCGCCTGTTCCCATCGCCTGTCATTGGCGCGGCCGCGGCGGTGCGGAAAGCAGCATCTCCCCGTACTGCCGCATTTGTTCCCCGACCGTGCATTGCTGGATGCAAAACGATTGGGCGTACGTTTTGCCGTACTCTTTCCGGAACGTGCTTTTTAAAAAGCAGCCATCGCAGTACGTTTCCTCCAGCCAAGCGATTTGGTCCAATATTTCTTTCCGTCGGTTTCGCTTCTTTCCCATCGACCCTTACCCTTTCTCCGTCAATTCCATTCGGCTCGTGATCAGCTGTCCGTCGAGCGCTTGGCGCGCGAGCGAATCCGCCTCTTTATTTTGCTTGCGCGAAATCGGCTCATACGCCGGCTGAATGCCAAGGTCGCGCATTTTTGCTTCAATGCGGTCAAGCCAAGCGTTATAATCGTCTTCCAAACACGGCCAGTCGCCTGACAGCTGTTTTAACACAACATGAGAGTCGCCGCGGAACGTCACTGGCAAATGGCGGACGCCAAGCTCCTCAAGCAGCTGCATCACAAACCAAAACGCCGCATATTCCGCTTCGTTGTTCGACTTGATTTCGCCGAGCTGGCGGTTGGCGCGCAGCCGGTAGCGGTGGTCATTTTGCTTATAATACACGACCGCGCCGACGCCGCCTTGAGCCGTCTCATGGTCAAACCCGCCATCAAAATACGCTACGACGTCATGCGGCTCGCTTTCGATTTCCTTCAGCAGCTTCTCGAGCTCTTTTTTCGACCACGCGGTCCCATTTCGGTCGACGAACTCAAGCGCCTTCGTCCGCCCGGTTTTTTCAAAATCGTCAGCCAACCGAAGCGACTCTTGGGCATCGATCCAATCTGATACGAGAACGGTTTCTTGCTTTTTCGGCGTGATATATGTCCAATGGATTTGCACATCCAACGGTCGTCACCCTTCCGCGTTGCGATGATCGAAGCTGATTTTTATTTTACCACACTTCCGCCCTTGTTCATTACCTATTTTTATGCACGATGAACGGTTGTATCAACCGTTTTGTGCTGCCGCCCACCCTTTTTCCAAAAAAGTATGTTTTTTTCGGCGCATTTATGATACACTAGCGGCTAGCAGCCGATCAAATGGCTCGACGTGAACAGACAAACAAGGAGGAATCGAATTGAAGCAGCAAACCGTCGCCGATCTTAGTTTGCTGGCGGTGGCGTTCGTCTGGGGGGCGACGTTTGTCGTCGTCCAAAACGCCATTTCCTTTTTAGAGCCGTTATCGTTTAACGCCGTCCGCTTCAGTTTGGCCGGCTTGTCCTTGTTCGCATGGACGGTCATCGTTTCCCGCCCGCTGCTCGGCCAGTTATCATGGCGGATCGTCGGCGCCGGGGCTTGGATGGGGCTGTGGTTGTTTAGCGGCTATGCGTTCCAAACGGTCGGGCTTTTGTATACAACTTCCTCGAAAGCAGGCTTTATTACCGGGCTGAGCGTCGTGCTCGTGCCGCTGTTTTCGTTTTTGATGCTAAAGCAAAAACCGACCGCAAATGCAGCTGTCGGAGCGGTGCTCGCCGCCTTCGGTTTATATTGGCTGACGGGCGGAGCCGAGCTGTCATTCAACCGCGGCGACGTCTTCGTCTTCTTTTGCGCCATTTCCTTTGCCATGCACATTCTTATCACCGGTCAATATTCGTCACGTTATTCGACATTGCTGTTAACGATGGTGCAAATTTTTACCGTCGCTGTCCTCTGTTTCATCTTTGCTTTTTGGTTTGAGGAGGCGACAAACATGTGGAACACGGCGGTGCTCCGCCGTCCGGAAGTGTGGGGGGCGCTCGCGATCACCTCGCTATTGGCGACGACAGCCGCCTTTTTCATCCAGACAAAGGTGCAAAAATATACGACGCCAACCCGCGTGGCGCTCATTTTCGCTACGGAGCCGGTGTTCGCTGCTCTGACCGCCTATCTTTGGGCCGGCGAGCGGCTGTCGCCGTCTGCTTGGCTCGGCGGCATCGCCATTTTGGCCGGCATGATCCTCTCTGAACTTCCAAGTGCACGCTTATGGGGGAAACGGTGGCGGGAAAAACGGAACATCTCCTCATAGCAACAAAAGCTGTCCTGCATGAAAGGCGGGACAGCTTTTTTCGCATTGGGCGTCACTGTCCATCATCCCAGCAGCGAACCGATCCACGTCTGCAACGTTTCTCCGCTTGAAAAACGAAAGGACGGCGCTTCCTTGCTCGTTCACTTGCCGGCCTTCCCGAAAGACGGTGAAAAACACGTTTTTCTAAGGGAAAAAGAAACATGGCGTCCATCCTGCTTTCCAAATTAAGAAATGGCATAATGCAGCTTCATTGTCCGGTCCATCTCATCCTCCCGAAGCGCCAATGCCTCATTCGCTTCATCGTCTAGCCTTTCGCCGGCGGCGGCACGTCCAATGGGAAACAGCGCCAGTCACGATCCCAAGAAGCACCCCGCCGACGACTTCGATCGGCTCGTGGCCGAGGCGGGCGCGGAGCTGTTGCTGCCGTTTTTTGTATACGGCCTGTTGCGGATCGTCTTCGAGCTTTTTCACCTCTTCGGCAAGCTCGTTCAGGCGCAAGGCGAGTTCGCCCGCCTGGCGCCGCACTCCTTGCGCATCGTACATGACGATCAATCCGAACAGCGCGGCGAGCGCAAAATCAATCGTCCGCATCCCCCGCTCTAACGCGATAAACGTCGCCAACGCCGAAACGCCGGCGGAGTGGGAGCTCGGCATTCCCCCTGTTTCGAAAAACAACCGCCAATTCCACCGGCCTGTCTCAAGCTGTTTGATCGGGATCTTTAAAAACTGTGCCAGCGCGATCGTTGCGAGCGCCGTTTTTAACCCTTTGTTCATCACTCTTCCCTCCTTTGCCGGCCGTGCTTTGCTTATATTTTCACCTAGACCGGCCATACTATCCAAGTGGAGGTGAAAACGATGGCGAAAAACGGCGGCCGCAATCGCGGCACGAAGGCGCCGGGCGTCAACCCGCAAGGCTTCGGCCAAGACGGAACGCTTACTCCGGACCCGAAAAGCAAGCTCGAAAACGCGGCGAAAAAGCTCAACACAAAATAAAGCAGGCTTCCCGGTGCGGAAGCCTGCTTTTTATAGTTATTGCTTCACCTTCGCCAGTTTTTCGCGCAGCACCATTTGCAAAATGCCGCCATGGCGATAGTAATCGATTTCCACTTCACTGTCGAAGCGGACGATCACTTCAAACTCTTTTTTCTCGCCCGTCTCTGGGTTTGTCGCCGTCACTTTGACGAGGTCGCGCGGTTTGACGCTCTCATCGATCTGGACTTCGAACACTTCTTTGCCCGTTAAGCCGAGCGTTTCTGCGTTTTCGCCTTCTTTGAATTGAAGCGGCAAGACGCCCATCAAGACGAGGTTCGAGCGGTGGATGCGCTCAAAGCTTTCGGCGATGACCGTCTTGATGCCGAGCAAGAATGTTCCTTTCGCCGCCCAGTCGCGCGAGCTGCCCATGCCGTAGTCTTTGCCGGCAACGACGACAAGCCCGGTGCCGTCCTGTTTATATTTCATGCACGCGTCATAAATCGACATCACTTCACCCGTCGGCCAGTACGTCGTGTAGCCGCCTTCCGTGCCCGGCGCGATTTGGTTGCGGATGCGGATGTTGGCAAACGTGCCGCGCATCATCACTTCATGGTTGCCGCGCCGCGAACCGTATGAGTTGAAGTCTTTCGGCTCGACGCCTTTCGAAATCAAATATTGGCCTGCCGGCGTGTTTTTCCCGATCGAGCCGGCCGGGGAAATGTGATCGGTCGTGACCGAGTCGCCGAACTTGCCGACGACGCGCAAGCCGGTAAGCGGCTCGACTTTGCGCACATCCGGAGACAGCCCTTCAAAGAACGGCGGATTTTGGATGTACGTCGAGTTTTCGTCCCATTGGTAGAGCGGCTCGTCCGTCGTTTCGATGGCGTTCCAGCGCGGATTGCCGTCGAACACGCGCTCATATTCTTTGCGGAACAGTTCCGGATCGACCGCCCGTTTGACGACGTCTTTCACTTCTTCCATCGACGGCCAAATGTCGCGGAAGTAAACGTCATTGCCGTCTTTTCCTTTGCCGATCGGCTCGTTCAGCAAATCAATATCGACCGTGCCGGCAAGCGCATAGGCGACGACAAGCGGCGGCGACGCCAAATAGTTGCCTTTCACCAGCGGATGGATGCGGCCTTCAAAGTTCCGGTTGCCGGACAGGACGCTTGTGACAAGCAAATCGCTTTCAGCAAGCGCTTTTTCCAGCTCTGGCGCAAGCGGGCCGGAGTTGCCGATACATGTCGTGCATCCGTAGCCGACGACGTTGAACCCAAGCTGCTGGAGATACGGAAGCAAGCCCGAGTCGCGCAAATAGCCGGTGACGACTTTCGAGCCCGGCGCGAGCGACGTTTTGACGTATTTCGGCACCGTGAGGCCGTTTTCCACCGCTTTTTTCGCCACCAAGCCAGCCGCCACAAGGACGTACGGGTTCGACGTATTCGTACAGCTTGTGATCGCCGCGATGACGACGGCACCTGTTTTTAATTTCACTTGTTCGCCGTTCAGCTCGACCGTAATTTCCCGCTCCAAGTCCGCTTCCGTCAAGCCAAAGCCTTGGTTGCCTTGCGGCGCTTTCACCGCGTCGCGGAACGACTGTTTCATTTTCGAGAGCGGAATCAAGTCTTGCGGCCGTTTCGGGCCAGACAAGTTCGTTTCAATTTCCGACAAGTTGATTTCCACAACATCCGTAAACACCGGCTCCGGTGCATCCGGCGTGTAGAACAAACCGTTCGCTTTGCAATACGCTTCGACGACTTGAACGTGATGTTCGTCGCGGCCGGTCAAGCGCAAATAGTCAAGCGCTTCAGCGTCGACCGGGAAGAAGCCGCACGTTGCCCCGTATTCCGGCGCCATGTTGGCAATCGTCGCCCGGTCGGCAAGCGGCAAAGTCGCCACTCCTGGTCCGAAAAATTCAACGAATTTGCCGACGACGCCTTTTTTCCGGAGCACTTGCGTCACCTTAAGCGCCAAGTCGGTGGCCGTCGCTCCGTCCGGCAGCTTGCCTGTCAGGCGGACGCCGATGACTTCCGGCACCGGGAAGTACGACGGTTGGCCGAGCATGCCGGCTTCCGCTTCAATGCCGCCGACTCCCCAACCGAGGACGCCGAGGCCGTTGATCATCGTCGTATGCGAGTCCGTGCCGACAAGCGTATCCGGGAACGCTTCGTACTCGCCGTTCTCCCCTTCGACCGCGTGAACGACGCTTGCCAAATATTCCAAGTTCACTTGGTGGACGATCCCCGTTGCCGGCGGAACGGCACGATAGTTGTTAAACGCTTTTTGCGCCCATTTCAAAAACTTGTACCGTTCGGCGTTCCGTTTGAATTCCAAATCCATGTTGTACTCCAGCGCATCGTCTGACCCGTAGCGGTCGACTTGCACCGAGTGGTCGATGACGAGATCGACCGGAATTTCCGGGTTGATTTCGTACGGATCGCCTCCCAAATCGGCCATCGCTTTGCGCATCGAAGCCAAATCGACGACAGCCGGCACGCCGGTGAAGTCTTGCAAAATGACGCGCGACGGCTTAAACGGCACGTCGATGTCTTTCATTTCCGGCGTTCCCCATTTCGCCAAGTTTTCGACGTGCTCTTTCGTGATGACGCGGCCGTCGACTTGGCGGAGCACCGATTCAAGCAATACTTTGATCGAGTACGGCAGGCGGCTCACCTGGCCGATGCCCGCTTCTTCAAGCGCTTGCAAACGGTAATAATTGTATTTTTTACCGTTGACTTCGAATGAAGAGCGGGCGTTGAACACATCTTGTTTCGCCATATGTATAACCCCCTTCACTTCATAATAATACTATACTATTTTTTCGCACAAAAGTCGAAAAAATAGCATGAATTCTCCCAATCCCCATAAAGTTCGGCACGACTTTATCTTATTATAGAACAGCACAAGTTGTAAATAATGATTTCCATCATTTCGCCATTTTCATGCCTGACAGCGGCTGAAAAGGAATAAGGGGCCCGTTTCGTCGCAAACTAGAAGCGGAGGTGAAACGAATGGCAAAGCGAAAAGCAAACCACGTGATCCCTGGCATGAACGCCGCCAAAGCGCAAGGGATGGGCGCCGGCTACAACGAAGAGTTCTCGAATGAACCACTGACAGAAGCACAGCGCCAAAACAACAAAAAACGAAAAAAGAACCAATAGCGTGGCGGCCGTTCCGCCATCCCGGCTTGCCATAGCCATCAGAAAAGGGAATGTCCGCCGCCGGCATTCCCTTACTCATCTTGGTTGATCTCTGCGACAATTCCTTGCAAATCGTTGCGGAATTTCTCGAGCTGAACGCGCTGCGTTTCGGAAGCGACCTCGAGCGCGTTTTCGATTTGGGCAAACGCCTCATTCACTTCTTGCCGCAAATGGGCTAACTGGTGGCCGTAGTCGGCCTGGTCGCGCACTAAATGGTCGTGCCATTCCTTTGCTTCCATCGTCGCCTTTTGCGCCGCCTGAAACGCATCTTGCTTCGTTTTATGATATACCATGGCTCGTTCCTCCTTTGCGATCATGCCCATTGTTCACTACTTATCGTTTCAAACCGCCGGCAAATTATACACCGAATAAGCGGCAGCCATCGTCGGCATGCTAATCAACAAAAGGAGGGACAAGGCGATGACGAACAAAAACGACGGCAAAGACATGCGCAAAAACGCGCCAAAAGGCGACAACCCCGGGCAGCCGGAACCGCTTGACGGCTCAAAAAAGGTGAAAAACCGCAATCATACGCGGCAAAAGCATAATACAAGCCACGACATGTGAGTGCCTTGGCAACCAGCGGCGCTTGGCGCTTCTTTTTTCCTGCAAAGAGGAAGCCCGCGCCGCTTCTATCGTCCTAAAGACGGCCGGCATGGCGACCCGCACATAAGAAACCATCACGCCTAAAAGTTTACATAACATATTTATTGTTTATTCAAAAACCTATTTCGCCAGTTTCGGACAGCACCTATATACCGTTCACTCTTTCATGCGGTTTCAAGCGGACCAAACCTCGGCTCTTTCACCGCAAGCTGAACGGGAAGCTTTAGGGACCCCTTCTTGCGGCAACAGCGGGGCATGTGCAGACCGTGATCGTTGTTGGTTCCGCCCTAACCAGCCCTAAACGAAGCGTCCCCCTCACTCGACAGCTATGGCCGTCTTCTCTCCCATCGCGGCAGCTGTCATCAAACCGAGGCCCGCTTTGGTGATGTTTTTTGTCAGGACCGAAAAAAAGAGGCCCCATTCGGCCCCGTTTACTTTGCAAAGACGTGATGTCCGATGCGAATCGTCACCGGACGCGACAGCATCCATTTGTCTTTCGTGATTTTCGGATTATAGAAATAAAGCGAACCACGGCGGTCGTTTGGGAAGAGAGCAAGCGCCTTGTCCACCGCCTCGTAATCTTGCTTCGTCGGTTGAATGCGGGTCAATTTTCCTGTTTTGACCGGCACAAACGCATAGCCCGATTTTGTTTTTTGATAAATGACGCCGCGCACTGTCTTCGGAAACTCTGGATGCTTCGTGCGGTTGAAAACGACGAGCGCCACCTCCACTTTGCCGGCAAACGGCTCGCTCGAACCGGTCTCCGCCTGCACCAATTGAGCGAGCAGCTTCCGGTCGGCGGCGCTCAATGAAACCCCCTTTTTGTTTGCGGACGCTGTCGTTGTCGTTTTCGCTGCAGCCGGCACTTTCAACTTCTCACCAATATAAATCATGTCGCTTTTTAACCGATTTAACGACTTTAGCGTCGTAACAGTTGTATGATATTGTTTGGCGATCCTTGACAACGTATCGCCTTTTTTCACTTGATAGTATGTATACGAGCCCGCGGCTTCCGCCGATGGCGCCTGCCAGCCGAATGCCATGCAACAAGCGGCAGCGAGCGCGACAATCGTTTTTTTCATTCCTTCGATCCCTCCCGACCACAGTATTTCGACCTGCTTTGTTTGTCTACTAGATTAGCAGGCAACAAGAAGAATGTCACTGTCTATCATTTCCATTGACGCCGACTGCCATCACCCGAGCGCTTGATGTTCTAAGACGAGACAGGCTTTTTTACAGTTGCATTACAGTTGCGTTACGATTGATGACAGACTAGAACAGCTGCTTTCCGCCCGTCTTTCAGGCTCTGAGAGCGGCGGGTCGAAACTTGCCAAACCGTGCGCTTTTCGACATAATAATAGACGAGCTTGTATGAACCGCTTGGCTGCCAGCAACGGCCTGGCGGCAAACTACCGATGATCGTTGAGGTGGGCATCGTGCTGACCGGATGGTTTCTTTGGTTTATTTTGTTTTGGGTCGTCTTTTTGCTTGTCATGATGTCGATCGGCGGCTTTTTTATGTTCCGCAAGTTTTTAAAACGTTTGCCGAAGGAAGACGGAAAATCGGAGCTTGACTGGCAGGAGTATTACATCGAACAGACGCGCCATTTATGGGGAGAGGAAGAAAAGGCATTGCTTGAGGAGCTCGTCCGCCCTGTGCCGGAGCTGTTCCGCGATGTGGCACGGCAAAAGATCGCCGGCAAAATCGGCGAGCTTGCCTTGAAGGAACAAGCCCCCCGCATCACGCGCGATTTGCTCATCCGCGGCTATATTATCGCTACGCCAAAGCGCGACCATAAGTTTTTAATCCGGACGTTGCAAGCGAAAAACATCGATCTTGCCCCGTATCAACATTTGCTGGAAAGCCGCTGACCGTCCCGCCCTTTAAGCCGGATGTCAGCGGCTTTCGTCCGTTTTGGCCACGCAACTCCTCCGGCGTGGCAGAAAGGTGTTAGGCGGCAATAAACTAAAAAAATGGCCAAAACCATTGGCCTCCTGCAAAAGGCAAAGTACACCGCCATGAAGCTGTTTGGTGCGTATGTAGTATAGTGAAAGAGGGTGTCCCGTTGCTTTTGGGACACCCTCCTTGATCTTCCCGGAAACCTCCCGCTTCAACATGGCACATACAAGCGGGGAGAACGTCAAGTGAGCACCGGAGGCTTCAGCTGCGCCGCCAACTTTTTATACGACACATACATGGCGATCCGCCACGGGACGATCATGGAAAAAGCGAGCAAATAAAACATGCCGCTTAGTTGGCCATAGTCGATCGTCCGCCCTAAATATGTCTTCAAACCGAAGCGGATGGCGATCAAGCCGAGCAAAATCCAAATAAACGCCTTTGAGCGCTTTAAGTAAATGTCGTGGCCGCGAACTTCGAATTTCGACGTTTTAATGAGAAATAATGAGAAAAACATGCCGAGTATCACCGCTTCAACGAGCTCTCCGCGCGTAACGCGGAACACCGGATCGATGAACATGAGCGCCCCGGTGCTCATAAACAGCGGCGGCAAAAGAATTTTTTTCGCGTTCGTCGGCTTTTCCGCTGCTTTCATGCGCACAAAAAAGACGAAAAACGTCATCACAATGGCGATGAGCGATGTAACAAGCGCCAAAGCCATCACCTTCTTCCCGCAAAATTCATAGGCAACGCTATTATTATAGCAAAAACTCCTCCACTTGCCTATCATCCCCCCTTCAAACGCTCCGTCGGCGCCAGGCTGTCTATAAAAGGCGGGCGACCGCCTCGAGCACGCGGCTTTCCTCAAACGGTTTGACAATAAAGTCGGCGGCGCCCGCTTCAATCGCCTCGACGACCATGCGTTGCTGCCCTAGCGCTGAGCAAATAATGATTTTCGCTCCCGGGTCGATTTCCTTGATCGCCCGCACCGCTTCGATTCCGTTCATGACCGGCATAGTAATATCCATGATGACTAGCTCCGGGCGCAGCCGGCGGTACAGTTCGACCGCTTCTTTGCCGTTTTCCGCCTCACCGGCTACCGTATGGTCCGCTTTTTGCAATATGCGCGCCAACGTCACCCTCATAAACTTCGCATCATCCACAACCAAAATGGCAGCCATCTTTCCATCGTCCCCCCGAACGGTTTTATATTCGCAGCGGCCGTCCAAAAAGCCGCTTCATTCCCGCTAGAAGCCGGTAAATCCACCGAATAGGCTTGTCGTGTAGGCAATGATTTTCGTCATCCAGTCAAAATAAAGGACGACCCCCATCGCCATCATGACATATCCGCCCGCTTTCATAATGGACGCACTATGGCGGCGAATCCATTGCAGTTTGCCGATAAAAAACGACAAAATGAAAAACGGGACAGCAAAACCGAGCGTATAGGCGAGCATATACATCATCCCTGAGCCCGGATTGGCCGCCGCGAGAGCGATCACCGCCACTAAAATCGGCCCCATGCACGGCGTCCAACCGGCAGCGAACGCCATTCCAATCAGCACCGAGCCGGCATAGCCCGACGGCCGCTCACGAAACGAAATGCGCCGGTCTTTTAACAAAAAGGCCGGCTTCCACAGCCCGGCGACAACGAGGCCGAAAGCGACGATCACAACGGCGCCGATTTGGCGGATTGCATCTTGATAGTCGGCAAACAGCCGGCCAAGAAACGACGTGCCGAAGCCGAGCGAAATGAAAATGAGCGAAAACCCGAGCAAAAAACAGAGCGTATGCCATAAACTGCGGCGATTCAGCATCGCATTTTCCTCTTTCAGCTCGCCGACCGACACCCCGGTAATATAGGACAAAAACGCCGGGTAAAGCGGCAGACAGCACGGGGAAATAAACGACAAAAACCCGGCGCCAAACGCTAAAAATATATTCAAATCATTCATCGCTAAATCAGCCCCTACCTCATTTTTTACTTTTATTTTAGCAAAAATCCGTTCTTCCGTAACGTGTTTCTCATTTTCCCTGGTCAATTTTTCTATTTTCCCTTTTTGCGTTCATTGGTAAAATAGTATAAAATACAATACACGACATTGATGAAAAGGACGGTTTATTCGTGCCGAAACGTAATCTCTTAACCTTGATCGAACAAAAACGGATGGAACTTGTCGACACCGTAGCAAAGACGGGATTAAACTCCGCAGCGGCGATGAAAGTGAGCAGGGAGCTCGACACGCTGCTGAACGCCTATCAGCGCGAGCAAGTGAAACAACGAAAACAAAGCGCCTCCCGCTAAGCGGGAAAAGGCGCTTTTTTCTTTACGCACGGACGTCGACCAGCCCGTTTTGCAGCAAGTACATTTGATAGTATAGCCCTTTTTGTGCCAACAGCTGCTGATGCGTACCGCGTTCAACAATTTCACCGCGGTGGAGGACAAAAATTTGGTCGGCGTCTTGAATCGTCGACAGACGATGGGCGATGGCAATCGTCGTCCGCCCTTTCCGCATTTGCGCCAATGCTTCTTGAATCGCTTCTTCCGTTTCCGTATCAATATGGGCGGTCGCTTCATCAAGCAGCAATATTTTCGGATCGGCCGCGATCGTGCGGGCGAATGAAAGAAGTTGGCGCTGTCCGCTTGATAACGTCGCCCCCCGCTCAGCAAGCACATGATCGTACCCGCCTGGCAATTGTTCAATAAATGCATCGGCCTGCACGAGGCGGGCGGCGGCCTCAAGCTCTTCGTCGCCTAATTGCTCGTTATACATGCGAATGTTCTCTCTCACCGTCCCGTAAAACAAAAACGGATCTTGCAAGACGAGACCGAGCGAGCGGCGCAGCTCGGCGCGCGAATAATCGCGGATCGACCGGCCGTCAAGCAAAATATCGCCGCGGTCAAATTCATAAAACCGCATAAGCAAATTGATGATCGAGCTTTTGCCGCTGCCCGTATGGCCGACAAACGCCACCGTCTGTCCCGGACGGATCGTAAATGACAGCCGTTTTAGCACATCGCGCTTGCCATCATATGAAAAGCTGACATCGCGGAACTCAATTTCCCCGCGTTCCACCGCATACGGCGCTTGTTCCGGATTGAACGGCGCCTCTTCATCATGGTCAAGGAGCGCAAAGACGCGGGAGGCGGAAACGATCGCTTGCTGGTAGAGCGACAATCGCATCATCATTTGCGTCACCGGCTCAAAAAAGCGTTCCAAATAGTTGACAAACGCGTACAGCACCCCGATCTCGACCGGACTCTCAAGCGCCGAAACGCCAAAAAAGCTGAGCACGACCATGATCGCCAACATGTAGATAACATCGATCGCCGGCCGAAGCAATAGTCCGTCAAGGCGAATGTTTTTCATTCCCGCTTCGTAATGCGCCTCATTCACAGCGGCAAACTCTTGGTACAAGCGGTGCTGCTGGCGGAACGCTTGAATGATGGCCATCCCTTGCAGCGACTCATTCAATTTGGCGTTCAGCTCGCTCAGCCGTTCGCGCATCTGTTGGTAAAACACCGAACTGTAGCGGCGGTACGTTTTCATAATGAATCCGATGGCCGGGATAATGAACAGACAAAACAGTGCAAGCCGAACGTTGAGCGAAAACATGGCGATAAAAACACCAATGACAAACAAACCGTTTTGTACAAACACCGCTAAAACGCTAATAAACATGTCTTTGATGGCTTCCGTGTCATTCGTCACCCGCGAGACAATGCTTCCGCCCGGCGTCCGGTCAAAGTAGCTCATCCCGAGCCGATGCACTTTGGAAAAGACGTCCATCCGCAACGCTTGGATAATGTATAAGGCGAGCCGCTGAAACCCGACAAGCTGGAAATACCAAATGACCGTTTTCCCGACGAGCACGCCGAGATAGGCGGCAGCTAGCGCCGTCACCGGTCCCGGAGCGAGGCGGTTCGGCATCAAATAATCGTCGATAAACACTTTCACCAAATACGGGCCGGCCAGCTCCCCCGCGGTCGCCAGCAGAAGGAGCGCGAAGGCGAGCGCGGCCTCTTTTTTGTATCGCCCCATATACGCGAGCAGCCGCCAGAGGACGCGCCGCTGCTCTTTGGCCGTCAATGTTTGTTCGTTCATACGCCCCCTCCTATCCGTCGTCATTCCACAAGCGCCTCAAGCTGTTGGCGCCGGTACATCTCACGATACCAGCCGTCTTCAGCCATTAAGTCTTCGTGCGTCCCCGCTTGGATGACGCGGCCTCCATCGAGGACGAGAATCCAATCAGCGTGCTCGACCGCGCTTAAACGATGAGCAGCTATGATCGTCGTTTTCCCGCGCCGCTCCTGCTTTAACGCCGTTAAAATCCGCTCTTCCGTTTTCGCATCGACCGCCGACAGCGCATCGTCTAAAATGAGCAGCTCCGCGTCGATCAGCAGCGCGCGAGCGATCGACAGCCGCTGCTTTTGCCCGCCGGACAGCGAGACGCCGCGCTCACCGATGACCGTCTCGTAGCCGTCCGGGAACTGAAGAATATCCTCGTGAATGTCAGCCAGCTTTGCTGCGTTGACGATTTCCTCCTCGCTCGCCTCCGGCTTGGCAAAGGCGATGTTATTGCGGACAGAGGCAGAAAAAAGAAAATGATCTTGCGGCACATAGCCGATCGCCATCCGCAAGGCAGAAAGCGTATAGCGGCGAATGTCGCGGCCGTCGAAACGAATGTCGCCGTCATAGTTGTCAAACTCGCGCAACAACAGGCGCAGCAGCGTCGTTTTCCCGGCTCCGGTTTTGCCGACGACGCCGAGCGTCGCCCCGCGTTCAAGCCGGAAGCGGACATCGACAAGCGCCGGTTTTGCCTCGCCCGGGTAGGCGAACTGGCGGATGTCATATTCGATGCTCCCTCGCGGCGGGACGGCAAGCGCGCCCGGCATTTCCTTGATCTCGTCGTCTTCAGCGAGCAGCGCCCGCACCCGGTCATATGAAGCGCGCCCGCGCTCGACAATGTTAAACAGCCAGCCAAACGCCAGCATCGGCCAAATGAGCAAGCCAAGGTACGTCGTAAACGACACGAGTTCGCCGATCGTCAACTCGCCGCCAACGACCATCTGACTGCCGAACGCAACAGCAAGAAAAAACGACAGCCCGACAAGCAGCCCGATCGTCGGATCGAAGAGCGCATCAATTTTGGCCACCGCAATGTTTTTCGCTGTGACGTCTTCCGATTGGCGGCGGAACGCTTCCACATCCTTTTCTTCATAGCCGAACGCTTTGATGACGCGGATGCCGCTCATGCTTTCTTGCACTTTATCATTCAGCGACGAAAACGCTTCTTGCGCCGTTAAAAACCGCCGGTGGAGCATCGTCCCATAGCGGCTTGTCGCTATGGCCATCACCGGCAGCGGAAGCAAGCTGACCAACGTCAGCTTCCAGCTGATCGAAAACGCCATCGTCGCCAGCACAAACCCGCCGAGCATCACCGAATCAACGAGCGTTAAAATGCCGCTTCCAGCCGTTTGCTGGATCGCCTGCAAATCGTTGGTGGCATGGGCCATTAAATCGCCGATCCGCTTCCGCTGGTAAAACGCCGGCGCCATTTTCGTAAAATGGGCGTACAGCTCGTTGCGCAGCTGGCGGGCGAGCTTGACAGATGAGCCGAAAATGCAAATGCGCCAAGCGTAGCGGAGCACATAGAGCGCTCCGGCGATGACAGCGAGCGCGGCCATCCAACGAATGAGCACTTCTTTCGTCATCGTGCCGTTTTGCATATGGTCAACTAAAATGCCGATCACTTTCGGCGGGATCGTTTCCAAAAAGGCAACGATCACAAGCAATAGAACACCGGTGATATACGCCTTTTTCTCTTGGCGAAAAAACCAGAACAAATCACGGAACACGCTCATGCAGTCCGCTCCCCCCTTCGTTCAGCTAACGGACAATCGCCATATTATTGTAACAAAACTAGAAAAATTTTGAAATAACATTTTTCCAAAATAAAAAGACACTCTCAATCGAGTGTCCGTTTCGCTTATTTCAGCTGGTTGTTCATCATTTTCATCATTTGATTGATTTTCTTTTGCGACGGGGTCATGCCCATTTGCATCATCATCATGCGGATCATTTGTTCATTGATCGGCGGATTTTTCTTCAAATAATTGATCATCGTTTTGCGGGCGATGAAAAACCCGAGCGCCACACCGGCGATCAGCGCCAGCACACCAACGAGAATCGTGTCCCACATACAGCGATTTTCCTCCTTCTTGTTGTCTCCCTAACAGTGTACTAAACGATGTGCCATTAGACAATATTTCACGGCAAAAATCTTCACGTTACGCGAATTTTCTTCCTTGCGCCGGCGCAGACAGCCAATAGTAGTCGGCAAAATCAGCAGCGACCGCCAAAAACGACGGCGCTAGGTTGGCGAGCGCCCGGCCGATGTCGGCAGCCAACGGCGCGCTGTCACAGACAAGAAGCAGGCGGCGCTTTTGCACGACAAGCAGCGCTTCCTCACCGTCGTCATTTTGCAAAATGAACATGTTGCGCTCTAAATTTTTGCCGACACGCCCGATAAAATATTGCTTTAACCCTAACTCAAGACGCGAAAACGACAACTGTTCGGTAATAAATTCGACTTGCTTGCGGCAAATCGTTTTCAACGGCGCCTTCGCATACTGATGTTCCCGAAGCAATTCGACGACTTTTTCCGTCCGATGGCGGTAGTGCGTCGCCACCTCATCATTTAATAAATATATCCAATAGCGAACCATGCCCCATCCCCCATTTCTGTTCATCTATTTCTATTATAGAAAAGAAAAGGGGAAAAATATGTCTACTAACGGCAATTTTTTTCACTAACATTGTCGATTTTTGTTTACAGGACCAGCCGACACAAATCGATCAAAAAAAAGCCGCCCTTGCGCCGTTGCAAGGGCAGCCTGTTGTCACGGCCGTTTCATTGCTTGCCAAGCAGCGTTTTCACGCGACGGACGACGTTGTCAACGGTAAATCCGTACTCGGCCATGATCGTTTCTCCCGGAGCGGAGGCGCCAAACCGATCGATGGCTAAAATGTCGCCTTCTGCACCGACGTAGCGCTCCCAGCCGAGCGAGGCGCCCATTTCAATGGCCAGCCGCTTCGTCACCGCCGGCGGGATCACTTCATCGCGGTACGCTTTCGGCTGCGCTTCAAAACGATCCCACGATGGCATGCTGACGACGGAAACGTGAATTCCTTCAGCGGCGAGCGCTTCTTGCGCTTTTACCGCCAAGCTGACTTCCGATCCGGTCGCCAAGAGCAGCGCCTCGGGAGCGCCGTTTTTCGCCGGCGAGACGACGTAGGCGCCTTTTTTCACGCCTTCATACGCCAGATCAGCCGTTGTCGAAAGCGTCGGTATGTCTTGGCGCGTCAGAACGAGCGCGGTCGGCTTGTCCGTCGATTCAACTGCCAGCCGCCATGCCGCCGCCGTTTCGTTCGCGTCAGCCGGTCGGATGACTGACAAGTTCGGCATCGCCCTTAAGGAAGCGAGCTGTTCGATCGGCTCGTGCGTCGGGCCGTCCTCGCCGACGGCGATGCTGTCGTGCGTCAACACATACGTGACCGGCAATCCCATGAGCGCTGCTAACCGGATCGCCGGGCGTAAATAGTCAGAGAACACGAAGAACGTGCCGCCGAACACTTTCACCCCACCATGGAGCGCCATGCCGTTTAACGCCGCTCCCATGGCAAATTCACGCACCCCAAACCAAATGTTGCGCCCTTCATAACTGCCCGGCAGGAAATTGCCGCCGCCTTTGATGAGCGTTTTGTTCGAGCTTGCCAAGTCGGCTGAACCGCCAAACAATTGCGGCACCGCTTTGGCGATGGCGTTGATCACTTCCCCGGAAGAGGACCGGGTCGCCAAGCTTTTTCCGGCTTCATACACCGGCAGCGCAGCTTCCCAGCCGTCCGGAAGCTTCCCTTCGATCGCCTGCTTCAGCTGGGCGGCCAGCTCTGGATGCGCCTGCTCGTAAGCAGCCAGCTGTGCGTTCCATTCCGCTTCTTTTTTCGCCCCGGCTTCTTGCACCGTTTCCCGGAAATGGGCATACACTTCTTCCGGCACGTAGAAATCTTCGGCGAACGTCCAGCGGTATGCCTCCTTCGTCAGTTTCGCCTCTTCAGCGCCGAGCGGAGAGCCGTGAACGCCGGATGTGCCCGCTTTTGTCGGCGCGCCGTAACCGATCGTCGTTTTCACTTCAATGAGCGTCGGCCGGTTGAGGTCAGCCCGCGCCTCTTCAAGCGCTTTGGCGATTTCATCAATGTTGTTGCCGTCTTCGACGCGCAAATATTGCCAGCCGTATGCTTGGAAGCGTTGGGCAACGTTTTCTGAGAACGACAAATTCAGTTCCCCGTCTAGGGAGATGTCGTTCGAGTCATACAGGACGATCAAGCGGCCAAGCTGCAAATGGCCAGCGAGTGACGCGGCTTCGCTCGCCACCCCTTCCATTAAATCGCCGTCGCCGCAAATGGCGTACGTATAATGATCGATTATATCAAACCCGTCGCGGTTGTATGTAGCCGCCAAATGCCGTTCGGCCATCGCCATGCCGACTGCCATTGCGATTCCTTGGCCGAGCGGACCAGTCGTCGCTTCCACTCCCGGCGTATGGCCGTATTCCGGATGCCCTGGCGTTTTGCTTCCCCATTGGCGGAACTGCTTCAAGTCGTCCATCGATACGTCGTAGCCGCTTAAATGAAGCAAGCTGTAAAGCAGCATCGACCCGTGTCCCGCTGACAGGACAAACCGGTCGCGGTTAAACCAGTTTGGGTTCGCCGGATTATGGTTCATAAATTTCGTCCAAAGCGTGTACGCCATCGGCGCCGCGCCCATCGGCATGCCGGGGTGCCCGGATTTCGCCTTTTCGATCGCGTCAATCGACAGCGTTCGAATGGTGGTAATCGCTAATTCTTCGATCGAATGCGCCATCGTTTTCCTCCCTTTCATCAACATGGTGTCACTTACTATCATATAGAAAATTGACTTCCTTGTACAACGATATTTTCACTGTCAGAAAAAAACAGGGCGCTCCCGCCCTTCTTGCCCGCCGCTTAATGAAGGCGACGGCGCTGACTTTCCTTCAATTTTTTTGGCGTCACGTCATTGCCGTTCGGGTCGATGACCGTCACCGTATGAAGCATATCGGTCATCGCTTTGCGGAACGCCTGAATGTATTCGCGGCGCAGCTTTGCCTGCTCGATCGTTTCTTCCGCCGACAGGCCGGACGTTTTCGCCTTTTTGGCCAGTTCGTTGATGCGGGCTAATTTTTGTTTCGAAAGCATTGGTTATCTTCTCCCATCTGTCGCATCGCTATTCTGTTTTATCTTATTCGATCGGACAGGCTAATGGCAACGGAGAAACCTTGGCCGTCTTGCGCGGCCTAACGACGTTCCTGTTCGTCCATATACTCTTGATAGCGGCGATGGACAGTCGCTTTGGACGCCGCGTAGCCAAAGCTTCGGAGCGTCGCGGCGATGTCCGCAAACGTCAAGCCGCTCCCGCGCAGGCGGACGATCTCTTCGACCGGAAGCTCGATCCGATCGCGCCCGGCGTTTTCGCCACGGCGCGTTAAGTTCCGCTCCGGACGGTAGCCGCGGGCGATGGCCCGCTGCATGCCGCGCTTAATTTTCGCATTATGTATTTTCCGCTGGTACTCCTCGACGATGGCGATGATCGACAACACCATCTCATCAGCCTCTGACAGCGGCATCTCCCCGCGGTGGCTAGCGCTGTATATTTTCACTCCCCTTTTTTTCAGGCAGTGCAGCACCGCCATGCGCGCATGGCCGCGTCCGAGCCGCGTTTCATCTTGAATGAGCAAGGCGTCGACCGCCCCTTCTTCACAAAGCGCAAGCAGCTCGAGCACCCCGTCACGGTCAGCTTCGTAGCCGCTCGCCTGCTCGGCGATCACTTTAACGACGTCAAAGCCGCACTCTTTGGCTAGCTTCTCCAGTTCGGCGCGCTGCCGTACAAGCGACGTTTCCTGCTCCGTTTTATCCGTGCTGACGCGGCAGTAAATGACCGCCTTCATGGCCAAAGCACATCCCCCCCTTCTTTCTGTTACCGCTTGACAGCCAATGAGCCGTCTTGCTCTGATTTTAACACAGGAATGACGATTTGTTCACCGGCGGTGAGGCGCGCGCTCGGCAAACGATTGACATCGACCACCCAGCGGATAAATTCATCCGGCGACAAGCCGTGCGCCGGCTCATACTGCTTCGCCAACCCCCAAAGCGTATCGCCGGAAGCGACCGTTACCGTCATGTATTCTTTTTTGTCAACCGGGCTGCTGGCATAAACAAACCCCGCCAAAACGAGCGTGAGCAAACATGAAAAAATGAGGTAGTGCAGCAACGTTTTCTTCATCTCCCCCACCCTTTTTTTAGAATATGTGTTCGCTTTTTCTTCATTATAGCCAAGAACGTTTGTTTGCGTCAACAAAAAAATTCGAACTTATGTTTGTTTTTCTATTCCCCCCATGCTATAATGAAAGCAAACGATGTGGCAAGAGGTGTGAAAAGGGATGACGAAACTGTCCAAACGCCAGCAACAAATTTTAGAATTTATCAAACAGGAAGTGAAAACGAAAGGCTATCCCCCGTCAGTAAGGGAAATCGGGGAAGCAGTCGGTTTGGCGTCGAGTTCGACCGTCCACGGCCACCTTGCGCGCCTAGAAAGCAAAGGGTTCATCCGCCGTGACCCGACGAAGCCGCGCGCCATTGAAATTTTGGACAGCGATCTGACGAAAGAAAGAGAAAAAGAGGAGGTCGTTTCCGTGCCGGTGATCGGCAAGGTGACGGCCGGCCAGCCGATCACTGCCGTCGAAAACATCGACGACTATTTCCCGCTGCCGAAACGGCTCGCGGCCGGCGAGGAACAGCTGTTTATGCTTGAAGTGATGGGTGACAGCATGATCGAAGCCGGCATTTTGGACGGCGACTACGTGATCGTCCGCCAGCAGTCGTCGGCCAATAACGGCGACATCGTCGTCGCCATGACGGAGGAAAACGAAGCAACAGTGAAACGGTTTTTCAAAGAAAAAGACCACATCCGCCTGCAGCCGGAAAACGCCCATCTCGAACCGATCATCGTCCGCGACTGCACGATTCTCGGCAAAGTGATCGGCGTCTATCGCCTGATCGACTAAGGGTCCGGCCGGCGCCGCGCGCCATAACAAAAGCTGCCCCGTTTGTCGGGGCAGCTTTTCGATTAGTACAGCTCCATATATTGGTCCAACTCCCATTGATGGACCGTTGTCCGATACATATCCCACTCGATTTCTTTCGCTTCGACGAAATGCTCGAATAAATGTTTGCCGAGCGCTTGGACGATCACCTCGTCCGATTTTAAGTTGTCGAGCGCTTCGATCAGCGTTGCCGGCAAATCGACAATCCCTTCCTCGAGCCGCTCTTCTTTCGTCATGACGTAAATGTTTCGGTCAACCGGCGCTGGAGGAGTGAGCTTGTTGCGAATGCCGTCAAGCCCGGCTGCCAACAGCACAGCCATCGCCAAGTACGGGTTCGCCGCCGGATCGACGCTGCGCACTTCAATGCGCGTGCTCATGCCGCGCGAAGCTGGAATGCGGATAAGCGGGCTGCGGTTGCGCGCCGACCAGGCAACATAACATGGCGCCTCATAGCCCGGAACGAGCCGCTTGTACGAGTTGACCGTCGGGTTGGTCACCGCTGTAAAGTTCGGCGCATGCTTCAGCACGCCGGCGATAAACTGGCGGGCCGTATCGCTCAACTGCAAATCGCCGTTCGGGTCAAAAAAGGCGTTTTCGTTGTTGCGGAACAGCGACAAGTTGCAGTGCATTCCCGAACCGTTAATGCCAAAAATCGGCTTCGGCATAAACGTCGCGTGCAGCCCATGTTTGCGGGCGATCGTTTTAACGACGAGCTTAAACGTTTGAATGTCGTCGCATGCTTTGATGGCATGGGCGTATTTAAAATCGATCTCGTGCTGGCCCGGGGCGACTTCATGGTGCGACGCTTCAATTTCAAAGCCCATCTCCTCAAGCTCAAGCACGATATCGCGCCGGCAGTTTTCCCCTAAGTCGGTCGGCGCCAAGTCGAAGTAGCCGCCGCGGTCGTTCAGTTCCATCGTCGGACGGCCATTTTCATCGAGCTTAAAGAGGAAAAACTCCGGTTCCGCTCCCAAGTTGAACGCCGTAAAGCCGAGCGCTTCCATCTCTTTCAACACGCGCTTTAAATTGTAGCGCGGGCAGCCTTCAAACGGCGTGCCGTCCGCATTGTAAATGTCGCAAATAAAGCGGGCGACTTTTCCTTTTTCCGACGTCCACGGGAAGATGACAAACGTGTCCAAATCCGGATACAAATACATGTCCGATTCTTCGATGCGGACAAACCCCTCGATCGAAGACCCGTCAAACATCATTTTATTATTGAGCGCTTTCTCAAGTTGGCTGATCGGGATTTCGACGTTTTTGATCGTCCCCAAAATATCGGTGAATTGCAGGCGAATGTACTTGACGTTTTCTTCTTTGACGATGCGCATAATGTCTTCGCGCGTATATTTTGCCATGTTGAAACTCCTCCCCGGCTCCGAAATCATTTCCCATCATTAGTGAAAGAAGCGAGCGAGATCTCCTTGGCGAAGCGATGCGCGCTGAAACCGTCCGGCCTGCAGCAGCTCCGTCCGCAAAATCTCGCGCAACTCCTCGTCGGACAGCTTCGGTTTCCCCACTTTTTCGACCTTTTCCGGCTGCTCATGGCGCCCTTCTTGCCGGGCGGCGAAAATTTGCTTGATGCCGGCGAGGTTTACGCCTTGGTCAATCAAGTCTTTAATCTCGAGCAAACGGTCGATGTCGTTGAGTGAAAACAGCCGCCGGTTGCCCTCGGTGCGCGCTGGCGTGACGAGGCCGTGCTCTTCGTAATAGCGGATTTGGCGGGCGGATAGATCCGTCAGCTGCATCACAATCCCAATCGGAAACAATGGCATGGAACGACGAATATGGCTGCTCATGCCAATTCCTCCTCGCTTTTGATACTTTCATTTTACCATAATGTCAAGAAACGAGTCAATCAAGCGTTACATTTTCTCACAAACAAATCAACTGCTGTTCAAGCAAGCGGTGAACGGCTGAACAAACAGCGATTTTCACGTGCGAATACGTCAAGCCGCCTTGAACGTATGCGACATATGGCGGACGCAGCGGCCCATCTGCCGTCAGCTCAATGCTCGCCCCTTGCACGAACGTGCCCGCGGCCATGATCACTTTATCCTCGTAGCCGGGCATCTCGCCTGGGTACGGGGTAAAATGGGCGTTCACCGGGGAAGCCGCTTGAATGGCCTGGCAAAAAGCAACCATTTGCTCCGGGTCGTCAAAACGAACCGACTGTACGAGATCGGTGCGCTTAGCGTCCCATGCCGGCGACGTCTCAAGCCCTATCCGCTCGAGCAGCGCAGCGGTGAACACCGCCCCTTTGAGCGCCTGTCCGACAACGTGCGGAGCAAGGAAAAACCCTTGGTACATATCAGGAAGGCTGTACAGTGACGGGCCGACTTCGGCGCCGATGCCCGGTGAGGTCATCCGGCAGGCGCACGCGTCGACGTATTTTTGCTTTCCGACGATATAGCCGCCCGTTTTCGCCAAGCCCCCTCCTGGGTTTTTGATCAGCGAGCCAGCCATAAGGTCGGCGCCGACATGGCACGGCTCTTTCTCCTCAACAAACTCGCCGTAGCAGTTGTCGACAAACACGACGACGTCGGGCTTGACCGCCTTCACAAAGGCGATCATCTCAGCGATTTCATCGACCGTAAACGACGGGCGTGTCGCATAGCCGCGCGAACGCTGAATGCCGATCATTTTCGTCCGCTCGTTCATCGCCGCGCGCACCGTTGGAAAATCAACGGCCCCGTCCGCCGTAAGCGGCACGCTCCGATAACGAATGCCAAACTCTTTCAGCGAGCCGACGCCGCTGCCGCGGACGCCGACGATCTCCTCGAGCGTATCGTACGGGGCGCCGGTGATGTAAAGCAATTCATCGCCAGGGCGCAACACGCCAAACAGTGCAATGGCGATCGCGTGCGTGCCGGAAATGATTTGCGGGCGGACAAGGCCGGCTTCCGCACCGAATACGTCCGCGTAAATGCGGTCAAGCGTGTCACGGCCCGCATCGTCATAACCGTAGCCGGTCGACGGGATGAAGTGGCCGTCGCTCACTTGATGGCGGCGGAAACTGTCGAGAACGCGATATTGGTTCTCATCGACACGCTCATCGATCAAGCGATGGATCGGCGCAATTTGTGTTTCAACTTCTTCGATGAAAGCAGCGATTGTTTCTCCGTATCTCCACTGTGTCCAAAACATAGATGAACCCTTTCTACCGTTGAAATGATTGCAGCTCCCCGTAGAGCGGGTGCGTCGGCAGCACGTACCCTTGACACTCGTACGTGCCCCCTTGTTCATTATAATGCCATTCATGCAAAATCGTGTCCGTTTTTAACTGGGCGAGCAATTTTCCTTTCCCGCTCGGAATCGACACGTCATAACGGCTCATTTGCTGTTTCACCGCTTCTTCGATAAAGCGGCGGAGCCGGTCGACATCGGCGGCCGAGAGCGCGCTCATCACGATCGCATCGGTTGTCGTCGGGAGAAATTCCGGCGTTTGCCGGTCGCTTTTATTGTAAACGGTGACGGCCGGAATTGAAGAAGCTCCTAGCTCCGCCAAGAGCCGCGATACGGTGCGCTCATGTTCGGCATAATCCGGATGCGACGAATCGACGACATGAAGCAGCAAATCCGCTTCCTTCACTTCTTCAAGCGTTGAGCGAAACGCAGCGACAAGCGTCGTCGGCAAGTCTTGAATGAATCCGACCGTATCGGTGAGAAGCACCGTATACCCGCACGGCAACACGCACTTGCGCGTAAGCGGATCGAGCGTGGCAAACAGCAAGTTTTCTTCCAATGAGTCGGCGGCCGTCAGCCGGTTAAAGAGCGTCGACTTGCCGGCGTTCGTATAGCCGACAAGCGCCACTTGAAAGGCGCGGTTTTTTTGCCGGCGCTCCCGGTACCGCCCGCGATGCTCGGCGATGCGCCGCAGCTCGCCTTTAATGTCGTCGATGCGGCGGCGAATGTGGCGCCGATCCGTTTCAAGCTTCGTCTCCCCCGGACCGCGCGTGCCGATGCCGCCGCCAAGGCGGGATAGCGCCTCCCCTTGGCCGCTCAGGCGCGGCAGCATGTACTCGAGCTGAGCGAGCTCAACTTGCAGCTTTCCTTCTTTCGAACGGGCGCGTTGGGCAAAGATATCTAAAATGAGCTGTGTCCGGTCAATGACTTTCACTTCGCCAAGCATGTTCGTCAAATTGCGGGCCTGGCTTGGCGACAGTTCGCTGTTGAAGACGATGAGATCCGGTTCGAGCTCCTTGACGAGGGCGGCCAGCTCTTCCGTTTTCCCTTTGCCGATATACGTGGCTGGATGCGGCGCTTCGCGTTTTTGCACAAGTTGAGCCGCCACCTCGCCGTTCGCCGTCGCAACGAGCGAAGCAAGCTCTTCCATTGAATAACGAAACCGCTCGTCATCAACACCGGCGAGTTGGCAGCCGACGATGATCGCTTGTTCGCGGCCCATGACATCCCTTCCTTTCTGACGGACCTTTTTGCCTGCTTTCATCATACCAAATCGGCCGCCCTCCTGCTAGTTCGTTCAAAAAATGATTGATTTTCCGCCGTTTTTGCCCCTACAATGATACAAGAACACCGCACGGAAAGGAACAGCGAGAATGACGTGGGAAGTGTTGAGCATCATCGGGACGATTGCTTTTGCCATCAGCGGGGCGATCGTCGCGATGGAAGAAGAGTACGACTTGCTTGGGGTGTACATTTTAGGGATCGTCACCGCCTTTGGCGGCGGGGCGGTGCGCAATTTGTTGATCGGGGTTCCGGTGTCGGCGCTGTGGGAACAAGGTCCGCTTTTTCTCGTCGCCTTAGCTTCAATGACGATGGTCTATTTATTTCCGAAACAAATGCTCCCGCCATGGAAACGATGGGGCAACTTTTTTGACGCCCTCGGGCTGTCAGCGTTTGCCATCCAAGGAGCACTGTATGCCGCAAAAATGGGGCATCCGTTAAGCGCGGTCATCGTCGCGGCGGTGTTGACCGGCAGCGGCGGCGGCATCATCCGCGACGTATTAGCCGGGAGAAAGCCGCTCGTGCTGCGTGCGGAAATTTACGCCGCTTGGGCGATTTTAGCCGGCATCGCCGTCGGCCTGAAATGGGCGGAATCGCCGATTGAGCTGTATGTGCTGTTTGTGGCGGTCGCTTCGTTGCGCGTTTTGTCGTACACGTACGGCTGGAAACTGCCGCGGCGGGCGGCCGGAGAACAGGCGGGCGGGCAATAATGGGCCAAACCGTTGCAATCGGGCAAGAAGTAAACCGGTAGGCACGAAAGCGAAGCGCCGCGCCATGGTTCTTCGCTTTTTTGCCGCTGTATTCGCTAGGCGCTTTGGCCGCTCCGCACTGCCACCGCCACTCCCGCGACAATGAGCGCCCCGCCCGCCCAAAAGGAAGCGTCAAGCCGCTCATGCAAAAACAGCCAGCCAAAGAGCGAGCCGACAAGCGGCTGAAAAAAGAAAAAGAGCGAGCCAATGCCGGCGTCGATCATCTCCATCCCTTTGTTCCACAAGAAAAACGCGCCCGCCGTTGACACGATGCCAAGGTACAACACCCCCATCACGACGGGCGCATTCCATTGAACGGCCGTCAGCCCTGGACGTTCCACCATCAGCATCGGCGTCATGCCGACAAACGCCGCCAAGATGGCGAATGTGGTAATGGAAAGAACGGTCAAGCGAGCCGACGCCATTTTCACCAGCACCGACAACAGCGCCCAAGTGACCGCCGCGCCGACTAACGCCATATTTCCGGCCAACGTCGACTCCCCGCTGCCCCCGAGGCCGACGATGACGATCACTCCCGCTGCCGCCAACAACAACGCCGCAAGCTTCCGCCATGTGAGCGCTTCACCAAGAAGCCAGCGGGCAAATAAAACGACAAACGCCGGTGTTGAAGCCGTAATGAGCGAAGCGGTATGGGCGTTTGACCATTTCGTGCCGACAAATTGCAACGAAATGGAAATGACATAGCCGATGACGCCGATCGCGATGACCATCGCCCAATCGCGTCCGTGCTTTGGAGGGCGCTCGCGTTTCGCTGCCGCGATCGCGGCAAGCACGATCAAGGCGACACCGTAGCGCAGCCAGACGAGCGTCAGCGGCGGTATGTACTCCAACACGTATTTGCTTACGACATACATCCCGCCCCAAATGCCAGCGGCAAGGGATAAATAGAAGGAAGCGAGAAAGGCTTGCTTCATGACATCGATCCCCTTTGCTTTCTTCTTTCTGCTGCTGACACCAAAAGCGAAGCCGTTATTTCCAGAGATGGCAGCCAAACAAGGTTGTTCTCCATCAGCTACACATCGCTTTCTTCCGGAGGAAACACGGGGGCGAGCGAAACCGTCAAATCCGGTTGCCAAAAAGAAACCAACTCATCGCTTGGCCCGAAAACCGCTCGCTGTTGAAATCGTCCATCTTGCCAGCTGAGCACTTCGATCGTTCGATTGCTGGGGTCTACAATCCAATATTCATGCACACCATATTTTTCGTATAAATAGTATTTCTGGTTTCGATCACGCAAGGCGGTGCTTGGTGACAGCACTTCCACAACGAGATCGGGAGCCCCTTTCATTCGCCGATTCCCGATTTGCTCAACCCGACAAACAACTGATAAATCCGGCTGAACAACCGTTTTCGCCATCCGTTCCGGCTCCTCAGGATCAAGCTGAACATCAAACGGGGCAAGAATGACATGACAGCCACGCGCCTGAAAATACAAAGCCAATGCAAGGTGCAGTTGTCCGACCACATACTGGTGCTCAAACGACGGAGACGCCAATAAATAGGGAACACCATCGATCAGTTCCCAATTTCCTTCCCAATTTTCAATGTCGCGATACGTGTAAAACGGCTTCTCCTTCTGCACTGCGCTTCCCCTTTCACTTGCTTTTCTTTCATCTTATCACATCGCTCCAGTTCCGTCTCATATTTTTATTTTCTCGTCATGACAGAAAAAACAGCGGCCGCCACCGCTGTCGAGTGTGTGTCAAACAAATGTTTTTTCCACGCGTTGCTCTTACTCCCGCTCGATGATCGTGGCCGTCGCCATGCCGTGCCCGATGCAAATCGTCAATAACCCATAGCGGCCTTCCCGCCGCTCCAGCTCATGAACGAGCGACGTCATGAGCTTGACGCCGGTGGCGCCGAGCGGATGGCCGAGCGCGATGGCGCCGCCGTTGACATTCACTTTCGCAAGCGGGGCGCCGATTTCTTTTTGCCAGGCGAGCACGACCGGGGCGAACGCTTCGTTAATTTCAATGAGATCGATGTCCTCGATCGCAAGTCCGGCTTTTTTTAGCACTTGTCTTGTCGCCGGAATGACGCCATCAAGCATATACGTCGGGTCGGAGCCGACGACCGTCTGCGCGATGATGCGCGCTTTCGGCTTCAGTCCAAACCGGCGCGCCGCCTCCCGCTCCATCAGCAAAATGGCGGCCGCCCCGTCGCTCATTTGGCTCGCATTGCCGGCGGTGATGACGCCGTCTTCTTGAAACACCGGCTTGAGCGCGGCGAGCGCTTCCGGCGATGTATCGGCCCGCGGCCCTTCATCATCGGTGACAAGGATTTCGCGGCCATCACGGTCAAGCCCTTTGACCGGGACGATTTCGGCGCGAAACTTCCCTTCGCGCATGGCGGCCAAGGCACGCCGATGGCTTTCGTAGGCGTAAGCGTCAAGCTGTTCGCGCGTCAATCCGTATTTGTTGGCGATCCGCTCCGCCGAGACGCCTTGGTGGATGAATTCATACTTTTCATGAAGCGACGGCGGAATCGTCCGCTCATTGCCGTCGCTTAAAATCGGGACTTTCGTCATGCTTTCGACCCCGGCCGCAATGGTGACATCCATATCGCCGGAGCGGATTTCTTGAGCGGCAAAATGGATCGCCTGCTGCCCGGAGCCGCACATCCGATTGATTTGCACGGCCGGCACTTCGATTGGGAATCCAGCCTCCAACGCCGCGAGCCGGCCGATGTTGTATCCTTGCTCGGCGATCGGCGTCACGCAGCCCATGACGATATCTTCTACCTGTCCTTTTTCTATGCCCGCCCGGCGCACGACTTCATCCAACACCGCCGCGGCCAGATGGACCGGATGAACGTCGCGGAAGACGCCGTTCCGCTTGCCGACCGGCGTTCTGACGGCTTCCACAATCACCGCTTCACGCACCATCTTCCCCTCCTTGTTGATGTTGTCAACGCCACTCCTTGACGGCGCAGCTGCACCGTTGTATCCAACGATGCACCGCGGCGCCGCCAAACGAGCCCGTTTCTGTCCACCTCTCCGTGAGAGGCGCTTGTTCATTTTGTATACGCATAAAACCCTTTCCCTGTTTTCCGCCCTAAATGCCCGGCTTCAACGAGCTTGCGCAAAAGCTGCGGCGCCCGGAAGCGGTCGCCGTACGCCTCGGTCATGTTTTCGCTCACAGACAGGAGCGTATCAAGCCCGACCATGTCAGCGAGCTCAAGCGGCCCCATCGGGTAATTGAGGCCGAGCCGCACCGCTTTATCGATATCCTCAGCAGAAGCGATCCCTTCTTCATACATGCGGATGCATTCAATCATATGGGCGGCGAGCGCCCGCGTTGTGACAAACCCTTGCCGGTCTTTGACGACGACTGTTTCTTTGCCAAGCTCCGCGGACAGGCGGCGGATGGCGTCGACCGTTTCATCGGCCGTCGTTTCGCCTTTGACAATTTCAATGAGCTTCATCACCGGCGCTGGATTGAACCAATGCATGCCGATGACGTTCTCCGGCCGGTTGGTCGCAGCGGCAAGCGCTGTCACGCTCAGCTCCGATGTGTTGGTCGCCAAAATGGCGCCTGGCTTCGTGAGTTCGTCAAGCTTTCGAAACACCTCTTTTTTCAGCGTCAAGTTTTCCGGCGCCGCTTCAATGACGACGTCCGCTTCACGCACCGCTTCCGCCAAATCCGTCGTCGGACGGATGCGGCCGAGCGCCGCCTGCGCCTCTTGTTCGGACAGGTGTCCGGCTTTGACAAAGCGGCGCAAGCTTTTTTCGACCGAAGCGAGCCCGTTTTGCAAGGCCGCTTCGGACACGTCATATAAATGCACCGTTTTTCCCGCCATCGCCGCTGTTTGCGCGATGCCGCTTCCCATCACCCCAGCGCCGATGACCGTCAGTGTCTCAGCCACGATATTCGCCCCCTTACTCGGCTGCGGCATCCGCATAGCGCGCCGCCATCTCATCGCGCAGCTTTCGCTTTAAAAATTTGCCGACGCTCGTTTTTGGGATTTCATCAAGAAAGACGATGTCATCCGGCAGCCACCATTTCGTAAACTGCGGGCGCAAAAAGTCGTACAGCTCCTCTTTCGTGACGCGTTTTCCTTCTTTCAACACGACGCAGGCGATCGGGCGTTCCTGCCATTTCGGATGCGGCACGGCGACGACCGCCGCTTCAAACACCGCCTCATGGGCCATAAGCGCATTTTCCAAATCAACGGACGAAATCCATTCGCCGCCGCTTTTAATGACGTCTTTCGTCCGGTCGACGATTTTGACAAACCCTTCTTCGTCAACGGTGACGACATCGCCGGTATGCAGCCAGCCGTCGCGGAACGCGTCTTTCGTCCGGTCGTCGTTGTAGTATTCGGCGGCAATCCACGGCCCGCGCAAGCAAAGCTCGCCCATTTCCTGGCCGTCCCAACGAACCGGGCCATTTTGGCCGATGACTTTCATTTCGAGTCCCGGAGCGAGCAGCCCTTGCTTGGCGCGAATGTCGAGTTTCTCCTCGTACGACAGCGCGTCTTGATAACTTTTCGGGCGCGAGACGAGCACAAGCGGGCTCGTTTCCGTCATTCCGTAAGCATGGATAAACGGAATGCCGTATTTTTCTTCAAAGGCGCGGATCACTCCTTTCGGCGCAGCCGAACCGCCGCAAATGACGCGCGTCAAGCTCTTTACATCATAGTTTCCTTTCTCCAATTCTTGCAGCAGCCCAAGCCAAATCGTCGGCACACCGGCAGTAATCGTCACCCGCTCAGCGTCAATCAGCTCGGCAAGCACTTTCGGCGTAAACGCCGGCCCCGGCATGACGATCGTTGAGCCGAACCACGTGGCAGCAAACGGCAGCCCCCAGGCGTTGACATGAAACATCGGCACGACCGGCATAATGACATCGCGCTCGCATAGCCCTTGCGTATCGGCCAGTCCTAGCGCCATCGCGTGCAAAACAGTGCTCCGGTGCGTGTAGACGACCCCTTTCGGATTGCCCGTCGTCGCTGACGTATAGCACATACCGGCCGGTTGGTATTCATCGAGGTCTTTGAAGAACGGGAATGTCGGATCGCCTTCAGCAAGCAGCTTCTCATAATGGTACACCGGCGACAGCGTCGTTTCCGGCAGCTCGTCGGCGTCAGTCATGATGATGAAAGCGCGTACGTTCGGAATCTCGTCTTTCACCGCTTCAATGGCCGGCAGCAGATCGTCGTCAATGAGCAAGACGCGGTCATCGGCATGGTTGATGATATAGGCGATATGCTGTGCAGAAAGGCGAATGTTGATCGTATGCAGCACCGCCCCGATGCCCGGAATGGCAAAATACGCTTCCAAATGACGGTGATGGTTCCAGGCGAACGTGCCGACGCGGTCGCCGACTTCCACGCCAAGCTGCTTTAACACGCTTGCAAGCCTGCGCGTCCGCGCGCCGATTTCCTTGTATGTATGGCGGACGACGCCCCCTTTCATGCGGGAGATGACTTGTTTTTTCGGAAAAAACATCTCCGCCCGCTCAAGCATCATCGAAATGTTTAACGGCGTTTTCATCATCGGTTACTCCTCCCCCTTCAACAAATGTGCGTGTTCGTTCACTTGCGGCGCCGCCCCGCCGCTCCATTGTCCATCCAGCCCGTGCGCGGCCGTCCATGCTTCGTTTGACTGCAGCCGGACAAGACGGCGAATCCGGTCACCGGCAAACAGCTGCTTCGCTTCATCCGTTTCGAGCACCGGAGCGAGGCAAGCGTCGACCGTTTCCGCAAACGCGCTCCATTCGGAAAACGTTTTTTCGCGAAACAAAGCGGCAAGTCCTTCATACACTTCTTCCCCGGGCTCGGCCGGCGCCCATTGCGCCTCAATCCATTCCGGATGGCCGACCGCCTCGCAAAACTGGCGCCAAAAGTGCGGTTCGAGCGCTGCTAGGCTTATATAGCGGCCGTCCTTTGTCTCATACAGCTGATAACAGACGACTTCCCCAGCAAGCTCCGCAAGGCCGTTTTTCGGCCCGCCGCCATGCGCAATGGCAAAATGGCCGGCCATCATCGCCGTTAGGCCGTCGACCAAGGAAACATCCAAATAGGCGCCTTTGCCGGTTCGCTCGCGGGCAAACAGCGCTGCCAAAATGCGCTCGGCCGCCGCCATGCCGCCAATAAAATCAGCGAATGTCACCTTCGGATGAACCGGGCGGCCGCTTCGGTCCACAAGCTGCGCCAACAGTCCGGAGACCGCCATATAGTTTAAATCGTGGCTGCCGAGCAGCGAGCGCCCGCTCTGCTGGCCGAAGCCGCTGATCGAGCAGTAGACGACCCGCTCGTTGTTGCGGCGAATATCGCCATAGCTGAGCCCGAGCCGCGCCATCACCCCGGGGCGGAAGCTCTCGATCACCACATCGGCGCGGGCGGCAAGCCGCCGGGCTTGCTCGCGCCCCTCGTCCGTCTTTAAGTCCAAGGCGACGCTTTTCTTGCCGGCGTTGTACGCGGCAAACAGCCGGCCCTCGGCGAACGGGCGCAGCCGATCGCCGGATGGCGGCTCGATTTTGATCACCTCGGCCCCGAGCTGGGCGAGGCGCCAGCTCGCAAACGGGCCGGGCAAGTAATGGGAAAAGTCAAGCACAACGATACGATTCAGCATGAAACGCCCCTCTTTCTACAAGTCTAGCTGCCGGGCGATGATCGTTTTCATCATCTCGTTCGTCCCGGCGTAAATGGCGCTCACCGGAATGTCGCGATAGCGCCGGGCAATCTCGTATTCTTCCATATAGCCGTAGCCGCCGTGCAGCTGCATGGATTCGGCCGCGACGCGCTTCGCCATCTCCGTGATCCACCATTTCGCCATCGACACTTCTGCGACGATTTGTTTTCCCGCCATGTGCTCCTCGATGACGCGGTCGACAAACGTACGCCCGAGGGCGATGTCAGTCGCCATTTCGGCGAGACGGAACTGGACGGTTTGAAACTCGCTCACCCGCCGGCCGAACGCTGAGCGCTGTTTTACGTACTGCTTTGTGAGCGAAAACATCACTTCGGCCGCCGTCTGCGCGGCGATGGCGACAACAAGCCGCTCCTGCTGAAGCTTTTCCATCAAATAGTAAAAACCTTTTCCTTCCTCGCCGAGCAAGTTGCACGCCGGCACTTTCGCGTCTTGGAAAAACAGCTCAGCCGTATCTTGAGCGTGTAGCCCGACTTTCTCGAGCTTCCGCCCGCGCGTAAATCCCGGCGTATCGCGTTCGACAACAAGCAGGCTGATGCCGCGGTGCGGCGGTTTGGCATGCGGGTCGGTTTTGCAGGCGACGATGATCAAATCGGCGTGGATGCCGTTTGTAATAAACGTTTTTTGTCCATTGACGATATAATCATCGCCTTCTTTCACCGCTGTTGTCGAAATGTTCGCCAAATCCGATCCAGCTCCCGGCTCCGTCATGGCGATCGCCGTAATGACCTCGCCGCTGACGCATTTCGGCAGCCATTTTTGCTTTTGTTCTTCCGTTCCGTATGAAGCGATGTACGGCGTCACGATGTCGTTATGCAAGCCGATGCCGACAAGGCTGGAACCGACTTTTTCCAACTCTTCATTGATGACGACCGAATAGGCAAAATCAGCGTTTACTCCCCCGTACTTCTCATCGACCCATGGACAAAGAAAGCCGTTTTCCCCCATTTTCGCCCAAAACGACCGCGGAATGATGCCGCGTTGTTCCCATTCTTCATAATATGGATACGCCTCTTTTTCCAAAAACTTGCGGAACGCCTCGCGAAAAATATGGTGCTCTTCGCGCAAATAGCGGGCTGCCATCCATCATCCCTCTTTTCCGTTCCGTCACTTTTCCGTTGTTCCGCCCGCCGCCTGCTGTTTTAGCCGCTCGCGCAGCAAAAACTTTTGGATTTTGCCGCTCGCGTTGCGCGGCAGGGCGTCGATGAAATAATAGGCACGCGGCCGCTTATACGGGGCGAGGCGGTCGCTCGTTTGGCAAAACCGCTCAAGCTCCTCAGCGGTCAAGCGGTTATCTTTTTTGACAATGAAAGCGACGACTTTTTCCCCCCACAGCTCATCCGGCTCGCCAAGCACGGCGACGTCAAGCACGCCGGGATGCTCGTACAGCACATCCTCCACCTCGCGCGGGTAGACGTTTTCCCCGCCGCTAATGACCATATCATCAACCCGGTCAGCGACGTACAAGTAGCCGTCTTCGTCAACGTAACCGAGGTCGCCGGAATGGTACCAGCCTTTGTACAACGCTTGTTCTGTCGCCTCTTCGCGCTTGTAGTAGCCAGCCATCATGCACGGGCCGCGCATAATGATCTCGCCGACTTCACCCGGCGGCAGCACATTGTCTGGGTCGGACGGCCCGTCTTCCCGCGCGCGGACGACGCGGATTTCATGGTTCAGGCAGGCACGTCCGGCAGAACCGGCTTTTTTCAGCTGTTCGTCTTCCAATAAAAACGTGACCGCCGGTCCCATTTCCGTCATGCCGTACGCCTGCACTAAACCGATGCCGAGCCGCTCTTGACACTGCCTCACAAGCGCCGGGGCCATCGGGGCGGCGCCATACAAGCCGAGGCGGAGCGAAGAAAGGTCGTAATCGCTTACATTTTCCTGCAAGATCATATTCCACATCGTCGGAGCGCCGAACATGAGCGTAATCCGTTCGCGTTCGATCGTCTCGAGAACGAGCTTGGCGTCAAAATGATGCAAAATGATGCTCGCCGCTCCGGCATGCACGCGCGGCAGCAAGCAGCAATGCAGTTCGGCGCAATGAAACAGCGGCGCTGCGGCCAACCCGCGGTCCGTTTCCCGGATGCGCATCACGCCATGGCAAATGACGCTTTGCTCGATCATGTCGCGGTGCCGGTGCATCACCCCTTTGGGCCTCCCGGTCGTTCCGCTTGTGTACATAATGGCGTAAAGATCGCTCTCTTCCACATGCACGCGCGGCGCTGCCGCTGAAACCCGGGCAGCTTCTTCGTGAGCGCTTTTGGCAAACGGCGGTGGATCGCCATCAATCGACCAAAATGCCACATGCGGAAAACGGCTGTGAATCGCGGCGAGCTGCGGTTCGACCGCCCGTTCAAATACGACGATTTTCGGTTCGGCGTCCGTCAAAATATAGGCGATTTCTTCCGCTTTCAGCCGAAAATTGATCGGATTGAACACCGCGCCGATTTTGGCGCAGGCAAACAGGGCGGTGGCGAGTTCGAGCGTGTTGTACAGCACCGTCGAGATGCGGTCCCCTTTGCGGACGCCGGCTTCAAGAAAAGCGTTCGCCCATCGGTTCACTTCCCGCTCCCATTCGGCGTACGTATAGCGGCGTCCGGTCGCCACCTCAACGACCGCCTCGCGTGTCGGAAATTTTCTCACTGTTTGAGAAAACATCTCCCCAATCGTTACGTACAAGCGCGTTTCCCCCTTTTTTCCAAATGGACAGAGGGCAAGAAGATTGATTCGACAGACAATTCAGATCATTTGGCGCATGCGCCCTCGTTGTTTATGTATTCGCCCTTTTTCGTGACATTCCTCTTTTGCCTCCAAAAAAAAGAAAGGGAGGCTTCCCTTTCTTTTTTAAGAGTAGATGGCTAAATCGCGGTCGCGGATCGTCATCAGCTCCTTTTTGTCGTAGCGCCCTTCATGAAGAAGACGAACCGCCTGCTTGCGGATCGCTTTTTCGATCAAGTTGCGGACGTAGCGGCCGTTGCTGAACTTCAGCCGGCCCGCGGCCTCGAGCGTCCCCTCTAAATGGACGTACAGCTTCCGTTCCGCCTCCGGCGTCATTTCGTACTCACGCTCGCGCAACATTTGCTTAGCGATTTGCACAAGCTCCTCGACCGTATAATCGGGAAACTCAATCGTCAACGGAAAACGCGACGGCAAGCCGGGGTTTAATGACAAAAAATAATCCATTTCCTTCGGATAACCGGCTAAAATGACGACTAAATCGTCACAGTAATCTTCCATCCCTTTGACGAGCGTATCGATCGCTTCTTTGCCGAAATCTTTTTCGCCGCCGCGGGCGAGCGAATACGCTTCATCGATAAACAATACACCGCCGCGCGCTTTTTTGATCAAGTCGCGCGTTTTGCTTGCCGTATGCCCGATATATTCCCCGACTAAATCAGCCCGCTCGGCCTCAATGAAATGCCCTTTCGACAGCACGTTCATTTCAAAAAACAGTTTGCCGAGCAGACGCGCCACCGTCGTTTTCCCTGTTCCGGGATTTCCTTTAAAAATCATATGAAGTGCTTGGCGGTTCGCTTTCAAGCCGTTTTCTTTGCGCATCCGGCTAATGTACAGCCAGGCATAAATTTCCTTAACGATTTTTTTGACATGATCGAGCCCGATCAGTTGGTCGAGCTCTTTTTGAATATTGCGAAGCGCCTGATGTTCTTCGCCATCAAGCCAGTCATTCCGCTCTTCTTTCACTAAGTGATTCACCGTTTTCGAATTCAACACAATATTAATTTGCCCTTTCGCTTTGTTCATCGTCACCTCTGACAAGGGGCGTCACCTCGCTTCCCGTTTTTGCCATCCACACCCATTCCGATTTGGCTGTCGACGCCTCGCCTTTTCCCTATTAGTATACGTACGCCGCCGCCAATCCGTGACAATCGCCCAAACGAACAGCCGGCCGGCTGATCTTAGCACGGAAAAGTTTGTATATTTTTATTCAAATCGGCGGCCGTTTACGCATCGGAAATAAAAAAGCGACGTGAGCTGGGGCGGGAAGGGCGGAGCGAGAAATGCAGAAAAAAGACGCCCCCCCTAAGGAGAGCGTCTCTTTTCTCGGCGGCTTATGTACCGGCGGCATCATTGCTCGGTTTCAAACTGGATGTTCCGCTCCGGCGCAAACGTCGAAATCGCATGTTTGTAGATGAGCTGCTGTTTTCCTTGCACTTCGAGCAACACGGTGAAGTTGTCAAAGCCTTTAATGTACCCGCGCAGCTGGAAGCCGTTCAATAAGAACACAGTTACTTGGATGCTTTCTTTGCGCAGCTGGTTTAAAAACTGGTCTTGAATGTTGATCGTATTTTTCATGGAACGTCCTCCTCTTTTCTCTCTAAGGATATGGTTATATATTCGCTTCGAGTTGAAGCTTTCCTGCTATGTAGTGAAAAATTTCCTCCACCTTGGCGGCGAACTGTTCGGGGTCCGTCATGTCAAACCATCTAACCGGCATTTGGTTGCGAAACCATGTCAGCTGCCGTTTCGCATAGCGGCGTGAATTTTGTTTCAGCTGCTCGATCGCTTCGTCGAGGGAGACGCGGCCGTCAAAATAGTCGTACAGCTCTTTGTAGCCGATCGCCTGCACCGCCTGACAATCGCGCAAGCCGCGGTCGTACAGCGACTTCACCTCTTCCATCAGCCCCCCGGCGATCATCTCGTCGACCCGTTCATTAATGCGGCGGTAAAGCACGTTCCGCTCCGCCGTCAATCCGATGATGGCCGTTTCGTATAAAAGCTGCCGCTGCTGCCCCCGCTGCCACTCACTGAACGGTTTCCCGGTGCAATGATACACTTCGAGCGCACGAATGACGCGGCGGATGTTGTGCGGATGGATGCGCGCTGCGCTTTCCGGATCAACCGTCTCAAGCTGCCTGTAAAGCACTTCCGCCCCTTGCTCGGCTGCCAGCTGTTTAAGCGCTCGGCGATATGCTTCATCGGAAGGGGCATCGGAAAATTGGTAATCGTAAATGGCGGCTTGAATGTACAGCCCGGTGCCGCCGACGATGATCGGCAGCCGGCCGCGCGCGGAAATATCGGCAATAAGCGCACGGGCGAGCCGCTGAAATTCGACGACGGAAAACGGTTCGCACGGCTCTTTAATGTCGAGCAAATGGTGCGGAACCCCTTCCATTTCATCCGGCTTCACTTTCGCGGTGCCGATGTCCATTCCTTTATAAATTTGCATCGAATCGCCGCTGATGATTTCCCCGCCCAGCTTTTTCGCCAACGCGATGCCGAGCTTCGTTTTGCCGACTGCCGTCGGTCCGACGATGACAACGACTTTTTCTGCCATGGTGTGCCACTGCTTTCTGTTGCTAAACTCGTATCAAACACCATTATACATAAAAACGGCAACGCATGAAACAATTTCTTTCCTACGTTTTCGCCATCCGCCCGCCGTTTTATACATAGCAACGCGAAAAATTGCCGTCCGTTCCTTTCGCCGCGCCGAACGGGGCAAAAAAAATGAACGCCGTCAGAGGCGTTCATCATCAGAGCGAAAATTTGCCGACAATCGCCTGCAAATCATCAGCCATTTTCGACAGCGATGCAGCGGAAGCTGAAATTTCTTCCATTGATGCCAGCTGTTCCTCGGTCGCCGCCGATACTTCCTGCGTGCCGGCCGATGTCGATTCGGCGACGTCAGCAACAAGCCGAACGGAACGTACGATTTGTTCCGAGGAAGCGGCCATCTCGCCAACCGAAGCCGATACGTCGCGAATTTGCGCGGCCACTCCGTCAACGGCGGCGCGGATTTGAGCAAACGTCTCGCCCGAAGCGCGGATGACTCCCGTTCCGGCTGTCACTTCATTGACGACCGATTCCATCGATTGGACGGCATGAGCCGTTTCTTCTTGAATGGCAGCGATCAATTCTGCGATTTGCCGCGCCGATTCGGCCGATTGCTCCGCCAGCTTCCGCACTTCATCGGCGACGACGGCGAAGCCGCGCCCGTGCTCGCCGGCGCGTGCGGCCTCAATGGCGGCGTTTAAGGCGAGCAAGTTCGTCTGCGCCGCAATGTTGCGAATCGCCTCAATAATCGAGCCGATTTGCTCAGAACGGCGGCCGAGCCCTTTAATCACTTCGGCCAGCTGTTCGACCGTGTCGTTCACCTTGTTCATTTGCGCGACGCTCGCCTCGATCGTTTGTCCGCCGTCCGCGGCTTGTTTCGATGTTTCAGCGGCGATAGCCGCGACGCGTTGCGCGCGCTCGGAGATTTGCCCGATTTGTTCGGACATGGAGTCGACGGCGGCCGATGTTTCTTCGACGCTTTGCATTTGCTTGTCCACACCGGAAGCAACGCCTTGAATCGTCATGGCGATTTGCTCGGTCGCTTTGCTCGTTTGTTCGGCGCTCGCCGCCAGCTCTTCTGAGGAAGCGGCGACTTGTTCGGCATTTTGCGCCACTTCATGCAGCACGCCGCGCAAGTTTTTCGCCATTTGTTCAAACGAAGCGGCAAGTTCACCGATTTCATCGCGGTTGCGCACGCCGGTTTTCGTCTCGGTCAAATCGCCGGCGGCAATCCGCTTCGCTGCCTCTGACAGAGCAAGCAGCGGGCGGGAAAGCGAACGGCTGATGTAATAGCTGACGATCGCCCCGGCCGCTACCGCCAACACACCGACAATGACGATAAGCCGGCGAACGGCGGCGGCTGATGCGCTCGCGTCATGGCTCGCTTGGTCTACTTCCTGTTGCTGCAAGGCAACGAACTCGTTAATTTTTTGATCAAATTGGGTCGTTATGTCGCGCCCGGTTGTCATGACGAGCGCGGTATATTGCTCCGGTTTGTTTTGATCCTTCAATTCAAACGCTTTTTGGCCGAGCGCGTAAAACTGTTGCTCAAGCAAATCGAGATCAGCCAGCAGCTGTTTCGTTGTTTCTTGCGTTAACGAAACTGCGAGCTTTTCGCTTGTTTTTTTGTACTCCTCATGCGCCTTTTCAAAGTTTTCCCGCGACGTCTCGTCACCGGTCAACAAATAGCCGCGCATGCTGCCGACTTGGCGGCGGACGAGCACTTCAAGCTGTTTCGCATTTGCGAGTTTGGGCATGCGATTGTCGGTAACGTCCGTGTATGTACGGTCAAGCGTTGAAATCTCGTAATAAGCGAAACCGACCAGCAGCACAATTAACACGTAGACGAGACCGAAGCCAGCGAGCAGTTTTTTGCGAACGGTCATCTTCATCGATACATCCCCCGTTTTTGTAATGAAATCAGTCGTTCCACTTATATTATCGGATGATAGCCGCCGATGTTTAGCCATTTTTTGACGGACGTGCCGCGGCGGCAGCATTCCTCCTTCGACCGACTTTATGTCGTCCCCTCCGGCTGCCACGTGTTTCGGCTGGCTTCCGCTTCATCGCGGATAAAAAAGGAGGTAATGAGCGCGATGATGCTGCCAATTAAGCCAAATAAAAACAGGTGGCGAATGCCGGTCATAAATGTCGGCGCCTGCGCCAAAAACGCCCCCATCACCGTGACGCCGATCGCCGTGCCGATATTGCGGCAAAACATAAAAAAGGAAGTTGCAATCCCCTTTTCGTGGGCATCGGCCAATTGCTGCGAGCCGATGACGCCAACGGTCGACGTCAAGCCGAACGATAGCCCTTGCAAAAACATGATGAAAAAGACGTACCAAAACCCATGGCTTTCATTAAGCAAGGCGAGGAAAAGGCCGGAAGCGACAAGCAGCACGTTGCCGATGATCAGAAGCGGGCGGTAGCCATAGCGCAAAATCCACTTCCCCGCTGGCACGGCGGCGATCATCCAGCCGACAGACGAGCCAAGCAAAGCAACACCGCTCATAAACACGGACAAGTGGGCGACATTTTGCAAAAAGAGCGGGATGTAGCTTGACGTCCCAAACAAGGCGACACAGCTGACAAAGCCATTAATGTTCATCCATTTAAGCGTCCGATGATGGACAAGCGACAGCGGCACAAGCGGAGATGGCTGCCGTTTTTCGAAATAATAAAAGGCGACAAGCAACAACGCCCCGACCGCACCGTACCACCATTGCCCCCGTTCAACGACCGTCACAAGCAAAAGCAGGCTGATCGCCGCCGCAAACAGCGCCGCGCCCATATAGTCGACCGCCGCCCGCTTCGGTTCATACACTTCTTTATACGGAAGCAGCGTCAAAAGCGAGAGCAAGCAAATCGGAATGTTGACATAAAAAACCCAGCGCCATGTCGCATACTCGACAAACAGCGAACCTAAAAGCGGCGCCAACACGGCAGAAAGTCCCCACATGGCCGTAAAAAATGCTTGGATTTTTCCACGCTTTTCCACGGGGAACAAATCGCCGGCGATAATTGCCGGAAACGGCATCATAAATCCGGCCCCCACCCCTTGCAAGGCGCGGAATAAAACAAGCTGCACCATGTTTTGCGACAACCCGCAAAGAAGTGAGCCGATTAGAAATAAAATAATGCCAAAGCTGAATACTTTTTTGCGGCCGAATAAGTCCGACAGGCGACCGGCAATCGGCGACAGGACGGTGGTCGTAATCATGTACGATGCAAACGTCCACGCATACAGGGAAAATTCCCCAAGCTCTTTGGCGATGATCGGCATCGTCGTGTTCATAATCGTCGTATCCATAGACGCGACGAGCATCGCCAGCACGATGCTGATCATGACCGACAGGCGGCTGTTCATACCAATGACCTCCTTTTTTAAGTAAGCTACGAATATTTTATTTTACATGATAAAAAATGATGGCACCAAATGATATGCGTTGAACATCCGAATCATTTGTATTCGTTGTCGAATTTTGTTACCCTGTAAATGGAAATCCCCAAAACTGCTAACCTGACTCCCATCATATCATCGCGCCAGTAAGGAGGAGAGAGATGAAAAAAACGACGATTGTCTTTTCGATTTCGATTGTGATTGCCATTGCGTTTATTATTTGGGGGATGATTCCGGAATCTTTATGGCCGCGCTACAATTTAAATGCGGTCAGCAGCGCGGTACACACGTTTCTAATCGATAAATTCGGCTGGTTTTATTTGCTCAGCGCTTCGTTGTTTTTAGCGTTTTGTTTGTTTCTCATTTTTTCCCGCTACGGAAATATCCGTCTTGGCCGCGACGGAGAAAAACCGGAATACAGCTATATGACATGGTTTGCCATGCTGTTCAGCGCCGGAATGGGAATCGGGTTAGTGTTTTGGGGAGTGGCCGAACCGATGTCCCACTATTACACGCCGCCAACAGGGGAAGGGGCGACAGCGGAAGCGGCCCGTCTGGCGATGCGCTACTCGTTTTTCCATTGGGGGCTGCATCCATGGGCGATCTACGGTGTCCTGGCCTTGGCGCTCGCTTACTTCCAGTTTCGCAAACGGGAGGCCGGTGTTGTTAGCCGCACGCTGCGCCCGCTGTTTGGCGCACGCACAGAAGGCGGCCTCGGGGTAGCCATTGATACATTAGCCGTCTACGCAACCGTGTTTGGCGTCGCCACTTCGTTAGGGCTGGGAGCCATTCAAATTAGCGGGGGATTGCATCAGCTGTTTCCCCGTATTTCAAACAGCTTTTCGACGCAGCTGCTCATCATTGTCGTAGTCACTGTCTTGTTTATGCTCTCAGCGCAAACCGGCCTTAACAAAGGCATAAAATGGCTGAGCAACTTAAATATTGCGCTCGCGTTGCTGCTCATGGTTTTCATGCTGTTTGCCGGGCCGACGAATTTTATCATGGATGTGTTCACAGCAACGATCGGGACGTACTTGCAAAACCTCCCGTCGATGAGTTTCCGGCTGAACCCGTTTGAACAAAATGATTGGCCGAAAGTGTGGACCATTTTTTATTGGGCGTGGTGGATCGCGTGGGCGCCGTTTGTCGGGACGTTCATCGCCCGCATTTCCCGCGGGCGCACGATCCGTGAATTTATGATCGGCGTTTTGGCAGTTCCAACGATTTTCAGTGCTCTCTGGTTTTCTGTTTTTGGCGGTTCGGCCCTTTATCTCGAACAGTTCCGACATGCCGGCATTGGCGAAGTGATGAATGAAAAAGGGATAGAAACAGCCTTGTTCTTTACATTCGAACATTTCCCGCTCGCTACATTGCTTTCGGGAATCGCCATTTTGCTCATTTGCACGTTTTTTGTCACATCGGCCGACTCGGCGACGTTTGTGCTTGGGATGCAGACGACCAACGGCAGCTTAAACCCGCCAAACTCGGTCAAATTCGTCTGGGGCATTGTCCAATCAGCGACAGCGGCCATCCTTCTGTTCGTCGGCGGACTTGAATCGCTGCAGACAGCATCTATTATCGCCGCGTTCCCATTTGCGATCATCATGATTTTGATCGTTCTGGCCCTTATCCGCTCCTTCCAGCAAGAAACAGCGCGAAAAGCGCAAAAACCTGTCGAATAATGACTAAAGGTGTCCCGCTTTTAAGGACACCTTTTCTTATTTATATACCTAATGATTGTCAAACGCTATCATTCACACCGCCCTCCTGATGGGCAGCTACGGCAAAGGTCATGCATCGAAAGCACAAGAAAAAGGCTGCCCGCCAAAACCACAAAGCGCTTTATGCGAGCAGCCTTCCGCCGCATTCGGTTATGTGTTTAGGCGACAGGCAAAACGCCCATCCCCCATTCCGTTAGTTAAGCACCCGAACCGCTTTTACAAACCGCGTTTTCCAATACGAGGAAGTGAGCGATGAATACGTAACGCCTAACGAAACAGTCGCATTGATCATTTGCCCGTTGCCGGCATAAATGCCGACGTGGTTGATCGTGCCGTTCGAATCGGTGTCAAAAAAGACGAGATCGCCTTTTTGCAATTGGTTAAACGACACCGTTCTTCCGGCTTGCGCTTGGGCCGATGATGTGCGCGGCAGCGAAATGCCCGCCTCGCTAAAGACGCGCATCGTAAACGAAGAGCAGTCAAACACATCGGTGCGCGATGGGCTCGCCCCGTACAAATATCTCGCCCCTAAATATTTTTCACCGATTTCGATGATTCGGTCGGCAAGTGAAGCGGACGATTCAGCCGCAACCGGCTTGACGGCCGATACGCTTTGCTCGGCGCGGACAGCGGTTGCTCCGCCCGCCACTTTAATGGCTTGGCCGATGCGAATCACGTTCGGGTTCGTAATTTGCGGGTTAAGCGCCAACAGACGGTCGACGGTCGTTTGAAACTTGTTGGCAATCCCCGACAATGTGTCCCCTTTTTGGACGATGTACTGGCCGTTCACAGCCGCGGCCGCCGGCTGCACAGTATATGTATTTGTGCTTGCCTGTCCGCCCGTTACTTGGAGCGCTTGTCCGGCGCGGATAAAGTTCGGATCGGCAATGCTTGGATTCAGCTTGAGCAACGCGTCTACCGTTGTGCCAAACTTCCGGGCAATTCCGCTTAACGTGTCGCCGGGCTGAACGGTGTATGTATTGGAAACGGCTTGTTCGCTCTCGCTTTGTTCATCGATTTGCAATACTTGACCTGGAAAAATGAGATCAGAAGATAAATGGTTTTGTTGTTTTAATCGATCAACGGTCGTATCATATTTCTTCGCAATTCCCGAGAGCGTATCGCCTTTTTGCACCGTATAGCTCGCGGCTGAAGCGGCATGGCCGGCTAATAACGATCCGATCAATGTTCCGGTAAATAGAAGTGTTTTTTTCATGCTGCATCCCCCTATGACATCAATTTGACATTCCTCTATTTCTTTAGGTAAATTTCGCTATCACTCTACAAAATTCGCCATGTATTCCTGCACATGAGCCATTATAGTAAAATAAAAACAAGACGTCTGTAACAAGAAGAATAAAAGTAGATTACAAAATGATTACAAAAAAAGCTCCCTTGTCACAAAGGGAGCGTCATTTACATTACCCGTTTAAATAACTTTTCAATTTCATAGGTTGAAAAATGCACGATGATGGGCCGGCCGTGCGGGCAAGTGAACGGGTCGGTTGTCTTCCGCAACGCTTCGAGCAAAACGAAGATTTCATCGTTGCGCAAATGTTGGTTCGCTTTAATGGCGCGCTTGCAGCTCATCATGATGGCGGCTTGCTCGCGCAGCTGCTTGATATCGACCGTTTTGGCCGCCAGTACGTGTTCAATCATTTCCTCGATGATTTCTTTTTCTTTCCCTTTCGGAAACCACACAGGATGGGAGCGAACGAGAAACGCCCGTAGGCCGAACGGTTCAAGAAATACGCCGCAGCGGGCGAGTTCGTCGCGGCAGGCGGCGATTCGCTCGTATTCATCGGCCGGGTATTCAAACGTCAGCGGAACGAGCAGCTCTTGCACCTCATTGGTCACTTCACCAAGTTTTTCCCGGAAATATTCGTAGTTGACCCGTTCTTGCGCCGCATGCTGATCGATCATATAGAGCCCGTGTTCATTCTCAGCCAAAATATACGTGCCGTGCAGCTGACCGATTGGATAAAGCGGCGGGAGGCGGTCGGCCGCCGGTTTCCCGTCGGCCCGTCCGGTATCCGGCAGGTGCGCCGCCGGTTTTTCCCCGGCCTCGGCAGCCGGCTTCGGCTCGGCCATAAACGCGTCATCAGCACCCGCCTTTTTTTCTGAAATTATCGGCGCCGCCGCTTCTTCCCATCGGGCAGGCGCATCGGCTTGGGCGGCGGCGGGAGGCGGGCCAAGCGTTTCTTTGCCGGCTAAAGGCGCTGCTGCGGTCACATCGCTCGTTTCCCCCGCTTTTCCGTCGAGCGGGGCGGCTGGTTCATGAACGCGGTGGGCCAATGTCCAGGCCGCTTGCTCCGCCTTCGCTTTGGCCGTTTTGCTGTCGGCAGATACGGATGGAATGAGCGTCCGTCGGCGGAACGCTTGGCGGATTGCAGCGGTGACGAGCTCGTTTAACTCGGCTTCTTTGCTGAAGCGGACCTCGAGTTTCGCTGGATGGACGTTCACATCCACGAGCACCGGATCCATGTCAATCGCGAGAAATACAATCGGATAGCGGCCGATCGGCAACAACGTATGGTAGCCGGCCTCAATCGCCTTCATCAGCGGCATGTTGCGCACGTAGCGCCCGTTGACAATGAGCGATATATAATTGCGCGAAGCGCGCGTCACTTCCGGCAAGGAAACATAGCCGCGAACAGTAAAATCGAGCGACTCCGCCTCAAGCGGTATCATTTGCTTCGCCGTTTCCATGCCGTAAATGGCGGCGAGCACATGCCGGACATCACCGCTTCCGTTTGTCGCAAGCAACGTTTTGCCGTGATGGCGAAGCCGGAACGACACGTCCGGATGAGCAAGCGCTAACCGGTTGACGACATCGGCCGCATGACCGAGCTCAGTATGGATCGTTTTCATATATTTCAGCCTTGCCGGGGTGTTGAAAAATAAGTTGGACACCGTGATGTCCGTTCCTTTGCGCCCGGCTGCCCGTTCGCAAGATATGAGCGCACCGCCTTGTAACACAAGCTTCGTCCCCGGGCCGCGTCCAGTGCTGGTCACCAGCTCCACTTCGGACACCGAGGCAATGCTCGGCAGCGCCTCACCGCGAAAGCCAAGCGTGCGAATGCGGAACAAATCGTGTTCGTCTTGAATTTTGCTTGTCGCATGCCGTTCAAAAGCGAGAAGACAGTCATCCTCTTCCATTCCGTCACCGTTGTCAATAATGCGGATTTTCGTCATCCCGGCTTCCTCGAGTTCAATGTCAATCACCGTGCTATGGGCGTCGATGGCGTTCTCGACGAGCTCTTTCACCACCGAAGCCGGCCGTTCGACCACTTCGCCAGCGGCGATTTTGTTCGCTAGCTGATCGTCGAGCTTGCGAATGCGTCCCATCGCCCCACCTCCGTTATTTAAGCAGTTTTTGCAGTTCATACAGCTTGTTTAACGCCTCAAGCGGCGTCATCTCAAGCAAATTGACTTCCTTAAGCGCCGCGAGCGCCTTTTTCTCTTTGCCGGACAAGTGCGGCTCGGCAGGCGCCGGGACGAAGTCGGGAAACATGCTCAACTGTTCAAAGGCCGCTTCGTTTACTGCGTCTGCTCTATCTCCCGCTTCCTGCCTAGCGCTTCGCTCGTCAGCGCGGCCGGCGGCCGATTTCGCATTTGATTCCAACCCGCGCGGCGGCCGGAGCGCTTCTTTTGTGGCCGCACCATTCTCCGGCCCGGTTTCAAGCCCGTGCGCAAGGGCGCTGTTTCCAGCCGCTTGCTCGAGCTTGGCTAAAATATCGCGGGCTCGTTCGATGAGCGGAGCAGGCAGCCCGGCCAATTCGGCGACATGGATGCCGTAGCTGCGGTCAGCTGGTCCGTCGGCGATTTGGTGCAAAAAGACGACCTTGCCGTTTTCTTCGACGGCGCGGGCATGGACGTTGCACAGCCGCTCGAGCGAGCCTTCTAACGCGGTCAGCTCATGGTAGTGCGTGCTGAACAACGTTTTCGCGCCGATATAGTCGTGAATGTATTCGATCATCGCTTGCGCGAGTGCCATGCCGTCATACGTCGATGTGCCGCGCCCGATTTCATCGAACAAAATGAGGCTGTTTTGCGTCGCGTAGGCGATGGCGCGGCGCGCCTCGAGCATTTCGACCATAAACGTGCTTTGACCGGCCGACAAATCGTCAGCAGCGCCGATGCGGGTAAACACTTGATCGAAAATCGGCAGCACCGCTTGCTCCGCCGGGACGAAGCAACCGATTTGCGCCATGATGGCGGTGAGCGCCACTTGCCGCATGTACGTGCTTTTCCCGGCCATGTTCGGCCCGGTGATCAGCAGCATTTCCCGCTTGCGGTTCATATAGCAGTCGTTCGGCACGTATGTTTGCGCGCCGAGCACTTTTTCGACAACCGGGTGGCGGCCGCCTTGAATGGCCAAGACGCGATCGGCGGAAAATTGCGGGCGCACGTAGCGCCGCTCATCGCTCACCGTCGCCAGCGACTGAAGCACATCAAGCTCAGCGACCGCCTTAGCCAGCTTTTGCAGGCGCGGAATATATCCTTTCACCTGCTCGCGAATGGCGACAAACAGCTCATATTCGAGCTCTACACTTTTTTCTTCCGCTTCTAAAATGAGCGCCTCTTTTTCTTTCAACTCAGCGGTAATAAAACGCTCGGCGTTGGCGAGCGTCTGCTTCCGCTCATAGCGTCCTTCCGGAATGAGCGGAAGGTTCGGCTTCGTCACTTCAATATAATAGCCGAATACGCGGTTGTAACCGACTTTGAGCGATTTAATGCCGGTCGCTTCCCGCTCTTTCGCCTCCAGTTCGGCGATCCACGCTTTGCCGTTGCGGCTTGCGTCGCGATAGCGGTCAAGCTGCTCATCATACCCGTCTTTAATGATGTTTCCTTCCTTCACGGAAAGCGGCGGCTGTTCTTGAATGGCGCACTCAAGCAAAGCGACAAGCTCTTCGCACGGGTCCAGGCGCCCAGCCAGCTCGTCCGCTTCGGCAAGCGGCAGGCTGTCCACCGTCTGGCGAAGCGCTGGCACTTGAACGAGCGATTTTTTCAGCTGCACGAGATCGCGGGCGTTGGCGTTGCCGTAGGCGATGCGGCCGACGAGCCGCTCGATGTCATAGACGCCGCGCAGCTTGTCGCGCAGTTCGTGCCGTTCAAAATAGGACGTTTTCAATGTTTCTACGAAATCGAGGCGCCGTTCAATGGCACGCTGGTCAATGAGCGGCCGGTCAAGCCATTGCTTCAAGAGCCGGCCTCCCATGGCTGTCACCGTCTCATCGAGCAGCCATAGAAGCGATCCTTTCCTCCCTTTTGACCGCACCGTTTCCACTAACTCTAAGTGCAGCTTCGAATGCCGGTCCATTTTCATATACTGATCGACCTGGTACAGCTCAGCCGGCTGCAAATGGTCAAGCTGCCGTTTTTGCGTGCGGACGAAGTAATGGAGCAGGCGGGCGACCGTCGCCCGCAGCTTTTCTTGCGTCACATGGCCGGCGACGACGCTCCATTCGTCCCGCAGCGATGTTTCGTCTTCGTACGAGACGGCCGCTCCGTACCGTTCTTTCAGCTCGCGCACCCACTCCTCGGCACTGTCAGAGCCGATGACGATTTCCCGCGCCCCGATGGCGTGCAGCTCGTTTATCGTCTCCTCCCATGAAGAAAGGAGCGTCAACCGGACTTCGCCGGTCGATAAATCCGCGTAAGCCAATCCGTATGTACCGTCAGCAAACGGCGTCAGCGTCGCTAAATAATGGTTTTCTTTCTCGATGAGCCCTTTGCCTTCCATGAGCGTGCCCGGAGTAACTAGCTGAACGACTTCGCGGCGCACGACGCCTTTTGCTGTTTTCGGATCTTCCACTTGTTCGCAAATAGCGACTTTGTAGCCTTTTTCCACGAGTTGTTCAATATAGCCTTGCGCCGAATGGTACGGCACCCCGCACATCGGCACCCGCTCATCGCCGCCTCCGTCGCGGCTTGTCAATGTAATTTCTAACTCTTGCGCCGCCTTTATAGCGTCATCAAAAAACATTTCATAAAAGTCACCGAGCCGAAAAAACAAAAACGCGTCCGGATATTGCGCTTTAATATGCAAATATTGCTGGATCATCGGTGTATACGATGGCATTATTTCTCCCCAACCTTTTCGGCCAACAGACCGTTGATTGCGCTACTATTATAACAAGCGGCAAAAGAAAAAACTAGGAAAGAAATTTCCTAGTTTTACTCTTCTTCGCCGAGCAACAGGTCCGGGCTTAAATCTTCCAATTCTTCGTCAAGGTCGTCGTCATCGCAAAAATCGTCGTCTTTGCCGCACCCTTCTGGGTTGATGGCGACACACACTTTCGTTTCGCCGATCACTTCGGCGACAAACTCCCGCTCGACATCGACGACGATTTTGTTGCCGTTCGGCGAAATGGTGCATTCAAGGCAGTTTGGCTGCTGGATGACGCGGACGATAATATCGGTATCGTCGCTAATTAAATTGTCTTTATCGCGATATTTTAACTTGACCACATCGGTGTACGAGACCGTTTCCGTGACGACTTCCGTTTTCGTATTGTTGTTGTATGAATACCAGACGTTAATGTCGTAGTGGCCGTGAATTTCCACCGTTTTATCGCATTTTTTCGCTTCATAGCGGTGATTGATGATCCAGCAGCCGAGAATGCTTGACGGGCGGTTCGGCGCCGTCACCGTATGGGTCGATTGCGTGAACTTGCGGCCTTTGCCGACAACGGCTTTTGTAATAATTTCTCTGTATTCAGACATCGAACGGAACCCTCCTCAAATGAATCTTCATTTCATCCTATGCGTGATCTCCGCTAATGTGCACAGCAAATGAATCATTATTCCGTATAGTTCATTGTATGCATGTGTTCCGTTCAATGTGCCTGCTTTTTCACCACCGAACAGCCGCGCTGATCAGACGAGGGTCAGACGCCTGCCGATCGGAAAAAGACTCGTTGCCTAGCGCATCGCTGCAAGAGGCTTTTTCGAAAACGTTCCGCGCCGCCTGCACGCACAAAAAAGCCCCTAAACCGTCCTTGCAGGCCCGCTGCCCATGACAAATGAAAAAAGCGCCCGAAAGGACGCTTTTTTGTTCGTTAATGGCAGCCGCCATGCTTGTTGTAGCGAAGCGCGGCGCCCGTTTCACCGCGCAGCACATCGCCGCCGGTCGATGCAAGAATTTCATCAGTCACCGTATTGGAAATCGTCGAGGCGATGAGCTGAAGCAAATCGTTCACATCGGCTTGCGATTGCTGAAATTCGCTGACGATCGGAATTTGCTCCAGTTGCTCATAAATGGCGTCGATTTTCGCCTCGACGCGCTTCAGCGCTTCATGTTTGCCGTAGTGCTGGAGGTTGACCGCTTGTTTTTGCAGCGACTTTAACTCATTGATTAACGTGCGCACTTTTTCGTTTTGGTGGATTTTTTCTTCCGCCCGTTTGAAAAAGTCGACTTCTTCCGTTTCAGCGATCATTTTCGCCAGCTGCTTCGCCTTCGCCAAAATCTCGTCCCGCGTATATTTTGCCATCTTAGTTCACCTCGATCGCTTCATTCACTAATTCGCCCGTCAACGTCCACGTTTTCGCCTGCGTAATGCGCACGTTGACCAACTGGCCGACGAGCGATTTCGGGCCGACGAAGTGGACAAGCTTGTTTTTGCGCGTATATCCCGCTAGCACATCTGGATTCGTTTTGCTTTCGCCTTCAACGAGCACTTCGACGACTTGACCCTCGTATTGTTTCATTTTCTTCGCCGCAATCTCCTGAACGAGGGCGTTCAGGCGCTGAAGCCGCTCTTTTTTCACTTCCATCGGCACGTTGTCATTCATTTTCGCCGCCGGGGTGCCTTCACGCGGCGAGTAAATGAACGTATACGCCGAATCAAACTGGACTTCACGGTAAAGCGACAACGTTTCTTCAAACTGCTCGTCCGTTTCGTTCGGAAAGCCGACGATAATGTCGGTCGTCAACGCGACATCCGGAATGGCCGCTTTAATTTTGCGGACGAGTTCCAAATACTCCTCGCGTGTATATTTCCGCCCCATCATTTTCAAAATTTCCGTGCTGCCCGATTGCACCGGCAAATGAATATGTTCGACTAAATTGCCGCGCTTGGCAAGCACTTCGATGAGCCGGTCGTCAAAGTCGCGCGGATGGCTTGTCGTAAAGCGGATGCGCGCGATATCAATTTTGCGCAGCTCGTCCATCAAATCGCCAAGGCCGTATTGAATATCGTTGAAGTCTTTCCCGTAGGCGTTGACGTTTTGCCCGAGCAGCGTAATTTCTTTGTAGCCTTGGGCCGCGAGCTGGCGCACTTCTTGGATGATGTCTTCCGGACGGCGGCTTCGCTCCTTGCCGCGCGTGTACGGAACGATGCAGTACGTGCAAAACTTGTCGCAGCCGTACATAATGTTGACCCATGCTTTAATGTCGCCTTTGCGCACCTTCGGTAAGTTTTCGACGACATCGCCTTCTTTCGACCATACTTCGACGACCATTTCCTTCGACATGTACGCCTCATGCAAAATGTACGGCAGGCGATGGATGTTGTGCGTGCCGAAAATCATGTCGACATACTGGTATTGTTTTAAGATTTTATTGACAACCGCTTCTTCTTGCGACATACAGCCGCATACGCCAAGCAGCAAATCCGGGTTCGTCGTTTTGAGCGGCTTTAAGTAGCCGAGTTCGCCGAACACTTTGTTTTCCGCATTTTCGCGGATCGCACACGTGTTGAGCAAAATGACGTTCGCCTCTTCCGGACGGTCGGTCGGCTCATAGCCGAGCGCCATGAAAATGCCGGCCATCACTTCCGTGTCATGCTCGTTCATCTGGCAGCCGTACGTGCGGATGTAAAACTTCCGCCCGCGCCCCATGCCCCGGAACTCATCCGGAATCGTAAAGTCTTTCACATACTGCACTTCTTCCTTGCCGCGTTTTTTCGCCTCTTTTAAGTTGGGCGGAAGAAAGACGCTCGTGAAATATTTCTCATAGTCTTTCGTCGTTTTTGCTTTCAGCCGATCCAAGTCGGATTTTCTGTCCGCTGGATGGCTGGCTGTTTGAATTTGTCCGGTTTGTTCCAAACGTTGCTTTTCGTTCATAACAATCTCCTTTCCTCGTCAAATGTTTGAACGCACACAGCCAGGCGGCTTTCATTTTCGCGGCCGCCCATGTTGTCTCGGCAAATTTCTTCCATCACACACACTACCATAGTATATCGCGGGTGACAATGAAACACAATGGTTTTTGTTCCGGATGTCCGGAACATGTTATAATAGCAAAAAAACACCCGATGAGGCAAGTCCCCATCGGGCGTGAATCATTTCCATTTTTACATAAACTCCGCGACCAGTTCAGCAAATTTTTCTTTGCTTAGTTTCAAATCCGCTTCAGAAAGCGGCGTCTCGCTGTAACCGGGGACAAGCTCTTGGTACGACTTTTGCTCTTGATTTTGGTAGATGAGCCCGGTGACAAGCCCGTTATATTTCATCACCGTTTGCATCGCCATCTCCCGGTTGGATGGATCGTACCCTTCGATGTCGTCCACTTTCACCAAATGCTCTTTAAACCATTCGTACGTGTTCACTTTATTGTATGTGACGCACGGGCTAAAGACGTTGATGAGCGAAAAGCCTTTATGTTTGACGCCTTCTTCAATTAAGCTTGTCAACTCTTTTAAGTCGCTCGAGAAGCTTTGCGCGACAAACGTCGCTCCGGCGCTCAAAGCGATTTCAAGCGGCGACAACGCCGGCTCGATCGATCCTTGCGGCGTGCTTTTTGTTTTAAATCCGGCGGCGCTGCGCGGCGATGTTTGCCCTTTCGTCAGCCCGTAAATTTGGTTGTCCATGACGATGTACGTAATGTCGATGTTGCGGCGAATGGCGTGAACCGTGTGCCCCATGCCGATTGCAAATCCGTCGCCGTCGCCGCCGGCGGCGATGACCGTCAAGTCGCGGTTCGCCATTTTCACTCCTTGGGCAAGCGGCAAAGCGCGTCCGTGCGTGCCGTGAAACCCGTAAGAGTGAATGTAGCCGGAAATGCGACCCGAACAGCCGATCCCGGAAATGACAGCCAGCTGGTGCGGTTCCAACCCGAGGTTGGCGGCTGCGCGCTGGATGGCGGCTTGAACAGAAAAGTCGCCGCAGCCCGGGCACCAGTTTGGCTTCACATCATTGCGGAAATCTTTAAAGGTGGCCATTGTGCTAACAACTCCTTACATTTGGTATAAACGTCGCCTGGCAAGAATGGATTGCCGTCAAATTTCAAGACGCTTGCGATTTTATCGGCATGCCCGACGTTCATTTTCAACAAGCTCGCCAATTGCCCGGTCGCATTTTGCTCGATGACGACGACCCGTTTCGCTTTTTCAACAAGCGGCCGCATGTCGTCCACCGGGAACGGATGAAGCAGGCGGATGTGCGCGTGGTTGACTTTGACGCCGTCCTGCTCGAGGCGCTCAAGCGCTTCCTCGATCGCTCCGCGCGTTGATAAAAAGCCGACAAGCAGCAAATCCGGCTCTTCGTGGCGGATGTGCTTATGCACCGGCGTTGGGAAATGGATGTGCTCGAGCTTGCGCAGCCGCTTCTCCATTTGCGCCTGGCGGTTTGCCGCTGTTTCAGACGGACGCCCTGTTTCCGCGTGCTCGACCCCGGTGACATGGTGGATGCCGTGTTTCGTCCCTGGCAGCACCCGCGGTGAGATGCCGTCCGGCGTCACCTCATACCGTTTAAAATTGTCTTTGCCGGCAAGCGGCGGCAACTCCCCGTTCACAAGCTTGCCGCGGCGAATTTCAACACGGTCGTAGTCGAGCGGTTCGACCGTCTGTTTGCCAAGCGACAGCTGCAAATCCGACAGGAAAATGACCGGACATTGGTATTCCTCGGCTAAGTTCAACGCCTCCGCCATGTCGTAAAACGCTTCCTCGACGGTGCTCGGCGCCATAACGATTTTCGGAATTTCCCCGTGCGTGCCGTAAATCATCGCAAGCAAGTCCGATTGTTCTTGCTTCGTCGGCAAGCCGGTGCTCGGGCCGCCCCGCTGCGTATCGACGACAACGAGCGGCGTTTCCGTCATTCCAGCTAGGCCGATCGCTTCAGCCATGAGCGACAGCCCCGGTCCGGCAGAGGCCGTAAACGCCCGGGCGCCGGCGTAGTTGGCGCCGATCGCCATCGTGCAAGCAGCGATTTCGTCCTCCGTTTGAATGACCGCACCCCCGAAGTCAGGCAATTTTTTGATCAAATATTCCATGATTTCAGAAGCCGGGGTAATCGGATACGCGGCCATAAAGCGCGCCCCGCCGGCAAGAGCCCCTAACGCGATGGCATCGTTGCCGATCATAAACATCCGCTGTTTGCCGTCGGCTTTTGCGAGTTTCATAGGCTCAGCGCGGCCGTCAAGCTGCTTTTCCATATATTGCGCCCCGGTGCGGATCGCTTCCATGTTTTTCTCGACGACTTGTGCCCCTTTGCGGGCGAACGTGTCGGCGACAACGCTTTCGAACACGCCGGCATCTAAGCCAAGCACCGCGCTCGTCGCACCGATGGCAACCATGTTTTTCATCAGCGAGTTGCCAAGCTCCGTCGCGATATCGGTGAACGGAACAGCGTAAAGCGACACCCCTTCCCGTTCGGGAATTACCGGGTTGAATTTGGCGTCCGCAATGACGATGCCGCCGCTGCGGAGCTCGTGAAAGTTGAAATCGATCGTCTCTTGATCGAACGCGACCAAGATATCCAAATCATCCGCGACCGCCCGCACCGGTTTCGTGCTGACGCGGATTTTATTGTTCGTATGCCCCCCCTTAATGCGGGAAGAAAAATGGCGGTACCCGTATAAATAGTACCCGAGGCGGTTCAGCGCCGCGGAGAAAATTTCCCCTGTGCTTTCAATCCCTTCCCCTTGCTGGCCGCCTACTTTCCATGACAGCTGTTCGATCATGTTTTACACCCCTTTATGTTCACTACAGCCTCTCGATATCATTGTATCACTTTTCTGACAAAGAGACTACATTTTTGGACGCCTTTCGCCTGATAATTGTATTTTGTTAACGCTGTCATCGTTCCGCCTTTTATTCTAGGCTTAATAGAACTATATATTCAATGATATTTATCACTCCGGCAAATGCTCATAAAAATTGCGGAACAAAAAGCGCTCCACTTGACTGCTGGAGTAGTGCTTGTACAATTCATTGACAAGCCGAAGGTAGTCCTTCACGGCTTCAAGGCCAGCCACCGTCTCCGTAATGCCGTCAAAGTCAGAGCCAAACCCGACGTTGTTTTCCCCTCCGAGCGCGCATACGTAATCAAGATGGCGGAGCACATCCGCGACCGTCGCTCCCCGTTTGTCACCTGTCAAAAAATATGGCACAAAATTAATGCCAATCATTCCGTCTTTTTTGATCAGCGCCTGAATTTGCTCGTCCGTCAAATTGCGCGGATGCGGACAGAGGCGATGGGCATTTGAATGGGAAGCGATCGGAAAACGAGCCGTCTCCATCACATCCCAAAACGCTTTTTCCGATAAATGCGACACGTCCACCCATCGTTTCGTTTCATTGAGCAGCCCGATGACTTGCCGGCCGAACGCAGTCAACCCGGCGCCACGCTTTTCCCACGCCCCGTCGGCGACGGCGTTCGGAAAGTTCCACGTCAAGCCGACAGAAGCGACACCGAGGCGAAGGAGCGTCTTTAACTTGACAAGGTTGGCGCCAATCGCATCGCATCCTTCAAGCGTCAACATCGCGCCGATCTCCCCTTCTCTAAGGGAGGCAATGTCTTGTTTCGTCCGCACCGCCTTCACAGACGGAAACATGTCGACAATGCGGGTGAAAAACAGATCCACCATCTCAAGGGCCGCAGTGAACCGGGCCTCTTCCGGCACCGTTTCCGGCACGTAAATGGCAAAGCATTGCACTTTCACCCCAGCATCCGCCATTCCCGAAAGCGTAACATGAAGCGATGGCCCGTCCTGAAACGACAATGACCGGTCTTGCCATAGTTTCATCAGCGCGTCACAATGAGCATCAAAAATCATTCGCGTTCCCCCTTAAAAAGCAAAAATAACCTGCCTGCCTTCGAAATGGAAGGCGCCAACAGGTTATATTTTACCATTTACCGGTCATCCAGTTAACGAGGTTCGACGATTAATTTAATCGCTGTTCGCTCTTCTCCATCAATCATAATATCCGTGAATGCCGGAATGCAAATTAAGTCCATGCCGCTTGGTGCCACAAATCCTCGTGCGATCGCTACTGCCTTAACGGCTTGGTTCAATGCACCTGCGCCGATCGCCTGAATTTCCGCCGCGCCGCGCTCGCGCAGCACCCCGGCAAGTGCACCAGCTACAGAGTTCGGATTCGATTTTGCTGAAACTTTTAATATTTCCATTTCTAGCTCCTCCCTCGTTTCCTTGGAAAATGAATTTCGATAAAAAGTCTTCATTGTAACTATATTCACTGCTTCGACAACTATTCCTGCACAGGGGGAGCATGTTTTTAAAAATTTATAAAAAATAAACTATTCAAAATATGGATGGTCATCGTTAATCATTAAGCGCTCAATGCGAAGCGCCCGCCCACTTTTGGCGTCAACATCGACCAGCACAGCGTTCAGCTGGCTTCTTCCTTCCTTGATGCCAAAGCGAACCGGCAGCCCGGTTAAAAACTTGCGCAATACCGCCTCGCGGTCGACCCCTAAAATGCCGTCATACGGGCCGGTCATCCCCACATCGGTAATGTACGCCGTCCCTTTCGGCAAAATGCGGTGGTCGGCCGTCTGGACGTGCGTATGCGTGCCGATGACTGCGGACACGCGGCCGTCCAAATACCAGCCCATCGCCTGTTTTTCGCTCGTCGCCTCGGCGTGAAAATCGACGATGATGACCGGCGTGCGCGCGGCGGCAGCGGCAATCAATTCATCTGCGGTTTGGAACGGGCAGTCAATCGCCGGCAAAAACGCCCGCCCCTGCAAGTTGATGACCGCCGCCTCGCCATGCTCGGTCGGCACGTAGACGATGCCTTTCCCCGGCGTGCCGGGCGGATAGTTCGCCGGGCGGATCAACGCTTTGGCCTGATCGATAAATTCAAAAATATCGCGCTTATCCCAAGCGTGATTGCCGAGTGTGACAGCGTGGACGCCTTGCGCAAGCAGTGAACGGTAAATCGCCTCGGTGATTCCTTTCCCTCCAGCGGCGTTTTCCCCGTTAATGATGACGACATCCGGCCGGTGCTTTTCCTTTAATTTCGGCAAATAATGCTCGACCATTTTTTGCCCCGGCGCACCGACGACATCGCCGATAAATAAAATTCTCATCATCAATCCCTTTCTAACTTGAACGTATCGCCACGGCAAAGACCATCGAGCGATCGGTATACTCTCTTATTTTACGGGCAAAAAAATAAAGTGGCAATAGGCTGCCACTTTATTTCGCGTATTCGACCGCACGCGTTTCGCGGATGACGGTCACTTTAATATGGCCTGGATAATCGAGCTCTTCTTCGATCCGTTTGCGGATATCGCGCGCTAACCGATGCGCTTCCAAATCGTCGATCAGATCCGGTTTAACCATGATGCGCACTTCGCGTCCAGCTTGAATGGCGTACGATTTTTCCACACCTTCGTACGATTCGGCGATTTCTTCGAGCTTCTCTAAGCGGCGGATGTAGTTTTCCAGCGTTTCGCTGCGCGCCCCCGGCCGTGCCGCCGACAAGGCGTCCGCCGCCGCGACGAGCACGGCGATGACCGACGTCGGCTCAGTGTCGCCATGATGGGAGGCGATGCTGTTAATGACGACCGGGTGTTCTTTATACTTCGTCGCCAGCTCGACGCCGATTTCCACATGGCTTCCTTCCACTTCATGATCGATCGCCTTGCCGATGTCATGAAGCAAGCCAGCCCGGCGCGCCAGCATTTCGTCTTCTCCGAGCTCGGCCGCCATCAGCCCGGCTAAAAACGCCACTTCCACGGAATGTTTTAAGACGTTTTGCCCGTAGCTCGTCCGGAACTTGAGCCGCCCTAAAATTTTGATTAAATCCGGATGCAAGCCGTGGACGCCGACTTCAAACGTCGTCTGCTCGCCGACTTCGCGGATGTGTTCATCCACTTCACGGCGCGCCTTTTCAACCATTTCTTCAATGCGCGCTGGGTGGATGCGACCGTCCTGCACGAGCTTATCTAGCGCAATGCGCGCCGTTTCGCGGCGAATCGGGTCAAATCCGGACAAAATGACCGCCTCCGGCGTATCGTCGATAATTAAATCGATGCCGGTCAGCGTCTCAAGCGTGCGAATGTTCCGTCCTTCGCGTCCGATGATTCGCCCTTTCATTTCATCGTTTGGCAGATTGACGACAGAAACGGTCGTTTCGGCGACATGATCGGCGGCGCAACGCTGGATGGCGAGCGACAAAATCGCCTTCGCCCGCTTGTCTGCCTCCTCTTTCGCCCGCGTTTCCGCCTCTTTGACCATCATCGCAATCTCATGCGACAGCTCCTTTTCGACGCGTTCTAAAATGAGCTGGCGCGCATCGTCGCGCGTCAATCCGGAAATGCGTTCCAGTTCGGTTTGTTGCTGTTTGACGAGCGTTTCCACTTTGCTTTCCATTTGTTCAATATGCTGTTGTCTTTCGTTTAACGCTTCTTCTTTCGCTTCGAGCAGCGCCTCGCGTTTATTGAGCGCTTCATCTTTGCGGTCGAGGTTTTCCTCCTTTTGCATCAAGCGGTTTTCTTGTTTTTGGAGCTCGCTTCTCCGGTCGCGGATGTCGCGCTCCGCCTCCGTGCGCAGTTTATGAATCTCGTCTTTCGCCTCGAGAAGCGCCTCTTTTTTCAAGGCGTCCGCCGCGCGTTTCGCCTCTTCAATCAGCTGCTCGGCAGCTGCTTTCGCCCCGCCGATTTTCGCTTCGGCAATCGATTTGCGAATAAAAAAGCCAACAACGGCACCAATGACTAAGGCAAGCAAAGCGGAGATGATGATCGAACCCATCGTTTCACCTCCTCTTGCTGTACAGTTTTCTTTCGCTCTTTCTTCGCGCCACTGTTGTCCCCAACTGTCCGGCGCACGTGGACATTCCCGTTTTCAACGCATTGGCTCGGTCGTTTTGCCTGGCGTTCCCCATGCGGCCTTCGCCGCACGAAAGCGGTTCGCCTTCTCAGGCGGGCCTGTGGCCCTGCCGTGTATATGGACAAATATACATGTTCATTGTAAAGGCGGCAACATGAATTGTCAAGATATTACACAGGCGCGCCCGAACCGCCGCCTGTGCCGCTAAGGTGTATGGCCGGACATCGTCCCGCCTGCCCCGGGCGGAACGCAGCGAATCAGTCTCCCTTCGCTCAACGGTTCCCGATCACGGCGAAGAGCAACATGCTTCTCGACGCAAATATAGCCGCATTTGTCGTGACATCCACCGTCTTTTAAGAAAAAGGCGCCCCAGCAGTAGCTAGGACGCCTTCGTACGGTTACTCGTCAAGCAGCCCGAACTCGTCTTGCTGCGGTTCGCCGCCCGCCTCGCCGGCATCGATGCCGTAATGTTTGCGGATGGCGCGGGCGATCTCGTCGGCGATGTGAGGGTTTTCTTTCAAAAACTGCTTCGCGTTTTCCCGTCCTTGGCCGAGCCGTTCGTCTTTGTACGAATACCACGAACCGCTCTTTTGCACGATGTCAAGCTCGGACGCCATATCGATAATTTCCCCTTCGCGGGAAATGCCTTCGCCGTACATAATGTCGACGTCGGCCGTTTTAAACGGCGGAGCGACTTTGTTTTTGACGACTTTGATTTTCGTTTTGTTGCCCACCATGTCATTGCCTTGTTTAATTTGCTCGGCGCGGCGCACCTCTAAGCGGACGGAAGCGTAAAACTTAAGCGCCCGTCCCCCCGGCGTCGTTTCCGGATTGCCAAACATAACCCCAACTTTTTCGCGAATTTGGTTGATGAAGATGGCGATCGTTTTCGATTTGTTAATGGCGCCGGACAGCTTGCGGAGCGCCTGCGACATGAGGCGGGCTTGCAAGCCGACGTGGGCGTCGCCCATCTCCCCTTCAATTTCTGCTTTCGGCACGAGCGCCGCCACTGAGTCGATGACGATAATATCGACCGCACCGCTTCGTACGAGCGCTTCGGCAATTTCGAGCGCCTGCTCGCCCGTGTCGGGTTGGGAAAGCAGCAATTCATCGATGTTGACCCCTAATTTTTGTGCATAAACCGGGTCAAGCGATAGCGATAGGTAATAGTCACCCTCGGCGTTACCCGGAGGGGCTATTTTCCCCCGCTTCACACCGTGCGTGCGAGTTTCCCCGCACACGGCGTTCCATCGAGTACCTCGGTTACTAATCACGCCCAAGACTTCACCCGTGTATATATTTCCTGAATTTCTCTAATTTCTTGATAGCACTAGCTTTTAGGTGTCTAGTGTCTGTTTGATCAATTTCTTTCTTATGGATTAGTGTATGGCATTTGTCGCAGACCGATGCAAGGTTACTTATTTTATTTATTTCATTTAGCGGAAGTTTGTTGTTTATGTGGTGTGTTCTAGTGTTGAAAGGTTGTAGTATGTCACCACATATTTTACATTTCCCTTTATCCCTGTTGAAGGCGTAACATCGGTTCATAAAGAACTCGAAGTTGTATAGCTGACTGGATTTGACTCCTTGTATTAGGTTAAGGTATCCACTATCCAGGAGCCATTGTGTTCTAACTGTGAGTGGTTTCTTACCTGTGTTTTGGAGACGTATTCTTCTTCCTTCCGCTGTATAAGGTGTTTCCTCTTGGTTCTTTTGACTTGCTTTAATCCAAGTTGCGAATCCGATGCTCATTATGCCGAGCCATTTACCGTTTAGTTTAACCGCGGGTACTTGTTCGGTTCTGTCTGGGTATAGCGGTGCTAGGTTATAGCACTGATTGGCAGGTATCCATTGTGCTCCGTATTTCTTGATCGATTTGTAGGACGTATATTTGAGATTTTCTCTAAATTTTCTTACGTCCTTATTAATGCCAGGAGCGCTTGAGTAGTAATTGATGATGCCTCTAATTTTACTATTTATTAGATTGATGTCAGTTGCGAGCCACTCCTGGTCAGAGGAGTATTTTAATTTTCGAAGGTCCTTTTTAATTTGTTCGACCTTCTTCTTAATTTTGTCTGTGTCTGCACTCGCGTATCCGATGTATTTTCCATCTTTACCATGAGGTAACATTTTGATTTTGAAACCCAGGAATTTCATAGGTTTCTTTTTGATGTTGGTTATGAGGGTTTTATCATCGGATAGTTCGAGTTTCAGGTTTTCCTTTAAATATTTCTTAATTCGGTATTTCCATTTCTCCGCATTTTCCCTGCTGTCAGTAAATAGTACCCAATCGTCTGCGTATCTTACATAAAACTCGGGTCTGGTTATGGTTGAGTAGTTCCTGAGTGAGTTGAATTTTGCCGTGCGAATGGTGGTTCCATTTCGCATCCTCTTTTCTTCCCACTCTCTGGTTATCCATTGATCGAGTTTATGAAGATACACATTTGCCAGTAGAGGGGAGATTATTCCACCTTGTGGTGTGCCCATTTCGTTTACTTTGGTTTCTTTCATAACTCCTGCTTTAAGCATTGCTTTGATAATCATAAGCATACGTCTGTCTCGTATACCCATATGCCAAAGTTGCTTAATCAGGATGGTGTGATCCACATTATCAAAGAAACCTTTGATATCCCCCTCTATTACCCAGTTGTACCCTATGCGGTTACATATGAATACGCATCTTTCGATTGCGTGTTTTGTGTCTCTGTAGGGTCTGAACCCATATGAGTGTTGAAAGAATTGTGCCTCTAGAATTGGCTCGATTGTCATCCTCACACATTCTTGGATTATTCGGTCTGCAATTGTTGGAATGCCTAGGGGTCTCTTTTCCTTTTTCCCGGGTTTTGGGATGAATACCCTTCTGATTGGTTTAGGTTTGTATTTTTTGAAGCTTCTTTTGACGAAGTTTATTACCGCGTTGTAATTCTGTGTTAGTATGTCGTTGATGGTTTGTCCGTCTGTACCTGCTGTTTTACTTCCTCGATTAGCTTTGATCTTATGAATCGCAGATACGATGACGACATCACTACTCGCGATTTCAGTTAACCCCTTAAATCTTGGAATATCCCCTTTTTCTAAGCATTCCTTCGTGATTGCATACATTCTGTCCTGTAGGTCGCGGAACTCTTGTTCCGTCCTCGGGCTGATTAGTTCTTGAAACGTGTTTGTGATAATATCAAATCCTTTCTTTCAGGATTTGCATTATACACGTTGTTAGTCAGTTTCGCTCACCGAAACCCTTACGGATTTCCTCACGGCTTCCTAATCGACGTCTGGGGTTGGTAACCTAAAAGGTACTCGACTATGCCCCTTCGCTCAGCAGGCATTACCCTGCTTCATCACTACTACGGGCTGCTGCCCCATCCCTTCAGCAGTCATTTCCTACTGCTTAGTGACATCGGGGTGCGCACCCCTTATCATCCACTGGGATGGTTCACCTGTACCGCATCACCTATCCTTACATACTCCCTTAGGCTCCGCCTCTGACCCGTCAGCCGCCTTTTTGTCCGTGGTTGGAGGACTCAAGGCAAAGATCCTCTACGGGATCGATCCAGATCGAGCAAACACGAATACTCGATCCAGGGCTGAACCTCTTTTAGGAGGTGAACACCTTCTTTATTCGGTGTTCCACGCCTTACGAGCCGTACTTCCGGCGGTTCGTTCCAACGCTTCTGCGTTCTCTAGCCATAGGAGTTTTATGGACCCCCGGCTACTTCGCTAACCACTTCACAGGTCCGCTTTTCGCCGTCCTCTCCGAGTTTCGCACAGTAATGTTGCGCACCATTACCGCACGTCGGGGTATTAGGGCAGGAATGCCAACCTTCATTCCTGTCTTGGACTCTCACCAAGCTCTCGGTGATGCAGTTAGGACTGACTGTGTTTCAGTCCCGCTAACTTTTCGTATGGTGTTTCCACCATACTTGGGTTAGCAACAGGTCACACCATGCTCAGCATCGATGAAAGCTGCCTGTCCGCCCCGTTTTTGCACTTCAGCGATCGCATGAAGGGCAACGGTCGTTTTCCCGGACGATTCCGGACCGTAAATCTCGACGATTCGCCCGCGCGGATAACCGCCGACGCCCAACGCGATGTCGAGCGCCAGCGAGCCGCTCGGAACGGTCGAGATTTGCCGCTCCGCCTGCTCGCCGAGCTTCATAATAGCCCCCTTGCCAAACTGTCGTTCAATTTGTTTTAATGCCTGCTCTAAGGCGGCTTGACGATCTTGGTTCACTAACCTACTCCTCCTTATTCTAAAGCTACTTATACTATACCGCGTTTTGCGGCCATTGCCAAGCAAAAAAACGAACGTTTATTCGTTTTTTTCAATGGAGAAACTAGCAACGATTACCATGCTTATGCGGTGGAAGACAACAGTGTGCGGTGGAATAGTTTAAGGGGAAGAAGCGGCCGGTCAGCCGCCGGCCGCGAGCGTCTCTAACAAAAAGAAGCAACCGTATTTGGCGGTGCGGACGCGAATGTCATCGCGCGTGCCGGATAAGGTGAGGCGGTGGACGGCTGTGTCACGCCCGCGGACGGCGATGCCGACATAAACGGTGCCGGGCGGGTGGCCCTCAAGCGGGTCGGGGCCAGCGACGCCGGTAAAGCTGATGCCAACATCAGCGCCGCACATCGCACGGACGTTTTCGGCAAGCAAGCGGGCGCACGGTTCGCTCACCGCCCCGTCCGTCTCAAGCAGCGGCTGCGGTACACCAAGCACCTGTTCTTTCACGCCGTTTGTGTAGCAGACGACGCCGCCTTGCACGACAGCCGACGCGCCCGCGATGGCTGTCAGCTGTTCGAGAAACCACCCGCCGGTCAGACTCTCAGCTGCAGCGACCGTCCATCCTCTTTCTTTTAACCGTTCGATCGTTTTCGTAAACAACGTTTCGTCGTTATATCCGTAACAATAGCGGCCGACGCGCATCAAAATGGCCGCTTCCGTTTCATCAAGCAACCGTTTCGCTTCCGCCCCGTCCCGGTGCTTCGCCGTCAGGCGGAGCGTCACTTCCCCATCGCCGGCCAGCGGGGCGATCGTCGGGTTGGACTGGGCGTCAATCAAATCGGCGAGCGCTGTTTCCAGCGCCGATTCACCGATGCCAAAAAAGCGAAGCACGCGCGATTCGATGCGCTCTGAAAGCGAAAATGCACTGCGCAAAAACGCGCGCCCGTATTTTGTAAACATCGGCCTCATTTCTTTCGGCGGCCCGGGCAGCAGCATGTATGTAATGCCATTGACTGAAAGCGCCATCCCCGGCGCCATGCCGTGCTCGTTTTTCAACACTGCCGATCCTTCCAAAACGAGCGCCTGCTTTTTGTTGTTTTCTGTCATTGGCCGGTTCGTGCGGACAAAGTACGCTTCAATCGCCCGCAACGCCTCCTCGTCAGTGACGAGCCGGCGGCCGAGCAGGCGGGCGATCGTCTCTTTCGTCAAATCGTCTTTTGTCGGGCCGAGCCCGCCGGTAAAAAGGATTAAGTCCGCCCTCGTCTGCGCTACGTTGACCGCCTGTTCAAGACGGGCAGCATTGTCGCCGACGGCGGTATGGAAATAGACGTTAATGCCAAGTTCGGCGAGCTGCTGCGACAAAAACTGGGCGTTCGTGTTGGCAATTTGTCCGAGCAGCAACTCGGAGCCGACAGCGATAATTTCCGCATTCAACGGACGTTATCCCCCTTTCTGGCCGGCTATTTTGAATGAGAAAAAGCATGTTTGTTTTTCACAAAGTAATCCCAGCCGGACCAAATGGTGAAAACTACCGCCACCCAAAGCGCCAAATCGGCAAATGGGAACGGGATGAGCGAAAATGGGACATTATGCAGCAACAGGGCGGAGATCGCCACAATTTGCGTCCACGTCTTAATTTTTCCAAGCACGTTGGCGGCGACCACTTCCCCTTCGCCGGCGAGCACCAACCGCAGCCCGGTGACAGCAAATTCACGGCTGATGATGACGATCACCATCCACGCCGGAGCGAAACCAAGCTCGACAAGCACGATCAGCGCCGCCGATACAAGCAATTTATCAGCGAGCGGATCTAAAAATTTCCCTAAATTTGTCACTAATCCGTATTTGCGGGCGTAATACCCGTCAATCCAGTCAGTCGTTGAAGCGATGATGAAAATGAGCGCGCCGATCAGATGGGCGATCGGGAGCACCGTCTTACCGATTTGGATGCTTCCCCATCCGAACGGAACAAGCATCACGATCAAGAAAAACGGGATGAGCATAATGCGCGCTATCGTAATTTTATTCGGCAAGTTCACAACGAATACCTCCGCTAGTTCAACATCGATCCGGACAACGAAGCGGCTTCCTTTCCGCGAAAAAGCCGCTTCTTGTCATTATTTTTTCAGGATGAAATGCAGCTTTTGGTACACTTCGTCTTTCGGGGCAAACGGATAGGTAAACGGCTTACCGTTTACTTTCATGTCGACGTCGAGCGTGCGCCCGATCTTCACCCATACTTCGCTTTCGGCTGACAAGTCGAATGTTTTCGTTTGCCCTTTGGTTAAGTTGCCGCGGTAAAACGAATGGCCTTTCGTGTTGTACACTTCGATCCATGACGTCCCTTTGGATGCCAATTCAATAGCAAAAGAACCATCATGTTTCACCTCGATGGTCGCTGTATTGCCTTGCTTTGTCGTCACGCTGAGCGCAGCGGTTGGGGAAGCCGGCTTTTCTTCCCCGGCCGCCGGCTGTTCGTTTTCCTCTTTGGCCTTCTCATCCGTTTCCTTCGCTCGTTGTTTTTCTTTCGCCTGTTCAAGCGGCGAGTTTTTCGGGCTTTCGACCTCTGCCGTCTCCGGGCTCGTCCGCGCCGGCGGCTCGCTCGCCGTGCCGCGCTGAAGCAGCACCCAAACAAGAACAGCCGCCCCGATGACAACCGCCGCAGCGATCAGCTTCGGCAGCCAATCGAGCCATTTCGCCCCCTCGGCAGAAAGCTGCTGGCGCGTTTTCACGCGTGACAGCGGCTGCGGCATATCATCTTGATAAGACTGCGGAATGTCTTGTTTATATTGTTCAAACAGCTCGTCCGGGTCGAGGCCGACCGCCTCGGCGTATTGCCTGATGAAGGCGCGCACATAAAAGTTGCCCGGCATGATGGCGTAATTTCCTTCCTCGATGCCGATCAAATACCGCTTCTGAATTTTCGTCATCTCTTGCAGTTCGTCCAAGCTAATTTGCTTTTCCTCCCGCGCTTCCCGCAAACGTTTTCCTAATTCCGTCAACGGCCAACACCTTCCATTTTTTAATTAAAACCCAAATTCAGAAAAGCCGTCGCCGCCCAACAAGGACGGGCGCTCGATCGCTTCGTAGGAAATATCTTCGTCCGGCTCATGGCGCAGCTCGATAATATAATGAAAATCGTCAAGCGTATATTCCGTATGGCGAACAAAAATGTCCGGATGTTCCACGACTTTCGTCGCCTCAAGGCGCATCAGTTCGCGAACGAGCTGCCAGTGCTGCTCATTCGCCCGGCGCGTCGAGACGATGCCGTCAATGATGAAAATGTTGTCCTCGCTATATTCATCCTCCATCAGCTGGGTGCGGATCGTCTGTTTGATCAGCGTCGATGATACAAACAGCCATCGCTTATTGGCGCACACGCTGGCGGCGACGATCGACTCCGTCTTGCCGACGCGCGGCATTCCGCGAATGCCGACAAGCTTATGCCCTTTTTCTTTAAACAGTTCCGCCATAAAATCGACAAGCAGTCCGAGTTCGTCGCGGACAAAGCGGAACGTTTTTTTATCGTCGGCATCGCGCTGGATGTAACGGCCATGGCGGACGGCCAGACGGTCAAGCAGCTTCGGTTGGCGCAGCTTCGTCACCGTAATGTTGTCCATCGTCCGCAAAATCGTCGCCAGCCGCTCAATTTGCTCGTTGTTGTCGCAAAGAAGCAGCATGCCGCGGCGCGAATCCCGGACGCCGTTGATCGTCACGATGTTGATCGACAACATGCCAAGCAGCGATGCAACGTCACCTAACAGCCCCGGGCGGTTGACATGAATTTCGTACTCTAAATACCATTCCTGCTTGCCCATCCCGTCTCCTCCCTTGTCGGTGTCCGCACGAACGCCTTATGCTAAGTTCATACTACTATAATCGTGAACGGAAAAGCAACCGAAAAGGGGAAAGAAAAAAGAGAGGGATTCCCCTCTCTGGCGATTGTTATTTTTGTTGGACAAGCTTCACCATCATGTTGGCAAGAACGTGCTGTTCCTTTTCATCGGCCACTTTCCAAAGGTCGGCCAGCACCCGTTCCTCCGGATTTTTCGGATCGACGTTTCTTGCTAAGTAGTCCCCGATTTGATAGGCCACGTCCGAGATCACTTGCTGGGTCAGCCCTTGTTGTTGCGCTTGTTGGAGCCGATCGGCTAAAAAGTCTTTCCATTGTTCAAAGTTATCCAATACCGACATATGCATTCCCTCCTTGATGAACGTTTCAAGGATAGTTTGCCTGCCCCAACAGAAAATATACGCTTAGCAATGCCAACCGCCGTTGACAGAAATGACTTGGCCGGTGATGTAGGAAGCCGCGTCGGATAAAAGAAACGCCACCGTTTTCGCCACTTCTTCAGGCGTGCCGAGCCGACCGGCCGGAATTTCGTCGGCCAGCGCTTCAAGCTCCTCGGCGCTGAACGCCCGCAGCATATCGGTAGCAATCGCCCCGGGCGCGACCGCGTTGACGCGGATGCCGCTTGGGGCGAGCTCTTTGGCGAGCGCTTTGGCGAACGCATTCTGCCCGCCTTTTGTCATCGAATACACCGCTTCACACGATGCGCCGCAAAGCCCCCAAATCGACGAAATAAACACAATATGGCCGCGCTTTCTCGAAATCATTGGCGGCAGCAGTTTTTTCACGAGCTGCGCCGGACTTGTCACATGGAGACGCACCATCCGTTCGATCAGTTCATCATTCATATCGGTCAGCAATCCGTAATAGCTCGCTCCACTGTTATAAATGATGGCGTCCACCGGACGGTCGATTTGCGAAAGAAGCTCCTCGACTCCGCCAGGCATGGACAAGTCGGCTTCAAGCGGGACGACGTGCGTGTCTGCCAGCTCTTTTTGTAACAGTTCGACCGGCGCCCGCCGCCGATAGTAATGAAGCAGCAGCCCGTAGCCGACTTTGGCCAGCTCGCGGGCGATGCTTTGCCCGATGCCGCCTGAAGCGCCGGTGATTAATGCGTAATTCATCGAACGTCCTCCCCTTCCTTTTGCCGCAAAAAAGCATCCTTCTCATGAAGGATGCCGTCATTGTCCTTTTGGCACAACTTCACAAACGGCGATTTGCGAGTCGCGGAAGCACGAGTCGGCGACAGCAGCAATATCGTCAAGCGCAAGCGACGAGAGCGCCGGCAAAATGTCAAACAAACTGGCGCCGTAAAACGCGTAGCGCGTAAACTGGTTGGCGATATATTCCGGCGAGTTGAGCGCGCGCAAAAAGGCGCCCATTTTTTTCTTTTTCACCCGCTCGAGCTCGTCTTTTTGCACTGCATCGGCTGAAAACGACCGCAGCACCTCCTGCACCTCTGCCGCAAGCCGTTCCGCATCTCTCGTGTCGCCGCCGACGAGGGCAAAGCCAAATTCGCGCTCTTCCGTATAGTCGTACATAAACGTATCGTCAATCAACCCTTCGCGGTACAGCCGTTCGTAATGCGGCGAGCTTTTGCCGAACAAGTAATCGAGCAGCACGTGAAACGCGAGCTCATGGCGAAGCTTTTGGCCGCCGGCATTCGGCACGGACGGCGCTTTAATGCCGACAAAACATTTATTCGTCTGCACGTGCATCGGAATGACTTTTTTCTTTTCCGCCACGCCGCTTGGCTCTTCGTACACAAACCGCTTCACCTCCGGCGCTTGCGGGAACGACTTCTTCGCCTGGTTGTCGCGGATTTGCTGCATCATTTTTTGTTCATCGACCGGGCCGACAACAAACAACAGCATGTTGCTCGGGTGATAAAACGTTTCGTAACATTCATACAGCAGTTCTTTTGTAATCTCGGCAATCGATTCGATCGTGCCGGCGATGTCGATTTTGACCGGATGGTGATGGTACATGCTTTCGATGGCGCCGAAGTAAACGCGCCAATCCGGGTTGTCGTCGTACATGCGGATTTCCTGGCCGATGATGCCTTTTTCTTTTTCGACCGTCTTGTCGGAAAAATACGGCGTTTGCACAAAATCCATCAATGTCTCCAAGTTTTTCTCGACGTTGTCGGTGCTCGAAAACAAATAGGCGGTGCGGGTAAACGTCGTAAAAGCGTTCGCCGAGGCGCCTTGTTTGCTGAACTGCTGAAACACGTCGCCATCCTCTTTTTCAAACAGCTTATGCTCCAAAAAATGGGCGATGCCATCCGGGACGCGTTTCATTTCCGATTTTCCGAGCGGGACGAACTGGTTGTCAACCGAACCGTAGTTCGTCGTAAACGTCGCATACGTTTTGTGAAACCCTTTTTTCGGCAAAATGTAGACATCCAGGCCATTGTCCATTTTTTCATAAAACAGCGCTTCTTGCAGCGTTTCATACACCCGTTTTTCCATCTTCCGTCGCCCCCTCCATTCCGGTCAGAAAGTACACCGTATCGAGCGCCACCTTTTCGGCGACGCGCACGACATCCTCGCGCATCACGCCATCCGTGCCGGCAAGCCATTCATCTAACGGGCGTTTCCGCGTTGAGACGACGTTATGGTACAGCACCTCGACAAGCCCGCGCGGCGTATCAAGCGTCTCAAGCAGCTGGTTGCGGATCACCGCTTTTGTTTGTGCCATTTCTTCATCCGTAAAATCGCCGTTTTTCATCGCCTGCATTTGTTCATCAATGATGCGGCGCGCCTTCTCGTAATTGGCCGGCTCAATGCCGGACATGACGAGCAAAAGCCCTTTATGGCTTTCAAGCCGGGATGCGGCATAATAGGCGAGGCTCGCCTTCTCGCGCACATTGATAAACAGCTTCGAATGGGAAAACCCGCCGAAAATGCCGTTAAACAGCTGCAACGCGTAATAATCGTCATCTTCGTACGTCACGTTTGTGCGGTAGCCGATGTTCAGCTTCCCTTGCTTGACATCTTGCCGCTCGATGACTTCATTCACTTCCCCACGTGCTTTTGCCGGAGCGAGCGGCGCGCGCGCCGGCTGCGGACGGTCAGGGAGAGAAAAGCGCCGCTTAACGGCAGCGAGCACGGTCTCCTCATCGACGTCGCCGATGACATACAAGTCAAGCTCATCTTCGGCTAGCGCCTGTTCGTAATAGCGGTACAGTTGTTCGGCTGTGATGGCATCTACATCCCCAAGCTCGCCGTTTGGCGAGAGGGCGTAAGGCTCGCCTTTGCACATCTCTTGCACAAGGCGCATGCTCGCATAGCGCATTTTATCATCATATACCGCTTGAATGCGCTGGCTTAGCGCCCGCTTTTCCCGGGCGACGATGTCCTCAACAAACCGGCCGCCTTCGAGCGCCGGGCGGAACAAGAGATCAGCGAGCAGTTGAAGCGCTTTCTCTAGAAGCGGCGTTTGCTCCGGCAAAAACCGTTCGTTCGCCACATCAATGCGGACCGTCATAATATGGTCTTCACCTTTTTTCGTTAAATCGACGTTCAGCGTCGCGCCGTACAGCTCATCCAGGTAAGTGCGCAGCGCCTTGACGCTCGGGTAATCGACCGTGCCGCTTTGCAGGACGTACGGAAGCAGCGCGCGCAGCGTCACCGTTTCCTTGGCGAGCGGCGCTTTCATTTTCCAGACGAGTGTATTCGTTTTGTATTTATCGGTCGAAATCGTATGGACACGAACCGGTCCGACCGCCGTTACTTTTTCATCGACCAATCCAACTCCTCCTTTTCCTTCGTAAAGTGGACGGTATGCTTATTGTGAGATGTCTTATCAACAATATACCTTTTGCCAAGCGGAAAATGCAAATAAATCCATCGCCCCTCTCCGCCGGACCAACAAAAAACGGCTGCCCGTTTTTGTTCGGACAGCCTGTCTGCTTACCGTTTTCCTTTCACATATGGCGTGCCGGCCGCTTTCGGCGCTTCGGCACGGCCGATAAAGCCGGCGAGCGCTAAAATCGTGAGCACATAAGGGGCAATGAGCAAATACACTGTCGGAACGTTTTCCAAAAACGGGATTGTTTGTCCAACGATGCTTAAACTTTGCGCCAATCCGAAAAACAGCGCCGCCCCCATCGCGCCCATCGGATGCCATTTGCCAAAAATCATCGCCGCAAGCGCCATAAATCCGTGCCCGGAAATCGTTGCATGGCTGAAGTCGCGGGAGATGATCGTCGCATACACCGCACCGCCTAGGCCGCCGAGCGCTCCGCTGATCATGACGGCGATATAGCGCATTTGGGCGACGTTGATCCCCATCGTATCGGCCGCCATCGGATGTTCGCCAACAGCGCGCAGCCGAAGGCCAAACGGAGTTTTATAAATGACGTACCAAGAAACGAATGCCAAAAGAATCGCGATATACGACGGCGCGTACGCATTGGAAAACAGCAGCGGGCCGATGACCGGAATATCGCTTAACACCGGCACGTCAATTTTGTCAAATCCGACTTGAATTTGATCTGTTTGCCCTTTGCCGTACATTTTTTTCACCAAAAACAGCGACAAGCCGAGGGCTAAAAAGTTGATCGCCACCCCGCTGACGACTTGATCGGCGCGAAACGTCACCGAAGCGACCGCATGGAGCAAAGAAAACAATGCGCCGACCACGATGGCTGCCACCAAGGCGAGCCATGGCGTCAACGGGCCGAGCTGGTCGGCAAACGTTAGATTAAAAACAACGCCGATAAACGCACCGATGATCATCAGCCCTTCAAGCCCGATGTTGACAACGCCGGACCGTTCGCTAAACACGCCGCCAAGCGCGGTGAAAATAAGGGGAGCAGCAAAGAAAATCGCTGTCGGGATAATCGTTTGCAGTACGTCATACACGTTCACTTACTCCGCCCCCTTTTGCCAACGAGATAACAGCCAGCGAATCATATAGCTGGATGCGACAAAGAAAATAATAAGCGCGATAATAATATCGACGAGTTCCGTTGGCACGCCGGCGCCCGAGGGCATCTCAAGCGACCCGACTTTCAAGGCGCCGAACAGCAACGCGGAAAGCAAAATGCCAAACGCGTTGTTGCCGCCAATTAAGGCAACAGCAATGCCGTCAAACCCAAGGCCGGTAAACCCGGCTTTCGTCGAAATATTGCCGAACGTGCCGAGCCCTTCCATCGCCCCGGCCACGCCGGCAAAGGCGCCGGAGATGACCATGGCTAAAATGATGTTGGCGCGCACGTTCATGCCGGCATATTGTGAGGCATGCTGGTTGAATCCGACCGCCCGCAGCTCAAATCCTTTCGTCGTTCGTTCAAGCAAAAACCACATGACAAACGCGGCGGCAATGGCGATCAAAATGCCGTAGTGCATCGTCGAATGGTACGTGATGGACTCCAAAAATTCCGATTGGAGCGAGGCGCTTTCCTTGACCGGGTCGGACTTGAACCCTTCATCCGACAGCACGGAACGGATGATGGCGTTCGTCACGTGCAAAGCGATATAGTTCATCATAATCGTAATAATGACTTCATGCACTTTTACGTACGCCTTTAATACGCCCGGAAGCAATCCCCATAGCGCCCCGGCTAAAGCGGCGGCCAAAATGGCTAGCGGCAAATGGATGATCTTCGGCAAGTCGAAAGATACGCCGACCCAAACGGCGGCCAGCCAGCCGACGATGAGCTGACCCTCGACCCCGATGTTAAACAAACCGGTGCGAAAGGCAAAGGCTACCGCCAGCCCCGTTAAAATGTAAGGCGTCGTCTGGCGGATCGTTTCCCCGATGTAATACGCATCTCCAAACGCCCCGTATATGAGGGAGCCAAAACCGGCGACCGGATTGTAGCCGCTTGCGAGCATGACGACCGAGCCGGCGATCATACCGAGCAAAACGGCCAACAATGGAATCAAAAACTGCTGGAGACGATTCGACCTCATGACGACACACCTGCTTCCTTCCGTTTGCTTCCAGCCATCAGCAGTCCGAGTTCTTGTTCCGTCGTTTCTTTCGGATCAACGATGGCGACAATTTTCCCTTCATAAATCACGGCGATCCGGTCGCTGACGTTCATGACCTCATCAAGCTCAAACGAAACAAGCAACACCGCTTTTCCCCGGTCGCGCTGCTCGATGAGCCGCTTATGGATGAACTCAATCGCTCCGACATCAAGCCCCCTTGTCGGCTGGGCAGCAATCAATAAGTCCGGATTGCGGTCGACTTCGCGGCCGATGATCGCTTTTTGCTGGTTGCCGCCGGATAGCGCCCGCGCTTTCGTATATTCGTCCGGCGTGCGCACGTCAAACTCGCGGATGAGCTGACGGGCTTTTTCATAAATCGCTTGAAAGTTTAAGATGCCCCGTTTCGAATACGGCGGCTTATAGTACGTTTGCAGCACCATGTTTTCGCCGATCGGAAAATCAAGCACAAGCCCGTGCTTATGCCGGTCTTGTGGAATATGGCCGATGCCGGCTTCAATGATTTGGCGCGGCGGCAAGTTCGTAATCTCTTGGCCGTTTAGCCTAATCGTTCCTGATTCCGCCTTAATCAGGCCGGTTAGCGCTTCAATCAGCTCGGTTTGCCCGTTGCCGTCGACCCCGGCGATGCCGACGATCTCACCGGCGCGCACCGTCAAGTTCAAGCCGTTGACCGCCGTGACCCCTCGGGCGTCTTTGACGATTAAGTTTTCGATTTCGAGCACCGGCGTTCCCGGTTCGGCCGGCCGTTTTTCGGTCGTAAACTGCACCTCGCGGCCGACCATGAGCGCCGCCAATTCGTTCGGATTCGTTTCGGCAACGTTAAGCGTTGCGATTCCTTTGCCGCGGCGGATGACGGTGACGCGATCGCACACTTCCATAATTTCTTTGAGCTTGTGCGTAATTAAAATAATCGATTTTCCTTCGCGGACAAGCGTACGCATAATTTCGATGAGCTCGCGGATTTCCTGCGGCGTTAAGACGGCTGTCGGTTCGTCAAAAATCAAAATGTCAGCGCCCCGATAGAGCGTCTTTAAAATTTCGACGCGCTGCTGCATGCCGACGGAAATATCGGCGATTTTCGCTGTTGGGTCAACCGCCAGTCCATACCGCTCCGACAGTTCGCGCACTTCTTGTTCAGCTCGCTTCATGTCGATCGTTCCCGTCCGTGTCGGCTCGCTGCCTAAAATGATGTTTTCCGTCACTGTAAACGTATCGACGAGCATAAAGTGCTGGTGCACCATCCCGATGCCAAGGTCGTTGGCGACATTCGGGTCGGTGATGCGCACCGGCTTCCCTTTGACGCGGATTTCCCCGCCATCCGGCTGGTAGAGGCCAAACAGCACGTTCATCAGCGTCGATTTACCGGCGCCGTTTTCGCCAAGGAGGGCATGAATTTCCCCTTTTTTCACCTGCAGCGTAATGTTGTCATTGGCGACGAACGTGCCGAACACTTTGCGAATATTGAGCATTTCAATTACATATTCCAAGCCATTCACTCCCTACTTCGGCAAGGTCAAAATCACAAAATGAGAGGCGGCAGCATTTAGATAGATGCAACAAAAAAGCGGATCGTATCGTTGCGGAACAAATCGCTCCCTATATATAGGCCGCCCTTCATTTCGTGATTTTGAAAAAGGCTAGCGGCACGCACTAGCCTTTTTCCACTTTCCTTATTTCACCGTTGCGGCAAATTGTTCGTATTCTTTCCGGTTCGTCGGCACTTTCACTTCACCGTTAACGATTTTTTCCTTCCATTCGTCAACCGCCTTTAGCACATTGTCCGGGATGTTGTCTTGCGTCGGAGCAATGCCGACCCCGTTTTCTGGCAAGCCGTACTCAATCGTTTGGCCGCCTGGGAAGTCGCCTGCTTGCGCCCGTTTGGCAACGTCATAAACGGCCACATCGACCCGTTTCACCATCGAGGTGAGCGTCACGTTGTACGTTTTGTCGCCGATTTTCACTTCGCCTTCCGGAGCTTGGTCTTTATCAACGCCAATGACCCAAATTTCGCGGTTCGGATCTTTCTTCTTCAAATCTTTCGCTTCCGAGAAGACACCGTTTCCAGTCCCACCGGCCGCGTGATAGATAATATCAATGCCGGACGCGTACATGCTCGAGGCGATCGCTTTCCCTTTATCCGCTTGGTCGAAGGCACCGGCATATTGCACTTTGACAGTCGCTTTCGGGTTGACCGCTTTCACGCCGGCCCGGAATCCGCTTTCGAACTTCTCAATCAACGGAATTTCCATCCCGCCGACAAAGCCAATTTTATTCGTTTTCGTCATCAATCCGGCAACAACACCGACAAGAAACGACCCTTCGTGCTCTTTAAACGTGATGCTGGCAACATTCGGCGCATCAACGACCGTATCAACAATGGCAAAATGTTTTTTCGGATTTTGCTCGGCGACTTCTTTCACCGCATCGCCCATCAAATAGCCGATGCCGTAAATCAAATCAAAATCGCTGCGCACGAGTTTGTTTAAGTTTGTCACATAGTCGGCATCGCTGGCGGACTGCAAGTAGTCATAGCCGCCGCGCCCTTTCTCAAGGCCGTTGTCTTTGCCGAACTTTTGCAGCCCTTCCCAAGCTGACTGGTTGAACGATCTGTCGTCAACGCCGCCTACGTCCGTGACCATAGCAACGCTGAACGTATCTTCCTTATTGCCCCCTGCATTGTCGCCTCCTTGGCCGCCGCAGGCAGAAAGCAGCGTACCGGCAGCGAACAAAACGGAGAGCGCCCATCCGAATCGCTTTTTCATCATCCGTTACCCCCTACTTGAAAAATTTGTTCCTAATTAGTATGAAACTTCCGCTCTCTTTCTATGTACCGATTTCACCCCCTTAAAAACCGAATCGTTTCCGCATGACGTGGAAGCTGAACTTGTCGGAGCGGAAATAGTTCGTTGAGTAAAAAATCGGCTCATCGTTTTTATCGAAATGCATTTGTTTGAGCACGAGCAAGGCCGTTTCCGGGTCACATTGCAAAATCGGCGACACTTTTTCGTGATAGCCGAGCGGCTCAATGCGCGCGATGGCATAGGCAATATCGCGGTGCGCCTGATTGTGCAAGTTTTCAAACAGCGACTCATGCTCATACGAAATGCCTTTCGGCAAATATTTGCACAAAATTTTATCAAGGCAATAGACGACCGGCTCTCCATCGGCGGTGCGCACCCGCTCGATCAGCAAAATCTCATCGTCCGGGCGGCATTGAAAGCGGCGCATATCGTCTTCCGTCGGCTGCTGAATGGAGGAAGACAAAAAAATCGTCCCCGGCTTGCGCCCGGCTTGGCGGATCATGTCGGTGACGCTTGTGAGCTGCTCAATGCCGGACGTAAACAGCGGACGGGCATTGACAAACGTTCCGACGCCATGGCGGCGGATGATGATGTTTTCCTCCTCAAGCACCCGAAGCGCCTCCCGCAGCGTCGCTCGGCTGACCCCGAGCTGCTTGGCGAGCTCAAACTCAGACGGCAACTTTTGCCGTTCTTTGTATACTCCGGTTTCAATATCGTGTTTAATCCGGTCGATGACTTGCAGGTAAAGATGGCGGCTGTCTGATTTGATTGACATGACAACGTCCTCCACGTTCTGCATTTCCCCTGAGATCAGACCTCTGACATTAGACATATAACCTTTTTGAGATTACTATATCATTTTTTACCGGTCAAATAAATAGGGTCAATCAATTTTTGTCGAAAAAAAAGAAACAGGATTGGCAACGCTTCCAATATGATATACCGTTTGGCAGGCAGGTGAAATGAGCCTGCCTGCTTCTCCGTTTATGACGTCTTTTTTAAATCTTCTTTTGACCAAAGCACGGCGCGCGGCTTGCTCCCCTCATACGGGCCGACGACGCCGCGTTCCTCCATGGCGTCGATGAGCCGGGCGGCGCGGTTGTAGCCGATGCGGAAGCGGCGCTGCAGCATCGAAACAGAGGCGCTTTGCATTTCGACGACAAGGCGGACCGCTTCCTCGTACAGATCATCTTCGAGTGCCGGGGAGCCCGCCTCCCCCTCTTGGACGATCATTTCCTCATAGTATTGTGCCTGCTGCTGGCCGATGACAAACTGAACGACTTCCTCCACCTCTTGGTCGGATACAAACGCCCCTTGGACGCGCACCGGCTTTGAGGCCCCCATCGGCAAAAACAGCATGTCGCCGCGGCCGAGCAGTTTCTCCGCCCCGCCCATATCCAAAATGGTGCGCGAATCGATCTGCGATGAAACGCTAAAGGCGATGCGCGACGGGATGTTCGCCTTAATGACGCCGGTAATGACGTCGACAGACGGGCGCTGGGTGGCGATGATTAAATGGATGCCGGCGGCGCGCGCCATTTGCGCCAAGCGCGTGATCGCTTCTTCGACATCCGACGACGCCACCATCATTAAATCAGCGAGCTCGTCGATGATGACGACGATGTACGGCAGGAGCGGCTGCTGTTCCGGCACCGTTTCGTTCTGTTGGCGGATATGTTCGTTATACCCTTCAATGTTGCGCGTGCCGGTATGGGAAAACAGCTCATAGCGCCGCTCCATTTCTTGGACGACTTTTTTCAGCGCCTGGGCTGCTTTTTTCGCATCGGTGACAACCGGTGTCAACAAATGGGGAATGCCGTTATACACGCTTAACTCGACCATTTTCGGGTCGATCATCATCAGCTTGACTTCATGCGGCTTCGTGCGCATGAGCAGGCTGACGATCATGCCGTTAATGCAGACGCTTTTGCCGCTGCCGGTGGCGCCGGCGATCAATAAGTGCGGCATTTTGTTCAATTCAGCGGCAACGACTTCCCCGGAAATGTCGCGCCCCAGCGGGATTAAGAGCTTCGCCTCGGGCCGTGTATGCTCGACGGCCTCAAGCACTTCGCGCAGCGACACAGTGGCGATTTCTTCATTCGGCACTTCAATGCCGATCGCCGACTTGCCGGGAATCGGCGCTTCAATGCGAATGTCTTTCGCCGCCAGGGCGAGCGCCAGATCGTCGCTTAAGCTGACGATTTTGCTCACTTTCACCCCGACGTCCGGGTAGACTTCGTATTTCGTCACCGCCGGGCCGAGATGCACTTGCGTCACTTTCGCTTTGACGCCAAAGCTTTGGAACGTTTTCTCCAACTTGCGCGCATTGGCGTAAATGTTGGCATGGTCAGCCGATTGCCCAGCCGGTTTCGGCAAGCGGAGAAGCTCAAGCGGCGGCAAATCATAGTTCGTGTTTTCATGCTCGGAAAACGCCAGCGGAGGTGCTGGTGCGTCCCCGTTCCCGTCATCGCCGCCTTCAGCCGGCGGCTGCTTCTCTTCCTCGAGTTCGGCCGTCGACCGGACGGCGGCAAAATCGGATATGATCGGCGGTGGGGAAAGGAGCTCGTCCTCCAGTTCAGCGGCACCGGCTTCGGTCAGCTCATCTTCCAGCCGGGCGGCCGCCCGCCGCGAACGCCGGTTTCGTCCGGCATTCGTCCGTCGTTTTCGTCCTGCCAGCCATTGCTTCAAATCCCTGACAAACGCCAGCCATTCTTGGCGTATAAAGGCCGCCGCCAAGACGACGAGTCTGCCGGCCGTTTCGCGCAGCGATTTTCCGGTCAGCACGATAAAGCCGACGACGAACAAAAGAAAACAAATCCATTTCGTCCCAAGCGCATCAAATAGCTGGTAGCTGGCGGCAAACAACAACGCGCCGACCATCCCGCCGCCTAAATCGACAGCGGCCGCCTTGCCGTTCGCCTCGTTCCAAAACAGCGTCCATGTTGTGCGAATGACGCTTGGGTCAAGTTCACCGCGCCGCGACATGAGTTCAAACAGCTTCCCATGGCTTAACAGCAAGAGCGCCGCCGCGATGACCGAAGCGCCGACAAACGGGCGGCTCGCCCATGACGGCCACTCCCGTTTCCACATTAGGATGAACGATAAAATGAATAAACCGCCTACTAATAGCATGTACCATTCGCCGAAAAAAAAGCGGCTGATCAGCACAAGCGTTTCTCCGACGAGCCCGAGGCGGGCCATCGCCACGACGGCAACGGCCAGCAGCCCAAGGCCGATCAGTTCAAAGCGAATCGCCTCCGTCCACGGCTGCTTCTTTGGCGGCTTTCCCTTTTTTTGTCGCTTTCGTTTCGCCATAATTGCTCACTCCAGCATGAATGAATTGGCAAGCCGGAAAAAAGCAGCCAACAATGGCTGCTTTTTTCTGTTTCCCTATTATTATATCATGAACGGCCGAACAATTCATTACGATGTTGCCGCGGAAATCGGAAACCGCGCCCCGGGTGCATAGTTGGCGTTTAAAAAGTGGTACGGGTTTGTGCTTAAATTTTGCACAATTTCATATTCACCCGTTTCCGTAATTTGGACAAGAAACGGAATGCCGTCGTAATACACCCTTTTTTGCTTTTCATAGACGGCCGCATCGACCGGGAACAGCAAGTGTTCGGGCATGATGGTATATAAAATCATTGGATCATCTTCCCTTCGCCGCCTTTTTTCATCTCGATCAATTGCCGCAGCTTCGCCATCGCCTGCGACACGCCGCCGACTTCATCGATCAGTCCGTATCGGACGGCGTCAGGACCAACAACGTTCGTGCCGATATCACGCGTTAAATTTCCTTTTGAAAACATGAGCTCTTTAAATTTTTCTTCGCTAATCTTGGAATGCTTCGTCACAAAACGGACGACGCGCTCTTGCATTTTATCCAGATACTCAAACGTTTGCGGCACGCCGATGACAAGCCCGGTTAAACGGACCGGATGAATCGTCATCGTCGCCGTCTCGGTGATGAACGAATAGCTGCACGACACGGCGATCGGCACGCCGATCGAATGGCCGCCGCCAAGCACGACAGAAACGGTCGGTTTCGAGAGCGAAGCGAGCATTTCCGCGATGGCGAGCCCGGCCTCGACATCGCCGCCGACCGTGTTTAAAATGACGAGCAGCCCTTCGATTTTCGGATTTTGCTCAATGGCGACGATTTGTGGAATGACATGTTCATATTTCGTCGCCTTGTTTTGCGGCGGCAGCTGAATATGGCCTTCGATTTGGCCGACGATCGTCAAACAGTGGATGTTCGTATCCGGCTCCATTTGCGGGATGTTCGTTTGCCCAAGCTGGGTAATGGCTGCGGTCGCTTCTTCCGTTTTCGTTTCTGCTTTTTCTTCCGTCTCTTCCTGGAAGTAACGCTCCTTCTCCATCCATTTCTTCTCCTTTCTGTTGGTCATACGTTTAGTATGGCCGAAAGGAAAAAGAAAAATGCCGGCAACGGCTGACCGTTTCCAGCATTTCCCCTGTGGACTTTGAGCATGATTGCATTATACTTCCATAATAATGGGCAAAATCATCGGTTTTCGCTTTGTCTTCTCAAATAAAAACTGGCTTAGCGCTTCGCGAATGTTTGCCTTTAATGACGACCATTCAAGCATGTACGACTCAAGGCAGCGCTTGATGATCGCCGCCACCATTTGTTCCGCTTCCTCAAGCAGCGTTTCGGACTCGCGCATGTACACGAAGCCGCGCGAAATGATTTCCGGGCCGGCCGCAATCGTTTTCGCTTCTTTGTTGAGCGTGACGACCGCGATCAAAATGCCGTCCTGCGACAATAGGCGCCGGTCGCGCAACACGATGTTGCCGACGTCGCCGATGCCAAGGCCGTCGATTAAAATGTTGCCGTACGGCACTTTGCCGCCAGGGCGGGCGGTGCCGCCGCGGAATTCGATCACTTCGCCTTTATCGAGCAAAAATGTCCGCTCTTCCGAGATGCCGACCGCTTTCGCCAGGCGAGCGTGCGCCTTTTGCATCCGATACTCCCCGTGCACCGGAATGAAATATTTCGGCTTCATTAAATTGAGCATCAACTTTAATTCTTCTTGGCAACCGTGCCCGGACACGTGCACTTGCCGGTCGCGGTAAATGACGTTCGCCCCGGCGCGGTACAGGGCGTCAATCGTTTTGGCGAATCCGAGCTCGTAGCCCGGCATGACGGAAGCGGCGACGATGACGGTATCCCCTTCCTTGATGTTCACTTGCTTGTTCGCCTGCCGCGCCATGCGCCAAAGCGCGCTCATCGGCTCTCCGTGCCCGCCGGTTGTCAAAATGACGAGCTCTTGATCGCCATAGCGGTCGAGGTCATGAGCGGAAATCGTCACCTTATCCGGAAGATGCAAATAGCCGAGGCGGACGGCAATGTCCATCACTTTATGCAGCGTTTTGCCGATCACCGCCACTTTGCGCCCGTATCGATGGGCAGCATAAAGCACTTGCTGGATGCGCGTAATGTTCGAGGCATAGCAGGCGACAAACACCCGCCCCTTCGCATGACCGATCACATCGGCGATCTCATGGGCGACAGCGGCATCGGAGCCGCTGTATCCGGGGCGCTCAGCGTTCGTGCTGTCCGACAGCAAACATAGCACCCCTTGCTCGCCGATTTGCGCCATTTTCCCCAAGTCAGCGCGGTTGTTGCCGTACGGTGTTTGGTCAAATTTAAAATCGCTCGTGTACACAATCGCCCCTTGCGATGTATGCAAGCTGATGCCGACAGAATCGGGGATGCTGTGAATCGTGCGGAAAAACGTCACTTTCGCCTTGTCAAACGACAGTTCGGCGTCGGGGTGAATTTCGTTCAGGTTGGCGTTCGTGACACCTTGCTCTTTTAAAATGGCTTCCACCAAACCGAGCGTCAGCTTCGTGCCGTATACCGGCGCGGACAGCTGCTTGAGCACGTAGGCGATCGCCCCCATATGTTCCTCATGCCCGTGGGTGAGAAAGATCGCCCGGATGCGATGCTGCCGTTCAATTAAATAGGTAATATCCGGAATCACTTTGTCGATGCCAAGCATTTCATCTTCCGGATACATGACCCCGGCGTCGAGGACGAAAATGTCCTCGTCCAGTTCGACAACATACATGTTTTTGCCGATTTCTCCGACTCCCCCAAGGGCAAAAATACGTATTTTCTCTACCGGCTTTATGTTTGATTTCAAGGCTGCGTCCTCCCAATCATGATGCTAACCCGCTCAAAGTCACTTGCTTTTATTATAACGAATCGGCGCTGAAAAACACAAGATTGTTCCTAAGCAGGGAGACGATTTTGCGGCGAAGAAAAAAACGCCCCAACGCGCAGACAGCAGCGTTGGGGATGCGTCGGTGTTGATGTTATGACAAAGCGCTGAGCAAACGGCTGAGTTCGTTCCGTTCTTGCTCAGTGAGCGGAACGAGCGGAAGGCGCACCGGGCCGACATCCAATCCGCGCAATTGCAGCGCGGTTTTCACCGGCACCGGGCTTGGCGCCGCAAACAGCCCTTTCATGAGAGGCAGCCATTTCCGGTGCAGCGCCGCCGCTCCCTTGTGATCGCCCGCTTGGAAAACGCGGATCATTTGCTGCATTTCGTTGCCGATAATGTGCGAAGCGACCGAGACGACGCCGGCGCCGCCGATCGCCAATACCGGAAGCGTCAAGCTGTCATCACCGCTATACAACAAGAAATCGTCGGGGGTCCGCTCAATGATTTCCGCCATCGCCTCCAAGTTGCCGCCCGCCTCTTTGACGGCGACGATGTTTGGAATCGCCGCAAGCCGGATGACGGTCTCAGGGGCGAGATTGACTGACGTGCGTCCCGGGACGTTATACAGCATGACCGGCAGCGGCGTGCTTTCGGCGATCGCTTTAAAATGCTGGTACAGCCCTTCCTGGTTTGGTTTGTTGTAATACGGTGCAACGAGCATGACGGCATCAACGCCCGCTTCTTCCGCCCGCTTCGTCAGCTCAATCGACGCGCGCGTATCGTTCGTTCCCGTCCCGGCAATGACCAACGCACGGCCATTGACGACAGAAACGACGTGTCGGAACAACGCGACTTTTTCCTCCGCCGTTAAAGTCGGCGATTCGCCGGTCGTGCCGGCGACAACGAGCGCATCGGTGCCATTGTCGAGCAAATAGTTGACAAGCTCCGTCGTTTTCACTAAATCAAGGTTTCCTTTCTGGTCAAACGGTGTTACCATCGCCGTTACGATGTTTCCGAACTGAACCACTGTTTTCACTCCTCGTTCCAAATCGCTTCGTATCCACCCGCCTCCGCCTCGGACAGACAAAAGGCGTCGTGCAGGGCGTTAACCGCTTTTTCCATATCGTCCTGCCTCACTAGCACCCAAATCGTCGTATGGCTGTCAGCCGATTGCAAAATTTGAATGCCTTGCTCCGATAAAGCAGTGACAATTTTTGCCGTCACCCCCGGCACGCCGGCAATGCCGGCGCCGACAACCGACACTTTGGCGCAGCGGGGCGTCACCGCCGGCTCATAACCGACGCGGCGCAAAGCGGCAATCGCTTTTTCCGTCATGTCGCCGCTTACTGTGTAAACGACACCGTATGGCGAAATGTTGATAAAGTCGACGCTGATCCCTTCGTGGGCCATCGCTTGGAACACATCAGACTGCAGCTCATAGTGCCCCTCTTTCGCCAGCACTTTGATTTGTGTGACGTCGGCGACATACGTAATACCGGTGACGAGCCGCTCTTTCACATCGCTTCCTTTTTGACCGCGAACCGATGAAGTGACAAGCGTTCCGGGCGCATCGGAATATGTCGAACGGACGCGCAACGGCACTTTCGCTTGCATGGCGATTTCCACTGCGCGCGGATGAATGACTTTCGCTCCTTGGTACGCCATATTGCAAATTTCCGTGTAAGTGACGACTTCCAGCGGCCGGGCGCTTTCGACGATGCGCGGGTCGGCGGTCATGACGCCGTCGACATCGGTGAAAATATCGACCCACTCGGCGTTTAAAGCAGCACCGAGCGCCGCTGCTGATGTATCGCTTCCGCCGCGGCCAAGCGTCGTGATGTCGCCGTTTTCTGCCACCCCTTGAAAGCCGGCGACGACGATGACATCGTATTGCTCGAGCGCCTCAAGCAGCCGGTCGCAGCGCATTTCGAGAATTTTCGCATTCGTATGGTCGCCGTTCGTGCGGAATCCGGCTTGCGCGCCAGTGAACGCCGTCGCCTTAATGCCGTGTTCGTTCAGCAAGTTGCTAAATACGACGCTTGAAATGATTTCCCCGCACGCCATTAATAGATCTTGTTCGCGCTTTGTCACATGATGGCCGGCGCCGCCGATCAGGCTAAGAAGCGTATCGGTCGCGTATGGATCGCCATAGCGGCCCATGGCCGAGACGACAACAACGACTTTGTAGCCGTCTTCAAGCGCCTTTTCAATATGGCGGCGCGCCAAGTTCCGCCCGCGCTCATCGCGGACGGACGTGCCGCCGAACTTTTGGACAATGATTTTCATGCTAACACCCCGATGCTTATTCAAATCAGCCCGAGCTTCAATAAACTTTCTGCAATTTGCACCGAGTTGGAGGCTGCTCCTTTTAATAAGTTGTCAGCAACGATCCATAGATGAAAGCCGCGGCGATTGTCCAGGTCGCGGCGAATGCGGCCGACAAAGACGTCATACTTTCCGACGCAATCCGCCGGCATCGGATACAGCTGCTCGTTCGGGTCATCTTGCAAAACGACGCCCGGCGCTTCGCGAAGCACCGCCTGCAGATCGGCAGCGGTGACGCCGTCTCGTTCAATTTCGATGTACACCGATTCCGAGTGACCGCTCGCCACCGGGATGCGTACGCACGTCGCCGCGACGCTCAGCTCAGGCATATGCATAATTTTTTTCGTTTCATTAATCATTTTCATCTCTTCAAATGTAAAGCCATTGTCTTGGAACTTATCGATTTGCGGGATGGCGTTGAACGCGATTGGGTAATGTTTCCGATCCGATTTCACCGGCAAAATGTTGGCCTCAACCGGCTTGTTTTCAAGCACAGCCTTCGTCTGCGCATGCAGCTCTTCGATAGCCTGCGCCCCAGCCCCGGAAACAGCTTGGTACGTTGAAACGATGACGCGCTCTAAACCGAACGCCTTCCGGATCGGCTCCAACGCCACGACCATTTGAATCGTCGAGCAGTTCGGATTGGCGATAATGCCGTTGTGCCACGTCAAGTCGCTTTCATTCACTTCCGGGACGACAAGCGGCACATTTTCATCCATCCGAAACGCGCTCGTATTGTCGATGACGATCGCTCCGCGCCGGACCGCTTCCGGCGCCAATGCCTTCGATACCGCCCCGCCGGCGCTGAACAAGGCGATGTCCACCCCATCAAAACGCTCGGGCGCCGCCGCTTGCACCTCAATTTCCTCGCCGCGGAAACGCATTTTTTTGCCTGCCGAACGTTCCGATGATAACAGCGTTAATGTTCCGACCGGAAAGTTCCGGTCTTCGAGCGTCCGCACCATTTGTTGCCCGACTGCCCCCGTTGCTCCGACGACAGCAACATGATATTGTTTTTGAGCCATCAACCATTCTCCTTCCACATCGTCACTCTTAGAAGTGAATTCATAGTCTTTATTTTATCACATTCCGCTGTGGACGAGAGAAAATTTTTCTGCGCGGCGCCGATTTTCCGCGATGGCCTTTAATCATTGTAACGGAAGCGCTCGATCACGACCGGCTGCAGCTGTTTCCCCTCAAGGGCGGCGAGCACCGTATCGCGAAGAAGCGGCATGCGCGCTACCATCGAGTTCGGTTTCGCGTGTGGCGCGTCTTGGCCGAACGGAATGAAATAAATGTTTTTTGCCGCCATCAGCCGCATCAAGTTGACGCCGTTTAAACCGAGCGCATCGTTTGTCGAGATGCCGAGCACGACGGGGCGGTGGTTGCGCATCGTCGCCTTGGCGGCCATAAGCACCGGGGAATCGGTCATGGCATTCGCCAGCTTGCTCATCGAATTGCCGGTCAGCGGGGCGATGACCATGCAATCGAGCGGAATTTTCGGCCCGAGCGGTTCGGCCTTGACGATCGTGTCAATCACCTCGTTCCCGGTCAATTGCTCGAGTTTTTTCACCCACTCTTCCCCTTCACCAAACCGGGTGTTTGTCGTCTTCACCGTGTACGTGACGATTGGCAGCACCTCCGCCCCTTCATTGACGAGTTTTTCAATTTCCGGGAACACGGCGTCATACGTGCAGTGCGACCCGGTGAGGCCAAAGCCGATCCGTTTCCCTTTTAAGCTGTTTCCGCTCATCGCTTATTCTCCTCCCGTTTTTGTAAATCTTGATATAACAATTGCGCAAGGACGTTGGCGATAATTTGCCCGGCCGTTTTCGGCGCCACTACCCCCGGCAGCCCGGGCGCCAAGATCGCTTTGACTCCGCGCTTTTCGGCGTAGCGGAAGTCGGTGCCGCCCGGCTTTGATGCCAAATCGATGATCAGCGTATGGGCCGGCATTTTGGCGATGACGCTCGCTGTCACGATCAAATGGGGCACGGTGTTAATGCAGACGTCAATATCGCGCACTTCTTTTTCCAAATCGTTCAAATGAAACGGCACGAGCCCCATTTCTGTAATGCGCGCGAGATGCTCCGACCGGCGCGCCCCGACTTTCACTTTCGCCCCTAGGGCGGCAAACGTCCGGGCAACGGTCATGCCGACGCGTCCTAACCCGAGGACGGCAACGTGCGAGCCGTGAATCGTAAAATCGGTATGCTGAATGACCATCATGATCGTTCCTTCGGCGGTCGGAATGGAGTTGTAAATGGCGACATCGTCGCGCTCAAACAGCTGGATATATTTGCGCCCGGTTTTTTTCATTAGTTCGTCTAAATACGAGTTGCTGATGCCGGAGTAAATGGTGCACCGTTTCGCTGTTTTTTGCACCATCTCTTCCGTAAACGGAATCGGCTCGTGGGAAAAGACGCTGTTTACCTTTCCGTCCAACGTCGTACCGTGAACCGGCAAAATGATCGCATCCAAGTCGGCCAAATCGACTTCGTCGATCGGCAGCTTCACCGCTCCGGTAAAATGGTGGGCGAGCTGATCAAAACCGACGAGCGATAACTTCGCATCGAGTTCGACGAGTTTGCGAATGACTTCAAGCTGCCGCGCATCGCCGCCGATAATGGCGACATGCATCCCTGTCAGCATCATGTTGTACGCTCACCTTCTTTATTGGCAAACTGCTCCGTTTCTTTTCCCATCTTATGTCGGGGGGAAAATATAGGTGAATATCCTTGGCGGGAAAAATGGGCAATATATTCCGTTTCCGGCCGGCGGCAGTCATTTTTTTCTGTTTTGTTCCTTACAATAGAAATAAAGACGCGAAGAGGGGGAAACAAGCGTGAGGCTGAGCGAATTAAGCGGCAAAGAAATCGTCGATGTGAGGCGGGCGGAGCGGCTCGGGGTGCTCGGGCAAACCGATTTGGAAATCAACGAGCAAACCGGGCAAGTTGAGGCGCTGCTCATTCCGACCGGAAAATGGTTCGGGTTTCGCAAAGACGGACAAGAAATTCGCGTGCCGTGGAAATATATCCGCAAAATCGGCGCCGATATGGTGATGATCGACGTCCCTGAAGAAGGGTGATCGAGTAGGCTGTACAAAATGAAAAAGCTAACAACCTCACAAAGGTCGTTAGCTTTTTTATGCGCCGGTGGCGGCTAGGAGCGGAGCGGCTGCGGCAGCATACCGTCGGGACTGATGAGGGCGAGGGCATAGTCTTTCTCGAAAACTGCGCGCGCCAGCTCGTTCACTTTTTCAACCGTGACACTTTCGATCTCTTCGATAATTTCATCAAGCGATCGATGGCGGCCGAGAAGAAGCTCGTTTTTGCCGTTGCGGCTCATGCGGCTGTTTGTGCTTTCGAGCCCGAGCATCAAGCTTCCTTTCATTTGCTCTTTGCTGTTGCGGAGCTCTTTTTCCGTAATGCCGTCTTCTGTCAGCTGGCGCAGCGTCCGTTGGATCGTTTCAAACAAAACGTCAAGCTGGCCGCTTCCCGTGCCGGCGTAAATGGCGAGCAGGCCGCTGTCTTGGTAGGCGGAATGGTAGGAGAAGACCGAATATGCCAATCCGCGCTGTTCGCGCACTTCTTGAAACAGCCGGCTGCTCATGCTGCCGCCTAAAATGTTGTTTAAAATAAGGAGCGGGTACGCGTCCGGATGGCCGATCGGCAGCCCCCTGAATCCGATGCATACGTGCGCTTGCTCGGTGTCTTTTTTGCGCGCGAGCTTTTGCGGCACGAACGACGGCGTTCCCGAGGAGGCCGGCTTATTGGCGGCCGTAAACGAGCCGAAATAGCGTTCAATCTCCCCGATAAACCGCTCATCAACGTTGCCGGCAACCGAAACAACGACGCGGTCCGGCGTATAATAGTCGGCCATATATTGGCGCAGCGTGTCGCCGGTAAACGTGCGCAACGTCTCTTCTGTGCCTAAAATCGGGTAGCCGAGCGGGTGGTTTGCGTAGCATGCTTTGCCGAGCAAGTCATGGACGATGTCATCCGGCGTATCTTCATACATTTTGATTTCCTCAAGCACGACGTTGCGCTCTTTTTGCAGCTCATCCTCAACGAAAGTTGAGTGGAAAAACATATCAGCGAGCATCTCAAGCGCCAGCGGTGCATGTTCATCGAGCACTTTCGCGTAATAGCACGTATACTCCTTGGATGTAAAAGCGTTCACTTGTCCGCCGATGCTGTCGAACGCTTCCGCAATGTCCCGGGCCGTACGTGTGGTCGTCCCTTTAAAAAACATGTGTTCTAAGAAATGGGAAATGCCATTATTTTGTTCCGTCTCATTGCGCGAGCCTGTGCCGATCCATACGCCGATGGCCACCGATCTTACGGTCGGAATTTGTTCCAGCACGATTCGCACACCGTTTTTGCACGTATATTTGTTAATCAACTCCATGTTCCTCCTGTTTTTTTGCCAGTCTTTTCTCGTCGAATAAGGCCGTTAAGCTGCCGATGGCGTAGCCTTGGCGCTTAATCGAAACGATCAGCTCATCAAGCGCGGCCGCCGTCGGCATCGTTGGATGCATTAAAATCATGGCGCCGGGATGGACTTTCGATGTTACCCGTTTCACTATAACAGATGGCGACGGTTTTTGCCAATCAATTGTATCGACACTCCATAGAATCGTCTTCATGCCAAGATCAGCGGCAATTTCGACGACCTCGTCGCGATAGCTGCCGCTTGGCGGGGCGAACCACTTGCATTTGACCGCGGTCGCCGCTTTGATCACTTCGTTCGTTTTCTCGAGCTCGCGGCGGATGTTGTCGCTGCTGAGCGTTTTTAAATCCGGATGGCTGTAGGAATGGTTGCCGATTTCATGGCCGGCGTCTGCTATCATTTTTGCCATCTCCGGGTGATTTTTTACCCATCGCCCTTCCAAAAAGAACGTCGCCTTGACATCATGCTTTTTCAACGTCTCGAGCATATCAGGGATATATTCTTCCCCCCAGGCGACATTGATCAAAAACGAGACCATCGGCTTGTCGGGATGGCCGCGGTAAATCGGCGCCGGCGGCAAATCGTCCAAATGGATGCGCGGCGGCACTTGGCGGAACACGAGTTTCTGCTCATCGAACGTCCCTGTTTTTTTCATGTTTTTATAGGAAGCGTCAATATCGACCGCGAGCCCGTTATAGCCGGGCGTCGCCTTCCATACTTTATCAATAACCGCATCTTGAGCGGGAATTTCGTATTGCTTTGCCTGTTTGGCGATCGTTTCGTACAACTTGTCACGTTCCTTCACAGCCGTCGTTTCCGCGGGGCGCCAGCTCTCGATGTAGTCGCCGACCGGCGGCCAATGAACCACCACCCAAGCGATGAGGAACATGACCGCTAACGCCATATAGCGAGCATAACCGTTGTTCACCCTTGTCCCCCTCCTTTTTTACTACTACAAATATGTAGCAGAGGGACACGTTAGAACATAACAAAAGAGCCTTAAGAAACAAATTCCTAAGGCTTCATGCGTTGGCGCTCTGGCCGTCTTCCTCGTTTTTCCCGCGCCTCTTTCGGCGGATCCTCGGCGCCGCGCTGCTCGCGCAACACCGCTTTGCGCGACAAGTTGACGCGCCCTTGCTTATCGATCTCCGTCACTTTCACTAAAATTTCATCGCCGATCGAGACGACGTCCTCGACCTTGCCAACCCGTTCTTCAGCGAGCTCGGAAATGTGGACGAGCCCGTCTTTGCCGTTAAACAGCTCAACGAACGCGCCGAATTTTTCGATCCGTTTCACCTTGCCTAAATACACTTGTCCCACTTCAACTTCGCGGACGATATCTTCGATAATTTGCTTCGCTTTTTGGTTGGCTGCCTCATCTACAGACGAGATGAAAATCGTGCCGTCTTGTTCGATATCGATTTTTACGCCGGTTTCATCGATGATTTTGTTGATTTGTTTGCCGCTCGGCCCGATGACTTCACGGATTTTATCTGGATTGATGTGCATGATCAAAATTTTTGGCGCATATTTCGACAGCTCTTTACGCGGCTCGCTCAACGTCTGCATCATATGGTCTAAAATTTCCATCCGTCCTTTGCGTGCCTGCTGCAGCGCTTCTTCCAAAATATCGCGCGTCAGTCCTTTAATTTTAATGTCCATTTGCAGCGCCGTGACGCCTTTTCTCGTGCCGGCGACCTTAAAGTCCATATCGCCAAGGTGATCCTCAATGCCTTGAATATCTGTTAAAATTGTATAATGATCCTCATTTTTCACAAGCCCCATGGCAATGCCGGCAACTGGCGCTTTAATCGGCACCCCGGCGTCCATCATCGCCAGCGTGCTCGCGCAAATGCTCGCTTGCGACGTCGAACCGTTCGATTCGAGCACTTCGGAAACAAGGCGGATCGTATACGGAAACTCGCGCTCCGACGGCACGACCGGCTCTAACGCCCGCTCGCCGAGCGCCCCGTGCCCGATTTCACGCCGCCCCGGCCCGCGCATCGGCCCCGTTTCACCGACAGAAAACGGCGGGAAGTTGTAATGGTGCATGAACCGTTTCGATTCTTCGAGATCGAGCCCGTCTAAAATTTGCACATCGCCGAGCGCTCCGAGTGTGCAGACGCTTAACACTTGTGTTTGCCCGCGCGTAAACAGACCGGAACCGTGCGTGCGCGGCAAGACGCCAACCGCTGACGACAGCGGACGAATTTCATCCACTTTGCGCCCGTCGGGACGAATTTTCTCAACCGTAATTAAGCGGCGCACTTCCTCTTTGACGAGCTTATGCAAAATTTCCTGCACTTGCTTCAGCTTCTCTTCATCGGCTTCTTCCGCTTCATATTTCGCGATCACGCCGGCTTTCACGTCCTCAATCGCGGCATCGCGCGCCAGTTTCTCCGGCACTTGCACCGCCTTTTTAATATCGGCTTCCGCAAGCTGGCGGATTTCCGCTTCCAGTTGCGGGTCTGGCTCGTATAGGACGATTTCCATTTTTTCTTTGCCGACTTGGGCGGCGATTTCCTCTTGGAAAGCGATGAGCCGTTTCACTTCCTCATGGCCGAACATGATCGCTTCCAGCATTACTTCTTCCGGCACTTCGTCCGCGCCGGCTTCAACCATGTTGATCGCGTCTTTCGTGCCTGCCACAACGAGGTGCAGATCGCTTTTTTCCATTTGTTCGACCGTCGGGTTGATGACAAACTGGCCGTCAACGCGGCCGACGATGACACCGGCGATCGGCCCTTCAAACGGAATGTCGGAAATGGTCAGCGCCACTGACGAGCCGATTAACGCCGCCACTTCCGGCGAGCAGTCTTGATCGACGCTCATTACCATCGACACGACTTGCACTTCGTTGCGGAATCCTTCAGCAAACAGCGGCCGAATCGGACGGTCGATGAGCCGGCTCGCCAAAACCGCTTTCTCGCTCGGACGGCCTTCGCGCTTAATAAACCCGCCCGGAATTTTCCCGACGGCGTACAACCGCTCCTCATAGTTGACGGTCAGCGGGAAAAAGTCGACGTTTTTCGCTTCCCGCGATGCGGTGGCCGTACTCAGCACAACGGTATCGCCGTAGCGGACGAGCGCCGCGCCGTTCGCCTGTTTCGCCAACTCGCCGGTCTCGATGACGAGCGGACGCCCGGCCACATCGATGGAAAACACGCGTTTCTCTTGTTCCATATAGACGAGTACTCCTCTCTATGTATAAAAATATGGATGCCGCTGATGATTAGTATAGACGAATTGGCGCCATTGTATCAGCTGTGGCGCAAACTGCGCCTATAAACTAGCAAAAAAGCGGGAATGCTCCCGCTTTTTTATCGACGTAATCCAAGTTTCCCAATCAATTCACGGTAGCGCGCCACGTCTTTCTTGCGCAAGTAAGCCAATAAGTTGCGGCGTTTCCCGACCATTTTCAGCAGGCCGCGCCGTGAATGGTGGTCTTTTTTATGAACGCGCAAATGCTCGTTCAAGTTGTTGATTTGTTCCGTCAGGATCGCAATTTGCACTTCCGGAGAACCGGTGTCGTTCTCATGGACTTTAAATTGCTCGATAATTTCACGTTTGCGCTCTTGCGTCAATGCCATTCTCGTTCACCTCCCTGACTTGAAATCCCCGGTTGCCGAGCGGGCGTCGGTGACTCGCCTGGCCAAGCAACGGTTCGCATACATTGATTAGAATACCTCTTTTTCCGGCAAAATGCAAGTCTTTTCGTCTAAGCGGCGGAAATACTGCTCCGCTTCTTCTTTGTCGCGGGCGATTTGCGCCGTCAACTCAGCGACGCCCGCAAACTTCCGCTCGCCCCGCAGGCGGCGGTGCCACTCAATCGCCACCGTTTCCCCGTAAATGTCGCGCGCAAACCCAAATAGATGCACTTCGACGCTCGGCAGCCCTTCACGCGTCTCATGGAACGTCGGTTTGTAGCCGATATTGGCCACCCCCTCATATACTTGCCCGCCGATCGTCGCCTTGACGGCATAAACGCCGATTGCCGGCAATAAATAATCGCCGTTTAAGGCGATGTTCGCCGTTGGAAACCCGATCGTCCGACCGCGCCGTTCCCCGGCGACGACCGTCCCTTCGATGTCATAAAAGCGGCCAAGCAGGCGGGGAAGCTGTTCGACCGCCCCTTGTTCAATGAGCTGCCGCACGCGTGTGGAGCTTACTTTCTCGCCGTCGACCGTCAGCTTCGGAATGACCGTCTGTCCAAAGCGGCCGCGCGCATGAAGCGGCATCGTCTCCATCGTTCCTTTTCCGAACCGCCCATAGGTGAAATCAAAGCCGGCAACAATATGTTTCACATGGAATCCGTCCAAATATTGGTCGACAAACTGTTCCGGCAACAGCCCGGCGAACGCCGGCGTAAATTCGACGATATATAGCCGATCCACCCCGAGCGCCGCGATCAGCTGCTCTTTTTTGCCAAGCGGGGTGATCAAGCGAAGCTCCGGCTGTTTGCCAAGCACAACGGACGGATGGGGGTGAAACGTCATCACCGCACTTTCATACCCGCGTTGTTTGGCCACCTCGACTGCCGTAGCGATCACCTTCTGATGACCGAGATGAATGCCGTCGAAATACCCGAGCGCCATCACCGTCGGGGGAAGCGTCTGGCGTTCGAAGTGGTGTGGATGCGAAATAAATACTGTTTTCATATCAATGATCCACCTTCTTCATTTCCGCATGTCACCCGGCGTCAACGAAACACTTTCAGCGGCTTCATCACACCGGGGCGCGCCGGATGCTTCACGTACAGGGCCAGCGCCTCCCGCTCGGGCGTCACGAGCACAACCGGCCCGTCAAGCTCCTGCAAAAAGGCGGGGAGACGGAGCAGCGCCCCGTTTTTTACTTTCTCTGCTACTTTATCATTGATTTCGTATTTCGGCAAATGAAAAAGCGCTTGCTCGATCGAAATGAGCAAGGCATCGGCCGTCCCATCGGCCGCCCGGCGCTCGACCTCTTCAAGCGTTACGCAGTCGGCCAGCTGAAACGGCCCGGACGCTGTACGGATGAGATCGGACATATGAGCCGGGTAGCCGAGCCGTTCACCGATGGTGACGGCGAGCGTACGGACGTACGTGCCCTTGCTGCACGTGACGCGAAAGCGAAACGACACCGTTGCCCCGGCGAACCGCTCGCGTTCATCAAGCAGCTCAAGCTCGTAAATGGTTACACGCCGCGTCGGACGTTCAACTTCGAGGCCGGCGCGCGCATATTCATACAGTTTTTTTCCATTCACTTTCACCGCCGAGTACATCGGCGGCGTTTGTTCGATGTCCCCGGTAAGGCTGCGAAATACCGCTTCGATCTCCGCCCGCGCAATCGTCCGATCCACCGGCCGGGCGGCGATGATGTCGCCATCGGCGTCTTCAGTCGTCGTCGCTGCGCCGAGCGTCACTTCTCCTTCATACGTTTTTGTCGCTCCGGTTAAAAATTCAGCGATGCGCGTCGCCTTGCCGAGACAAATCGGCAGCACGCCGGACACGTTCGGATCGAGCGTGCCCGTATGGCCGACCTTTTTTATGCCCAGCAGGCGGCGCACTTTCGCCACGCAATCGTGCGACGTCATTCCCTTCGGTTTATTGAGCAGCAATACCCCGTCCATCGGCGCCCCCTTCCCGTGTCATACTCACTAATGGAAATGGATAGACGATTCGTCTATCCATTGTTCGGTTCATCGTTCGCCTCTTCCGGTCCGCGGCCGTCCTCGTCGGAAATTTGCCGGATCAGTCGTTCGATGCGGCTGCCGTATTCGATGGTTTCATCGATTTCGAACAAAATCTCCGGCGTTTTGCGCAGGCGGATGCGCTGGCCGATTTCCGAACGAATAAACCCTTTGGCTTTCTCGAGCGCCTTCAGCGTGTTTTCCCGCTGCTCGTCGTCGCCGAAGACGCTAATGTACACTTTTGCCTGCTGCAAGTCGCCGGTGACGCGCACATCGGTTACAGTGACAAAGCCGATGCGCGGGTCTTTCAGCTTGCGGCCGATAATGTCGCTCAATTCTTTTTTCATTTGCTCGCCAACGCGAGTTGCCCGTATGTTCATCACCCATCACCTCGATTACAACCACTCAAATGATGTCGCCGCCCGCTCCAATTCGGGAAACGAGTCGATCAAGGCCAGCGCCCGCTCGAGCTCCCGTTCGGCCGCCGACCGGCTTGACGCAATGGCAACAAGGCCGATTTTCGCCCGCTGCCATGCGTCTTGATGATCAAGCTCGGCCACAGAAACGTTGTATTTTTGTCGGATTCTTGTCATCACCCGCTGAAGGACAGCCCGCTTGTCTTTTAACGACCGGGCGTTGTAGATGATGCATTCGCATGAAGCGAAGCCGATCATGTCCGGGCCACTTCCTGCATGACGTACGCCTCGATGACGTCTCCTTCTTTAATATCGTTGAAGTTTTTGATGGTCACGCCGCACTCGTATCCTTGCGCCACTTCGCGCACATCGTCTTTATACCGTTTGAGCGAGTCGATTTCGCCTTCGTACACGACGATGCCTTGACGGATCAGGCGCACTTTGCTGTCGCGGGTGATTTTGCCGTCGGTGACGTAACACCCGGCGATCGTGCCGACTTTCGACACTTTGAACGTTTGCCGCACTTCCGCCTGGCCGATCACTTTTTCTTCGTATTCCGGATCGAGCATCCCTTTCATCGCCGCTTCAATTTCTTCGATGACGTTGTAAATGATGCGGTGGAGGCGGATGTCGACGTTTTCCGATTCGGCCGCGCGCTTCGCGTTGGCGTCCGGACGGACGTTAAAGCCGATGACGATGGCGTTGGAGGTCGTTGCCAATAAAATATCCGACTCGGTGATGGCGCCGACCGCCGCATGGATGATTTTTACGCGCACGCCTTCGACATCGATTTTTTGCAAAGCGGCGACAAGCGCTTCGACCGATCCTTGGACGTCGGCTTTGACGATCAAGTTCAGCTCTTTCATTTCACCTTGTTTAATTTGCTCAAACAAATCGTCCAAGCTGACGCGCGTTTTCACGCTCCGCTGCTCCTGCAGCTGCCGCTGCGCCCGCGCTTCTCCAATTTGCCGCGCTTTCTTCTCATCTTCAAACACCATAAAGCGGTCGCCGGCTTGCGGCACATCGTGCAGCCCGGTAATTTCGACCGGCATTGACGGGCCGGCTTCTTTGACGCGCCGCCCGCTGTCGTTGACCATCGCCCGCACGCGCCCGTACGTCGTGCCGACGACGATCGGGTCGCCGATTTTCAGCGTGCCGGCTTGGACGAGCAGCGTCGCTACCGGGCCTCGCCCTTTGTCAAGCTTCGCTTCGATCACCGTACCGATGGCGCGTCGGTTCGGGTTCGCTTTTAATTCTTCCATTTCGCTGACAAGCAAAATCATTTCCAACAGCTGATCAATGCCGTCTTTCGTTTTCGCCGACAGCTTGCAGAAAATCGTATCGCCGCCCCATTCTTCCGGAACGAGGTTGTACTCCATCAACTCTTGCATGACGCGATCCGGGTTGGCTTCCGGTTTATCCATTTTGTTAATGGCGACGATAATCGGCACGTTCGCCGCTTTGGCGTGGTTGATCGCCTCGACCGTCTGCGGCATGACCCCGTCATCGGCAGCGACAACAAGAATGACGATATCCGTCACTTGCGCGCCGCGCGCCCGCATCGTCGTAAACGCTTCATGCCCCGGTGTATCAAGGAACGTAATTTTTTTGCCGTTGACCGTTACTTGATAAGCGCCGATATGCTGGGTAATGCCGCCGGCCTCCTGCTCGGTTACTTTCGAGTGGCGGATCGCATCAAGAAGCGTCGTTTTCCCGTGGTCAACGTGCCCCATAATCGTGACGACCGGCGGCCGTTCGGTTAAGTCTTCGGGCGCATCGACAATTTCGATCGTTTCAAAATTCGTTTCATCGATCGTCACTTTTTCTTCGACTTCAACGCCGTAATCAGAGCAGATGAGCTCGATCGCATCCTTGTCTAAATCTTGGTTAATCGTCGCCATCACGCCGAGCATAAACAGCTTTTTAATGATTTCCGACGGCTCGCGGCCAAGTTTTTTCGCCAGCTCGGCCACTGTGAGCGAACCTTCGAACGTAATTTTTTTCGGCAGCTCTTTTTCTTTTTTCACTGGCTGCGGCGCCTGCTTCGCGGCCGAGGCGGCTTGTTTTTTTCCTTTCGCCGGCCCTTTTCCTTTTTTCTTCGCCGCTTGGAACAGCTTCTTTTCCTGCTGCTGCGCTTCTGTTTTTTTCGTTTCCTTTCCTTTCACCGCTCCCTTCTTCTTCGCTGGCTTCGCCGTTTCTTTCGTTTCACCAAAAATTTCCTCATCGGCAAAATCGGCGGCTTTCGCCGGCGTCGGGCGCTTCGGCTTTTCCGTTTTCTTTTCCGCTTTTTTCTCCTCTTTTTTCCCGGCGTTCGGGCGGTACTGATGGTCGAGCTTTTCGACGACATCAGCCTCGAGCATGGCCATATGGTTGTTTACTTCAATGTTCATTTCTTTCAATTTATGGATAACGTCCTTGCTTGGCACGTTCTGTTTTTTCGCGTATTCGTACACACGCATTTTTGACATACATTCACCCCCATAAAAATCAGTCGAGCATCGTTTGCAATTGGCGCGCGAACCCTTCGTCGGTGACAGCGACGACGACGCGGGCGTCTTTGCCGATCGCGCCGCCGAGCGTATACCGGTCCGGCACTTTGCAAAGCGGGACGCCATAAAACGTACATTTATCGGTCACTTTTTTTTCCGTATTGGCCGATGCGTCTTCCGAGAGCAAAACGAGCCGCGCCTTGCCCCGCTGCACTTCCTTCACAACAAGCCCCTCGCCGGAAACGACTTTTCCGGCTCGCTGCGCCAACCCTAACAGCGATGCCCAGCGGCTACTTCTCATATCCTGCCTGTTTCTCCTTTTCCGCCAAAGCGAGCAGCTCCTCATACAGCGCATCGGCGATCTCAGCTTTTAAATGGCGGGCCAAAATGTTTTTCTTTTTCGCCTGCAAAATACATTCCGGATCGAGGGTAATATACGCGCCGCGCCCCGCCTTTTTGCCGGTCGGGTCAATCGATACGTCCCCTTCTTTCGAACGGACGATGCGCACCATTTCCCGTTTCGGCTTCATTTCTCCAGTGACGACGCATTTGCGCAACGGAATTTTCTTTTGCGCTGCCATCTTCATTCCCCCTCACTCGATTTCCGCCGTTGTATCAAATGGCTGGCCGCTCTCATCACTATTTTCATTATCGGCCGTCACGTCGCCGAAATCAAGCGAAGTGGATGGCGCATGCGGGTCGATGCCCATTTCCCGCGCTTCCGATTCGCTTTTAATATCGATTTTCCAGCCGGTCAATTTTGCGGCCAGCCGGGCGTTTTGCCCGCGCTTGCCGATGGCGAGCGACAGCTGGTAGTCCGGGACGATGACGGTCGTCGCCTTTTGTTCTTCATTCACGATGACGCGCAGCACTTTCGCTGGGCTTAGCGCGCTGGCGACAAACTCGACCGGGTCGGCCGACCAGCGGACGATATCAATTTTTTCCCCGTTCAGCTCATCGACGATCGCCTGCACGCGCTGCCCCTTTGGCCCGACGCAAGCGCCAACCGGATCGACTTCCGGATTGTCGGAATGAACGGAAATTTTTGAGCGGTCGCCGGCTTCACGGGCGATCGATTTAATTTCAACCGTGCCGTCGTAAATTTCCGGCACTTCAAGCTCAAACAGCCGCTTCAGCAAGCCCGGATGAGTGCGGGAGACGAAAATTTGCGGCCCTTTCGTCGTTTTTTCCACTTTTGTAATGTAGACTTTCAGCCGATCGTGCGGTTTGTACGTTTCGTTCGGCATTTGCTCGTTCGCCGGCAGGAGCGCTTCCGCTTTGCCGAGGCTGACATAGACAAAGCGCGGGTCAATGCGCTGGACGATGCCGGTCATAATGTCCTCTTCACGGTCGACGAATTCGGCGTAAATGATGCTCCGCTCCGCTTCGCGCACGCGCTGGGTAACGACTTGTTTCGCCGTCTGCGCGGCGATGCGGCCGAAATCGCGCGGCGTCACTTCGAGTTCGACGACGTCGCCGATTTGGTAGTTCGGGTTGAGCCGTTGCGCCTCCTCAAGCGAAATTTCAAGGCGCGGGTCGGTTACCTCTTCAACGACATCTTTGCGGGCAAGCACCCGGATCGTTCCCGTGTCCATATTTAAATCGACGCGCACGTTTTGCGCCTGTCCGAAGTTGCGTTTATACGCTGAAACGAGCGCCGCTTCAATCGCTTCCATGACGACTTCTTTGCTGATGCCTTTTTCCCGCATCAGATCGGCTAACGCCTCAAGCAACTGCGTGTTCATGAAACGAAAATCCCCCTTTTATCATTAGAAGAAAATGACGGCTAGTCTTGCGCTCGCCACTTTTTCATACGGAATGGCGACCGTTTTTTGCCGTCCGCGGTCTTTGACCGACAGCGTGACGGTCGTTCCGTCAAAGGCGGTTAATTCGCCTTCAAACTGCTTTTCTCCTGCAATGGGCTCGTACGTTTTGATATATACATTTTTCCCAATCGCTTTGACAAAATCTTTTTCATTTTTTAACGGCCGCTCCGCCCCCGGCGACGAGACTTCTAAAAAATAGTTGTGCGGAATCGGATCAGCCTCATCGAGCTTTTCGCTCAGCTTTTCACTGACGACGCCGCATTGTTCAATATCGACCCCTTCGTCTGAATCAATAAAAACGCGTAAAAACCAGTTTTTTCCCTCTTTCACATATTCAATGTCTACTAATTCCAATTCCATCTCGTTCAAAATCGGCGTGACAAGCTGTTCGACCGTTTCTGTCACTTTTTTGCTCATCGTTTTCCTCCTTACCGAGCAAACCTGCATGTATGGCATAATGAGAAAATCCCCTGCACAGGGCGGGGAATGAACGAAAGACGGATGCCAATTCAAGACGAAAGAGTGGGTTTCCCCACTCTTTGCTTGCCATTATCTTTGCCAATTCCACTAAAACTATAACACATTGGAAAATATATTGCAACGAAAAACCGTCTGTCAGAACAGAGACAGCTGGTTGTGATCCGGAAGCGAGTCGAGGCAGCCGCGGCTTTCGAGATATTCAAGAAGCGTTTTCGACACTTTGCCGCGCTGCTGCAAATCCTCTTTCGACAAAAACTCCCCTTCTTCACGGGCGCGTACGATGTTTTGCGCGACGTTCGTCCCGAGACCCGGAATGGCGTTAAACGGCGGAATGAGCGAACGGCCGTCAATGACAAACTCGGTCGCCTGCGAGCGATACAAGTCAATATTTTTAAAGGAAAAGCCGCGCTCGCACATTTCCAGCGCCACCTCAAGCACGGTAAGCAAACTTTTCTCTTTCGCTGTAGCCTGGATGCCTTTGGCGTTAATTTCTTCAATCCGCCTGCGGATGGCGGCCGAGCCTTTGATCATGGCGTCAAGGTCGAAATCTTCCGCCCGCACCGTGAAGTAGGACGCGTAATACAAGAGCGGATGGTGCACTTTAAAATAGGCGATGCGCACCGCCATTAACACGTAGGCGGCGGCATGCGCTTTCGGGAACATGTATTTGATTTTTTTGCACGAATCGATGTACCACTCCGGCACGTCATGCTTGCGCATTTCCGCTTCAAATTCCGGCGTCAAGCCTTTCCCTTTGCGCACCGATTCCATAATTTTAAACGCCAACGACGGCTCGAGCCCGCGGTAAATGAGATATACCATAATGTCGTCGCGGCAGCCGATCACTTCCGACAGCGTGCACGTCCCGCTCTGAATGAGCTCTTGCGCATTGCCGAGCCACACATCCGTGCCGTGCGACAACCCGGAAATTTGCACGAGCTCAGAAAACGTTTTTGGTTTTGTTTCTTCCAACATTTGCCGGACGAAGCGCGTGCCAAACTCTGGAATGCCGATCGTGCCGACGTTGCACATAATTTGCTCCGGTGTGACGCCAAGCGGCTCGGTGCTGCTGAAAATGCCCATCACATCCGGATCATCGGTCGGAATGGTCTTCGGATCAATGCCGCTTAAGTCTTGCAGCATGCGGATGACGGTCGGATCGTCGTGCCCAAGAATATCAAGCTTCAGCAAATTATCGTGAATCGAGTGGAAGTCAAAATGGGTCGTCCGCCACTCCGATGACGTATCATCAGCCGGATATTGAATCGGCGTAAAGTCGTAAATTTCCATGTAATCCGGAACGACGATAATGCCGCCCGGGTGCTGACCGGTCGTCCGTTTCACCCCGGTGCAGCCGGATGCAAGTCGGTCGATTTCCGCACCGCGCAACTCTAGGTTATGGTCGCTCGCATAACCTTTGACAAACCCGTACGCCGTTTTATCGGCAACCGTGCCGATCGTGCCGGCGCGGTAGACGTTGTCTTCGCCAAACAGCACTTTCGTATAGTTATGGGCGCGCGGCTGGTATTCCCCCGAGAAGTTCAAGTCGATATCCGGCACTTTATCGCCTTTAAAGCCGAGGAACGTCTCAAACGGGATGTCGTGCCCGTCTTTTTTGTATTTCGCCCCGCATTGCGGGCAGTTTTTATCCGGCAAGTCAAAGCCTGAGCCGACCGAGCCGTCATTAAAAAACTCGGAATGTTTGCAGTTCGGGCAGACGTAATGCGGCGGCAGCGGGTTCACTTCGGTAATTTCGGTCATCGTCGCGACAAACGACGAGCCGACCGACCCGCGCGATCCGACGAGATAGCCGTCATCAAGCGATTTTTTCACCAGTTTATGGGAAATTAAATAAATGACGGCAAAGCCGTGGCCGATGATGCTTTTCAGCTCTTTTTCGAGCCGCTCTTCGACGAGCTTCGGCAATGGATCACCATAAATTTCCTTCGCCCGCCGATAGCTCATTTCCCGGATTTCCTCTTCCGCTCCCTCAATGCGCGGCGTATACAGTTCGTCTTTGATCGGTTTGATGTCGCCGATTAACGAGGCGATTTTTTGCGTGTTGTCGACGACGATTTCTTTCGCTTTTTCCGTCCCTAAAAACGAGAAACAGTCAAGCATTTCATCCGTCGTGCGGAAATAGACATCCGGCAGCTCGTGCCGGTTGAGCGGGTTCGCTCCGCCTTGCGAGTGGATTAAAATTTTCCGGTAAATTTTATCTTCCGGGTTCAAGTAATGAACGTTGCCGGTGGCGACGACCGGGATGTTCAGCTTCTCGCCGAGGGCGACGATGCTGCGAATCATGTCTTTAATCATTTCCTCATCTTTGACATAATCCATTTCGATCAGCGGCTTATACACCTCGGGCGGATGCACCTCGAGAAAATCGTAAAAGCGGGCGATCTCTTCCACTTCCTCGGGCGCCTTTTGGATCAAGTTATCAAACAGCTCCCCTTTGTCGCAGCCCGAACCGACAAGCAAACCGTCGCGGTGCTTCACAAGCACGGAGCGCGGAATGCGCGGCATGCGGTGGAAATACTCAACGTGCGACAAGGAAACGAGCTTAAACAAATTTTTCAGCCCCGTCTCGTTTTGCGCCAACAGCGTCACGTGAAACGGGCGCGACAGCCGATATGATGCTTCGCTATGCGTGCGGCTGTTCAACTCATCGTGATACAAAATGCCCCGCTCTTCCGCTTCTTTTAACAGCCGCATAAGCAAATGACCGGTCGCCTCGGCGTCATAAATGGCGCGATGGTGCTGTGTCAATTCAATGTCAAACTTTTTGCAAAGCGTGTTGAGACGGTGGTTTTTCAAATCTGGATATAAAAAGCGGGCGAGTTCAAGCGTATCGATGACCGGATTGATGACTTTGCCAAGCCCCATCTTCGTAAGCCCTGCATTTAAAAAACCGATGTCAAAGCTGGCGTTATGGGCGGCAAGCGTCGAATCGCCGGCCCACTCGATAAAACGGCGGAGCACGTCTTCGACATCCGGGGCGTCTTTCACCATCTCATCGGTAATGCCGGTCAGTTCCATCGTCGTCACCGACAACGGATGGTGCGGATTGGCAAACGACATAAACCGGTCGATGATTTCACCGTCTTTCACTTTCACCGCTGCCAGCTCGATGATCGTGTTGTATACAGCTGACAATCCCGTCGTTTCGACGTCAAAGACGACATACGTCTCATCGGAAAGCCGGCGGTGCGCCTCATTGTAGGCGATCGGCACCCCGTCGTCAACGACGTTCGCCTCCATGCCATACAACACTTTCACACCGTGTTTTTTCGCCGCACTGTATGCTTCCGGAAACGATTGAACAACGGCATGGTCGGTGACGGCAATCGCCGGGTGGCCCCATTTTTTCGCCTGCTCAATGAGCTTTGCCACGGAAGTGACGGCATCCATTTGGCTCATCGGCGTGTGCAAATGGAGCTCAACCCGTTTTTCCCCTTCCGGCGCCGTATCGCGCCGCTCGTTCGCCGCCACTTCGTTTAAGTCGTTGGCGATGATGACTAAATCGCGGACGAACGTATCGTTTTGCACGCTGCCGCGCACTTTCACCCACATGCCTTTTTTCACGCCGGCCATCAGCGCGGCGTCTTCTTTGTCGCGCGAGAACATTTTGACTAAAATGGAGTTCGTGTAATCCGTAATTTTTGCCGTCAGCAGTGTACGGCCGCTTTTCAGTTCGCTCACTTCAGCATCAAACACATACCCTTGCACGACGACGCGCCGCTCTTCCTCGACGATCGTCTCGAGCGGGCGCACCGCCTCCTCGTCGCGGATCGGGTAGCCGATGACCAGCGGGCCGGACGGAGAAACCGCTGCCGCTTTTTCCTCCTCCTTCGCCAAATCCGTCAGCACAGCGAGCGCCCGTTCTTCATCTTCTTGCTGTTTTTGCGCCAAAAACTGCTCCATTTCTTGTTCAGCCGGCCGAATGCCGACTTCGAGATGAAGGAGAGGAAACCCGAACGAAGCGTATACATCGGCGATTTTTTTGGCGAATCGCCGCTTGACCGCCAACGCTTCCGCCTCATGGCGGGCGGTGACAACGAGCTTGTTTCCTTTCACCGCCGGCGTCTGCCGGTTGAGCAAATCGACGAGCGGCGATACGCCTTCTTGCAGCTGTTCGAGGCAAAGCGGCCAATACGCCTGCACATCTGTTTCGGTCACATGCGGCGCTTCCACATGCACGGTATGCCGGACGGCAGCGATATGGCGGAATGCCGCCGCCAGCCGATCCGTAAACGGCTTGTACACGTCAATGGGCAACACGTTTGCAAATTGGAAATGAAAGTGCCAACTTTTTTCCTCTTTATCAATCACGACTTTGCGAATGGCCGCCTCACGGAAATACGGCATCCACTCATCCGACGTCATCTTCAGCTGCTCGAGCAATACGAGGAACCGCTCTTTTTGTTCTTTCGTAACCATGACTTCTCCTCTCAACGAAATCGTTTCTCTTTTCCTATCATACCATACAAACGGCAACAGCGCCGGCGAAAAAAGAAACGGGTTCTCTTTCGCCGGCGCCGTTCGTTTATCCTTGCAAAAGACGGCGCACTGTTTCGATCAGCTCACTGACCGGCACATCAAACGTTTCGCCTGTTTTCCGAACTTTTACTTCAACCACACCTTCACTCGCCCGCTTGCCGACGGTGACGCGGAGCGGGATGCCGATCAAATCGCTGTCGGCAAACTTCACCCCGGCCCGTTCCGGACGGTCGTCATACAACACGTCAAACCCGGCCTGTCCGAGTTTACCATACCAGTCTTCCGCCAACGCGCGCTGTTCATCGCTTTTTGCGTTCGCCGTCAGCAAATGAACGTGGAACGGCGCGACCGAAGCCGGCCAGACGAGCCCATTCTCATCGGCGAACTGCTCGGCGATCGCCGCGACAAGCCGAGAAACGCCGATGCCGTAGCAGCCCATAATCATCGTCTGCGTCTGGCCGTTTTCATCCAAGTATACGGCGTTCATCGCTTCGCTATATTTCGTGCCGAGCTTAAATACGTGCCCGACTTCAATGCCGCGGGCGAAACGGATCGTCCCGTTGCCGTCCGGGGACGGGTCGCCTTCTTGGACAAAACGCAAATCCGCATATTGGCTGACGGTAAAATCGCGGTCTGGGTTGACGCCCGTGTAATGATATCCTTCTTCATTGGCGCCGCAGACGCCGTTGACGATCGCCGCGACGGCATGATCAGCGATAATCGTCACCTCTTCACTGACGCCGATCGGGCCGAGCGAGCCGACCGGGCAGTTCATCACCCGTTCTGTTTCTTCCGGCGCCGCTAACTCAACGACCGTGGCATCGAGCACGTTTTTCACTTTCACATCGTTCGCCTCATGGTCGCCGCGGACGAGCACAAGCACATAGCGGCCATCGACGTTAAACAAGAGCGATTTGATGCAACGCTCTGGCGCGACTTGCAAATATGAAGCGACTTCGGCGATCGTTTTTTGCCCCGGGGTCGCCACTTTTTTCAGTTCGGCCGGCGGCTCATGACGTTTTTCATACGTGGCGACGACCGGCGCCATTTCAATGTTGGCCGCATAGTCGGACGCATCGGAATAGGCGATCGTATCCTCGCCGATGTCAGATAACACCATAAACTCGTGCGTGTCTTTCCCGCCGATCGCCCCCGAGTCGGCGATGACGGCGCGGAAGTTTAACCCGCAGCGGCGGAAAATGTTCGCGTACGCTTCATACATGTGATGGTACGTTTCGTCCAAACTTTCTTTCGATGTATGGAACGAATACGCGTCTTTCATGATGAACTCGCGGCCGCGCAGCAGTCCGAAGCGCGGGCGCTTTTCATCGCGGAATTTCGTTTGAATTTGGTACAAAACAAGCGGCAGCCGCTTATACGTTTTCACCTCATCGCGAACGATCGTCGTAATCATCTCTTCATGCGTCGGCCCGAGGGCGAAATCGCGCTCATGGCGGTCTTTCAGGCGCATGAGTTCCGGTCCGTACGAATACCAGCGCCCGGACTGCTGCCAAAGCTCAGCCGGCTGCAAGGCCGGCATAAGAAGCTCCATCGCCCCGATGCGATTCATCTCTTCACGGATGATCGCTTCCACTTTTTGCAAAACGCGCTGCCCGAGCGGCAAAAACGTATAGACGCCGCTCGCGCTTTGGCGGATGAAACCGGCCCGCAACAGGAGCTGATGGCTTTTTACCTCCGCGTCCGCCGGCACTTCACGCAATGTCGGAATAAACGCTTGACTTTGTCTCATCAATAGCCACCTCGTTTTCTCTCTCTGTCATTATAGGAAAAATTTTTGAATGTCGTTCCATGTCACAACAAGCATGAGCAGCATGAGCAAGGCGAAGCCGATAAAATGGACCATTCCTTCTTTTTGCCGGTCGACCGGCTTGCCGCGCACCGCTTCAATGGCGAAAAAGAGGAGCCTTCCACCGTCTAGCGCCGGCAATGGCAACAAGTTGACAATCCCAAGGTTGATGCTCAAAATCGCTCCCCATTTCATCAAGTAGTAAATGCCGGACTCAGCGACCTTGCCGGTCGATACGGCGATGCCGACCGGCCCGGACAACATATCAAGCTGAAACTGGCCGGTAATCAATTGGCCGAGTCCGACTAAAATTTGCCGCGTCCAATAGTACGTCTCCACAAGCCCTTGTTTCACTGAACCGAACACCGATTTTTCCATCGGCTGGTACACCCCGATTAAGCCGATCGTCTCCCCTTGGATCGTTTTCTCTTCCGGGGTGACCGTCACATTCATTTCTTTCCCGTTCCGCTCAATTTGAAACTGAAGCGGTTCGTTCGGATGGGCGCGAATCGTATTGACAATTTCCGCCCATGTTTCCATCCGTTCGCCGTTGATCGCGATCACTTCGTCCCCTTGCTTCAAGCCTGCCGCACGCGCCGCCCCTTCCGGCGTCAGCTCGCCGATGATCGGCTTGTCGACCGGATAGCCTTGCAAGAGGCCGATCAAAATAAAAACGACAAGAGCCAGGATAAAGTTGGCGAGCGGTCCGGCCAAAATCGTCATCGTCCGTTGCCCGAGCGTTTTCGAAGCAAACTGGCGATGGTACGGGGCGATTTGAATTTCTTGGCGGTCGGCGACGAAAAACGCCGGCTCTTTGATGGCAAAACGCTCAAGCCGCTCCCCGTCGGTATAGCCAGTCACATACATCCCATGCTCCAAATCGGCGTCTTCCACCTCAATCACCCGGGCGTTCGGGTAATCGTCCTTATGATTGATGACGATTTTCTCTACCTGCCCTTCGCCATCAAGCAGCAAGCCGACGACTTGCCCGCGCTTCAGTTCAATCATTTCCGGATCTTCGCCGGCCATGCGCACGAAGCCTCCAAGCGGGAGAAGCCGAATCGTATATACCGTTTCGTTTTTCTTAAACGAAAACACTTTCGGCCCGAAACCGATGGCGAACTCGCGGCAAAGAATGCCGGCCCGCTTCGCTAACAGCAAATGGCCGAGCTCGTGAAAAAACACGAGGGCGCCAAAGACGACAATAAACGAAATGATCGTTTCCAACGTTTCAACCACCTTTACGATAGTAGTGAGCGAACATAAGCGCGCGTGTCCGCGTCGATTTCGCGAATCTCCTCAAGCTGCGGATCGCTCACCGGACGATGGCGCTCAAGAGCGCGCTCGATCCACTCCTCGATCGCTAAAAACGGAATGCGGCCGGCCAAAAAGGCAGCCACCGCCTCCTCGTTGGCCGCATTTAAGACCGCCGGCAGCGAGCCGCCGCGTTTCCCAGCTTCATAGGCGAGCCGCAGACAACGGTAGCGGTCAAAATCAACCGGCGCGAAATGGAGCGCCCCTAGCGCCGCCAAATTTAGCGGTTTCGCGACAGAAAGCGGCAGCCGCTCCGGATACGTCAACGCATATTGGATCGGAACGCGCATATCCGGCGTGCCAAGCTGAGCGAGGACGCTTGTATCGCGAAACTCGACGAGCGAATGGATGACGCTTTCTCGGTGCAGCACGACCTCGATCCGCTCATACGGCAGCCGAAACAGCCAATGGGCTTCAATCACTTCAAATCCTTTGTTCATCATCGTCGCCGAATCGATCGTAATTTTCGCTCCCATCGACCAGTTCGGATGACAAAGCGCCTCTTCAACCGTCACATGGGCAAGCTCCTCGCGCGTCCTGTCGCGGAAGCTGCCGCCGGACGCTGTAAGAATGAGCCTCTCGACGTGCTCGTGCTTCTCCCCTTGCAAACATTGAAAAATGGCGGAATGTTCACTGTCGACCGGCAGCAGCGGCACACCGTGCTTCTCTGCCGCCGCCGTGACGAGATGCCCGGCGACAACAAGCGTCTCTTTATTGGCGAGGGCGATCGTTTTTCCCGCCTCGATCGCTTTTAACGTCGGCACAAGCCCGACGCTGCCGACGATAGCGGTGACGACGATATCCGCTTGCGGGAATACAGCTGCTTCAATCAGCCCTTCCTCCCCGTACACGATCGTTGTCCGCCCGCCGTATTCGCTGCAAAGCGTCTCATAGGCGCCGCGGTCGGCGATCGCGACGAGGCGGGGAGAAAATTCAACGATCAGCTGCCGGGCCGCTTCCATATTTCTCCCGACCGATGCCGCGGCTAAGCGGAATTTGTCCGGATGGGCGCGGATCACATCGAGCGTTTGCGTGCCGATCGATCCGCTTGCCCCTAATATACTAATATATTTCAACGTTTTCACTCCTCACCCGCTTATCGTACCGCTTCGATAAATATGTATAAGAGCGGCAGCACAAACAGCAAACTGTCAAATCGATCCAAAATGCCGCCGTGCCCCGGCAAAATCGCTCCCGAATCTTTCACGCCGTAATGGCGTTTGAAAGCCGATTCGACTAAGTCGCCAAGCTGGCCGAATATCGAAAGCAAGAGCGCGATCCCCACCGCTGCGCCGAGGCTGTCGAACGGATCGGCCGCCCACTCGTAGACAGCGGCAACGACAACGGCGGAACCGATGCCGCCGATGGCGCCTTCGATTGTTTTCTTCGGGCTGATTTCCGGCCATAGCTTGCGCCGGCCGAACGCGCGGCCGAAAAAATACGCCCCGATGTCGGTCGCCCAAATGACAAACAGCGCATAAATCAAGTACAGCAAACCGGCTAAACGGATGGCGCCGAAGCAGAAAAACCCGACGCCGACATAAAGGACCGCCAACACGATAAACGCCGCCTCATCGAACGTCAGCGCATTTTTCGTCACGACGGTGCCGACAAGCAACAAAAAGGCGAGGGCGGCAAGCACGCCGAACTTAACGGCCCCGGACGACAGCCACTCGCTGCCGTAGCGGGCGGGAACGAGCAGCAGCCAAAGGGCCGCAAAACCGGCGCCCCCGGCGAATGACAGCGGAGACATCCCTTTCATCCGCAACAGTTCAAACAACCCGACCGTGGCCAATATATATGTTACTATTATAAACGGAAATCCGCCAAAAATAACAATCGGCAAAAAGAGCGCCGCCGCTATGACTCCGGTAATGATTCGCTGCTTCATCGTGCTGACACTCCTCCAAATCGGCGGTCGCGCCGCTGGTAAGCGGCAATCGCCTGCAAGAAATGTTGTTCTGTAAAGTCCGGCCATAATACGTCGGTAAACCAAAACTCCGTATACGCCAACTGCCAAAGCATAAAATTGCTTAAACGAATTTCCCCGCTCGTGCGGATGAGCAAATCCGGGTCATCGAGCCCGTCCGTCATTAAATAAGAGGAAATGAGCGGCTCGGTGATGTCCTCCGGCGCAAGCGCCCCGCGTTGGACGTCTTTGGCAATTTGCTGGACAGCCGCGGTAATTTCCGCCCGGCTCCCATAATTGAGCGCAAAGTTTAAAATGAGGCCGGTGTTGCCGCTCGTTTCGTGAATGGCCCTCCCGACCGCTTGGCGCGTATGATCCGGAAGTTCGTCTGTACGGCCGATCACTTGCACTTTCACATTCTCCGCGACAAGCTCGGGAAGGAATGTCGTCAAAAACTGCTCCGGCAGTTTCATTAAATAATCGACTTCGCTTTTCGGACGTTTCCAATTTTCCGTTGAAAACGCGTAAAGCGACAAAACGCGCACCCCGAGCTCGTTGGCGAAGCGGGTGATTTTGCGCACGACTTGCATCCCTTCATAATGGCCGGCCACCCTCGGCAAAGCCCGCTTTTTCGCCCACCTTCCGTTTCCATCCATGATGATGGCGACATGGTTCGGAATCGGATACCTGAGCACATCCTCTTTCGTCAACGGGGCGCCTTCCTCTTTATTTTTCCGCATTTTATTGAACATACGTGTCCTCCGCGAACGTGTTTTGCCTTTCCATTATAGCAAAAAAACCCTCCATCAACATAGAGGGTTTGCATCGTTTTTCCTATACTTCCATCACTTCTTTTTCTTTTTCTTTTGTGATGGTATCAATTTTGGCGATATGGTCGTCAGTCAGCTTTTGCACTTCGTCGGTATAGCCGCGCAGCTCATCTTCCGTAATCTCGCCGTTTTTCTCGAGTTTTTTCAGCTCGTCGTTCGCGTCGCGGCGGATGTTGCGCACCGCCACTTTCGCCTCTTCCGAATATTTTTTGACGAGCTTCACCAGTTCGCGGCGCCGTTCTTCAGTAAGCGGCGGAATGACCAAGCGGATGACCGACCCGTCATTGGACGGCGTCAATCCTAAGTCCGACGCTAAAATCGCTTTTTCCATTTCTTTAATGACGGATTTGTCGTACGGCTGAATGACAAGCATGCGCGCTTCCGGCACGCTGATCGTAGCGAGCTGGTTGATCGGCGTGGCGACACCGTAATAGTCGACAGTGACTTTCTCAAGCAGCCCGGCGTTCGCCCGCCCGGCGCGCACGGTCGCCAGCTCGCGGCTGAACGCTTGCACAGCTTTGTCCATTTTTTCTTTCGCCTGTTGAATCACTTGCTTTGCCATCGTTATTTCCCCCTTACGATCGTTCCGATATTTTCGCCTAATACAGCGCGTTTAATGTTGCCCTCTTCCATAATTGAAAAGACGATAAGCGGAATATTGTTGTCCATGCAAAGCGAGGAAGCGGTCGAGTCCATGACCCCAAGCCCTTGCTGAATGACATCCAAATACGACAGCTCCTCGTATTTGACTGCATTGGCATCAACGTTCGGGTCGGCGCTGTAGACGCCGTCAACATTGTTTTTCGCCATCAAAATGACGTCCGCTTCAATTTCTGCCGCCCGCAGCGCAGCGGTCGTATCGGTTGAAAAATACGGGTTTCCTGTACCGGCGGCGAAAATGACGACCCGCTTTTTCTCGAGATGGCGAATCGCCCGCCGGCGGATGTACGGCTCGGCTACTTGCCGCATTTCAATCGACGTCTGCACCCTCGTTTCGACGCCGAGGTGCTCGAGGCTGTCCTGCAAGGCGAGCGCGTTCATCACGGTCGCTAACATGCCCATGTAGTCGGCCGTCGCCCGGTCCATTCCCATTTCGCTTCCTGTTTTTCCGCGCCAAATGTTGCCGCCGCCGACAACGATGGCAATTTCGACACCGAGTTCAGCCACTTCTTTTACTTGTTTGGCGATCGACTGGATGACGGCCGGCTGGATGCCAAACCCTTGCTTTCCGGCGAGCGCTTCCCCGCTTAACTTTAAAACGACGCGTTTGTATTTTGGTTGTTCCATGTCAAACCTCCATGATGCGAATCGCTTTGAAAAACAGGGAACACGCGCGTGTTCCCTGTTGCGGTCCGTCATTGCTTTCTTACTTGGCTCATAACTTCCTCGGCGAAATTATCTTGACGTTTTTCGAGCCCTTCGCCGACTTCGTAGCGGATAAACTGCTTCACAGTCGCTCCGTTCGACTCGACGTATTGGCGCACCGTCACATCCGGGTTTTTCACGAACGCTTGCTCAAGCAGGCAAACGTCTTCGTAAAACTTGTTCAGCCGGCCTTCCACCATTTTCTCAACGATTTTTTCCGGCTTGCCTTCATTTAACGCTTGTTGTTTCAACACTTCGCGTTCGCGCGCAATCTCTTCTTGCGGCACTTCATCGCGCGAAACGTATTTCGGATGGAGCGCAGCGATATGCATGGCCACATCTTTGGCGATCTCCTCGCTTGCGTTGCCGGCTAATAATGTTAATACGCCGATGCGCCCGCCCATGTGCAAGTACGCGCCAAACGTTTCGCCGTCCGCTTTGTTGACGACAGCAAAGCGGCGGAGCGTAATTTTTTCGCCGATTTTCGCGATCGCTTCGTTAATATAATCTTGGACAGTGGAACCGTTGTCCATCGTTTGTCCGAGCGCTTCATCAAGCGAAGCCGGTTTTTGTTTCAGCAAGTGCGCAGCCAGCTCCTTAACGAGCGTTTGGAACGCTTCGTTTTTGGCAACGAAGTCCGTTTCCGAATTCACTTCCAAAATGACGGCCGCATTGCCTTCGACAGCGATGTATGTCATTCCTTCCGCCGCGATGCGGTCCGCTTTTTTCGCCGCTTTCGCAATTCCTTTTTCACGCAGCCAGTCGATCGCTTTCTCCATGTCACCGTTTGTTTCGGTGAGCGCCTTTTTGCAATCCATCATGCCTGCGCCCGTTTTTTCGCGCAGCTCTTTGACCATTTGTGCTGTAATCGCCATGAAAAGATCCTCCTTCTCTTTATCGCGTATATGTATCGATGTCGGCAGCGGGTGCCTGTTTTGCCCTTATTCGTTAGTATAGCCAAAAGTTGCTGATTTCTGTCTCAAAAAAAGGTGATAAAAGGCTTTCCCTCTTATCACCTTTCTTGAGCGCCATTACTCCGCTGCGACGGCCGCCTCTTCGCCTTGTTTTGCCTCAAGTACGGCATCGGCGATTTTCGACGTCAACAGCTTGACGGCGCGGATAGCGTCATCGTTCGCTGGGATGACGTAGTCGATTTCATCCGGATCACAGTTCGTGTCGACGATGCCGATGATCGGGATGTTCAACTTGCGCGCTTCCGCCACTGCGATCCGCTCTTTGCGCGGGTCGATGACGAACAGCGCATCCGGCAGCTCTTTCATGTCTTTAATGCCGCCTAAAAATTTCTCGAGCCGCTCTTTTTCCTTTTTCAAGCCGATGACTTCTTTTTTCGGAAGTACGTCAAATACGCCATCTTCTTCCATTTTTTCAATTTCGCGCAGCCGTTTGATCCGTTTTTGGATCGTTGCGAAGTTCGTCAGCGTACCGCCAAGCCAACGTTGGTTGACATAAAACATGCCGCAGCGTTCCGCTTCCTCTTTGACCGATTCTTGCGCTTGTTTTTTCGTGCCGACGAACAAAATTTTGCCGCCGTTCGCTGCCAATTCGCGCACAAAGTTATATGCTTCCTCGACTTTTTTCACCGTTTTTTGCAAGTCGATAATATAAATGCCGTTGCGCTCCGTGAAAATGTATTTTTTCATTTTTGGATTCCAACGGCGCGTCTGATGTCCGAAGTGGACGCCAGCCTCAAGCAGCTGTTTCATCGAAATCACTGACATGTATGCTCCTCCTGTTTCCTTGTGGTTTTTGCTCCTCCGCCTGTTTCATCTTTCAGCAAGACTGGCCATGCCAGCACCGTTGCTGAAATCATCAGGCGTGTGTATTCACACCATGTAAAAATATATCATAACCGCCGGCGGTAAATCAAGCTGTTATTCGTCTATTTCGTCCGCTTTTCGGTCAAATTTCAACAGCAGCTCCACTTCCGTTTTTCCTTTTTGCAGCTTTTTGGCAATTTCCTCGACCGTTGCCCCTTCGGCATACAGGCGGCGGGCGGCGTCGGCAACGCTAGCGGATGGCAAAAGGTCAAGCACATCTTCGATCACTTCGATGTCCGGGAAATAATCATGCGCCGCGTCGGGGCCATTCTGTCCCGTTTTTTCGCTTTCCTTCGTTTTTCCTTCCGCCGTGCTTTCATGGCTTTCCGCGGGCGACATCGAACCGCTGTCGCCGCTGATCGCGCCCGGTGCAAATGCGGTTGGTTTCGGCTCTGTCGGCCGTTTGGCAGGCCCGGCGGTCATTTTCGTCCGAAGCAGCGCATCAAGCTCGCCGAAAAAACGCTCGTTTTCCTCTTTCCAGAGGGCGAGATGAGCCGCCATCGCCTCTTCGAGCTCTTCAGCCCGCCTTGCCGCGCGCTGTTCCGTCTCTCTAAGCCTTGACAGGCGCATGTAAAGCAAAATGATGAGCAAAAACGAAAATGCATGCAGCAGCAAACTGATGGTTAGCCAAAATGCTCCCATGATGTTCACTATCCTTTAATGTCGATCGTTTTTCCTTTATAAGGATGGCTTCCAAACCGCGACGCCTCCCACCGTGCGCGCTCGCCTGTCCGCTTGTCCGTCACTTGGCGGCGCGCCCGCTCCGCCCGCTTTTCGCCGGCCGCCGCCATTTGCGCCTGCACGGCATAAGGGTGGTGCTGCGCGGCGGCATACATGCTTCCCGCTTCGGGCGCTTTAGGTATTACGCTTTGCAGCGCTGGCAGCTGAATATCCACCTTCCCACTCCCTTTCCCCTTTCACCGCTCCTCATCAAAAAAGCGGCGCAGTTTCCACAGCGCTTTGGCGTGAATTTGCGAAATTCTTGATGTGGACAGCTGCAAGAGGCTCCCAATTTCCGTAAACGTCAGTTCTTCTTTGTAAAACAAGCTGATGACAAGCTGCTCTTTTTCATTCAATTGCTCAATCCCCGCGGCCAGCTTTTCGATCATCTCTTGCTTGAGCACTTGTTCTTCCGGGAGGGCAACGCGGTCGTCGCGGATCGCGAGCGGCTCGTCATCCTCTTCACCAGCTGTCTGTCCAAGTGAAAGCCAATTGGAAAAAAACGTTTCATTAACCGCCGCCTGCACTTCCTCTTCCGTCATGCCGAGCTCGGCGGCGATTTCTTTCGCTGTCACCGACCGCATGTACCGCTGTTCGAGCCGCTCGGCCGCCTCTTCAATTTTTTTGGCTTTGTCGCGCACGCTGCGCGGCAGCCAATCTTCTTTGCGCAAACCATCGAGGATGGCGCCGCGGATGCGAAACGATGCATATGTGTCAAACTTCAAATCGCGCGATGGGTCAAACTTTTCAAGCGCATCGTACAAGCCGACGAGTCCGTAACTGACCAACTCTTCCCTTGGCACGGAGCTTGGCAGCGTGGCGGAAATCCGCTGCACATGGTAAGAAACGAGCGGCATATAGCGCTCTACAAGCTCCCCGGCCGCATGCCGATCGCGGCCGTTGACCCAGTCGTCCCAATATTTCCGCTCTTTTCCTTTTAGCGCGCTCCCCATCGTTCTCCCCCTCGCCTTGCGGAAACGACATTATATTTCCTTGATTTCTTGGCTAGCCTTGCGAATGGACAGCACGCCCGTTTGCGGGTTAAACTCAATCGTCCGGCCGCTATGGCCGCCGACATCCTCAGCAACAACCGGAACGTGCAGCCGCTCGAGCTGCCTTTTCACTTCTTCGACGTTGCGCGCACCAATGTGCATCATATCCCCGCCAGCCGAGGAAAACGAAAACATTTGCGCCCCCCCGGCAAGCTTCGCTTTGAGCATCCCTTTTCGGCCGCCGGCGGCGATGACGAGCTTACAAAGCGCTTCAACCGCCGTGTCGGCGTACTTCGCTGCATTGACGACCCCTCCGCGCGCCATTGAGGAATGCGGAAGCATAACATGCGCCATGCCGGCGACCGCTTTTCCGCTGTCATAAATGACGACGCCGACGCACGACCCAAGCCCGCACGTGCGAATGACAGCGGGCGCTGCAACGACTTCCATCTCGGCGATGCCGACTTTGACCGTTTGGATCGTGCTCATCCGCTATCCACACCTAATGCCCGAAAGATGGTGGAAAATGACTCCGGATCGGGGAGGAGAAAGAAATGGCCGTCAATGCTTTCATTTGGCCGCCGCCCGTCATAAATGGCCGTATCGATCAAAATGGCGTAATCGCCGGCACGTGACAGCTCAAGCAAGCCAAACGACAGTACAGCCCCGATCATATCAAGCGCCAGCGCCGGCACGGACGGCTGCAAAGCAAGCTGTGTAAAATCGGCGAGCGCTGACAAATACGAACCGGCTAAAATGTTGCCAAGCTCCTGAAGCGCCGAACATCCGAGCTCATGGGCTTCACCTTGAAACGAAAACGAGTCGTCGCCGGTCATCTGACGGACAAACCGCTCCGCCTGCTCCGGCGGCAGCACGAAAAACATATTCCCCGGCGCTTCCCCCTCGATGCGCAAATACACACACGCAACGACTTGTTCCGGTCCGCCGATCAGCTCCATCATCTCGGCAAACGTCGCAATTTGCACGCGCGGCACGGCCATTTCAATTTTTTTGTTTAACAGCGTCGACAAGGCGGTCGCCGCGTTTCCAGCCCCGATGTTTCCGATTTCGCGTAAAATGTCGATATGCGCCCCTGTCAAATGGAAAATGTCACCCAACCGTCAACGCCCCTCTCTGCGATTTATTGATCAAGCACCTTCGCTAAATCAAGCAAAATGAGGAGCCGCCTCTCCATTTTCGCCACCCCGTAAATGTAGGCCGCCTCCACAGCCCCAATTGCCTCCGGCGGCGGCTCGATGCTCGATGCCGGAATATCGAGAACATCATTCGCTGCATCGACGATCAGCCCGACTTCGACATCTCCCAGGGTGACAATAATCATGCGCGTCTGTTCTCCGTATGGTTCAGGCGCAAACCCAAACCGCTCGCGCAAATCGATAATCGGCGTCACAACGCCGCGCAAATTGATGACTCCTTTTACATAACGGGCCGTTCCCGGCACGCGCGTAATCGGCTGCATTTTTTCAATCGAGCGGACGTGCTGCACCGGTAAAGCGTACTCTTCCCCTTTCAAGCGAAAAGCGATCACTTTCCAGTCAGTCTGAACGCTGGCGCTCATCGGCCACTCCCCTTTTCCATTGAAAATGTAAACGGAACAAACTATCGTTAGGCGCCCCGCCTTTGTTCTTATGTTTCTGCTAACGATGGCGGTGCACCGGTATTTCCCAATAGGGCAACGTCGCCAACGAAGCTTTTTTAATTGGCTGTAAACTTGCTTTTCAGCCGGCCATAGCGATCGGTACGCTAGCCGCCGCTTATTTCACGAGCGCATTGCAATCGATGATCAGCGCCACCCGGCCGTCGCCTAAAATCGTCGCCCCGGAAATCGCGAAGACAGAAGATAAATAGTTTCCGAGCGATTTCAGTACTACTTCCTGCTGTCCGATAAATGAGTCGACCGCCAACGCCGCCAGCTTTTCCCCTTTTCGGACGATGACAGCCGCCACCGTATCCCCCTCATCCGATGCATCCGGCACGGAAAACACGTCTTTCAGCCGGACGAGCGGCACGACTTTGCCGCGAAAATCGATGACCGGCTGGTTATGAGCGGAGAAAATCTCCTCTTTTCTCACTAACGCTGTCTCCATAATCGAGGACAGCGGAATGGCATACGTCTCGGCGGCAATTTGCACGAGCAGCACGGAAATGATCGACAAAGTCAACGGCAGCTGGATGGAAAAGAGCGATCCTTTTCCCGGCTGTGAATCGACGGTCACCGCACCGCCGAGCGATTCGATCGTGCTTTTGACTACATCCAAACCGACACCGCGCCCGGAAATATCGGAAATGTGGTCGGCGGTGGAAAAACCAGGGGCGAAAATGAGCCCATACACTTGCTGATCGGTCAAATGAGCCGCCGCCTCCGGCGAAACGATGCCGCGGGCGATCGCCTTTTGCAGCACTTTCTCCCGGGAAATGCCGGCGCCGTCGTCCTCAATTTCAATAAAGACGTGGTTGCCGCTATGGTAAGCGCGCAGTTTGACCGTCCCTTCCTCCGGCTTTCCGCATGCCGCCCGGGCGTCCGGCGCTTCAATGCCATGGTCGAGCGCGTTGCGGATCAAATGGACGAGCGGGTCGCCGATTTCATCGATGACCGTCCGGTCAAGCTCCGTTTCCGCTCCGATAATATCAAGGCGCACTTTTTTGCCGAGTTCGCGGGCAAGCTGGCGGACCATGCGCGGAAAGCGGTTGAACACCGTTTCGACCGGCACCATGCGCATGTTTAAAATGATCGTTTGTAAGTCGCTCGAAATGCGCGACATCCGTTCCACTGTTTCCGTCAGTTCGGCATGGTTCAAATCACGGGAAATTTGTTCGAGCCGCCCGCGGTCGACAACTAGTTCCTCAAACAAGTTCATTAACATATCAAGCCGTTCAATATTGACGCGGATCGTCTTCCCTGCTTGTTTCGCCGCCTGCTTTTCCACCGTCTCCGCTTCAGCCTGCGCCGCCGCTGCTTGTTCAAAAGCGGTGGACGCCGGCAGTTCAGATGCGGCCTGCTCCCCGCTTTTGGCAGTCGGCTCGTTGACTGTCACCGCGGCGATCTCGACCCCGTCAATTTCGGAAATGCCCATCAGCCGCGTTCGCAGTTCATCCGCCGGCGTTTTTGATACAACGGTGACGAGAAACTCTTGGCCAAATTGCTCTTCTTCAAGCATGTCAGACGGCGGCGTCGATTTTACAATTTCCCCCGCCTCACTGAGCAGTTCAAACACCATATACACGCGCGCGGCTTTCAACAGGCAGTCCTCACGAAGGCGGATGCGAATTTCATAGACGGAAAACCCTTGCTCTTTTGCCTGTTGCAACACATGGTATTCAAACTCCCCGTATGCATGCTCGAGGGGCGGCTTTTCGCCTGCTGTCTGTTTGTCCGGCATCCCGCCCTGCTCGATTCGTTTCAGCTGCTCGACTGTCTCGCTTACATCGCGCTTCCCGTCGCCGCCCGAGGCGATCGACATAATCATCGCCTCCAAATGGTCGACTGCTTGAAAAACAACATCAAGCAGTTCCGGAGTGACGATCAGCTGCCGATTGCGGATGCCATCAAGCACATTCTCTAGTTGGTGCGTCAAATTGGCCAAATCTTCAAACCCCATCGTGGCCGACATTCCTTTTAGCGTATGGGCCGAGCGGAAAATTTCATTAACAAGAGCCATATCGTCCGGAGTTTGTTCGAGTTCAAGCAGCCGCTCGTTGATTGTTTGTAAATGCTCCTTGCTTTCATCAATAAAGATGTCTAAGTATTGATTCATATCCATCCCATGTTCCCCCTCATTCCCCGATCGATTGGACGATGGCGGCGGCAATGCCGTCAAGCGGAGCGATGACATCGATGACGCCGGCCTCGATCGCCGCCCTTGGCATCCCATAAACGACCGCTGTCTCGCGCGCCTCGGCGATCGCTTCCACATCCCCGCCTTCTTTCAGCTTTTTCAACCCTGCCGTCCCATCTGATCCCATTCCGGTCATGATCACCGCCACGATCCGACAGCGGCGAATGGCAGCGAGCGATTCGAACAACACGTCAACGGCCGGGCGATGGCCGGCGCGCGGCAGCGATTCATCGAAACGGGCTTTCAGCACACCGTTTTCCTCGCCGACAACAAGATGAACGCCGCCCGGAGCGATATAAGCGGTGCCGTTTCGCAGCACCTCTCCGTCTTCCGCCTCTTTGACCGTTATGGCCGATAGTGCATCAAGCCGGTTGGCAAGCGATTTCGTAAACCCTTTCGGCATATGTTGGACGATGACGACCGGGGCGGCCAAATGGGGCGGCAGCTGCGTCAGCACCGTTTCGAGAGCGCGCGGGCCGCCGGTTGAGGTGCCGATCGCGACGATCGCTTTTTCGGCGCGCACTGTTTTGGCAGGCGGACGCCAAAGCGCCGCTTTCGGGCGCCGAGCGGCGAGCGCCCTCATGTTCGCTTCGCTCGCGTGCAGCACTTTTCGGATGAGTTCATCCTTCACTTTATATAAATCAAGCGAAATCGGGCCGGACGGTTTCGCCACAAAGTCAACCGCCCCATATTGCATGGCGGCTACCGTATTTTCCGCTCCTTCCTTCGTCGTGCTTGATACCATGACGACCGGCAGCGGATGCTTCTCCATGATGCGCCGCAATGTTACGAGCCCGTCCATGACCGGCATTTCGACGTCGAGCGTCACAACATCGGGGCGACAAACAGCGATTTTCTCAAGCGCCTCTTGACCATTGCGGGCCGTCCCGATGACTTCAAGGCGCGGATGTTCGGACAAAAAGTCGCTGATCCATTTGCGCATAAACGCCGAGTCATCGACGACAAGCACCTTGATCGTCTTCATTTTCCGTCTCTACCTTTCTAGCAAAAGTTGGCGCAGCTTGGCAAAAAAGCGGTTCGCCCGCCCCGGCCCTTCCTGGCGCCCCGGCGCATAACGAAATGCCATTTGACGCACCGCCTGGCTCGCCTTCGCCGCAGGGTCAAGCAACACAAACGGCGTTTGGTTGACAACCGCGCGGGCGACCGCCCGATCTTCCGGAACGATGCCAAGCAACGCAATTTCTTTGTTTAAAAACCGGCCGGCGACATGCTTGAGCCGCTCAAAGACTTCATGCCCTTCCCGCTCCTTGCCGGCGCGGTTGACAATGACAGAAAACGGCGCCTCGCTGCCGGCGGCGTGCATGTATTTCATCATGGCATACGCATCGGTCATGGCGGTCGGCTCCGGCGTTGTCACGACAAACACGTCGTCAACCGACTTCAGAAAATACAACCGTTCCCCTGATGCCCCCGCCCCCATGTCAAAGACGAGATAATCATACCGTGACGCCACGGCCTGCATTTCGGTCAAAAAGTAGTCGATGCCAGCCGTATCAAGCGCCCGCCATTGTGCGGCGCCCGTCCCTCCGGCAATGTACGACAGATGCTCCGGCCCGCTTTTCACCAGCTCTGAGAGCGGCAGCCGGGCCGAAAGCCAATCGGCCAATGTCAACGACGATGACTGGCCGAGCAAAATATCGATGTTGCCCATGCCAATATCCATATCGAGCAGCAAGACGCGAAACCCGAGCTTAGAGAGCGACAGCGAAAAGTTGAGCGAAAGATTCGATTTGCCGACCCCGCCTTTTCCGCTCGTCACCGCGATGGTTCGCGGCGATGGCTGCTGCCGGAGGCGGCTCAGCTCGAGGCGAAGCCGTTCCGCTTGGTCTTTCACCATCGCTCCGCCCCAAACAACAGGTGAACGAGCCGGTCAGCCGACGCCTCCGCCATGTCGTCCGGCACGTTTTGCCCGTTCGTAAAATAGGCGGCGCCAAGCCGGCTGTCAATCAGCAAGCTGAACACGGCCCCGTACGAGTCGGTCTCGTCGAGTTTGGTAATGATCAGCCGATCGAGCGGCAGACGGGAAAAGCGGTCATAAACGGCTTTCATGTCCTCGTACTTTCCGGTGGCGGCAAGCACGAGAAACGTTTCCGTCTCGCTGTCAAACTCAAGTGTTTGCTGCAATTCAGCCACATATTGCGGATTGCGGAAATTGCGGCCGGCTGTATCCACAAACACGAGGTCGCAATCGGCCAAGTTTCGCTTCGCTGTCCGGAAGTCATCGGCGTTGTAGCATACTGCAAACGGCGCCTGTAAAATATTCGCGTACGTCTTCAGCTGGTCGATGGCGGCAATCCGGTACGTATCTGTTGTAATGAATCCTACTTTTTTCCTTTGTTCAAGCACAGCGCGCCCCGCCATTTTGGCGAGCGTCGTCGTTTTTCCGACCCCCGTCGGACCGAGCAAAATCACATATTTTTTTTGCCTTGCGGCTTCGGCAAACGGAAGCGGCGACAACATGCCGCGCACCGCCTCCTTCGCCCAACCGGCGACGGCAGAAGCCGAGCGCCCCCCTTTGTCGGCGTACCACCGTTCAAGCAAGCGATCCATCACCTCACGAACGTAACGCTCTGCCATTCCCTGCCGCACAAGCCGCCGCTCCGCTTCAGCGAGCGGCGGGGGATATACTAACGAAGGCGGGCGGCTGGCCAACTGGCGGATGAGCGTTTTCACTTCCTGCAGCTCCCCCGCAAGCGAACCATTCGTCTCCTCCTGCCTGACGGCCGATGGCCAGTCAGCTGGCGCCGCCGCAGCTGGCGGACGCGGCAATGGATCGGGGTCAACGCCGGCTAACACTTCGATCTTTTTTTTCGCAAACAGGCCGAAAAATCCGCCGGTATGGATCACTTTTGAATGTAAAATGACGGCATCGCGGCCGAGCTCGGCGCGAACCATCTTCATCGCTTCGTTCATGGACGGGGCGACAAACTTTTTCACTTTCATTCGATTTCCACCATCCCCACGCTTTGAACTTCGACGTCAGCTTCGAGCTCGTTGTATGACAGCACCGGGATCGTTGGGAAATGGCGCTCGATCAGCTGGCGGACGTACATGCGCACCGCCGGGGAACAGAGCAAAATCGGCGTTTGGCCGGCGAACGGATAGCGGTCAAGCGCCTGGGCCACCGCCTCAACGAACATCTGCGCCCGCGTCGGGTCAAGCGCCAAATAGCGGCCATGCTCCGTTTGCTGCACGGCATCGGCGATGATTTTCTCCGCCCTGCCGGACAGCGTCATGACGCGCAGCGGCTCGCCTGGCACGGCGTATTGGCCGGTAATTTGCCGCGCCAGCGCTTGGCGGACATATTCGGTCAACAAGTCGGTGTCGCCGGTCAAGCGGCCAACGTCGGCGAGCGTCTCAAAAATAAGCGGCAAGTTGCGAATCGACACTTTCTCTTTCAGCAGTTTGGCAAGTACTTTTTGAACGTCGCCGATCGACAGCGGATTCGGCGTCACATCATCGACAAGCACCGGGTACGACTCTTTCAAATGATCGATCAGCTGCTTCGTTTCTTGGCGGCCGAGCAACTCATGAGCATGAGCTTTAAGCACTTCCGTCAAATGCGTCGAGACGACCGACGGCGGGTCAACAACCGTATAACCGAGCATTTCAGCGCGATCTTTCATCGCTTCGGAAATCCATTTCGCCGGCAGGCCGAACGCCGGCTCGACCGTTTCAATGCCGTCGACTGAATGATCATCGACGCCGGGACTCATCGCCAAATAATGGTCAAGCAGCAGCTCGCCGCGCGCCACTTCCTCGCCTTTAATTTTTATCCGGTATTCGTTCGGCTGAAGCTGAATGTTATCGCGGATGCGCACGACCGGGACGACGATGCCGAGCTCAAGCGCGAGCTGGCGGCGGATCATGACGATCCGGTCAAGCAAATCGCCGCCCTGGGCCGCATCAGCGAGCGGAATGAGGGCATAACCAAACTCAAACTCAATCGGGTCGACATGCAACAGTTGGATGACGCTTTCTGGGCTTTTCAATTCGTCCGCTGCCGCCGTTTCCTCTTCCGGCCCGGCGCCGGCCGCTTCCTCCTGTTGTTGGCGTCCGGCAAACCGGTAGCCGCCGAGCGCTAACAGCCCGGCAATCGGCATCGTCAACACGTCGCTAATCGGCGTAAACAAGCCGAGCAAGAAAATCGTTCCGGCAGTGACGTACAACATTTTCGGAAAAGCAAACAGCTGGCGCATAATATCGCCGCTTAAGTTGCTGTCGGACGCCGCACGCGTGACGATGATGCCGGTCGCGGTCGAAATCAGCAGAGCCGGAATTTGGCTCACAATTCCATCACCGACCGTCAGCAGCGTATAGCGTTTCGCCGCCTCGGCCATATCCATCCCTTGCTCGACGACGCCGATGACCATGCCAAACAACATATTGATCACGACGATAATCATCCCGGCGATGGCGTCGCCCTTGACGAACTTGCTCGCCCCGTCCATGGCACCGTAAAAATCAGCCTCTTGCGCGATCTTTTCCCGCCGCTGCCGCGCTTCCTGCTCTGAGATCATACCGGCGTTTAAATCCGCGTCAATGCTCATTTGTTTTCCCGGCATCGCATCGAGCGTAAAGCGGGCCGCCACCTCAGAGACGCGCTCCGATCCTTTCGTAATGACGATGAACTGGATAATGATTAAAATTAAAAACACAACAAATCCGACGACGACATCGCCGCCGACGACGAACGTCCCGAACGTTTCGACGACGCCGCCCGCCTCCCCTTTGCTTAAAATCGAGCGGGTTGTCGAGACGTTCAACCCTAATCGGAACAAGGTCAGCACTAAAAGCAATGACGGAAAAATGGAAAACTCAAGCGGTTCTTTCGTATTCATCGCTGTCAGCAAAACGAGCAAGGCGAGCGAAATATTGACGATGATCAAAACACTGAGCAGCCATGTCGGCAACGGGATGACGAGCATGGCGACGATGAGCACGACCAGTAACAGAACTGATAAATCTTTCCATTGTGCTTGCATGTTTTTCTCTCCTTGCTGCTACACATTTCGTTTGAGCCGATAAACGTACGCCAAAACTTCCGCCACCGCTTTAAAAAACGCCTCCGGAATCATATCGCCGACCTCCGCCTGCCGATAAAGCGCCTGAGCGAGCAGACGGTTCTCAACGGTGACGACACCGTTGGCTTTGGCGATTTCCTTAATTCTTAAGGCGACATAGTCCGCCCCTTTCGCCACAACGAGCGGCGCTTCCATTTTTCCGTCTTCATACTTGAGCGCGACCGCATAATGGGTCGGGTTCGTAATGACAACATCTGCGTTCGGCACTTCTTGCATCATCCGTTTCATCGCCATTTCCCGCTGTTTCTGTTTGATGCGCGACTTGATGAGCGGGTCGCCTTCCGTCTTTTTGTACTCATCTTTAATGTCCTGCTTCGACATGCGAATGTTTTTCTCAAATTCAAACCGCTGGTACAAATAATCAAACAACGCTAAAAATAAGAGCGCCGCCGCGGCATACAGCCCCATTTTCACCGTCAAACCGCCAATGACCGCGAGCATGGCACCCGGCGGTTTGGAGGCAAGCGCCATGAGTTCGTTTCGTCCGGAAAGCAGCAGCGCAAAGACAATTGCGCCGATGATGCCGGCTTTGAGCACTGATTTCAACAATTCGACAATGGCGCGCAGCGAAAAAAGCCGCTTCATTCCTTGCACCGGATTGAGCCGGTTCCAGTCCATTTTCAGCGGTTCAACAGTAAAAAGAGCGCCGATTTGCAAAAAGTTGGCCAGCCCGGCCGCCAGCACGGCAGCGGCAAAAAACGGAGCCAAAAGGAGCGCCGCATGGCGGAGCCAGTCAAGAAACAGCAGGTGAAGCGAATCGATCGTCAACGGAACGGACGCATAATCGGACAGCGCGCGGGCGAACAGGCGCAGCAAGCCATCGCGTTCGTACTCCCCCGCCAAAGACAAGGTGAGAAACGTTGCAAGCAAGACGGCGGCGGCAACTGCGTCACCGCTTTTCGCCACCTGCCCTTTTTCCCGTACTTCTTGCCGTTTGCGCGGCGTCGCCTTTTCCGTTTTTTCTCCCGCAAAAAATTGCAAATCAAGCCGCCAGCGGCCCATCTTACGCGCCTCCCAACAACCGCATAAACTCGCGCAGCGACGCAAACATGAGCTGAAACAGTTCACGGGCGGAAAGCAAAATTCCGCCGATCGCTGCAAACAGGAGCAAAAACGCCGCCGCCGTCTTCAGGGAAAAACCGACGGCAAAAATGTTCATTTGCGGCACGGCGCGGGCGATGATGCCAAGCGCCACATCGACTAAAAAGAGCGCTCCGACAAGCGGGGCGGCCATTTGCACGGCGATGGCAAACATCGCAGCGAACGCGCGAACCGCATACTCGACCGCCCGCCCGTCGGCAATATGCGGCCATCCGTCGAGCGGCAGCCAGCGATAGCTGTAAAACATGCCATCCAGCAACAGATGGTGACCGTCAAGCGCCAGCAACAACAAAAGCGCCAGCGAGTGAAGGTATTGGCCTAAGAGCGGGCTTTGCGCCCCGGTTTGCGGATCAATGACATTGGCGATGGCAAACCCGATTTGAAAGTCAATCAACCCGCCGGCCATTTGCACCGCCGCCATAACGGTCGCCGCGATCAGTCCAAGCGCCAGTCCGACGAGCACCTCTTTAAAGATCAGCAGCATATACACATCATTTAATGGCAGCGTCGGTTTGGGCACCGCCAAAAACAACAGCCAGCTGAAAAAAAACGCCAACCCGATTTTATACGAAGCCGGCACCGTCCGATACGAAAAGAGCGGCATCGCAGCAAAAAACGAAGCGGTGCGGGCGAAAATAAGCAAAAACGCCGGAAAGTGAGTCCATAATTGTTCCATGATCGATCAGCCTATAAAGGAAGCCAAATTGTTGAAAATATCATGGGCGTACGACACCATTTTCGAGAGCATCCACGGCCCGAACAACACAAACCCGAGCAGGACAGCGACAATTTTCGGCACAAAGGCGAGCGTCTGCTCCTGAATTTGCGTCGCCGCCTGGAAAATGCTGACGACAAGCCCGACAACAAGCGACAGCAACAAGAGCGGGCCGCAGACAATCAACACGATATAAACACCTTGCTCAGCAAGGCGAATGACCAAATCGGCACTCATGGACGCCACCTATCTTTATTGAAAACTTTGCAGCAATGATTTGACGACTAAGTGCCAGCCGTCAACAAGAACAAACAACAAAATTTTAAACGGCAGCGAAATCATCACCGGCGGCAGCATCATCATTCCCATCGACATTAAGACGCTGGCGACGATCATGTCGATGACTAAAAACGGAATAAAAATCATAAAGCCCATTTGAAACGCCGTCTTCAGCTCGCTAATCGCAAACGCCGGAACGAGCGCGGTGAGCGGGATGTCGTCGACCGTTTTTGGCGGTTCGGCGCCGCTGTATGATAAAAAGAGCGCTAAATCCTGCTGCCTTGTATGCTTGCTCATAAACTGCTTGAGCGGAACAGCAGCGCGTTCGTATGCCTCATCCAAATCAATTTTTTCAGCGAACAGCGGCTGCAGCGCCTGGTCATTGATGTCTTTCCATGTCGGCGCCATAATGAAAAACGTTAAAAACAATGCCAACCCAATCAACACTTGGTTTGGCGGCATTTGCTGCGTGCCGAGCGACGTGCGCACGAACGACAAAACGATAACGATGCGCGTAAAACAAGTCATCATAATTAAAATGCCGGGAGCAATCGACAAAACGGTGAGCAACAGCAGCAATTTCACCGATGTCGACACATGCTCGGGAGCCATGGAATTAAACATATGGACAAATTCATTCATCGCCGGCCGTTCCTTCCTCTTTCAGCCGACTAAGCCATTCGTTTCGCTTTTCGGCCATTTGTTTCATTTCCTCGGCAAACAGCACCGAAAATGGAAGAGATGAGTTGCCTTTCGATCTTGATTTTGTCGCCCAATATTCGCGAAGCCGGGAGCCGAATCGGCTGAAATCAGCCATTCGTTCAAGCCGTTCATTATGCTGCGCGAGCAGTTCGTTCATTTCATTTTCGTCGCTAATTTCCCGCAATAGTTGAATCGAATCGCCGACGCCGATCACAAGCAACCGGTTGCCGACTTTAATGAGCTGGACGGAACGATTCGATCCGACGCTCGTCCCACCAAGGTGTTCGATGACACCTTTTTGACCGGGGCCAAATGGCTGGCGGCGGGAAAGCCATTTCAGCAGCATATAAAGAAGAATAAGGACAAAGGCGGTCGCCCCGATGAGCCGGAGCACATCGGAAGCAGAAACGGCATCAACCGATTTGCCGGACGATTGCATCTGTTGCCCGGCCGGCGCCGACGGCCCGCACGCATCCGGGTGCTGCAGGCAGTCGGCGACCGTCGGGCTTTGGGCGGCCGATGCCGGCGATGCGCTCAATACGATGGCTGCCATAAACAACGCTGCCGCCCATCGCCATATTGACATCAATACGCTCCTCCTCTTATCGCTTATCCGATCGTTTTGTTAATCGCTTCAATGACGCGGTCCGCCTGAAACGGCTTGACAACGAAATCTTTCGCCCCCGCTTGGATGGCGTCAATCACCATCGCCTGCTGCCCCATCGCTGAGCACATAATGACTTTGGCGTTGCTGTCGATTTTTTTGATTTCTTTCAACGCTGTAATCCCGTCCATCTCCGGCATCGTAATGTCCATCGTCACAATGTCAGGGCGCGTCTCTTTATATTTTTCGATCGCCTGCCGACCGTCGGCCGCTTCGGCAACGACCTCATGCCCATTTTTGGTCAAAATGTCTTTAATCATCATCCGCATAAACGCAGCATCATCGACTACCAGTATTCTAGCCATGTCCCCCTACCTCCTGTATTGCCTATTATTTTAGCCGTTTTAGCCGATCGCTTTGGCTGACAATGTCGGTGATTCGGACGCCGAAGTTTTCGTCGATCACGACGACTTCGCCTTTCGCGATCAGCTTGTTGTTGACAAAAATATCGACTGGTTCACCGGCCAGCTTGTCGAGCTCAATGATCGATCCGGCCGACAGCTGCAAAATTTCCTGCACCGAGCGCCTCGTCCGTCCAAGTTCGACCGTCACTTGCAGCGGCACATCAAACAACAGCTCTAAATTGCGCGCCTCCGTCGCGGCAAGCGGCGGATCGTCGAGCTCCGCAAAATCAGCCGCTTGAATATGCCGCTCAGCCATCCTTGTTTCTTCCTTAGAACGTCCGACCGGTTCATTTGTGAAGCGGCCCGCCGCCGGGGAGGAAGGCATGCCGCCCCCCACGCGGGCGTAAGCAGGCGCCGGTTGTGGCTCTTCGAGCGGCACCGCGCCCGCGGGCGATGGTTCAAGTTTATTCTCCTGGATTTCCGCCGCTCCGGCCGCCTCAGCCGGCGAACCGAGCAAATGGGAGACGAGCTCTTTGGCGAAATCAATCGGCAACAGCTGCATAATGTTCGAGTCAATTAAAGCCCCGATTTTCAGCCGGAATGACACTTTAATGAACAAGTCCTCGTCCGGTAAATATTCCAATCCTTTTCCTTCAGCCAAATCGAGAAGATGGAGCGTCGGTGGAGAAATATCCACCCGTTTCCCAAAAACAGTTGACATCGACGTCGCTGCTGAGCCCATCATTTGATTCATGGCCTCCTGGACTGCGCTCAGCTGAATCTCGCCCAGCGAACTGTCGGCTGTCGTTCCGTCGCCTCCAAGCATTAAATCCGCAATAATGGCCGCATCTTGCTGCTTTATAACAAGCAAGTTCGTCCCGAGAAACCCTTCCGTATAATTGACTTGGATGGCAACGTACGGCTGCGGAAACTCATCGGCAACGCTTGTCCGCTCAATGATAGACACGCTCGGTGTCGTAATTTCCACTTTTTGATTCAACAACATTGACAGCGCCGTCGCTGAACTGCCGAATGAAATATTGCCAATTTCCCCAAGGGCATCTTGCTCGAGCGGGGTGAAAATATCGTGGAGCGCCGGAACGTGATCGCTATTGTCCATTCCGCGCAATAAAGCATCGATTTCATCTTGCGACAACATTCCATCATTCATCATGGCTTTCTTCTCCCCCCTCGATCATCGCTAAAATTTGCACCGCCAGCTTTTTGTTCCGCTTCCCCGGCTGGCCGATAAATTTTGGGATATGGCCGATTTTGACGACAAGCGGCTCATGAATCGACTGCTCGAGTTCGATGACGTCCCCCACCTCGAGCTGAAGAAATTCACCGACGGTGACGACCGCTGTGCCAAGCTCGGCGACAATCGGCAATTGGGCCGTGCGGATGCGCCGTTCGATTCGTCCCGCCTCCTCGGGAGAACGCTCTTTTTTTTGCGCCTGCATCCAGTAATGCACCGACAGCCGCGGCATAATCGGCTCTAAGACGACGTGCGGGATGCAAACGTTCATCATGCCGCGCGCTTCGCCAATCTGCGTGTTGAGCGAAATGACAACAACTGTGTCGTTCGGTGCGATCATGCGCAAAAATTGCGGATTGACCTCAAAATCAACAAACAACGGATCGATCTCAGCCACCGACTCCCATGCATCGCGCCAATGGGCAAACGCTTTGTCAAACAGGCTGGACATGATGCGCGTTTCAATTTCGGTTAGATGATCCACTTTGTCCATGCTGGCGCCGCGGCCGCCCATCACCCGATCAAGCATGGCATAAGCGATGTTCGGGTTCACCTCAAGCAGCACATGCCCGTCTAGCGGCGGCACTTCAAAAACGTTAATGATCGTCATCTTTGGAATGGAACGGACGAACTCCTCGTAAGGAATTTGATCAGCCGATGCGACCGAGATTTGCACGTATGTGCGCAACTGAGCGGAAAAAAATGTTGTCAACAAGCGGGCAAAGTTTTCGTGAATGCGCGTCAAGCTGCGAATTTGGTCTTTGGAAAACCGAAGCGCCCGCCGGAAATCGTATGTTTTGACGCGCCGCCCTTCCTCTTCCTTTTTAAGTTCTTCCGCGCTCATTTCCCCAGCGGAAAGCGCGGCAAGCAGCGCGTCAATTTCACTTTGCGACAGTACTTCCCCGGCTGTCATGTCACCTTCCCCCCTTTAGATGGCAGGCTACTGGAGGATAAAGGAGGTAATGTAGACGTTCTCCACTTTTCCTTCCTGCATCAATGCGTTAATGTCTTGCTTGAGCCGCTCTTTCAGCGCCGCCATTCCTTCCTTTCCTTTAAAGTCGGCCGCCTTCATTTCCGAAAGCTGCTCGATGATCGCATCTTTAATTTGAAAATCGCGTTTCTCCGCCTCTTCTTTTCCTTTATCGCTGTCGGTCTGGATTTTAAATGATATTTTAATATAGCGACCGTCCGCTAAATTCGTCGTCATTTCCGGGATGTCGATCGAGCTTTCAGCAAGTTCATCGGCGCTCGGCGCCTCCTGTTTCCCTGCGTTGGCCATTTTCATCACCGCCACGAGCGCCGCTGTGCCGGCTAAGGCGATGATCGCCAGCATAATGGCCATCGTTTTGATCACTTTATTCCCTTTCACGATCCAATCCCCCTGCCTCCGGTAAGCGAAACGCGCCGATTTGCCGGTAAAATTCGCTTGTGAGCGCCACGACTTGTTCGACCGTTTCACGAACGACAAATTTTTTCCCGTTCGTCAGCGTCACGGTCGTGTCGGGAAACGCCTCAATTTGCTCGATGTAAAGCGCGTTAAGCATAAACCGTTTACCGTTGAGCTTCGTTAACGAAATCATCGGTGAACGGGCGTTAGGAGTCTGCTAACGCCCTTCCTCCTATTCTATTTTTTCAAGTTGACCAACTCTTGCAAAATTTCATCCGACGTTGTAATGATGCGCGTATTCGCCTGGAACCCGCGCTGGGCGACAATCATTTCGGTAAATTCTTCAGCAAGGTCGACGTTGGACATTTCTAGCGTGCCGGATCGAACAGAACCAATGCCGGCAACATTGGCAAAATTCAATATTGGAGCGCCGGAGTTCATTGTCTCTGTATATACACTTCCTCCTGCTTTTTCCAATCCGTCATTATTCGAAAACTTGGCCAACACAAGCTGCCCGGCCCATCGGAGTGTCCCAAACTGGTCAACATAAGTAATTGAACCATCTTGACCGATATTTATACTTTTTGCCTCTTTCGGTATTTTGATCGGCTTATATTGAACAGCAACAGATCCGGTTCCTGTTCCACTGCCGGATGGAACAGAAACGTTAATTGTTCCTCCATTGTAAACCGGTGGGTCAGCAGTAAAATTAAACTGTGATTGAGCGATATCCTCCGGCGTCGGACTCAGCGTAATGGTCATACTAGTACCTCCTGTCGGAGTGTACGTTACATCTCCGTACGCCGCAAATCCAACGACATAATAACCATCGCTGGTCACTAAATAGCCTTCATCATCCAAATAAAAATTCCCTGCTCTCGTATACCGGACATTAGTAAAGCCGGACTGATTCACCGATTCCGCCACTTGGAAAAACCCATCTCCCGAAATCGCTAAGTCAAGCACGCGTCCTGTTGTTTGTAAACTCCCCGATGTATGGATAGTGTCGATCGCAGCGAGCTGCGAGCCTAAACCGACTTGTTTCGGGTTCGTGCCGCCAAGGCCGCCGCTTGGCCCACTCGCACCAGAGATCGTTTGACTCATTAAATCTTTAAAAATGGTTCTTCCTTTTTTAAATCCATACGTGTTGACATTGGCAATGTTGTTGCCGATCACATCCAGCTTCGTTTGGAAATTGCGCATGGCGCCAATACCGGAATACATGGAACGAAGCACCGGTTTCCCCTCCCCTTCATCCTTTTTGTTCGACTCTTGTGACTGCATCAGCAGCGATCGTCGTTCCGTTATTCAGCTCGAGGACAATTTGTCCATCTTGTTGCACGACTGATTGAACGACCGCGCTCATTGTTGAATCATCCTCTTGCCAATATACCGTTTTACCGATCCACTCGCTGTAGCGCAAAAGCGCGTCGCGTCCGCTTGTCTGCATCCATTGTTGCATGAGATCGGCGATGTTCATCATTTGCTCGAGAGACGAAAAACTCGCCATTTGTGCGATAAAGTCTTTATCTTCCAACGGATTGAGCGGATCTTGATTTTGTAGCTGGGCGAGCAAAATCTTTAGAAAGTCATCTTTCCCTAAAATGCGATCGCCCGTTTTCCGTTCCGGCTGGGCAGCGTTGGCCAGCCATAAATTTGAATCAATTGTGTTTGTTGCCATCCTCAATCCCCCTATGCATCCGCCTCAATCCCGTCTAACGCAAACGGGGAAGAAGGCGATGATTCCTGCTTTTGTTCCTGCTGTGACTCGCCATGTTGACGGCCGCCTTGGCGCTTCTCGGAATGCGGCGGCATGGCAGGACCTTCAAAATCGGTCCAAACCGTCCATTTTTCGACGGTAATGTGGCTCGCATCGAGCAACTGGGCGAGCTGCGGCAGATGGGCATGAAGCAACTCTTTTACGGCGTCATTTGACACAAGCAGTTTGGCGGCGAGCTTCCCGCCTTCGTGCACCATTTTCACGGTAACCGTCCCGAGATGTTCCGGGTGGAGGCGGATGACGAGCTGCGTTGCACCATTTGGCAGCTTCATCCACCGCCCCAACCGCAAGGCGCGGGCGACTTGGTTAATCAGAGAACTGCCGTTATCGGCTTCTGTTCTGCTTGTCTGACTGTCCAAACTAGCGTCAACAGACAACAGTGAGGCCATATTTGCTGAAAAAGCCGTATGGCCATCTGGCTGGAAACGATTCTCTCTATGCCACCCATGACGAACCTCATATTCCGCCGGCTGAACCCGCAACGAAAAGAAAGATTCGACCGATGCGTTTTTGCCGTTTAACTTTCTCCCCTCTTCACGGATATTCCCATCTGGCCACCTGTTTCCCAGTCCGGCACCAGTCAATTCGCTCTGACTATGAGCGGCTTGGAACAAACGTTGAGTCGTAGAAACTTGTGTGTTTTCAACTCTCTCACCAGCCAATTGGGTTTCTCTATGATCAAACGGCAGCAGCGGGTTTCTTATGTTCCTGCCGTTTGCGTCCGCGGCGACGAAAGAAGCATGATTTCCGCTTTCCCCATCGACTGCTGCCGGCAGCTGATCATGGCTCCCTTGCGCCACGCTTTGAGCGGAAAAGCTTCCTTCCGCCTGCATGGCTATAACAGGTAGCCAAGCTAGTTCCGCCTGCTCATCCGTTTTTCTCGTTTTATTTTCTGACAAAGATGGCGGTTGAGCCGCCTCTGTTTCAACTGAATCTGTCTCGGTCTGCCTGCGCGCAAGCAGCGCCGCGAACGCGCCGGTTGTCCCTGTTTCCTTTTTTGACATCGCCGGTGTCATTTCAACGCCTGTAGAGCGCAACAAGCTTGCTGCGATCACCGCTTTCATTCGGCCGCCTCCTCTCCCATCGCCCATTTGCGCAACGACGAAAGCAAGTTCGCCGCTTGTTCAATCGGCATTTGTTCCAAAATGGCTGCTGCCTTGTCTCCATCGATACGGCTCAACACAGCGAGCGCTTCGTCATCCGACAGCTCGGCTAAAATGGCAGCCGCCTGTTTTTCTGACATCGCCCCGTACATCGCGGCCACATCGTCCGTCGTCACGGCGGGCTTGGCAGCGTGATCGGCTTGTTCGGTCGAGTCCTCATCTGGCGCCGATAAGCGGGCGATTTCATGCTCTTTTACAGTTAATTCGTTCTGGAGCTGCTGAATTTGTTTTTTCTGGTTCTCAATCATCTCTTTTTGCTGTTTGATCGTCTGTTGCTGCGCCGCGATCGTTTTTGCCAGCGCTTTCTCCTTCTTTTTCCAGTCGATCCATTCGGACACAAACGGCACGTTCGCTGTCCATTGTTTTGTTTTTGCCGCCACATCGATGTCGGCTACTTTGACGATTAACAAGAGGAAGAAGGCGGCAAATAAACTTGGGATCACAATGACGAACAAGATCCATTGCCACCAGCTTGCCCTTTCTTCCTGTTGGACTTTGCTGCTTGCCATCTACGACTCCCCTTGCCGTGCAAAACGCTGAACAGCCATTTCGTCAAGAAAGCGGCTTTCTGCCTCTTTCTCGCGTTGCTCCGTCCATCGCCGCACACGTTCGCGCATTTTTTCATATTTTTTTACTTCTATATTCAATTCGATCAGGCGTTGCTGCCGGCGCTGCATCTGCTCGCGCGCTTGCATGACGATGAGCTGATAATGATCAATGGACCGCTGTACATTGCTGATATATTGCAGCATATGGCGAATCGCGCCGATCGATAAGCCGGTCCGCAGCTGTTCATCTCTCGCCGCTTCGCATTTTTCTTTTTCCTTGAGCAAGTGATACAGCGCTTCGGCCGCTTGTTCAAACCGGCGAACCGCCTCTTCGTACTCGCCAAGCGCCTTCTCTTTTTCTTTTTCTTTCATCGTCAATACTTTTTGCAGTCGGAATGTTGGCGCCACGCCTGCTCACCCTTTCAGCGTCCGAAAGTTTCGCCTCAACTCATCCCTCTGACGCCATTAGGCGAAAGAGGGCATCCATGCTTTCAGCACGCGTCGTTGTTTCGTCGATCTCCTGACGGCAAAACGCCATAATTTGCGGATAAAATTGAATCGCCTCATCAATTTCTCGAGAAGATCCGCGTTTGTACGCCCCTATTTGAATTAAGTCCTCCGAATCGATATAAGTAGAGAGAAGGCGGCGAAGCCGATTGGCCGCTTCGCGATGCTCTGCGCTAATGATATGGGGCATGACGCGGCTCACGCTTTTGAGCACGTTAATGGCTGGGTATTGCCCTTTATTGGCCAGTTGACGATCAAGCACAAAATGGCCGTCTAAAATACCGCGCACCGCATCGGCAATCGGCTCATTCATATCGTCGCCGTCGACAAGCACCGTATAAAAAGCGGTGATCGTGCCTGAGGCGTTTGCCCCCGCCCGCTCAAGCAGCTTTGGCAGCAAGGCGAACACCGACGGTGTATATCCTTTCGTTGTCGGGGGTTCGCCGACAGCGAGACCGATCTCCCGCTGCGCCATCGCAACGCGGGTGACCGAGTCCATCATCAACATGACATCCGCTCCTTGGTCGCGGAAATATTCAGCGATCGCCGTCGCGGTGTACGCTCCTTTGACACGCATGAGCGCCGGCTGGTCCGAGGTGGCGACGACGACAACCGAACGGGCCAAGCCCTCCGGGCCGAGGTCGCGCTCCAAAAATTCACGCACTTCGCGGCCGCGCTCGCCGATTAAGGCAATGACGTTCACATCGGCCGACGTGCGGCGGGCGACCATTCCCATGAGCGTGCTCTTGCCGACGCCGGAGCCGGCAAAAATACCGACACGCTGACCTTTGCCGACCGCGAGCAAGCTGTCGATGACGCGCACGCCGACTTCAAGCGGTTCGGCAATCGGCGGCCGGGTGAGCGGGTTCGGCGGATCGCGTTCGACCGATACCGGCTTCAGCCCAGGCGGCAGCGCACTTCCGTCAAGCGGTCGACCGAGCGGGTCAAGGACCGCGCCAATGAGCGCATCGCCGACGTATACTTCAAGCGGCTTGCCGGTCGCCTCAACGAGGCAGCCGGGAGCGATATGCGCCATAGAAGAAAAAGGCATAAGCAAGACGTGCTGCTCATGAAAGCCGACGACTTCCGCAGGAATTTTTCGGCCGCCGCCCGCTTCGTGAATGTAACAAAGGTCGCCGATCGAGCTTTCCGGCCCTTTCGATTCGGTCATTAATCCGATGACACGCGATACTTTGCCGAACCGTTTATACAAATCAGCGGCGACGATTTCATCAAGAAGCGCCTGCCAGTTCAGCGGACATTCCCTCCTTCAGCCGCCTGTAGAGCGCCTCGCGCAGCCGTTCAAGCTGCGTATCTACGCTGGCATCGACGCGTCCGAACGGCGTTTCTACAAGGCAGCCGTATTCCGGCAGTGTATCGTCCGGGTAAATAAATAAATCGACATGGTGCGGAAAAACGGATCGCAGTATCTCTTGCTGGCTGGCTACCGTTTCATAGCAATGCGGGTGCACATAAACGGCGACCTCCGTCTGCCGGCGCACTTCGTGCAGCACTTGGCGCACGAGCGGCAAAAACGCGCCTCGGTCGTTCTCGAGCGTAACACCGATGATGCGTTCAGCCGCTTTTACTGCCACTTCAAGTATCGTTTCTGCCGCCGATTCGAGCCGGGCATAAAACTCGTCATTGGCCCGTTCTGCTAAGCGGCGGGCTTGTTCGACCCATTCGCGATGCTCGCTCAGCGCTTCGTCGCGCCCAGCGGCATAGCCGTCTTCATACCCTTGAGCGCGCGCCTCCCGCATGAGCCGCTCTTTCTCGTGCCGCCATTGCTCCTGTTCGCGGGCCAGCTGTTCGTGCACTGTCGCATAATATTGTTCGGCTTGGCGGCGAAGCTCGGCCGCCTCCTCTTTGGCCGCAGCGATCGCTTCCAGTTCCCGTTGCCGATCATCCGCAGATGGCGGGACATTCGGAACATAACGCTGCACGGCGATCGTCTTTTTGCCGGTGCGGGCCGTCACTGCCGGCGCTTTAATGACGTTAGACAATAATATCATCTCCTCCCCCGCGGGCGATGACGATTTCCCCTGTCTCCTCGAGTCGGCGGATCACCGCGACGATGCGCGACTGCGCTTCTTCCACATCGCGCAGTCGGACCGGACCCATATATTCCATCTCTTCTTTAAACGTCTCGGCCATTCTTGTTGACATGTTGCGGAAGACGATGTCTTTCACTTCATCGCTCGCCACTTTCAGCGCCAGCATGAGGTCGTTGTTGTCCACTTCGCGGATGACCCGCTGAATGGCGCGGTTATCAAGCGTTACGATGTCTTCAAAGACGAACATCCGCTTTTTGATTTCTTCGGCCAGTTCCGGGTCTTGAATTTCCAAAGCGTCTAGTATCGTCCGCTCCGTGCTCCGATCAACTTGGTTTAACACTTCAACGACCGACTCAATGCCGCCGGCTTGCGTATAATCTTGCACAACGGTCGCCGACAGCCGCCGCTCGAGAATTTGCTCGACCTCGCTAATAATTTCCGGCGACGTGCTGTCCATCAGCGCAATGCGCCGAGCGACGTCAGCCTGCATCTCCTGCGGCAGCGCCGATAAAATTTGCCCCGCCTGCGCCGGCTCCAAATACGAGAGAATAAGCGCGATCGTTTGCGGATGTTCGTTTTGAATAAAGTTTAGCAGCTGCATCGGATCGGCTTTGCGGGCGAAATCAAACGGCCGCACCATGAGCGCCGATGTCAAGCGGTTAATAATGTTCATCGCCTTGTCTGGGCCAAGCGCCTTTTCAAGCACTTCTTTCGCGTAGGCGATGCCGCCTTGGGCGATGTAGTCCTGCGCCAAAGCAAGCTGGCGAAACTCCTCGAGCACCTCTTCTTTTTGTTCGGACGTCACTTGGCGGACGTTGGAAATTTCGAGCGTCAGCTTTTCGATCTCTTCTTCCGACAAATGTTTATAGACGGAGGCCGACACGTCTGGGCCGAGGGAAATGAGCAGGATGGCCGCTTTTTGCCTGCCCGACAGCCCGCCTTTCCGTTCGCGCTTTGCCATACGCCGTTCCTCCTACTCCTCTGATAGCCACGTTTTTAATAGTTTGGCAAACTCATCCGGCTTTTCTTTCGCCAGTCGTTCAAGCTGCCGGCGGCGCAGTTTCTCCTCCGTCTCCGGCGGTTCCGGCAGCTCCGGCTCTGCCGAAAGCGGCGGGGCGAATACGAGTTCGTCTTCCTCTTCCTCGTCTTCGCGGCGGCGACGCAGCCAGAAGAACAACAGCAGGGCGATCAGCAACAGCGCCCCCGCTCCCGCCGCATACCACCACCATGCCGGACGAACCGGCGCCGATTCGGTGAATGATGGCTTGCCGTTAAACTTTTGCACTGAGACGACGATGCGGCTGTTGATCTCTTCGTCAGTCAATGGTTGTGCTTCGCTTTTATCAATCGATGTTCGGACGATCGTTCCTAATATTTTCTGAATATCATTGACCGCCTCCGGCGGCAGTGAATTCGGGTCGTCCGGATCGGGCGGCTCGACCATCACTTGAATGCCTAAGTCGCGAATTTTATATGGACTTTCCACGATTTGTTTTTTAATTTTGTTCACTTCATTGTTGACTGTTTCCTCGGTCCGCTCATAATCGCCGTTCGTCGCACCGTTTGCCCCCTGATAGCCCGGCGTTTCGTTCGTGCCCGTTCCGGCGATGCCGCCCGGCGGCGCCCCGCTTCCCGAATACGTTTCTTTAATGCGCTGGACGCTGACGGCAATTCCTTCATTGTTCTCCTCGTCAACAGGAGCGACTAAGTTTTCTTCCCGCTTTTCTTGCGTAAAGTCGACGTCAGCCGTTACAGAAACGACGACTTTGTCCTGTCCCATCATCGCGCCAAGCATTTGCTGCACTTGACGTTGGATGTCGCGTTCGATTTGTTTTTTAATTTGCTGTTGCGAAGCGAATGTCGTCCCTGTCGAATTTTCGTCGTCATTTTTTAAATCAAAATACTCAAAAAACTGGTTCATAATGACGATATTATCGGTAGAGAGGTTCGGAACACTTTTGGCGACGAGGTGATACAGCGCCCGAATTTGCTCGTCGCTGAACTGATAGCCCGGCTTCGTCTTCAGCACAATCGAAGCCGAGGCGTCTCCTTTTTCATCGGAAACAAATACGCTCGGCTGCGGAAGGTTGATCATCACTTTCGCATCCTCGACGCCGTCGATCGTTTTCATTAAGTTGGCGAGCTCGGTTTGCATCGCCTTCAGCTTCACCATATTAAACTCGTTGTCGGTCATGCCGAAGCTCGCGTTTTGGCCAAAAAACGAATAATCGATGACCCCGCTGTTCGGGATGCCTTCAGCGGCCAGCTCCACTTTCAACGCATCGACTTGCTCTTTCGGCACTTTGATCGTCGTGCCGCCATCGGCCACTTCCGCCGGAACGCCGCGCCCATCGAGCGTCGCTTTAATTTGCCCGGCTTCTTGCGGTGTTAGATTGCTATATAGCGGCGCCATTTCCGTCCTCATGGCAAAAAACATTCCAATGCCGATGGCGAAAAGCGCGACCGCCGTCCCGCCTATGGCGAGCTGTTTCTGTTTTTTCGTCCGTTCTTGCCAAAACGCACGAGCGCGGCCCCACCACTCTTTCCATTTGCTGTCCATACGATTCCTCCGATCATCCAGCCATACAGCCGTTTGCCGCCATCGCCCGTCAATGGCGGCAGCCCCTATATGTATTTCAGCTTATGGCCGCTACAACGGCATGCGCATCATTTCTTGATACGCCTCGATCGCCTTGTTGCGGATCTCAAGTGTCAGCTGCAGGGTAATGCTCGCCTTTTGTGCGGCGATCATCACATCATGCAATTGGACGTTCTCTCCGCGGACGAGTTTTTCCGTCAGCGCGTCCGCTTGAATTTGTGCGTCGTTTACATTGTTGAGCGCCTCTTTCAAAAAAGCGGCAAACTGTTTTTGCACCGCGGCCGGCTTTACCGGGCTCGGGGCGGCGGCGGCCGGCGTCAGTCCGACGCGGCTTGCTCCGTCGATCATGGCATATCCTCCTTACGCGCTATTTCCCAATCTCAAGCGCCTTCATCAACATCCCTTTTGAGGCGTTCAGCGCAGTAACGTTCGCCTCGTAGGAGCGTGTGGCGCCAATCAAGTCGACCATTTCTTTGAGCGGGTCAACATTCGGCAGGCGGACGTAGCCGTCAGCGCCCGCATCCGGGTGGTCCGGATCATATACGAGTTTAAACGGCGCCGGATCGTCAGTGATTTCGCGCACCCGCACCCCGTTGCCGACCGCGCCGGTGCGGCCGAGGGCAGCCTGCAAATAACTCGAAAACTGTTCACCGCGCGGTTCGATAACGACGACTTTGCGGCGGTACGGCTCCCATTCCCCGTTGACAAAACGGGCCCGCGTCGTATCCACGTTGGCGATGTTGGACGAGATCACATCCATGCGCAGCCGCTCGGCTGTCAAGGCCGAGGCCGAGATGTGCAGGCTTTGAAACATGGGCATTGTCTATTTCCCTCCTTTAATGACCGTTTTTAACGTATTGAATTTGCCGTTTATCCGCTCAATGAGCGCATTGTAATAAATTTGGTTTTCTGCTAATTTTGACATTTCTTGATCAATATCGACACTGTTGCCATTATGATTGTAACTGATATTTGCGTTCGTCGTCACGATAATTTTCCCATTTTGCTCGTTTCGAAACGGAAAATGACTCGGATCCGTCCGTTTCGCCTCGAGCTGGAGCGCCCGGTCGAGCTCGGCTTGAAAGCGCACGTCTTTCGCCTTATAGCCCGGTGTATCGGCGTTGGCGATGTTGTCGGCAATCGCCTGCTGGCGGAGCGAGGCATAACGGAGTCCTTGTTCAAGCCAGTGGATCGTCGATGAAAACAGCGACAATGGAATCCCCTCTTTTAGCCTATTTTTCGACAATTTCTGCTAGCTTTCATTTTACGGGAAGGAAAACCTAATGTATAGCCGGAACTTGGTACTATTTTTCACCCCGTCGATGCGACGATAGAAGGAGTGAGCATGAACAAGCGCCGACCAAAACAGAAAAAGCCCGCCAGGCGAAGATGCCTAGCAGGCGCCAACGGCTGATTGCATCAGCTCGATTTCAGTTTTTCAAGCTCAGTCAAAAACTTGTCGTTCAACACTTTAATGTACGTTCCTTTCATGCCGAGCGAACGCGATTCAATCACTCCGGCGCTCTCAAGCTTGCGCAGGGCGTTGACAATCACCGAGCGGGTGATGCCGACGCGGTCGGCGATTTTGCTGGCGACAAGCAGCCCTTCCGTCCCGTCAAGCTCTTCAAAAATATGTTCAATCGCCTCAAGTTCGCTGTAGGAAAGCGAGCTGATCGCCATTTGCACGACCGCCTTGCTGCGTGCTTCCTCTTCGATTTCCTCTGTTTTTTCGCGCAAAATCTCCATGCCGACAACCGTCGCCCCGTATTCGGCCAAAATAAGGTCGTCGTTATCAAACTCCCGGTCAAGGCGCGACAAAATGAGCGTGCCGAGCCGTTCGCCCCCGCCGTTGATCGGGACGATCGTCGTCAAGCCGGTTTTAAATAAGTCACGATTTTCCACTGGAAACGCCGTATATTCGCTATTAATATCGATGTTAGGGGACGTTTCCGTGATGTTGAACAAGTTTCTCGTATATTCTTCTGGAAACTGCCGCTCTTCAAGCATCCGTTTCATCCGCTCGTTTTCAATCGATTGTTTAATGGCAAATCCAAGCAGTTTGCCGCGGCGGCTGACAACGAACACGTTTGCTTCGATGACATCGCAAAGCGTTTCCGCCATTTCTTTGAAATTGACCGGCCGCCCGGCTGCTTTTTGCAGCATGGCGTTAATTTTTCGCGTTTTCTCTAGCAAATTCATTGGTTCCATCTCCTCCTCATAAAATAAACTCGCTTAAATCTTTGTTTTTGACGATGCTGCCGAGTTTTTGTTCGACGTATTGCGGCGTGATGACGATCCGGTCAAGCCCAATATCCGGCGCCTCAAACAGCAAATCTTCGAGCAGCTTTTCCAAAATCGTATGGAGCCGGCGCGCGCCGATATTGTCGGTCGTCTGGTTCACTTCAAACGCCACTTCGGCAATCTTACGAATAGCATCGTCAGAAAATTCAAGATTTATACCTTCCGTCGCCAAAAGCGCCTGATATTGTTTAATGAGCGCGTTATTCGGCTCGACTAATATACTTACGAAATCGTCGACCGAAAGTTTCGCCAGTTCGACGCGAATCGGGAAGCGACCTTGCAGCTCAGGGATCAAATCCGACGGCTTCGCCATATGGAACGCGCCGGCGGCAATAAATAAAATATGGTCGGTTTTGACCGGCCCGTATTTTGTCATGATGGTCGATCCTTCGACGATCGGCAAAATGTCGCGCTGAACCCCTTCGCGCGAGACGTCGGCCGAACCGGACACCGCTCCGCTGCGGGCGATTTTGTCAATTTCGTCGATAAAAATGATGCCGGACTGCTCGGCAAGGCGGACCGCCTCTTGCGTTACTTCATCCATGTCGATCAGTTTTTGCGCTTCTTCATTGATGAGCACCTTGCGCGCCTCGCTCACCTTCAGACGCCGCTTTTTGCGCCGCTTCGGCATGAGGCTGCTTAACGCATCTTGCATGTTAACACCCATTTGCTCAATGCCCGCCCCTTGCAAAAAGTCAAACAGCATGGGCGGCTGCTCCTCGATTTCAATCGTCACCATCTCGTTTTCCAGTTGGCCGTTGGCGAGCTGCCAGGCGACTTGGCGCCGCTTTTGCTCCACCTGCTCATCGTCATGGCTATGGCCGTTGTCCGGTTGGCTCGCTTGACCGCCAAATAGCAGCTCGAGCGGGTTTTTGATCGTTTGCTTTTGTTTGCCGGGAACGAGCAATTCGACAAGCCGTTTATTCGCCTGCCGCTCAGCTCGGTCTTTCACCTCGCTCATTTTCCGTTCCTTCACGAGCCTGACCGACGTTTCCACTAAATCGCGCACCATCGATTCGACGTCGCGCCCAACGTAGCCGACCTCGGTAAATTTCGTCGCCTCGACTTTAATAAACGGCGCGCCGACGAGTTTGGCGAGCCGGCGGGCGATTTCTGTCTTCCCGACTCCGGTCGGGCCGATCATTAAAATGTTTTTCGGCATCACTTCATCGCGCAATTTTTCATCGAGCAAACTGCGGCGATACCGGTTGCGAAGCGCAATCGCCACCGCTTTTTTCGCCTCTTTTTGCCCGACGATAAACTGATCGAGCTTCTCGACAATTTGTCGTGGAGTCAAAGTTTCCGCCATCATCGGCCTCCTCCTTTTTTTACAGCTCTTCAACAATAATATGGCCGTTCGTATAGACGCAAATGTCAGCGGCAATCTCGAGCGCAGCTTTCGCAATCTCTTTGGCGGTCATCGAAGCGCCGGCATACTGTTTTAAGGCGCGCCCGGCAGCGAGCGCGTAATGGCCGCCCGAACCGATTGCGAGCATGCCGTCATCCGGCTCGATGACTTCACCGGTGCCGGAAATCAGCAATAAATGATGCCCGTCCATGACAATCAACATCGCCTCAAGGCGGCGCAGCACTTTGTCGCTCCGCCACTCTTTCGCCAGCTCGACGGCCGCACGAGGCAAGTTGCCGTTGAACTGTTCAAGCTTGCCTTCAAACATCTCAAACAGCGTAAACGCATCGGCGACCGAGCCGGCAAAACCGGCGAGCACTTTGCCATGAAACAGACGCCGTACTTTCTTCGCCGTATGCTTCATGACAACCGCGTTGCCAAATGTCACTTGGCCGTCGCCCGCCATCGCCGCCCTGCCGTTATGACGGATGGCGAAAATCGTCGTCGCATGAAAACGGTCCATTGTTCTCCCTCCTTGCCTGCAGGCTACGCCCGCGGATGGGCCTGCAAATAAATATGCCGCAACCGATCCTTCGTCACATGCGTATACACTTGCGTTGATGATAAATGCGCGTGGCCGAGCAGTTCTTGCACGGAGCGAAGGTCAGCTCCTTCGTTTAGCAAATGGGTCGCAAACGTATGCCGCAGCACGTGCGGGCTGATGTTTTGCGTCAGCGCCGCCGCCTCAACGATGCGGTCCAAAATGTAGCGCACTCCCCGGGGCGTGAGCGGGTTGCCGCGGGCATTGACAAACAAATAGCGGTGGTCTGCCGGCAGCCTGCTTACGAGCTCGCGCCGTCCGCCGCCGATGTACCGTTCAAGCGCCTCCCTAGCCGGGCGGCCAAACGGAACGTAGCGCTGCTTGTTTCCTTTTCCGTGAATGAGCACGGCACCCGCAGCAAAATCGAGGTCAGACAGACGAATGTGACAACATTCACTAACCCGGGCGCCAGTCGCGTAAAGCAGCTCAAGCAGCGCTGCATTGCGCTGGCCGATGGCGGTATTTCCATCATTGACGCGAAACAGCGCTTCTAACTCTTCATGATATAAAAAGTTAGGAATTTTTTGCTCTTTTTTCGGCAGCGCCGCAAGGGCAAATGGATTTTCGGCCGCCCATCCTTCGCGCAGCAAAAACTTGTAAAAGCTGCGCAGGCTGGAAATTTTACGGGCGACCGAACGGCTGGAGAGATGCTGCCTGTACAGTTTCGTCAAATATAAGCGAACGTCGCTGTAGGCCACTTCATCGAGCCCGCCGATTCCTTCTTCGTTCATGAACTGAAGAAACTGCTCAATGTCGCGCCGGTAGCACGCAATAGTATATTGTGAATAATTTTTCTCGATTTGTAAATATTCTACGAACGATTGTAACGCAAATTTCGTATTTTTCATCGCCTCACCCCGCAACGGCTACTACATCGTACCATACAATTCCACATTGGCGCAACTATTTTTTATAAAATTCTGAATTGTATCCGATACCTGGTCAAGCTTCTGGCTGTTCTTCATAGTCGCACGCCGTGCATTGCACTTGCACGCCCTTTTTCAGCTTTTTCTCGATAAGCAGTCCCCCGCACTTTGGGCACGGGCGGGCAAGCGGTTTATCCCATGAAACAAAGTCGCATTCCGGGAAGCGGTCGCAGCCGTAAAACAATCGCTTGCGCTTGCTGCTGCGCTCGACGATATTGCCTTCATGGCATTTTGGGCATTTGACGCCGATTTCTTTCACAATCGGCTTCGTATGGCGGCACTCCGGGAAGTTCGAGCAGGCGATAAACTTGCCGAAGCGGCCCATTTTGTACACCATCGGGCTGCCGCACACGTCGCAGTCGATGCCGGCCGGCTCATCTTTAATTTCCACTTCGCGCATTTCTTCTTCAGCCACTTTCAGCCGCTTCTCAAACTCGCGGTAAAATTCATCGACGACTTTGATCCACTCTACTTTTCCTTCTTCAATTTCATCAAGCTCTTTTTCCATTTTCGCCGTAAACTCGACGTCGATAATCTCCGGAAAAAATTCTAACATCAACTCGACGACAATTTCACCGAGCTCCGTCGGAACGAACCGCTTGTTCTCCAGAACGACATAATTGCGCTTCTGGATCGTGTCAAGCGTCGGCGCGTAAGTGGACGGACGGCCGATGCCGAGCTCTTCTAACGTTTTCACTAGGCGCGCTTCCGTATAGCGCGGCGGCGGCTGAGTAAAATGCTGCTTCGGCTCGATCGTTTCGCTTTCAACCGTCTCTCCTTCCTCGAGATCAGGAAGCAGCCGATCTTGTTCCTCCGTCTGATCGTCCGTTCCCTCGATGTATACTTTCATAAATCCCGGAAATTTCACCTTCGAGCCGCTGGCGCGGAACAGCACTCCGTTGCTTTCGAGTTCGACGCTCATCGTGTCGAGCACGGCCGCGGCCATTTGGCTGGCGATAAACCGTTCCCAAATGAGCTTATACAGCCGGAATTGGTCGCGCGTCAAATACGGCTTCACTTTATCTGGATCGCGAAATGCCGATGTCGGGCGAATGGCTTCGTGGGCATCTTGGGCGTTCGTGCTTTTCTTTTCCTTTCGCTTTTCTTGATTGACATAGGAAGCGCCGAACGTCGCTTCGATATATGCCGACGCCTCTTGTTGGGCTGTTTCGGCAACGCGCGTCGAGTCGGTGCGCATATACGTGATCAGCCCGACCGTCCCTTCGCCGCCGAGGTCGATCCCTTCATACAGCTGCTGGGCGACCATCATCGTCTTTTTTGTGCGGAAATTCAGCTTGCGCGCGGCTTCCTGCTGAAGCGACGACGTTGTAAACGGCGGCACCGGGCTGCGCCGGCGCTCACGTTTTGTCACCGTTTTCACCGTAAACGCCCGCCCGTTTAAACGGGCGAGCACTCCTTTTACGTCCGCTTCCGTTTTTAACTCGAGCTTTTCCCCATCAACGCCGTAAAACGAGGCGGCAAATATCTCCGTCCCTTTTTGAAACTTCGCTTGGATCATCCAATATTCTTCCGGTTGAAATTGGCGGATTTCGTTTTCCCGGTCGGTGATGAGGCGCAGCGCGACCGACTGGACGCGGCCGGCGCTCAGCCCTTTTTTCACTTTTTTCCACAGGAGAGGGCTGATGTTATAGCCGACGAGGCGATCGAGCACGCGCCGCGCCTGCTGGGCGTCGACGAGATTCATATTGATTGACCGCGGTTGCTGAAACGATTGTTGAATCGCGTCTTTTGTAATTTCATGAAAGACGACGCGGCAATCGGAGTGAATATCGAGATCGAGCATGTTGGCCAAATGCCAGGCGATCGCCTCCCCTTCTCGGTCCGGGTCGGCGGCGAGAAACACTTTTTTCGCCTTTTTGGCCGCCGTTTTCAGCTCTTTAATCACCTGGCCTTTGCCGCGGATGGTAATGTATTTCGGCGCATAGCCGTGATCTATATCAACGCCCATTTGGCTTTTTGGCAAATCGCGAACGTGGCCCATCGAAGCTTTGACCGTATATTTTTTTCCTAAGTACCGTTCAATCGTCTTCGCTTTCGTTGGCGATTCGACGATAACCAAGTAGTCTGACATCCATCTTCCACCCCTAGGAAGTAAATTGAAATCCTCATTATTATTAATGATTATTGCCGGGTTTGTCAAACATGATCATTGCACATACGGGAATTCGATGGTTATGTCCGCTGCCTCCTGCACTAGTTTTGCCCCGTGCTGAATGAGCATATTCGGTCCGGCAGCCTCCGCTACGTTGATCGGACCAGGGACGGCGAACACTTCCCGCCCTTGCTCGAGCGCGTACGACGCTGTGATGAGCGACCCGCTTTTCACTTTCGCCTGCACGACGAGCGTGCCGAGCGACAGCCCGCTAATGATGCGGTTGCGCGCCGGAAACTGCCACGTTTGCGGTTTCGTTGCCGGCGGATGTTCGGCGATGATGAGCTGCTCGTTCATGAGCCGCCGGGCGAAGGAGCGGTGCTCTTTCGGGTAAATATGGTTAAGACCGCCGGCGATGACCGCGATCGTCGTTCCGCCGTGCCGTACGGCGAGCTGATGGGCGCAAACATCAATGCCAAAGGCAAGACCGCTCACGATCGTCCAACCGGCGGCGGCAAGCGGCGGCACCAGTTTTTCGAGCGCTTCGATTCCTTCTTTTGTTGGACGTCTCGTGCCGACGATGCTAATCAGCTTAGTTTCTCGAAGCAACCGTATATTTCCTTTCGCATACAGCACCCAAGGCGGATCGTATATATGCTTGAGCAGGGGGGGATAGTCAAGATCGAACACAGTGATGATGCGAATGCCTTGATCGCTATATGTTTTTACTACACTTTGCATGTCAATGGAATGCAAATCATGGAAAAAAGCAGCCCATTGGGCGCCAGAGAGTGGAACGAGCGGACGTAGAACAGCGGGGGGCAAAGAAAACGGTGCAGACAAGGTCGGGTCAGCCTCCATCAAATAGCGGATCGTCTTCCATCCTGCTCCGCGGCAATGATGGAGATGGATGAGCCGGTCGCGGACCGTATCGTACATCGTATTCTCCTTTCTCGCAAAATGATAAACAGCACCCCGCACGTGATCGTGCGGGGCAGGAACATTAATGCGTTTTGCATTTTTCGTACAATCCGCGCTCTTTCAGGACGGAAATGAGCGTTTCGCCGATGACGGCCGGCGTTTCCGCCACTTTGATGCCGCACTCGGCCATTTTTTTGATTTTTTCCGCGGCTGTACCTTTGCCGCCGGAAATGATCGCGCCAGCATGGCCCATCCGTTTGCCCGGAGGCGCCGTTTGCCCGCCGATAAAGCCGACGACCGGTTTCGTCATGTTCGCTTTCACCCATTCGGCCGCTTCTTCTTCCGCCGTGCCGCCGATTTCGCCGATCATAATGACCGCGTATGTCTCTTCGTCCTCGTTAAACGCCTTCAGCACATCGATGAAGTTCGTGCCGTTGACCGGGTCGCCGCCAATGCCGACCGCCGTCGACTGGCCGATGCCGGCTTGCGTCAGTTGATGGACCGCCTCGTACGTCAGTGTGCCGGAGCGAGAGACGATGCCGACATGCCCTTTTTTGTGGATGTAGCCCGGCATAATGCCGATTTTGCACTCTTCCGGCGTAATGACGCCCGGGCAGTTCGGGCCGATGAGGCGTGTCTTTTTGCCTTCCATGTACCGTTTCACTTTCACCATATCAAGCACCGGAATGCCCTCGGTGATGCAGACGACGAGATCAAGCCCGGCATCGACCGCTTCCATAATGGCATCAGCTGCAAACGCCGGCGGAACGTAAATGACCGAGGCGTTCGCCCCCGTTTTTTCGACCGCTTCCGAAACGGTGTCAAACACCGGCACGCCTTCGACTTCCGTGCCGCCTTTGCTCGGCGTGACCCCGCCGACAATGTTCGTTCCGTATTCAATCATCTGTTTTGTATGAAACAGCCCTTGCGAACCGGTAATCCCTTGTACGATCACTTTCGTGTCTTTATTGACAAAAACGCTCACGTGTCTCCCTCGCTTTCTTAACGTACTAGCTCGACGATTTTTTGCGCGCCGTCCGCCATCGATTCCGCCGCCGTAATGTTCAAGCCCGACTCTTGCAAAATCTTTTTCCCGAGCTCGACGTTCGTTCCTTCGAGGCGAACGACAAGCGGAAGCGTCAAGCCGACTTGCTTCGTCGCTGCGACGATGCCGCTCGCAATAACGTCGCATTTCATAATGCCGCCGAAAATATTGACGAAAATGCCTTTCACGTTCGGGTCAGACAAAATGATTTTGAACGCTTCCGTCACTTTTTCCTCGCTGGCGCCGCCGCCGACATCGAGGAAGTTGGCCGGCTCGCCGCCGTAATATTTAATGATGTCCATCGTCGCCATCGCCAAGCCGGCGCCGTTGACCATGCAGCCGATGTTGCCGTCAAGAGCGATGTAGTTCAAGTCGTATTTCGACGCTTCGACTTCTTTCGGGTCTTCTTCATCCAAGTCGCGGTATTCAAGGATGTCCGGATGGCGGTATAAGGCGTTTGAATCGAAATTCAGCTTCGCATCAAGCGCCATCACTTTGCCGTCGCCGGTGACGACAAGCGGGTTGATTTCGGCGATCGAGCAGTCTTTATCGACAAACACTTGGTACAAGCCCATCATAAATTTGACCGCTTGGTTGACGAGATGCTTCGGAATGTTGATGTTGAAAGCCAATCGGCGCGCTTGGAACGCTTGGAGCCCGACGGCTGGATCGATGTATTCTTTAAAAATTTTCTCCGGTGTTTTCGCCGCCACTTCTTCGATCTCCGTGCCGCCTTCTTCCGAACCCATTAAGACGACGCGCGAGGTGGCGCGGTCGACGACAAGGCCGATGTAATATTCTTTTTGGATGTCGCACCCTTCTTCAATCAACAGCCGTTTCACTTCTTTTCCTTCCGGGCCGGTTTGATGGGTGACGAGCACTTTGCCGAGCAATTCGCTGGCGTATGTACGGACTTCCTCGAGGCTTTTTGCCACTTTCACCCCGCCCGCTTTGCCGCGCCCGCCGGCATGAATTTGCGCTTTGACGACGCACACCGGCGCGCCGAGCGCTTTCGCCGCTTCGACCGCTTCATCCACCGTGAACGCGACGCGGCCGTTCGGCACGCTCACACCATAGCTTCGCAAAATTTCTTTTGCTTGGTATTCATGAATGTTCATGCGCCAACCTCCTATGTATAAAATCAAAAAAGTCTTAGCGCTTTCATTTTATACCTAACATTTCGCGCTTGTCCACCGTTTCGCCGCAAAATTAAGAAATTGGGGAATAGGAAAATTATCCCTCCCCCAACGTCTCTTCTTTCACCGCCCGGTCGAGCTGATAAAGAAAGGCAAACAACTCCGCTACGAGGGCATACAGCCCTTCCGGAATCGCTTCGTTGATCTCCACTTCGCTTAACAGCTCAACAAGCGACGGGTCTTTTCGCACCGGCACGCCGTACTGCTCAGCCGCGGCGATGATCGCCTCGGCGATCTCCCCGCTTCCTTTTGCCTTGACGACCGGCGCCTCATCGACCGCCGCATCGTACGACAAAGCGACCGCTTTTTTCCGCTCTTCATTCATATGCGCCAATCCACCTCACTATATGTGCCGGAAAACGGGAAACGAGACGGGGGCGGCGGTGCGGCATCCGTTGCTTTCACATCGACGCCCGAGAGCGTATAGCCGTGCGCCTGCAATCGCTCTTTCACAAGCGGGGCGAAACGGGCGGTGAGCGCCGGCAGCCGCGGGTCGCTGTGAAATATCGAAATGTGGACAATCCGCCGCTGGATGCGCACATCGACAACGATCTCCTGCAGCGCCTCGAGCGTTAAGCAACAAACCATGCGGCTATAATCGTCATCAAGCCGTCCGTTAGGTGTCCGCTTCCCTTGCCAGCAGACGGCAAAATCGCTCAAACGCGCGCCAAGCGGCAGTGGAAACGCAAGCCATACATGTTCGAGCAGCCCATCGCCGCCAGCGGTAATGGCCATTCCGTCCATCTGGGTGAGGAGCGCTTCGGCTGCCTGTTTCGCCTCCCTGTCCCCCGGCGCGCGGAGAAAGTGAAGAAGCAGCCTTTTCAACGATGGGGACCCTTCCGGCAAAGCCCCCGCTTTCACGGCACGAGCGAGCGCCGCCTCGTCTTCAAGGCCGAGGCGTCCGGCGATCCGGCGCAGCCAGTGAAACAACGACAACGCCGGGTCGCTCGCAGCTCTGGCGGCTGCCCACAACGCCGCTTCCGCTTCAGTGAGCGCCCCGCTTGTGCAGGCGGCATCCACAGCGGCAACCCGTGCCAAAAACGTTTCCTCATCAGCTAAGCCAAGCTGTCTGTACACCTCGGCAAACTGCCGCTGCCGCACCGCCTCTTGAAGCGCTGAATGCCGATCCTCCGGCAGCGGGGCCAATCCGAGGCGGGCGAGAAGCGCACGCGCCGGCCCCGCTTCTTCTCCCTCGGTCGAAAGAAGCAAGTGCACAACCGTCTCATAGACGAACAACGGCGGGGAAAGAAGCCGCTCGATCGCCCGGCCGAGCTCGGGCGCCGCCGGATGGGCGGAAAGGGCGGCAATGGCCGCTTTCAGTTTCCCCAACCCCTCAGCGAGCGGCACCCCGGTTTTTGCCGCCCACAATGCCCGAAACACGGCGGCAGACGGCGGCAGGCGGCGGCGGAACAAGTATGCGAGCACCTCTTCGGCATCGGCCGGCCGCTCTGTTTCCCTCACCGCCTCGGTCAGTTCCGCAATCTCCCCCTTCGTCACGGCCGCGCCTGCTTTGAACGCCTGGCGGAGCACCGGCAAGGCGGCGTCCGGCAGCTTCCACGTCTGCTGCCATCGGCGCGCGGTGTCCTCGTCAGACAAAGCGGACGAACGCCCGGGGAAAGAGGCGGCTTTCCAATAAATCGTTCCCTCCTGTTGTTTGATTTCAAACAAGTACGTGCGCCCGAGGAGAAGCGGTGCCTCGAGGCGGGCGCGTACGAGCTGGCTGCCAACGCGGACGAACGCCACCTGTTCTCCGTTTTTCGTTTCCTCCACCTGCTCGACCCGGCCGACGACCGCCTGTCCGGGCTGAAACCGTTGGCTGAATGTTGCATCACGGACAGCGGTCACCGGAATGGTTCGTTCCATCCGCTCTACCATTCGCTTCTCATCCTTTCATTCCGGCCTAACTTAGGCGGGGCATCCCTCTTCCATCCGCACCGTCAAAACGCGCCTTGGCCGCTATGTCGAACATCGAGCGCTTCCCTTACTGGGGCGAATGAGCGGCGGTGCTCCTCTGTCACGCCATAGCGGCGAATCGCCGCAAGATGTTCCGGCGTCCCATAGCCCATATGGCGGGCAAAACCATATTGCGGATAGCGGCGATCGAGCTCATGCATCCATCGGTCGCGCGTCACTTTGGCGATGATGGACGCGGCAGCGATCGAGGCGCTATTGGCATCGCCTTTTACGAGGCGCTGCTGCGGCAGCGCACACGGCACGGCCATCGCATCGACAAGCAAATGCTCCGGCGGCGGCGAGAGCGCAGCGACCGCTTTGGCCATCGCTTGTCTTGTCGCCTCGTAAATGTTCCACTCATCAATTTCAGCCGCGCTAACAATGCTGACGCCAATCGCAACGGCGCACGCCTCGATTTGCGCAAACAGCGCCTCGCGCTTGGCTGGCGTCAACCGCTTCGAGTCGTCAAGCCCCGGCAAATAAGCATCTTTCGGCAAAATGACGGCCGCGGCGACAATCGGGCCGGCCAGCGGTCCGCGTCCGGCTTCGTCAATGCCGGCAATTCGTTCAATGCCGGCGGCATATAGTTCACGCTCATGGCGCATCAGCTCTTCCCAGCGCTGCCGCGCCGCTTTCTCCCGCTCCTTTTGCCTAATAAAGCGGGCCAGAAGCGCCTGCACGCTTTTTCGTTCATCGCGCCGCAGCATCTCCCAGCGCGGGTCGCTTTCTCCCCCGAGTTCTGGAAGCAGCGCTTCAATTTCTTTCACCGTATACTGTTTCATAATCCTCTCCCTTTTCTACTTATACTATCGGCTGCATTCCGACCGTTGTGAAGCGAAAAGTTCTTCAGCCAATGAAAAACGCCCGCCGGACGCATTACGTCCATAAAGCGGGCGTTTCAAAGCTGAGCCGTCCTAACTTTTCTGTGCGAATGTCATACAAAACGATATCGGCCACTTTATCGTAATCGATGCCGCCGCCCGCCGTCAGGCAGCCGCGCCGCCGGCCGATGGCGTCAAACAAGGCGACCATGTCATCGGGAATGCTGTCGAGGCCATATCGCTCCATAAGCCGCTCCGGATAATGGTCAGATAAAAAGCGGAGCGCATACACCGCAACGTCTTGCAAATTTAAAATTTCATCCTTAATCGCGCCGGTGACCGCCAGCCTGTAGCCGACATCCTCATCCTCAAACTTCGGCCATAAAATGCCGGGTGTATCAAGAAGCTCCATCTCTTTGCCGACTTTAATCCATTGCTGCGCTTTCGTCACCCCCGGCTTATCGCCGGTTTTGGCGATATGGCGGCCGGCAAGCCGATTGATGAGCGTCGATTTGCCGACGTTCGGAATGCCGACGATGAGCGCTCGCACCGGACGCGGGTTTTTAATTCCTTTCGCCCGCATTTTGTCGAACTTGTCTTTCACCATCTCTTTCGCTGCCGCCGCGATTTGCCGGACTCCTGTTCCGCTTTGAGCATCGATGGGCAAAGCCAGCCGCCCTTGATCGTGGAAATAGCGGATCCACTGTTCGGTCACCGCCTCATCGGCCATATCAGCCTTATTGAGCAAAATGAGGCGCGGCTTTTGTCCGAGAATCTCGTCGATCATCGGGTTGCGCGAGGACATCGGCACACGGGCGTCAAGCAGCTCAAACGCTACGTCGATCAACTTTAATTTTTCTTGCACTTCCCGCTTGGCCTTCGCCATATGGCCGGGGAACCATTGAATCACTGTCATTGGCATCACCTGCCTCGTTTATTTCACAATCCGGGCGTCAGCCAACGGCCAATACACAAGATTCGCCTTGCCAACGACTTTGGACATCGGAATGAAGCCGATATGGCGGCTGTCTTTGCTGAAACGGCGATTGTCGCCCATGACAAACAAATGCCCCGGCGGCACCGTGCTTCGCCCGGTCAGTTCCTCCAAAGTGAACGATTCCGTCAGTGGACCGCCGTCGGACAACTGCTTTTTATACTCGTCCAAATACGGCTCTTCATACGGCTTGCCATTGATATAGAGCGTATCATTTTTGTATTCAATTCGGTCGCCCGGCAGGCCGATGACTCGCTTAATATAGTCTCTCCCTTCTTCAGCTTGAAAAACAATGATATCGAAACGGTGCGGCATGCCGATTTTATACGCCAGTTTATTGACGATCATCCGCTCATGGTTATGTAATGTCGGCATCATCGAATAACCGTCGACGATGATCGGAGCGAAAATAAAGTAGCGGATGCCCCCGGCGAGCAAGACGGCAACGACGATCGCTTTCATCCATTCACGCCATTCGCTTTTTTTCTGTTCCATTGTCCACCCACCTAAATCAAAGTTTGCAGTCGTGGATCACTACCGTAATCATCATTGGCGGTAGTGAAAAAAGGAGCTTGAAAGCAAGCTCCTTTTCCGCTGTGATCCACCGTTGTCCATTATTGCGCTGCGTTCGTATTTTCCTTGATGCGCGCCGCTTTGCCGCGAAGTTCGCGCAAGTAGTACAATTTCGCGCGGCGGACTTTCCCGCGGCGGACAATTTCGAGCTTGGCGATTTTCGGCGTATGCACCGGGAATGTGCGCTCAACGCCGACGCCATAGGACACTTTGCGGACCGTGAACGTTTCGCTGATGCCCGCTCCGCGCCGTTTAATGACGACACCTTCAAACACTTGGATGCGTTCGCGGTTGCCTTCGACGACTTTCACATGAACGCGCACCGTGTCGCCCGGGCGGAAATCCGGCAAATCGGTCCGCAATTGTTCTTTCGTAATTTCTTGGATTAAATGATGCATCATTTTCCACTCCTTCCACAGATGTTCATGCCAATGATCTCTTCATTGCAGCGGAACATCGTTTTCCGTCCTTAAGCATGCCGCTTAAGTCACACAAAGAATATGATAGCATAAACACCGGCTGCAGGCAATAGCTATTCGCGCTCTCGCTCCCATTCTTTCAGCCATTGCTTTTGCCTGTCGGTAAGCGGGTAATCGGCAAGCAAATCCGGACGGCGCAAAAACGTGCGCCGGAGCGATTCCTTCTCGCGCCACTCGGCGATGAGCTGATGGTTTCCTGACAGCAACACCTCCGGCACTTTCATGCCGCGGAAATCGGCCGGTCTTGTGTATTGCGGATACTCAAGCAGCCCGGAGCTGAACGAGTCATCGACCGGCGACGCCTCATTGCCGAGCACCCCGGGGAGAAGACGGACGACGCTGTCGACAATGACCATGGCGCCGAGTTCCCCGCCGGTCAAAATATAATCGCCGATCGAAATTTCGTCGGTCGCTAAATGTTGGCGAATGCGCTCATCATAGCCTTCATAATGGCCGCAAATGAGCACCAAATGCGTTTCTTTCGCCAGCTCTTCCGCCTTTTTTTGCGTGTAGCGCTCGCCTTGCGGGCAAAGCAAAATGATGCGGGCGCCAGGCGATCCAGCCGTCACGTGTTCCACCGCGTCAAAAATCGGCTGCGGCTTGAGCACCATGCCGGCGCCGCCGCCGTACGGATAATCGTCGACCGTTTTATGCTTATTGTCGGCAAACTCGCGGAAATCAACGAGGCGGATAGTCACCGCTCCCTTTTCTTGCGCCTTCTTTAAAATCGACTCATTCAGCACGCCGGAAAACATGCCGGGAAACAGCGTTAAAATATCGATCCGCATCATTCAAGCAGCCCTTCCATCGGCCGGATGATGATCGTTTTCCGCTCCGTGTCGACGCGCAAAACGACGTCATCAATATACGGAATGAGCGCGTCGGTGCCATCTTGGCGCCGAACGACCCAAACGTCGTTCGCCCCCGGCGTTAAAATTTCCCGCACCGTGCCGATCGTCTCCCCATTTTCTGTCACGACCGTGCAGCCGATAATCTCATGGAAATAATACTCGCCTTCATCGAGTTGGCCAAGCTGGCTCTCCGGCACTTTCAGCATCGCCCCTTTAAACGGCTCGACGTCGTTAATGCTGTCATACCCTTCAAACGACAGCAAATCAAACGATTTATGGACGCGGTGGCTTTTTACGGTCACCTCGACCGGTTCGGCGTCGCGTTCACGGAAAATGTACAGCTTGTTTCCTTTTTTGTACCGCTCTTCGGGAAAATCGGTCCGCGAAATGACGCGCACCTCGCCGCGAATGCCGTGCGTGTTGACGATCTTGCCGACGTTAAACCATCGTTCCATCACCTTCATCCCTTCTTAACGAATCTCTTTGACGACGCCATCTTCAACGATGATGGCGCGCGCCTTTGTCACCTCTTCCCAGCGGTCGCCGACGTTCACCTCAATGAGCGCCTCGACTTCCCGCTCCTTCAGTTCGCTGCCTAACGGTAGCATATGTAATTGCTCAAGTTGAAACTCAAGCAGCTTTATTTTCTGTATGCGGTCATCAATTTCTTTCGCAAAATATTGTTTCACTAAAGCGGGCGAATATTTTCCGCTTTTCTCCATTTTCTTTTGTTCGAAACGAAGCTGGTCGCACTCGCGCTCGAGCTGCTGCTTGCGCGCCGCAAACGCCGCGGCGAGCGTCTGTTTGCTTCGCTCGGTGACAACTTGCCGCACCTCGACCGTTTGAATGAGCTTCATCCTCATCCCCCTTTACGGCGATATCAAAAAAGGGAGAGGAACATCCTCACCCTTTTTCTTTCACTTGCACGATGATCCGCTTTGGCGACCCGGCCGCGGCAGCATAGACGACCGTACGAATGGCATGGATCGTTCGTCCTTGCTTGCCGATCACTTTGCCGACATCCTCATCATGCACCGACAGCTCATAGACGACCGCCGTCTCTTCTTCACGGCTGTCGACCGCCACCGCTTCCGGATGATCAACAAGCGCCTTAACGATCGTTTCAATGAGCGGTTTCATGCCTGTCTCGCTTATTTGCCGTATTTTAAGTTATGGAACTTCTCTAAAATGCCTTGTTTCGACAGCAAGCTGCGCACCGTATCCGACGGTTTGGCGCCGTTTTGCAGCCATTTGAGCGCCAGCTCTTCATTGATTTTAATTTCCGCCGGCTCGGCGACCGGGTTGTACGTGCCGATCGTTTCAATGAAACGGCCGTCGCGCGGCGAGCGCGAGTCTGCCACAACGATGCGGTAGAACGGGTTTTTCTTTGCACCCATGCGTTTTAAACGAATTTTTACTGCCATAGTTTGTACGCACCTCCGTATATAGTTCACACAAGATAGTATATTAACAATTCTTTTTCCGTTTGTAAAGGTTTTTCGCTTAACAGAACATCATTTACATAAATGGGAAGCGAAATCCTTTTTTCTTCCCTTTGGGCATATTCGTCATCATTTTCATCATTTTTTTCATGTCGTCAAACTGCTTCAAAAGCCGATTTACTTCCTGCACGGTCGTGCCGCTTCCTTTGGCGATCCGCTTTTTCCGGCTGCCGTTAATGATTTCCGGATGCATTTTTTCTTCTTTCGTCATCGAGCGGATGATCGCTTCAACGCGGGCGATTTGCTTTTCGTCGACTTGGATGCTATCGAGCCCTTTGATTTTATTGGCCCCCGGCAGCATTTTTAAAATTTCGTCGAGCGGGCCGAGCTTGCGCACTTGGCCGAGCTGGTCCAAAAAATCGTCGAGCGTGAACGTTGCCGTGCGCATTTTTTGCTCAAGCTCCTTCGCCTTCTCCTCGTCAACGGCGGCCTGCGCTTTTTCAATGAGCGTCAGGACATCACCCATTCCTAAAATGCGGGACGCCATCCGCTCTGGATGGAACGGCTCTAAAGCGTCGAGCTTTTCGCCCAACCCGGCAAACTTGATCGGCGCCCCGGTGACGGCGCGGATCGACAGCGCCGCTCCGCCGCGCGTATCGCCGTCGAGCTTCGTTAAAATGACGCCGGTAATGCCGAGCTGCTCATGAAAGCTTTGTGCGACATTGACGGCATCTTGCCCGGTCATGGCGTCAACGACAAGGAAAATTTCATCCGGCTTGACCGCTTCTTTCATTTGCTTCAGCTCATCCATAAGCGCCTCGTCGACGTGAAGGCGGCCGGCCGTATCGATGAGCACGTAGTCGTAATGCTCCTCTTTCGCCCGCTCGAGCGCCTGTTTGGCGATCTCCACCGGGTTAGCGTGCTCGCCTAGCGAAAAAACGGGCACGTTCAGCTGCTTGCCGAGCGTCTCGAGCTGCTTGATCGCCGCCGGACGGTAGACGTCAGCGGCTACAAGCAGCGGCTTGCGGTTATGCCGCTTGCGCAGCAAGTTGGCGAGCTTCCCGGTCGTCGTCGTTTTCCCGGCCCCTTGCAGCCCGACCATCATGACGACCGTCGGCGGCTTCTTCGCGACGGCGATTTTGCTTTGCTCGCCGCCCATGAGCGCTGTCAGCTCTTCTTTGACGACCTTAATGACTTGCTGGCCGGGCGTTAAGCTTTTCATCACTTCCTGCCCGACGGCCCGCTCGCTCACCCGTTTAATAAAGTCTTTCACGACTTTAAAGTTGACGTCGGCCTCTAGCAAGGCAAGGCGCACTTCGCGCATCATCTCTTTTACGTCGGCCTCGGTCACTTTCCCTTTGCCGCGGATTCGATTCATGACATGTTGCAAGCGTTCGGACAACCCTTCAAACGCCATAGCGGTCCCCCCTTAATCGAGCTCATCAAGCTCGTTGACTAGCGCCGCCAATTCAGCATCAGCGCTATAATGTTGGCGAACGTAGTCTTTTAGTCGCCCAATGAGCCGCTGTCGCCGTTCATATTTTTGCAGCAGTCCGAGCTTTTCCTCATATTGCTCCAGCATCGCTTCCGTGCGCCGGATGTTATCGTACACCGCCTGGCGGCTCACCTCATATTGTTCAGCAATTTCCCCGAGGGAGTAGTCGTCCAAGTAGTACAGCGCCATGTAATTGCGCTGTTTCGGCGTCAGCAGCGCGTGATAAAAATCATACAAATAGTTCATGCGCATCGTTTTTTCGAGCACCGAACGCTCCCTCCCTCGTTGTTAAGTGAAAATCCTTTACAAGAGTGAGTGTACTTTGTTTCTCGCCAATTGTCAAGATAACGGCCATTCGTTTTGTTTCACTTCCTTGTCGCAACAAAAGCAGGGCTGGCGGCGATGGCCGCCAGCCCCGACGAGAAGCGGATGCCGTTTCAGTGCGGGCCGCCCCGCTGCCGAAAAACGAGATGATCCGGCAATCAGCATCTTGCTTTGAACTGGCTGCTTGCACGATGGCTTGCGGACAAGGCGGCGTTATTGTTCATCAAACAACCCGGCAAACAGCCCGTAAACGTATTTTTCCGGATCAAACGGCTGCAAGTCGTCCATTTTTTCGCCGAGGCCGACAAATTTCACCGGGATGGCAAGCTCGTTGCGAATGGCAAGCACGATGCCGCCTTTCGCCGTGCCGTCGAGCTTCGTCAACACAATGCCAGTGACATCGGTCGCTTCCTTAAACAGCTTCGCCTGGCTCATGGCGTTTTGTCCGGTCGTCGCATCGAGCACAAGCAGCACTTCATGCGGCGCGCCCGGAATTTCGCGGCTGATGACGCGCTTCACTTTTTCAAGTTCTTTCATTAAATTCACTTTGTTTTGCAGCCGCCCAGCTGTATCGCATAACAATACATCGACGCCGCGCGCCCTTGCCGCTTGAATCGCGTCGTACATGACCGCCGCCGGGTCAGAGCCGGCCGCTTGCTTAATGACGTCGACACCGACGCGCTCGCCCCACACCTCGAGCTGCTCGATCGCCCCGGCGCGGAACGTGTCACCGGCGGCCAACAGCACCGATTTTCCTTCCGATTTCAGCTTATGGGCAAGTTTTCCGATCGTCGTCGTTTTGCCGACGCCGTTGACGCCGACGAACAAAATGACGGTCAACCCGCCTTCTTGCATATTTAAGGCGGCCAGTTCCTCATCGCCGGCGCCGGCGCGATAAATGTCGATGAGCTTCTCGGCGATGACGTCGCGCATTTGCGCTGAGTCTTGAATGTTGCGGCGCTTCACTTCCATTTTCAGCTCGTCGACCAACTCCATGACGGTCGCGACGCCGACATCGGCGGCGATTAAAATTTCCTCGAGCTCTTCAAAAAACTCTTCATCCACTTTCCGGTAGCGGGCGATCAGATCATTCACCTTTCCGGCAAGCGAATCGCGCGTTTTTGACAGCCCTTCTTTAAACTTTTCGGTGACGGCATCGGCTTGTTTCGTCCATTTTTCTTTCAACTTTTGAAAAAAGCCCATGAAGGGTCCTCCTTTCCACTATGACTGCACAAGCTGCTTCGAATCTTCAAGGCGAACGGAAACGAGCTTCGAGACGCCCGATTCCTGCATCGTGACGCCATAAAGCACATCGGCCTCTTCCATCGTCCCTTTTCGATGGGTGATGACGATAAACTGCGTTTGCCTGCTAAACTGTTTTAAATATTGCGCGTACCGCTGCACGTTCGCCTCGTCGAGCGCTGCCTCGACTTCGTCAAGAACGCAAAACGGCACCGGGCGCACTTTTAAAATGGAAAACAAAAGGGCGATCGCCGTCAGCGCCCGCTCGCCGCCAGAGAGCAAGCTTAAATGCTGCAGCTTTTTCCCCGGCGGCTGAGCGACAATGTCGACTCCGGTTTCTAGCAGGTCGCTCGGATCGGTCAGCCGCAAATCGGCGCGGCCGCCGCCAAACAGCTCGCGGAACACCTCGCCAAACTGAGCGCGGATTTGTTCGAACGTCGAGAAAAACCGTTTTTTCATTTCCTCATCCATTTCGTCAATCACTTGGTGAAGCGTCGCTTTCGCTTCTTCGAGGTCGGTTTTTTGCTCGCTTAAAAAGCGGTGCCGCTCGGAAACGCGCTCATATTCGTCGATCGCCCCTAAATTGACAGTGCCAAGCTCATCAATGGCGCGCTTGATGAGCTTCACCCGCTTGCGCGCCTCCTCGACCTCGATATGAAGCGGGTACGCGGAACGGGCCGCATCAAACGACAGCCCGTACTCTTCACGGAGGCGGGCAAGCAAGTTGTCGAGTTCCACATCCAGCCGGTTCAGCTTCACTTCCTCGTCTTTCACCGCCTCGGCGAGCTGTTTATGCTGCCGCTTCGCTTCTTTCCATTCCCGCTCCAAATGCTCGAGCCGCCCTTGGCAGTCAAGCCGCTGCTCGCGGCGGCTGGCGATCAGTTCAATCGTTTTTTGCTTGTCTTCCAGTTTTTGCTGACGCTGCGCTTCGAGTTCGTCTTCGTTCCACGCCGGTGCGTTCATTTCCGCGACCAAAGCGGCCCGCTCCTGTTCGGCTGCCCGAAGCTCGCCGTCGGTTTCCGCCAGCTCGGCTTCCAACTCCTCGGCTTTCCGGCGCGCGTGCTTCACCCGCTCCCTCGTTTCCGCCAAGGCGATTTTTTCCTCGGTGATCGCTGCCTGAAGCGCCTCTTTTGTCGTTTGTTCCGTCTGTTTTTGCGCCTGCAGCCGGCCGATGTCCCTGTCGATCGCCTGCAGCTTCTCGGCCAGCTGCTGAAGCTGCCCGTCAATGGCGTGCAGACGGTTGTTCAGCTCCGCGATTTCACGCTCATCGTTTGCTTTTTCTTCGTCATATAAGGCGAGCCGCTCATCGATTCGCTTTTTTTGCCATTCGATTTCGCGCTGTTCATCTTTTTGTGCCTGCATTGCCTGCTGCAACCCCGAGAGCTCTTGCTCGAGCGCGGCCGCCTCTGCTTCCCGTTCCGCCCGTTCGCGCTGTTTCGCCGCGATGTCGCGCTCAAGCTGCGCGATTTTTTCATCCATTTCCTGTAGTTTCACCGCAAGCGTTTCGAGCTCGCGGTTTCGGCTTAATAGGGAGGCCGCCTTTTTCGTCGCCCCGCCGCCCGTCATGGCCCCGCCCGGGCTGACGACATCGCCGTCGAGCGTCACGAGCCGGTAGCGATAATGAAGAAGCTTTGCCAGCTCGTTCGCCCCTTTTAAGTCAACCGTCACGATGACGTGGCCGAGCAAATGGGCGATCGCCGCCGCATACGCGCGCTCACACTCGACGAGCTCGCTCGCAACGCCGACAAACGCCGGGTGGCCGCTAACCGCCGCCCGCTCTCGTTCGGAAAGGAAGCGCGCCTGGATGACGTCAAGCGGCAAAAACGTCGCCCGTCCGTAGCCGTTCGCCTTCAAATAATGAATGGCTTGCCGCGCCGCCGATTCGCTGTCGACGACAATATGCTGCATCGCCCCACCGAGCGCCGTTTCGATCGCGGTTTCGTAGCGGTCCGGAACGCGGATGAGCTCAACGACCGCACCGTGAATGCCAGGCAGCCGGCCGCGCGCTTTTAATACTTCTTTCACCCCTTGAAAAAAGCCGGCGTAATCGTGCTGCATCTCTTCAAGCCATTGCTGGCGCGCCTTTGCCTGTTGCCGATATTGGCGCGCCTGATGGAGCAGCGTTTCTTTCTGTTCAAGCTCCGTGTTTTGCGCCTTAAGCGCGGCAGCGAGGACGGCTTGTTTGTCGCGCGCTTCGGCCATGGCCCGTTCGAGGCGGGATTGCTCGGCGGATAAAGCCATCCGCTTTCGCTCGAGCTGTTCGCGTTCGGCGAGATGATGGCCGTTCGCTTCCGCCAGCGACGCCTGCTTGGCGCGCAGCCTGCTGATCGCTTGCTCTACATGCATACGCTCGTTTTTCAACGCCGCCTGTTCGTGGACAAGGTCAATGTAGTCACTCTTTCGCTGTTCAATTTCTTCGTCAATATTCATCTCATACGCCGAAAGCGACGCCTGCTTCTCTTTCAACGCTTTCTCAAGCGCCGCGGCGGCTGCCTCGAGCTCGGCGAGCGCTGCCTGCTCCGAATGGAGCTGTTCCGTGAGGCGGCGCCGTTTCGCCGCTAGGGCAGCGGTCGCTTCATCGAGCTGCGCGATTCGTTTGGCGGCATGGTTTTTCCGCTCTTTCAGCACTTCTTTCCGCCCTTCCAGCTTTTCAAGCTCCTCGCTCGCTAAGAGGAGCACTTGCTGCAAGCCGTCGACGGATTCGTCAATGGCGGTGATTTGGTCGCGCAACTGCTCAATGTCCGCTTCCATTTTTTGCAACACTGCCGCCAGCGCCCCTTCATCTTGCTGGTGCTGATCAAACGCTGCCTTCAGCCCGTTCCATTGCTCATACAGCTGCTCGATGTCATGCACCATGAGCGCCACTTCAAACCGCTCGAGCTCCTCCCGTTTCTCCAAATATTCTTTGGCGGCCGACGCCTGCATCCGGAGCGGCTCAAGCTGCTGCTCAAGCTCGTGCAAAATGTCGTTCACGCGGTGCAAGTTATCTTGCGTTTCCGCCAGTTTCGTCTCCGCCTTTTTTTTGCGCAGCTTATATTTCAAGACACCGGCCGCTTCTTCAAAAATCGTGCGCCGCTCTTCCGGCTTGCTGCTTAAAATTTCTTCGACCCGGCCTTGACCGATGATCGAAAACGCCTCCTTGCCGAGCCCGGAGTCGAGAAACAGGTCGACAATATCTTTAAGACGGCACGGCTGACGGTTGATGAAAAATTCGCTTTCCCCGGAGCGATAGACGCGCCGGGTTACGCTGACTTCCTGGTACTCTAACGGCAAAAAGCCGTCCTCGTTATCAAGCGTGATCGTCACTTCGGCCACGTTGAGCGGCTTGCGCGAATCGCTGCCGGCGAAAATGACGTCTTCCATTTTCGCGCCGCGCAGCGACTTCGCGGACTGTTCCCCGAGCACCCAACGGATCGCATCCGTAATGTTGCTTTTGCCGCTTCCGTTCGGGCCGACGACTGCCGTCACGCCGGGAACGAAGTCAATCGATACGCGATCGGCGAACGATTTGAAGCCGATCACATCCAACCGTTTGAGGAACATGGTCTGGTGCCTCACCATCTTTCCGCTGTAATCCGTTATGAACATCCCCTCCCGCCGGACAGGACGGCGGACGAGAAGATTGTATCTTTTATCAATATACCATACAAAGACAGAAAAAAACGCTAATAGGAAAAATGTTCATAGAAAAAGACTGACGTCAAGCGCCAGCCTTCTATTGCCTGTCGGCGGCCCGCAACGTTTCGAGCGCCATTTGCGCCGCATGCTGCTCCGCCTCTTTTTTCGAGCGGCCGACGCCGATGCCAAGTTCTTGGCCGTTCAGCGCCACCCGGGCGACAAATTCTTTATTGTGGGCCGGTCCTTTTTCTTCCAAAATGGCGTATTCAAGCGTTCCGCTCCCGTCGCGTTGCACCAATTCCTGCAATTGGCTTTTAAAATCCATCACATGAGAAAAAGCACCTTCGTCGATCTTCGGGAACATCGTTTGGCCTAAAAAACGAATGACCGCGTCCATTCCTTGGTCCAAATAAAGAGCGCCGATAAACGCCTCGAACACATCAGCGAGCAGCGCCGGCCGCGTCCGCCCGCCGGTCAGCTCTTCGCCTTTGCCGAGCAAAACAAGCTCGCCGAACGACAAAGCGTTGGCAAATTTCACAAGCGACGGCTCGCAGACGATGGCCGCCCTTAGCTTCGTCAATTGCCCTTCGCTCATATGCGGAAACTTTTGAAATAAATATTGAGAAACGGTCAGCTCCAGCACGGCATCGCCTAAAAACTCGAGCCGCTCGTTGTCCTCATGGAGCCGCCGCCGATGCTCATTCACATACGATGAATGGGTGAACGCCTGCATCAACAGCCTTTCATTTTGGAAGGTGATGCCGATCTTCTTCTGCAGTTCTTGAAACTTCGCCCGCCTTTTTTCATAAATGCGCTCTTTATCTTTTTGTTTTGACATAAAAATGCCCTCCGACTTCGTTCCAGACAAACTGGCCGTATGCTATTTTTATTATATCCGTTCGCCGCCCCGCTACGCCAACGGGGACGGTTCGCTTTCCCCCAGGAACCGCCAGGCATTCTTAAAAAAGCAGAGAAAGCCCCGTTCGGAGCAACGGGACTTTGCAAAAAAGCGGCATTACAGATGGCTTTTTATGTAGTTCACAGCATCTCCGACTGTGACGATTTTTTCCGCTTCTTCATCGGAAATTTCCATGTTGAATTCATCTTCGAGCTCCATGACCAGTTCGACGATGTCGAGCGAGTCGGCGCCCAAATCATCTTTGAACGACGCCTCAAGCGTCACTTGTGATTCGTCAACCCCTAAGCGGTCGACAATAATTTTCGTTACACGCTCCAATACGTCTGCCATTGCGTTCACCTCCCTTCATGATTATAGTCCATTCGCCAAAAAAATACTAGAGGCGTTTGATTATGGCATCACCATGCCGCCATCGACATGAAGCGTCTGGCCGGTCATATAGCCGGCCGCGTCCGAAGCGAGAAACGCGGCGACGCGGGCGACGTCATCCGGCTCGCCGAAGCGGGCGAGCGGAATTTGCTTTAACATTTCTTCTTTCAGCTCCGCGTTGAGCGCTTCCGTCATGTCGGTCGTAATAAATCCCGGCGCGATGGCGTTGACCGTAATGTTGCGGCTGGCGAGTTCGCGCGCCGCCGTTTTCGTCAATCCGATGACGCCGGCTTTGGCGGCAACGTAATTCGCCTGCCCGGGGTTGCCGATCACGCCGACGACCGAAGCGACGTTGATGATCCGCCCATAGCGCTGTTTCATCATCGGTCGTGTAACGGCCTTCGTACAAAGAAATACCCCTTTTAAGTTCGTGTTAATCACGGCATCCCATTCTTCTTCTTTCATCCGCATCAATAAATTGTCGCGCGTAATGCCGGCGTTGTTCACCAAAATGTCGAGGCGGCCGAATTGGTCGAGCACCGTTTTTACCATGCGCTCCACATCCTCGGCGCGGGCGACATCCGCCTGCACGGCGAACGCCTCGCGGCCAAGCGAACGGATCGTTTCAACAACTTCGTTCGCCTTTGCTTCGCTGCCGGCATAGTTGACGGCAACGTTCGCCCCTTGCCGGGCGAGCTCAAGAGCGACTGCCCGGCCGATGCCGCGCGACGCTCCGGTGACGAGGGCGATTTTTCCTTCGAGCATCGTTATTCTCCTTTCAGCGCCGCAACGGTCGCTTCTAGGGAAGCAAGATCGTTTACCGCATAAACGCGGGCGTTGCGGTCGATTTTTTTCACGAGGCCGGCCAGCACTTTCCCCGGCCCAATTTCCACAAACGTGTCGACACCAAGCGCCAAAAGCGTGCGCACCGACTGCTCCCAGCGCACCGGCGAATACAGCTGCTCAATGAGCAGGCGGGCGATGTCTTCTTTCTTCGTCATCGGCTCGGCAGTCACATTGGCGACGACCGGAATGTCGGCATCCCGGATGCTCAAGCCGGCAAGGACTTGTTGCAGCTGCTCCGCCGCCGGTTTCATGAGCACGGAATGAAACGGCCCGCTCACTTCAAGCGGAATGACGCGCTTAGCGCCGCGCTCTTTTGCCAGCTGCCCCGCTTTTTCCACTCCCGCTTTCGAGCCGGAGATGACAATTTGCCCCGGGCAGTTGAAGTTGGCCGGCTCGACCGGATCACCTTGGGCAGCAATTTCGTTCGTCACCGCCTCGAGCGCCTCCGCTTCCATTCCTAACACCGCAGCCATCGTACCTTCGCCGGCCGGCACCGCTTCGTCCATCAGTTCGCCGCGGCGGCGCACCGCGTAGACGGCGTCGGCAAACGACATGGCGCCGGCGGCGACGAGCGCTGTATATTCGCCTAAACTATGGCCGGCGACATAATCAGCCTTGAAACCGGCGGCTTTGACGAGCTCCAGCAAAGCGATGCTCGCGGTCAAGAGCGCCGGCTGGGCGTTGTACGTGAGTGTCAACTCCTCTTGCGGCCCGTTGAACATGAGCGCTGAAAGCGGAAATCCGAGCCGTTCGTCGGCCGCTTCGATGACCGCTCGGGCGCGGGCGTCATGGTCGGCGGCGTCTTTCGCCATGCCGACCGTTTGTGATCCTTGGCCTGGAAATAAAAAGGCGATTTTCCCCATTCCCGTTCCTCCTTGATTTATGATGTCCGTTCCAGCTCCGCTTTGATCGTGCCGATCACGTCATTCGCCACCATTTCGCGCGCCTGGCGGACGGCGTGGAAAATGGCGTTCGCATCGGATGAGCCGTGCGCTTTAATGACCGGGGCGTTCAAGCCAAACAGCGCGGCACCGCCGTATTCAGAGTAGTCCATCATCTTTTTCAGCCCGGAAAGCTTCGGCTTGAGCACAGCGGCGGCGAGTTTGGCCGCCACGCTGCTTGTCAGCGTCTGCTTGAGCAAAGAAAAGAGCGCCATCGCCGTCCCTTCGATCGTTTTTAAAGCAACATTGCCGGAAAAGCCGTCGGCGACGACGACATCGGCCACTCCTTGCAGCAAGTCGCGCGCTTCGACGTTGCCGATGAAATGAAGGTTCGTTTCTTTCAGCAGGACAAACGCCCGCTTCATCGTTTCATTCCCTTTTTGATCTTCTGTGCCGACATTGAGCAAACCGATGCGCGGATTCGCGATGCCCCGCACTTGCTTGGCGTACACATGCCCCATCAGCGCATATTGCTGCAAGTGTTCGGGGCGGGCGTCCACGTTGGCGCCGACGTCTAAAAAGACAAACCCTTTTCCGTCCACCGTCGGCAGCGTCGGCGCGAGCGCCGGCCGGTCGATGCCGGCGATCCGTCCGACGACAAACAGCCCGGCGGCCATGAGCGCCCCGGTATTGCCGGCGGAAATGCAGGCGTCCGCGCGCCCTTCTTTCACCTCTTCGGCCATGCGCACCAGCGACGAATGTTTTTTGCGCCGCACCGCCCGCACCGGCTCATCGGTCGCTTCAATCACTTCATCGGCGTGGATGACCGAAATGCGCTCCTCACTCGGCAAGTACGGGCGAATTTTCGCTTCATCGCCAATTAAGGTAATGCGGATATCGGAAAAATGCGCGGCGGCTCTTGCCGCCCCGCGCACGATTTCTTGCGGGGCATGGTCTCCCCCCATAGCGTCAATCGCGATGTTCATTGCTGTCGCCATCCTTTTTTTCCATGTTTGAGCGATACATTTCGAACGTTCCCGAAAACACGAGCTCTTGGCCGACATAGCTGTTCACGTCAACGACCGTGCGCCCGCTCTTCGTTTTGCCGGTCACTTTCGCTTTTGCCACGACCCGCTCGCCTTCTTTCACTTGACGCACGAAGCGGATCGTCGCTTTCGCCGTCAGCGCCAATTCGTCGTGGATGACGGCAACAGCAAGCGAATTCGCCTGGGCGAACAAATGGTGGCCGCGGGCGATACGGGTGCGCCGAAAGACGTGTTCCTCTTTGACATCGAAAATCGAAATGGCGCTCGCGTCCGGCTCGATGTCAATGATGTCGCCAATCACTTCCTCAAGCGGCAGCGCCCGCACTTTATCGGCGAACGATTGGCGGGCGACGTGCTTGATGCGCTCGCGCAACTCGGGAATGGACAGCTCAAGCCGGTCGAGGCGGATCGTCTGCACGCTGACGGAAAATTTCTCCGCCAGCTCTTCGTCAGTCACAAACGGGTTTTCCCGGATCGTCTCCTGCAGCAGCCGTTGCCGTTCGCGTTTGCTTTTTCTCATCGATTTGTTACACCGTCCGATTTTATGACTAGGTACTAAAAGTAATATATAATATCAAAAAACGGAATGCAAGCGAAAAAAGTGAAAAGCGTCCACATGTTGCCGAAAACCGTTTGTCAGCAAAAATATGATTCGGACTCAACCTGCCATGCCGATGAAAAGCCATCGGTTCCTTCCAGCGATGATGTGTGATCGCCCAAAAATCAAGTTTTTACAGAAATCCATTCATCCAACCTTTAGAAGGCCGGTGAATTAATGGGGCATAGACTTCCCACATGTCGAATTTTGGAGGCCATTCTCCCCGCCGTTTGGCGCCAAAGGATGGGAAGACGAGCAGGACTTCCTGCTCCCAATTCCGGTTTTGTGAGTCGAAGGGTTTTTGGGGGCTTTCATGATCCGCTCACGCTCCATTCCAACGATTTTTCTTCCTTTTTCGACATAAGCCCCCTAAATCCCTGCCTCAGGGTGTACTTTTTTCACCGGCCTTTTAGGCCCTGAAAGAAAACAGCCGTGAACTACCCCCACTTAATTTTCTAGCGAAAATTTGAAGTGGGGGCTTCCAAAGAAGTTTGACTGCTTCAAGCAATCCTTATTCTTTGAGGCGTGTCCACTTCGCCGCTAGAGCATAAGACACTTTTCCTTGTTTGGCAAGACTGATCAAACCAAAGAAAGATTTAAAGGCTTCATTGACCTTTTTTAAAATTTGCTGTGCCATGTTGCTGTTTAACAGCTTATAGTTTTCGTTAGTTTTTGCAAGATGATCGTTTTTCTCATAATTAAGAAATTCCTTGTGTTCAAAATAGTATTGTCTGACATTGTACAATCCGACGTTGTACATGTTCTTGGCAATATGGCACAGTTCTCGAAGAGTCAAGTATTCTTCTTTGGTCAAACCATTTAGCTGTTGTTTGATACAAAAATACATGTTTTCACCTCCCATCTAACTATATGATACTATATTTTACTGAATCTATCCTATTTTCAGCAAAATATAGTTAAGGCGATTCATCTCCCACTTACTCCGCTTCGCTTCGTTGAAGTGGGAGTCTTCTCGCCTAATTAAGATAAAAAACAGCGGGGCGCGCATGCGCGCCGGCCGCTTCGCTCGCCTATTAATCTAACTTTTCCCCGTCGAGCACGCCGGACGCTTCCAGCTCGGCGCGCAACCCGGCGTACATCTCGTCGCGCCAAAACGCGGCGGATGAAACGAGCTTGGCCGCATCGCGGCGAGCGACTTCTAAAATGCGGTAATCATGCACTGGGTCGCCGAACCGGAATTCCGGAAGCCCGCTTTGCTTCGTGCCGAAAAAATCGCCCGGTCCGCGCAGCTCTAGGTCTTTTTCCGCAAGCACGAACCCGTCCGCCGTTTCCGTCATAATATGCATTCGTTCTTTGCCGATTTCCGACTTCGGGTCAGCGATTAAAATGCAGTACGACTGGGCGTCGCCGCGTCCGACCCGGCCGCGCAACTGGTGAAGCTGGGCAAGCCCGAACCGCTCGGCATCATAAATGACCATCACCGTGGCGTTCGGCACGTTCACCCCGACTTCGACGACCGTCGTTGAAACAAGGATGTGAATGCGGTTTTCGCTGAACGCCCGCATGACCGCTTCTTTTTCATCGGCCGACAGCCGGCCGTGCATGAGACCGACTTCGTATTTCCCGCGATAGTAGTGGACGAGCTGGCTATGGACATCAATGGCGTTTTGCACATCCAATTTTTCCGACTCTTCAATGAGCGGGCAAATGACGTACGCTTGATGGCCGCGGCGCAGTTCGTTTTCCATAAAATCGAGCACGCGGGCAAACTGATTATGCTTCACCCAATATGTCTCCACTTTTTTCCGTCCGGCTGGCATTTCATCAAGCACCGAGACATCCATATCGCCAAACGCTGTGATAGCGAGCGTCCGCGGAATTGGCGTCGCCGTCATCATCAACACATCCGGTGCGTGCCCTTTCTCGCGCAGGATGCGGCGCTGCTCGACGCCGAACCGGTGCTGTTCATCGGTGATGACGAGACCGAGCCGGCGGAACTGCACCCCTTCTTGAATTAAGGCGTGCGTGCCGATGACAATATCCACCATCCCGTTCTCTAACTCCGCAAGCAACTCTTTGCGCCGTTTTCCTTTCACCGAGCTTGTGAGGAGCGCGGCGGTCACGCCCGTATGAGCAAGCAGTGCAGCGAGCGAGCGGGCGTGCTGTTCAGCTAAAATTTCCGTCGGCACCATCAACGCTCCTTGGAACCCGGACAGCACGGCGGCATAAAGCGCAACCGCGGCGACGACCGTCTTGCCAGAGCCGACGTCGCCTTGCAAGAGCCGGTTCATTTGCCTTGGCGCCCGCATGTCGGCCAAAATTTCTCCGATGACGCGCCGCTGGGCGTTCGTTAATGAAAACGGCAACCCGGAAACAAACGAGGCGACCTGCTCTTCCGAAAACGAATGGATGATGCCGCGCCGTTCGTCGCGCATAATCTTCCTTAATGCCTGCATTTTCAATTGATAAAGCAAAAACTCTTCATAGACGAGCCGGCGCCGCGCCTGATGCAGCTCTTCGCGCGAACGCGGAAAATGAAGGGCCCGAACCGCCTCTTGTTTGTCAACGAGGCGGTAGGCCCGGCGCAAGGCGGTCGGCAGCAAGTCAGGAATATGCGCGCCGAACTGGGCGAACGCTGACTTGATCAGCCGGCGCATCGATTTGACCGTCAGCGGGCTGCGCACCGAATAGACCGGCTCAATGCCGGCCGCCTCCGGAGCCGCCCCGAACCGGAGCTCATATGCGTTGATCGTCTGCCGATGCCGATCCCATTTGCCGATGACCGTCACTGTTTCGTTTAAAGCGATTTTTTCCTTCAAATACGGGCGGTTAAAGCAAACGACGGTGACCAAATAGCGGCCGGCCAACAGCCGAAAGGAAAGGCGCGACTTTTTTTTTCCGTAATACGTCAAAAGCGGAGCGCTATGCACTTTCCCTTCCACCGTCACCTTTTCTTCATGACGGACGGCGGCCAAATCTTTTTGTTCGTAATCATCGTATCGGTACGGCGCGTAGCTAAGCAGCTCGCCGACCGTCGCGATGCCGAGGTCGGCGAGCGCGGCCGCCGTTTCTTCGCCGATGCCTTTGACCGCTGTCACCGGTTGTTGCATCATTTCATTCACTTTGTTGCCGCAGCAGCGCCGAAAATGCGGGCCGCAATGGCGCGGCCTGTCGGCGTGGCGGCCAGCCCCCCTTGCGCAGTTTCTTTGAGCGCTACCGGCATGGCCGCACCGATGCGATACATCGCTTCGATCACTTCGTCGCATGGAATGCGGCTTTTGATGCCGGCTAGCGCCATATCGGCGGCAATCATGGCGTTGGCCGCCCCCATGGCGTTCCGCTTCACACATGGCACTTCAACAAGGCCAGCGACAGGATCACAAACCAATCCAAGCATATTTTTTAACGCGATCGCCATCGCTTCCGCCGCTTGGCTTGGCGTCCCACCAGCCAGCTCGACAAGCGCGGCGGCAGCCATGCCGGCCGCTGAGCCGACCTCGGCCTGGCAGCCGCCGGCAGCGCCGGAAATGGACGCGTTATTGGCGACGACATACCCAAACGCTCCGGCCGTAAACAAAAATTCGATCATTTCCTTTCTTGACGGCTGCAATTTTTCTTTTACCGCAAACAGCGTCCCCGGGACGACGCCGGCCGAGCCCGCTGTCGGTGTAGCGCAAATGACGCCCATTGCCGCGTTCACTTCGTTTGTCGCCATCGCTTTGCTGACGGCATCCAAAATCGTTTCCCCTGACAAAAACCGGCCCGCCTCAATATAGCGTTGCATCCGCATCGCATCGCCGCCGGTCAACCCGGAGCGGGACACGACCCCTTGCAGCCCTCTCTCGACCGCCCGCTCCATCACCTCAAGATGCCGATCCATTTGCGCGACAATCTCTTCCCGGCTGCGCCCGCTCACCTCTACTTCTTGGCGGATCATCACTTCAGCAATTTTGATTTGCTCTTTTTCGGCTAGCTCGACAAGCTCAGCGACATTGCGAAACATTCGTTATCCCATCCTTTCCTAGCAAAGCCACGCTGTTGTTTAACCTTGCTCCCACTCGCAACCGCTTTCTTGATTAGTCGACAAGCTTTGTGACTTGAATGATGTTCGGCAGCTGTTCCAATTCCTGAATAAGGTCATCTGTCAGCGGCTGATCGACCTCGATCGTCATCAACGCCTCTTTCCCCTTTTCCTTGCGCGACACTTCCATATGGCCGATGTTAATCGCATGCCTCGCCAACGCGCTGGCCACTGCCCCAATCGTCCCGTAGCGGTCATTATGCATGATTAATAGCGCCGGATGGTGGCCGGACAACTTCAAGTCAAAGCCGTTCAACTCGACGATTTCGATTTTCCCCCCGCCGATGGAAACACCGACAAGCTCGAGTTTTCCCCTGTCATCGCCAATCCGCAGACGCGCCGTATTCGGATGATGCGGAATCGCCTCCTCGGTGAAAAAGGATACATCGAGCCCTTCGATGCGGGCGATCTCAAGCGCGTTCGGCAGGCGGTCATCAAACGTGTCAAAACCGAGCAGCCCGGCGACGATGGCGACATCGGTGCCGTGACCGCGGTACGTTTCAGCAAACGAGCCGTAAAACGAAATGCGCGCCCACGCCGGTTTTCTGCCGAACAGCTTGCGCGCGACAAGGCCGATGCGCGCCGCCCCCGCCGTATGCGAGCTCGAAGGCCCCACCATCACCGGACCGATAATATCAAAGACGCTTTTGTATTTCATCGCTGCGACCCCCGTTCGTGTAGAAAAATATAGAAGGGAATTCTCCCTTCTATTATCTTACCATATTACTCAACAGAAATGACAAACGGGTATAGCGGCTGTTGGCCGTTATGCACTTCGACTTCCACTTCGTCATGTTCCTTTTCAAGATAGGCAACGATCGTTTCCACTTCCACTTCGGTCGCATCTTCACCGTATAGGATGGTGACGATTTCGCTTTCCTCGTCGATCAGCGCGTCAAGCAGCTGCTTCGTGACCGCGATCTTGTCCTTGTCGGCGACGATAATGCGGTCGTCAAACAGTCCCATGTAATCGCCTTTTTGAATCTCGATGCCATCGATCGTTGTATCGCGCACGGAAACCGTCACTTGCCCTGTTTTCACCTTTGAAAGCGCCGCCATCATCGCCCGTTCATTTTGCTCAGCCGATTGCGCCGGACTGAAGGCTAAAAGCGCCGCCATACCTTGCGGAACGGTTTTCGACGGGATGACAATCACGCGCCGTTCCGAAAGTTCCGCCGCCTGCTTGGCCGCCATCACAACGTTTTTGTTGTTCGGCAACACAAACACCGTTTCCGCGTTGGCGCGGCGGATGGCGTCGGCGATTTCTTCCGTGCTTGGATTCATCGTCTGCCCGCCTTCAATGACCGCGTGCGCACCGAGGCCTCGAAACAGTTCGGCCACGCCGGCGCCCATCGCCACCGTGACGATGCCGTATGGCTTCGCTTCCTCCGCAGCGGCGCGGGACGGCGTTTCCGCCTCTTTGCCGACGATGCGGGCATGCTGCTCGCGCATGTTTTCAATTTTAATGTTGATTAAGCTTCCATAGCGCTGGCCGTAAGTCAATACGTCACCCGGCGTTTCCGAATGAATGTGCACTTTGACAAGCTCGTCGTCAGCGACCACAAGCAGCGAGTCGCCAAACTGGCTCAGCTCGCGGCGAAACGTTTCTTCGGAAAACGGATGCCGCGCCAGCTTGTCCGCCTCAAAGCGAACCATAAATTCCGTGCAATAGCCAAATTCGATGTCATCGGTGTGAATATGGCTTTGCGCGCTTTGATGGTGCGCCATTTTCACCAAATCGTCCATCGACACTTCGGCGCGCGCCGTTGAGATCGTCTCCCCTTTCAAGGCGGCGAGAAACCCTTCGTACACATATACGAGCCCTTGGCCGCCACTGTCGACAACCCCGACTTCCTTTAGGACGGGCAGCAGCTCCGGCGTGCGCTGCAATGCTGCCTTGGCCTCGATAAGCGCCGCTTCCATCACCGCGGCGACGTCGCGCTCTTTTTTCGCCACTTCAATCGCTTTGCGCGCCGCTTCTTTGGCAACGGTGAGAATCGTCCCTTCGACCGGCTTCATGACCGCCTTGTAAGCCGTATCGACCCCCGCTTGCAAAGCAGCGGCAAATTCGAAGCCGTCCACTTGTTGTTTGCCTTCGACCGCCTTGGCAAACCCGCGGAACAGCTGCGACAAAATGACGCCGGAATTGCCGCGCGCCCCCATCAACAATCCTTTCGCCAGCGCCGCGGCGACGTTGCCGATATGGTCGGAGACGTTCGCCTTCACTTCTTTCGCCCCGGACGTCATCGACAAGTTCATGTTTGTTCCCGTATCACCATCTGGAACCGGAAAGACGTTCAGCGCATCGACCGCTTTGGCGTTGTCCGCTAAGTGGGCAGCCCCTTGCTGCACCATATCGGCAAACCGTCTTCCGTCAAGCGTCCTCATTGTCACCGACTAATTCCTCCTTACTACGGATTCGTCACCCGAACCCCTTGAACGTAAATGTTGATCGACTGAACCGCCAACCCGAGCGTTTGGTCGAGCGTATACTTCACTTTTGACTGCACGTTATGGGCGACTTCGGAAATTTTCGTCCCGTAGCTGACGATGATGTACATATCGATATGTACTTCGCCGTTTTCCTCCCGGACGATGACCCCTTTGGAGAAGTTTTCGCGGCGCAAAATTTCCGACAACCCGTCGCGAATTTGGTTTTTGGACGCCATCCCAACAATGCCGTAGCAATCGACGGCTGCTCCCCCCGCAATCATGGCAATGACTTCATTGGCGATTTCAATGCGCCCGTATTTTGTTTGCCATTCGATCGACATGCTCGTTCCCCCTTTTTCGTATCATCGCACAGCTACCTTTATTGTACTATAATGCTTACCGTTTTCAAAGCGCTCCGGCCGCCCACTAGTATTATTTAGCCGAAAACGTGAATAGATGTCAAGGCCATTTTCTTGAAAGGGAAAAGGCGTGTCTATTGCAATCCCTTCGGTTGTATGATAAATTATAATAGTGTTTTTAGAGGGATGTTAAAGCAAGGAGGGAAAACAAATGGCGAAATGCTTTGTCACCGGCAAGAAAAAATCGTTCGGCAACACGCGTTCACACGCTATGAATGCCAACCGCCGCACGTGGAAAGCCAACTTGCAGAAAGTGCGCATTTTAGTCGACGGCAAACCGAAACGCGTCTGGGTTTCGGCGCGGGCACTGAAATCCGGGAAAATTAAGCGCGTCTAACCATTCAACAAAAAAAGCACCAAAAATGGTGCTTTTTTCTTATCCTTTTTTGAATGCGTTCAACATCGCCCGCACAATCCCGCCTAAAAACTTCGGCAGCTTAATGGTATAAAACTTCATCCCGATTCCCTCCTCACACCCATCGTAACGAGCTTCCCGCCATTTCCTTATCCAGTATATTCCCGAATTGGCCAATCGCGACTACGGGCAGCTGGAATCGCTGCTCCTTATCATCATTAATATGCCTTCAGAAAACGAAAAAGTACCGGAAGATTGGATAAGTTCGTTACTAATACATAGTGTCGAGCCGCGGGAAATATGACAATTCGTTAACGGATATTTAAATCCGATGAGCGTGAGTTCGGCCACCGTTTCGGAAACCGGGATGTACGATACGTAGCGGTACCGCGCGTCATGTGCGACCGTGTATGTGCCGGGCAGATGAACGGTCAGCACGTTTTGCCGGTCGACGATTTCAATCGGCCGGCCGGCGTATTTCAACAGCAGTTCGACGTTTCCGAACAAATGATCGAGCCGTCCGCCGGTCGCGCCGAACAAGCGGATGCAGCGGGTTGTTTGTTCCACCGCCCAATCGAGGGCGATCTCCATATCGGTTTTGTCTTTTTCCGCCGGCCATACGTCAAGATGAGGAAACGCCTGCTGCAGCTTGGCAACGTCCCCGGCCGACAGTGAATCGAAGTCGCCAAACGCCCGCACCGGCCGAAAACCTGCCTCAAGCAGCGCTGCTGTGCCGCGATCGACGCCGACCCAGCACACGTCTTCTCCGTCATACAAGCGCAAGTCAGGGAGAAGCTCGCGCGGGCCGCCGCCGACGATATGGATGATCATTCTCTCCCCCCTTTTTATTCCGTGAACTCCCCGCCACCTACGCTTCGCTTAGAGGTGGAGGCTTCAAGCGACTTGTGCGTGTTCGCCGAACGGTAAGCCACGCACAAGAACCCTTTACGCTTTCCTTACGCTCCGAAGGCGTTCGTTCTAACAATAGATGACTACATCAGTTGGCGATCGCCAACCGACATTCATCTCCCGCCTGCTCACTGGGCTGTGCCCTTCACGTTCCTTGAGGCGGGAGAGTTCTTTCGGAAATTACGTTAACCCGTTGGTTGCCAAAAGGCAGGCTTGCCGCCTACCGCCGTTTGCGGCGGCTCAAATAGGAATCGGTCTATAGGGCGTTGGGCGCCGCCTCTGGCGCTATTTGGCGCACGCTTCACGGAGGGCGCGAATGGCGGCCGCCCGGTCGGGATCATTGTAAATGGCGGACCCAGCGACAAGCACGTTCGCCCCCGCTTCGACGCAAAGCGGCGCCGTCTTCGCATTGACGCCGCCGTCGACCTCAATGTCGATCGCCTTGTTTTGCTCATTAGCGAGCCGGGCGACCTCGCGGATTTTCGGCACCACGGCCGGAATAAACGCCTGTCCGCCAAATCCTGGGTTGACCGTCATCAATAAGACGAGATCCACCTCGGCCATGACATGGCGGATCATATCAACCGGCGTATGCGGGTTTAACACCACTCCGGCTTTCGCCCCTTGTTCTTTAATCAACTGGATCGTCCGGTGCAAATGTACGCACGCCTCGACATGGACGGAAATGAGATCCGCCCCAGCCTCGGCAAACGCCGGAATATACCGGTCCGGGTCAGTGATCATTAAATGGACGTCCAGCGGCAGCTTCGTCACCGGACGAATGGCGGCCACAATCGGCGGACCAAGCGTCAAGTTCGGCACAAAGTGTCCGTCCATCACGTCAACATGAATCCAGTCGGCTCCGCCTTCTTCCACAGAACGAATCTCCTCGGCCAGGCGGGCAAAATCGGCCGATAAAATCGATGGCGCAATTCGGATCATTGTTCAATACCTCGGCTTTCGTTCTTTCATTTCAGCGACAAAACTTAAATAATGGTCATAGCGGTACGGTGCGATGTCCCCGGCCGCCGCCGCTTCGCGCACCGCGCATTTCGGTTCAGCGACGTGGAGGCAGCCGCGGAACTTGCACCCTTCTCCGTACACCCGGAATTCCGGAAAATAATGCGGCAACTCATCAAGTTCAATCTGATCCAACTCAAGCGCGCTAAACCCGGGAGTATCGGCAACGAGCCCGCCGGCAACCTCAAGCAGTTCAACATGGCGGGTCGTATGTTTGCCGCGCCCTAAATGGGTGGAAATATCGCCCGTTTTTAGCTGCAAGTCCGGGCGGAGTGCGTTTAGCAGCGATGACTTGCCGACGCCCGACTGCCCGGCGACGACGGAGACGCGGCCGCAAAGATGCGAGGCCAGCTCGTCGAGACCCCCTTTTGTCACCGCCGACGTCTCAATCACCTCATAGCCGATGCGCCGGTAATCGCGCACATATCGGGCGATCGTCTCTCTCGCCCCGCCGTCAAGCAAATCGATTTTGCTAATGACAATGATCGGGGTGATGTTCTTTGACTCGACTAAGACGAGAAAGCGGTCAAGCAGCTTGGCACTGAAATCCGGGCTTACAGCAGAAAAAACTAAGATCGCCTGTTCGACGTTAGAGATCGGCGGCCGCACCAATTCATTTTGCCGTTCACAAATTTCCAAAATATAGCCTTCCGTCTCGCCCGTCGCCGTAAAGACGACGCGGTCGCCGACAAGCGGCGTCACTTTTTGCTTACGAAACACGCCGCGCCCCCGGCATTGAAACACGCTGCCTTCGGACAGGACATAGTAAAACCCGCTCAACGCTTTAATGATTTGCCCTTCTGCCATAGCTTCACTCCTTTTTCCCGCCGTTTTCTGGATACGGAATCGCCCCTTCATCTTTGACGACATTGTTGACAATGACGCGGTAATAGGCCGTCTCCCCATACGGAATTTCAAACTCAACCGTCTCTGTCACCGGATGTGTCAGCCGATACGTTTTATATGGCGTTGTCATATTATGGTTGGCGTCTTGAATGTACAGCTGCGCTTCGACCATTTGCCCGTTTTCCGCCGGTTCGTACGGAATGGCGATGTCTTTAATCACCGTTTTTGACGGCTTCGGCTCCGGACCGCGGGAAATAACGACCGTGATGGTTTCACCTTTTGCCACCTGTTCGCCTGCCGCCGGCGTTTGCGAAATGACAAGCCCTTCCGACACATCATCGGAATATTCATACGCCACTTCGATGCGCAGCCCTTGGTCTTCGCCGTAGTCGCGCACGCTCTTCTCTGTGTAGCCGGTCAAATCTTTGAGCTTCACTTTTTCCGGCCCTAAGCTGACGGTAAACATGACTTCTGTTTCATCCGGTACGACTTCATCGCCGGCGTACGGGTATTGATCCAAAATCGTCCCTTCCGGTTTGTCGCTGTAGCGGCCATTGCGCGTAATGCGGGTAAATCCTTCGGCGCGCAACTCCTCTTCCGCCACCGAAATATCATCGCCAATAAAGCTCGGAAATTCGATTTTCTTTTTTCCGACACTCTTATAAATAACGACGCCGGCCCCCGGCTTCACCGTCATGCCGGCTTCCGGATCGGTGCGCACGACTTTTCCTTCTTCTATTTTATCATCTTCCACATCGATCGTATCCTTAATTTCGAGGCCGAGCGCCGACAGCTGTTCAACGGCTTCATCGTAATCTTTATTGATGACATCAGGCATGGTCACGTCTTTCGGAAAGACAAGATCTGGAATCCAAGTCAGCGCGCTTACGCCAGCTGCGCCTAACAGCAGCAAGGCAGCCGCAAGCCAGGCGAGCCACGCCCGCTTCCGTTTCGGCTTCAGCCCGTCGTCCGCCTTCACCGGTTCGTTCGCTTTTTCCTCATAAACGAGCGTCTCTTGCTCTAGCGCCGCGCTTTCCGGTCGTTTTATAATCGGAATGGCTTTCGTCGCCTCTTCGTCATCATCGGGAATCGTAAACTTCGCCTCATTGCGCCGGCTTGGATCAAGCGCCGTCCGGATATCCTCGTTCATTTCACGCGCGGATGGATAGCGATAAAACGGATCTTTCGCCATCGCTTTTAAAATAATGTTTTCCACGCTTTGCGGAATCTCCGGATTCCACGCCTTCGGCGACGGCGTTTCCCCCTGCAAGTGCTTTAGCACGATCGAAACGGCCGATTCGCCGGAAAATGGCAGCCGGCCGGTGACGAGTTCAAACATGACGATGCCAAGTGAATACACGTCCGACTTTTCCGTGGCGATGCCGCCGCGCGCCTGTTCCGGCGACAAATAATGAACCGAACCGAGCACTGAATTCGTTTGTGTGATCGTCGTCCCGCTCAGCGCTACAGCGATGCCGAAGTCGGTGACTTTCACATTGCCATGCTCATCGATCAAAATATTTTGCGGTTTAATGTCGCGGTGGATGATGCCGTTCTCATGCGCATGGGCGATCGCTGAGGTCAGCTGGTCCATGATGCGGAGCGCCTGTTCGACCGGAAGCGGGGCGTGCTGCTGAATGTATTGCTTGAGCGTCGAGCCGCGCACATACTCCATGACGATATAATAGACGCCTTCCTCTTCACCGACGTCATAAATGGAGACGATATGTTCATGGTTTAAGCTCGTTGCCGCCTGCGCTTCACGGCGAAACCGTTTAATAAATTGGTCATCGTTGGCAAAATCAAGGCGAAGCACTTTGACAGCGACATCGCGTTCCAAAATGATGTCGCGGGCTAAATAGACGTTGGCCATGCCGCCGCCGCCGACGAGGCTGATGATTTTATAGCGATCATTCAATCGTTTTCCAATGAGCACGCTGATCACCCACCTTCACGTTCCGCTGAAAAATCGATGACCGCCAGCGAAATGTTATCTTCTCCGCCCCGCTCGTTCGCCAAACCGATGAGCACCTCGGCCTTCTCCTCGAGCGTGCCGCTGCCTGTCAAAATATGTACGATGTCTGCTTCCGGCACTTTGTTTGACAACCCGTCCGAACATAAAAGAAGCATGTCGCCGTCGTCAATGGCGACGGTTTTGACATCGATCTTCACCGCCGGTTCGGTGCCAAGCGCCCGCAAGAGCACATTTTTGCGCGGGTGGTGCTCGGCATCTTCCTTGGAAATTTGGCCGCTTTTGACAAGCTCATTGACAAGGGAGTGGTCATCCGTCAGCTGCTGGATTCCGTTTTGATTCAGCAAATAGCAGCGGCTGTCGCCAATATGGGCGATCGTAACAAACGGGCCGGCGCAAATCGCGCCGACAACCGTCGTCCCCATCCCTTGGCACTCCGGGTGGGAAAGCGCATGCCGAAACAGCTGGGCGTTGGCCGCCTCAATCTGCGTCTTTAGCCATTGCTCGGCCTCGGCCGGCGACGAAAGGCCGGGCGCTTCCTCCCACTGCGCCTGCAAATACGCCACCGCCATCGAGCTGGCCACATCGCCGGCGCGGTGACCGCCCATCCCGTCGGCGACGACCGCTAAATATTGGCCGCTTTGATTGACAAACACGCCGCCGCTGTCTTCGTTATGTTCGCGAATTTGCCCGATATCGGTTCGGAAAACGGCTCGCATCCGATTCACCTCGTCTCTTCTTTTCGCTCCTTCGCGCGAAGCTGTCCGCAGGCGGCATCGATGTCATGTCCGTGTTCGCGACGAATGGTCACGTTAATTCCATGTTTTTTCAACGCCCGTTCAAAGGCGAAAATTTGACTGCGCGGCGTGCGCACATAGTTGCGCTCCGGTACGTAGTTGACCGGAATTAAGTTCACATGGCATTTCAGCCCTTTCAGCAGCTCAGCTAGCTGCTCAGCATGCTCGAGCTGGTCATTCACCCCGCCGAACAGCCCATATTCAAACGTGACGCGCCGCCCCGTCTTTTCAATGTAATACCGAACTGCCTCCATCAGCTTCGGCAGCGGATACGCCTTATTGATCGGCATGAGCTTCGTCCGCAGCTCGGTCGTCGGCGCGTGCAGCGAGATGGCGAAATTCACTTGCATCCCTTCATCAGCAAATTGGTAAATTTTTGGGATGATGCCGCTCGTGGAAACAGTAATATGGCGGGCACCGATGTTCAGCCCTTTCGGATGGTTGACAATGCGCAGAAACTTGATGAGCGCATCATAATTGTCAAACGGCTCACCGATGCCCATCACGACGATGCTGCTGACGCGCTCCTCGGTTTCATCGAGCGCCTTTTGCACTTGCACGACTTGGGCGACGATTTCGCCCGCCTCTAAATGGCGTTTCAGCCCGCCGAGCGTCGAGGCGCAAAACGTGCAGCCGATGCGGCAGCCGACTTGCGTCGTCACGCATACGGAATTCCCGTAGTTATGGCGCATGAGCACCGTCTCGATCGAATAGCCGTCATGCAGCTCGAACAAAAATTTGATCGTCCCATCTTTCGATGTTTGTTTCACGATCGTTTTCAATGTGGTGATGGAAAACGACGCGGCGAGCTGTTCGCGCAGCCGTTTGGGCAAGTTCGTCATCTCAGCAAAGTCGGTGACGCGCTTTTCGTACAGCCACTCATAAATTTGCGTGGCGCGAAACGGCTTTTCACCGTGAGCGACGAGCCATTCCTTCCATTCGTCAAGCGTCAGCGAGTAAATTGACGGCAAGGTTGGCAGCTGCGCTTCGCCGGCGGGCCGGCGGGCAGCTGTATGAGTGATTTCCATTTTTACCCCTTCTTTCGTAACCGGGCGATAAAAAACCCGTCAGAGTCAAAATCGTGCGGCAACAGCTGCAGCATGCCGCCTTTCACATGCGGCCGCACCGCTTCCGGCAGCCGCTCGGCGAGACGGTCGTCAAGTGAAAAGTCCGGATGATCGGCCAAAAAGCGGGCAACGGCTTCTTCATTTTCCTCGCGCTCGACTGTACATGTGCTGTAAACAAGCGCGCCCCCTTTTTTCAACAGCGGGGCGGCCGCCCGCAAAATGGCTTGCTGAATGTCGACAAGCGCCGCGACATCGTCTTTCCCTTTCGTATACTTGATCTCCGGTTTGCGGCGGATGACGCCGAACCCGGTGCACGGCGCATCGACTAAAATGCGGTCAAACGACTCGGGAGCGAACCGCTCGCCGAGCCGGCGGCTGTCAAGGGCGAGCGCCGTGATATTGTCAAGGCCGAGCCGTTGCGCCTGCTGTTCAATGAGCTTCACTTTATGCTCGTGAATGTCGATGGCGACCACTTCGCCGCGGCCGTCCATCCGTTCGGCGATATGAGTCGTTTTTCCACCCGGCGCCGCGCAACAGTCGAGCACCCGCTCCCCTGCTGCCGGATCGAGCGCCCGGGCAACGAGCATCGAGCTTTCATCTTGGATCGTCAGCCAGCCGGCGCGAAACGCCTCCGTATGGGCCAAATTCCCTTTTTCCGCTCGGATGGCTTCCGGGGCAAGTTGACCTTGAACGGCCTTCACTCCTTCGTTGTCAAGCCGCTCAAGCGCCTCCTCTACCGTTGCCTTCAACCGGTTGACGCGGGCGGTCGATTGCGGCGGGCGCAAATTGATCTCGCACATGCGCGACGTCTCCTCAAGGCCATATTGTTCGATCCAGCGCCGGACAAGCCACTCCGGATGGCTTGTCGCGACGGCGAGCCGCTTTCCGGGATCGTTAATCGCATCGAGCGACGGCAGCCCCTCGCGGCCAATGGCGCGCAAAACGCCGTTCACGAGCGAAGCGATGCCGCGATGGCCGCGCCGCTTGGCGATTTCCACCGCTTCAAAGATGGCAGCGCGATCCGGGACGCGGTCCAAATAGACCATTTGGTACACCGTCAGCCGGAGAAGCACCCGCACCCATGGCTCGAGCCGGCGCGCCTTGCGCAAAAACGGCGTCAAATAATAGTCGAGCGTATCGCGCCGCTGCACCGTTCCGTACACGATTTCCGTCAGCAACGCCGCATCGCGCCCGTCAAGACGCCCTTTCCGGATGGCGTCATTCAACTGCAAGTGGCTATAGGCTCCTTTTTGTTCGATGGCTAACAGCGTATCTAAAGCAAGTTCACGTACGTTCATTGTCCTCTCCTAGCTTCATGCCGGCCGCAAGCCGGCTGCCGGCGCCGCGCAAAAACTCGCCGGCGGCCATCCGCTTTTTGCCGGCCGGCTGCAATTCAGTAATTTTAATGGCGGTCTCATTGCCGGTCGCGACGACGATGCCATCCTCCTCAAGCGCCAAAATCGTCCCCGGCGGCGCTAGGCTTGGCGCCGGCACTTTGTCGCCCCACCAGATTTTCCAAACGTTCCCGTCGTGCGTCGTATACGTAACCGGCCACGGGCAGAAGGCGCGAATATGGTTGTAAATGACCTCGCCAGGCTGCGTCCAGTCAATCCGCTCTTGTTCGCGCCGGATATTCGGGGCATATGTCGCCTTCTCTTCGTCTTGCGGAACAGGCGTGATGGTTCCTTCGAGTAAAAGCGGGAGCGTTTCTGATAATAGTTTAGCCCCGGCAGCGCTCAATTTATCATGCAGCGTGCCGACGGTATCCGTTTCTTCAATCGGCACCTCGACTTGCGCCAGCATGTCGCCGGCATCGAGACGCTCGACCATGTACATGATCGTGACGCCCGTTTTCGTTTTTCCCTGCCAAATGGCGTAATGGATCGGCGCCCCGCCGCGCAGCTCGGGAAGAAGCGAGGCGTGAACATTGATGCAGCCGTATTTTGGCGCATCGAGCAGCGCCTTCGGCAAAATTTGCCCAAACGCCGCCGTCACGATCAAGTCAGGCGCGAACGCCAGCACTTGTTCGTATTGTTCCGGCTCACGAATTTTCGCCGGCTGCAGCACCGGAATGCCCTGCTTCTCAGCCTCCACTTTCACCGGGGGCGGAACGAGCTCGCGCTTCCGCCCTTTCGGCTTGTCCGGCTGCGTGACAACGGCCGTAACCCGATACCCGTCATCAAGCAGCTGCCGCAAAACCGGCACGGCAAAGTCAGGCGTTCCCATAAAGACAATGTTCGTCATTGGCCATCTATCCTTCCAATTCTTCAAGATCACAGTAACGAATCACTTTCGACGTAAACAGCACGCCGTGCAAATGGTCGATTTCATGCTGCAGGGCGCGGGCCAAAAAGCCGGTCGCGGAGAGAGTAAACAAGCGACCGCGCCGGTTTTGCGCCCGCACTTTCACGTACTCGGCGCGCGGCACTTCGCCAAACAGGCCGGGAAAGCTCAAGCAGCCTTCGACATCTACTTGTTCGCCGCGCGCCTCGACAATAACCGGATTGATGAGCTCAATCCGGCCGTGCTCATCGCCGACATCGACGACAGCAACCTGTTTGGCGATGCCGACTTGCGAAGCGGCCAAGCCAACCCCGTCTGCGGCAAGCATCGTCTCATACATATCATCAAGCAGCCGGCCGAGCTGGCGGTCAAAGGCCGTCACCGGCGCGCACGGCTGTTCCAAAACCGGAGCAGGGTAAGTGACAATCGGCAGTACAGACAACGTCATTCCTCCATTTTCACATCATCATATACGGGTTTGTATCGACGGTAATCGTCACCCCACCGTGGGCGGCATCCGCCTGGTAGCGGTCGATGACCGCTTTGAGCGCCGCCGTTACGTTCGGTTCCCGCTTGTATTTTATCATGCATTGGTAACGATATCTATCATGAAGGCGGGCGATCGGTGAGGCGACCGGGCCGAGGATGACCGCTTCGTTCGACAGCTGCTTGCGCAAATAGGCGGCGATTTTTTCAGCCGCTTTGGCCGCGGCTGGCGCTTCTTCGTGCGCGGCGGTAATGAGCGCCAAATAATAGTACGGCGGATAACCGTGCGCCTTGCGCAGCGTCATCTCCCGCCGGTAAAAAGCGCGGTAATCATGGCGGGCGGCGAGCGCAATGCTGTAGTGGTCCGGCGTATACGTCTGGATGACGACTTCACCGGGCAGCTCATGCCGGCCGGCGCGCCCGCTCACTTGCGTCAGCAGCTGGAACGTTTTCTCCGCGGCGCGGAAATCAGGCAGATGGAGCATCGTATCGGCAGCGAGCACGCCGACGAGCGTCACGTCAGGAAAATCAAGCCCTTTGGCGATCATTTGCGTGCCGAGCAAAATATCGGCTTCTTTGGCGGCAAAGCGGGAAAGCAGCTCTTCATGCGCCCCTTTCCGCCCGGTCGTGTCGACATCCATGCGGATGACGCGCGCCGTTGGCAACAGCTTGGCCAACTCTTCTTCCACTTTTTGCGTGCCGGTGCCGAAAAAGCGGATATGTTCGCTCCCACACGACGGACAGCGGGGGGCCAGCGGCTCTTCATGGCCGCAATAATGGCATTTCATCCGCTCCCCGGCGCGATGGTATGTGAGTGAAATGTCACAATGCGGACAGCGGATGACATAGCCGCAGCCGCGGCACATGACAAACGTCGAATAGCCGCGCCGGTTTAAAAACAGTACCGCCTGCTCGCCGCGTTCGAGCCGAAGGCGCAGCTCATCAAGCAGCCGGCGCGAAAACATCGAACGGTTGCCGCTGCGCAGTTCCTCGCGCATATCGACAATATGGACGTCCGGCATGCCGCGCTCAGCAATCCGCTCCGGCAGTTCAAGCAGCTCATACACCCCTTTGGCGGCGCGGGCGAACGTCTCGAGCGACGGAGTGGCGCTGCCGAGCACGACCGGACAGCCGTGGCGGCGGGCGCGGTAAATGGCGACATCCCGTGCATGGTAGCGCGGCATCTCCTCTTGCTTATAGCTCGTCTCATGCTCCTCGTCGATAATGATCATCCCTAAGTTTTCAAACGGGGCAAACACCGCCGAGCGCGCGCCGACGACAAGTTGCACCTCTTTGCGGTGAATTTTCCGCCATTCGTCATATTTTTCGCCGACCGACAGCCCGCTGTGAAGCACCGCTACTTTCGGGCCGAACCGGCTTTTGAAGCGCTCAACCATTTGCGGCGTCAGCGAAATTTCCGGCACGAGCACGATCGCCTCTTTTCCTTGGCGCAACACTTCCTCGATCGCCTGCATATACACTTCCGTCTTTCCGCTGCCGGTGACGCCGTAAAGCAAAAACGTGCGATGTTCCCCGGCGCGCACTGAAGCGGTGATCTTCGCCAACGCTTGCGCCTGCGCCGGGGTGAGCGCCAGCGGCTCGCTCGGCTGAAACGTGCGATGCGCATACGGATCGCGATACACTTCGACATCGCGAACAACAACCAATCCTTTCTCCACAAGCGCCTTCAGCGGGGCAGAGGAAATGCCGAGTGTTGCTTGCAGTTTGGCAATGGGGACCGCTTCCCCCCGCTTGAGCAAAAACGACACCACTTCCTTTTGTCGCGCCGGCAGCGAATGAAGCGCCTGTTCCGCCTGTTCGGCCGAAACGGCAAGAGCGGCGGACTTCACCGTTTTCTTCCCCGCTTTGTCTTTCACGTTGTAAACGGCTTCGAGCACGCCTTGTTGCACCGCTTTTTGCGCCGCCCGCCATAAACCGGCGGCCTCAACCTCGTTCCACGCCACTTCCGTCCTTCCGGCAACCAGCGACTTCAACTCATCGGGAAGCTCGCCCCGTCTTTCCTCTTCCGCCAAGCGGAGCACCTTCTCATATTTCGCTCGCATCGCCGCCGGCAACATCGCCTGGTACGCGGAAATGGCAAAACAAAGCGTCGTCTCCGTCAAATAGCGGCCAAGGTCGAGCAGCTCCTCATTTAACACCGGCACGACGTCGAGTACGTGTTCGATCGGCTTCAGCTGTTCGATCTCGGAATGGTCTTTTACCTCAATGACAAATCCTTGCAGACGACGCGCCCCGAATGGCACCGTCACCCGCATGCCCGGCTGGATGACGCCATGCCAGCGCTCGGGAATCAAATAATCGAACGGGCGATCCGTTTGCCGTGTCGGGACATCGACAATGACCGATGCTACTTTCATCGAATCCCCTCGATATACGCATAAATTTCTTTTAAAAGTTCCTCGGCGGCCTCGCGTTTTGTCATGAGCGGCAGCGAACGGACGACGCCGTCACGGCGGAAAATGGTGATGATGTTCGTATCACCGGCAAAGCCTGCTCCTTCTTCGGTCACATTGTTGGCGACGACAAGGTCAAGCCGCTTTTCTTCGAGTTTTTTTAACGCATATTGTTCAAGGTTGTCCGTTTCAGCCGCAAATCCGACTAAAATTTGCCTTGTTTTCCGCTCGCCGAGCGTTTTTAAAATGTCGACTGTCCGTTCCATCTCGACGACATAATCGCCGGGCTGCTTTTTAATTTTCGTCTCCGCTACATATTTCGGCCGGTAATCGGCCACCGCCGCCGCTTTAATGACAACGTCCGTTTCCGCAAAGCGGGACAAGACCGCTTCATACATCTCAGCTGCCGACTCAACCGGCACCGTCTCGACACCATCGGGCGAAGAAAGGGCTGTGGGGCCGGAGACAAGCGTGACGGATGCACCAAAGCGGGCCGCCGCCTCGGCGATCGCATAGCCCATTTTGCCGCTCGAATAATTGGAAAAATAGCGGACCGGGTCGAGTTTTTCCCTTGTCGGCCCGGCGGTCACAAGAATGCGTTTCCCGCGGAACAAAGGCGGATCGGCGGCGAAAAACCGCTCGATATGGGCGATGATGTCTTCCGGCTCTTCAAGCCGCCCTTTGCCGATATAGCCGCACGCCAAGTAGCCTTCCGACGGCTCGATGAACCGATAGCCGAACCGGTGCAGCGTTTCAATGTTCGCCTGCACGGCCGGATGTTCGTACATATGGACATTCATCGCCGGGGCGATCCACACCGGCGCTTTCGTCGCCAAAATCGTCGTCGTCGCCATATTGTCGGCGATGCCGGCGGCCAGCTTGGCGATCGTATTCGCCGTCGCCGGGGCGACAAGAACGAGGTCAGCCCAATCGGCCAAATCGATATGGGCAATAACGGCCGGATTGTTTTCTGCGAACGTGTCAACATATACTTCTTGGCGTGACAATGCTTGGAACGTAAGCGGCGTAATAAACTGGCACGCCCCTTCGGTCATGATGACTCTCACTTCCGCGCCGCGCTGGGTTAACTGGCTTGTCAGCGCCGCGGCCTTGTAAGCGGCAACCCCCCCGGTTACACAAAGCAAAATATGTTTCCCCTTGATCATCTTGACCACCCCCGATATTGAAAAAAATAACAACCTAACAGCTAGGTTGTTATTTTTCCTCTTCCACTAATTCGACCTTGTCGCCGGCAATTTCCTCTAACGCCTGGCCGACAAATTTTTTCGACACCGGCTTTTTCACCATCAGCTCGGCCCCGTCTTGAAGCTGCCGCGCTCGTTTGGCGACAACGGTGACAAGCTTATATTTCGAGTCGACTTTTTTCATAAGCAAATCAATAGAAGGATACAGCATCGTCATTCCACCCCCAACATCCGTTTATACCGCTCGGCGACGCGCTCGCGCCGGCAATGCTCGGCGATGACGATCGCCTTAATCCGCTCGCAGGCAAGATCAACCTCGTCGTTTTCGACGACATAGTCGTACGCATCCATCATTTCGAGCTCCTCTTTTGCTGCCTGCAGCCGATTTTCGATCAGCTCCTTTGACTCGGTGCCGCGCCCGATGATCCGCTTCTCAAGCTCCGACAGGCTCGGCGGAGCGAGGAAAATAAAGAGCGCTTCCGGAAACGCGCGGCGCACTTTCATCGCCCCTTGCACTTCGATTTCCAAAAACACGTCTTTTCCCTCGGCGAGCGTTTTTTCCACATAGTCAATCGGCGTTCCGTAATAGTTGCCGACGTACTCGGCCCATTCGAGCAGCTTGTTTTCGCGGATCATTTGTTCAAACTGCTCGCGCGTCCGGAAGAAGTAATCGACGCCTTCCACTTCGCCTTCCCGCGGCTTGCGGGTCGTGACCGACACCGAATAATGAAGTTTGATGTCCGGGCGCGAAAACAGCGCTTTGCGCACCGTTCCTTTGCCGACGCCGGACGGCCCTGACATGACGATTAACAACCCTCGTTCGTTCCTCAACGTTGAAAACCCTACCCTTCCTCGGAGAAATCGTCGCTTCCGTACAAGCGGTTTGCCACCGTCTCCGGCTGCACGGACGATAAAATGACATGATCGCTGTCTGTAATGATCACCGCACGCGTCCTCCGGCCGTGCGTCGCGTCGACGAGCTTGCCGCTTTCGCGCGCATCCTGGATCATCCGTTTGATCGGCGCCGAATCGGGGCTGACAATCGTAATGATGCGGGCGGCCGACACCATGTTTCCGTACCCGATATTAATAAATTTCATCATCATGACACGCCCACCTGCCATACTCGTTATTGTTGCCGCCGGCAAGCCGTTTTAAACGGTTATTCCACGTTTTGCACTTGCTCGCGCATTTTCTCGAGCGCGCTTTTCATCCCGACGACCTGTGCGGCAATGACGCTGTCATTCGCCTTGGCGCCGATCGTGTTCACTTCGCGGTTTAGCTCCTGCACTAGAAAGTCCAGCTTCCGCCCGACCGGTTCGTCCGCTTCGAGCGCGTCCGCCATTTGCGCCAAATGGCTGCGGATGCGCTTCAACTCCTCGTGAATGTCCGCTTTCTCGGCAAACACCGCCACTTCCGTGAGCAACCGCGCCTCGTCGACCGGGGCGGGCGCCCATTCGCGGAGACGGCGCTCAAGACGCTCACGGTATTGCTCGACGACGAGCGGCGCCCGCTGCTCAATGACTTCCACCCCGGCTTCGACTTCATGAAGGCGGGCGCGCAAATCCGCGGCCAGCGCCTCCCCTTCGCGCCGGCGCATGGCCACAAGTTCCTTTGCCGCCTCATCGACGGCGGCGAGAAGAAGCGGCTCGATCTCCTCATTGCCGCCTTCCTCCTCCGCCATTTCGACGACCCCGTCAAGCTGAAGCAGCTCGGCGGCCGTCACGCTGCCGTCAACGGAAAATCGCTTTGCCGCCTCCTGCACCCCGGCCCAATATTGACCGAGCAAATCCCAATCGATATGTACTTTCCGCTTCACGAGCCCTTCGCCGGCGATCGTGACGAACACTTCGACTTTTCCGCGCCGCACATAGGACAAAATCGCTTTTTTTATTTTATCTTCAAACACGAGCCATTGTCTAGGGAGGCGGATGGAAATTTCGCAAAACCGGTGGTTGACCGATTTCATTTCCACCGTCACCATCAGGCGATCCGTTTTTTTCATGCTCGCGCCAAAGCCAGTCATGCTGTAAACCATGCCATCACACCCGTTGCTGTCATTGATAAAAAAAGAAAAGGCCATAGAGTGGATCTCTATCACCTTTTTCATTATATCATACGCGTTATTTATTTTCTCGCAAAAAACGAACCGGCAAACAAAAACGTCGGCAAGGCGGACAGCCCGGCAATGAGCAGCCAGTCGAGTGCAGCGATCGGTTTCGTATGGAACACCGCAGCCAGCGGCGGATAGTAAATCACAACGAGCAGGAGTAGCAGCGACACAACGACCGCTGCCACAAGATAGCCGTTCCCCAACGGATTGCGGTCAAAAATCGAACGCTCGCAACGGCAGTCAAACACGTGGATGAGCTGCGCCAGCACCAACGTCGCAAACGCCGCCGTCTGGCCGTAAACTAAATCATCGCCGCTCCGTTCATACGCGGTCATAAACGCCGCCAGCGTGACAAGGCCGATCAAAACGCCGCGGCTTACGATTTTCCAGCCAAGCCCGCGGGCGAACACCCCTTCATCAGGACGGCGCGGCGGCCGCTTCATCACATTTTCCTCCGGCCGATCAAGCCCAAGCGCCATCGCCGGCAAGCCGTCCGTCACGAGGTTCACCCATAAAATTTGAATCGGCACAAGCGGCAGCGGCAACGCCAGCAGCATCGCAAACAACATGACGAGAATTTCCCCGACGTTCGAGGCGAGCAAGTAGCGGATAAACTTGCGAATGTTTTCGTAAATGTTGCGGCCTTCTTCAATCGCAGCCTCAATCGTCGCAAAGTTGTCATCCAACAAAACGAGCGACGCCGCCTCTTTCGCCACATCCGTCCCCGATCGGCCCATGGCGACGCCAATGTCAGCCGTTTTAATCGCCGGCGCGTCGTTCACCCCGTCGCCGGTCATGGCGACGATATGGCCGCGCCGCTTGAAGGCGTTGACGATTTTCAACTTATGTTCCGGCGCGACGCGGGCAAACACGTAAATATTGTCGATCTCACGCTCGAGCTCATCGACCGACAGGCGCGATAACGTCGCCCCGTCCATCACTTTGCCGCCGGGCGGCAATATGCCAAGCTGTTTGGCGATCGCGGCGGCCGTCACTACATGGTCGCCGGTAATCATCACCGTTTTCATGCCCGCCTCTTTACAGCGCGCCACCGCCTCTTTCACCTCGGGGCGCGGCGGGTCGATCATGCCGGCGACGCCGAGGAACCGAAGCTTTGTCTCCGCATCCTTCTCCGACTCGATCCGTTCCGTTTCCGCAAGCAGCCGATACGCGACGGCGATCGTGCGCAAGGCGGAAGACGCCATCTGGCGAATCGCCTTCTCGATCGTTTCTTTCCACGCCGGGGTCAGCATCTGCTCGCGGCCGTTCCATTCAAGGCGGTCCGCCCGCTCAAGCAGCACATCGGGCGCCCCTTTCGTCACGACAAACCGACGGCCGTTTCGGTCGCGGACGATCACCGTCATCATTTTCCGCTCGGAATCAAACGGAAACTCCTGTTCGATCGTGTACTCACGCAAAAGCATTCCTTTCGCCAATCCAGCTTTGGCCGCCGCGACCAGCAGCGCTCCTTCCGTCGGATCGCCGTCGACGTAACGCCGGCCGTTTTCCTCTTTCAACTCCGAACTATTGCAAAGCACCCCCATTGTCAACAGGCGAGCGAGCTGGGGAACGCGGTTCGGATCAACCGTCCGGCCGCGTTCAGAAAACTCGCCATCCGTTTCAAGACCAACGCCGCTTACCGCAAATGTCCGCCCGCCTGCCCATACTTGCGTGACGGTCATCATGTTTTCCGTCATCGTCCCCGTTTTGTCGGAACAAATGACCGAAGCGCAGCCGAGCGTTTCCACCGCCGGAAGCTTGCGGACGATGGCGTTTCGTTTGATCATCCGCTGCACGCCAAGCGCCAAGACGACCGTCACAATGGCCGGCAACCCCTCCGGAATGGCGGCGACCGCGAGCGACACACCAGCCAAAAACATTTCATACAGGTCGTGCCCTTGAATGACACCTACGGCCACGACCGCTGCCGTCAGCGCCAATGCGACGACAAGCAAAATTTTCCCAAGCTGCTCGAGCCGGCGCTGGAGCGGGGTTGCCCCCGCATCCGCCTCTTCGAGCATCGTTGCGATTTGTCCCATCGCTGTTTTCATCCCAGTGGCGATGACAATCCCGACCCCATTCCCTCTTGTCACGAGCGTCCCCATAAACGCCATATTGTGCAAATCGCCCAACGACGCCTGTTCTGTATGAAGCGGGGCGGCGGATTTGGCCACCGGCACTGATTCGCCCGTCAGCGCCGACTCCTCGATTTCCAGGCCGGCCGCCTCAATCAAGCGGATGTCGGCCCCGACCCGGTCGCCGCTTGCCAGCCTCACGACATCACCGACGACAAGCTCGCGCGCCGGAATTTTCACCCACCTGCCATCGCGCCGCACAACCGCTTGCGGAGCGGACAGCCGTTTTAAGGCGGCCAGCGACTTCTCGGCCCGCCGCTCTTGGATAAACCCGAGAATGGCGTTCATGATCACGATCACAACAATCGCCGCCGCATCGACATACTCGCCTAACAATGCGGAAATGACGGTCGCCGCAAGCAGCACCAACACCATAAAATCTTGAAACTGGCGAAAAAAGACAACGATGGCCGACTCCTTCTTCCCTTCCGCCAGCTCGTTGTACCCGAACTGCCGCAGCCGTTTTTCCGCCTCCGCCGCAGTAAGCCCGGTCTTGACATTCGTCTTCGTCTCGTGCGCGACATCGCTTGCCGCGAGCGTATGCCATTGCATCTGTCTCCCTCCGTCCTTCCATTTTTTTCGCACGCCGTTCCCGCTTCTCTATGCTTATTCATACATGTCCCAAAAAATGATAGTCCCCGCCATGATGTTTAGCGACACAAACATAAGGAGTCGTGGGGCCCTTTGCCACGCCATCTCCCCCATAAGGGAAAAAATCGTGTCAAAAAAGCGGGCCTCCCCATTTTATGCAACATGTTCGTCGGGCATCTTCGTCCGTCTTCAGGTAATATTCAAAGAAATGTTCAAAACGGCGGGTCGTATGGTAAGATCGAAATAGCAAACAAACGAAATAGAAAGGTGTTTTCCATGTCCTTTGACGGAGTGTTTACGTACGCCATTGTCGGTGAACTCGAAGAGGCGCTTGCGGGCGGGCGGATCACGAAAATCCACCAGCCGTCGGCGTATGAGATCGTGCTGCTTGTGCGCGCCCGGGGCCATAACCATAAAGTGATGCTGTCGGCGCATCCGACGTACGCCCGCGTCCATTTGACAAACGAAACGTACAACAACCCATCCGAGCCGCCGATGTTTTGCATGCGGCTGCGCAAACAGTTGGAAGGAAGCGTCATCGAAGCGGTCCGCCAAGTCGATTTTGACCGCATCATCGTCATAGACACAAAAGGCCGCGACGAACTCGGCGACGTGCAGACAAAGCGGCTCATCATTGAAGTGATGGGCCGCCATAGCAACATCATCCTCGTTGATGCATCGACCGACACGATCATCGACAGCTTGAAACATTTGCCGCCGTCGGTCAACCGCTACCGGACGGTGCTTCCCGGGCATCCGTACGTCGCCCCACCGACGCACGGCAAGCTGAACCCGCTTGAGGCGACGGAAGAAATGGTGCTGAAAAAAATCGACTTTCACGCCGGCAAGCTCGCCCATCAGCTTGTTTCCGCCTTCAGCGGCATTTCGCCGCTATTTGCCAATGAGGCGGTGTTCCGCGCTGGACTCGCCAACCGGACGACGCTGCCGAAAAGCTTCCTCGCGCTCATCGATGACGTTCGGCGCCGCCGCTTTGCCCCGATGATGTACACGAACGGGGAAAAAGAATGGTTTTACGTTTTGCCGCTTAAGCACTTAAAAATCGAAGGCCAACCGTTTACGAGTGCAAGCGAGCTATTGGACCGCTTTTATTTCGGCAAGGCCGAGCGCGACCGCGTCAAGCAGCAAGCTCATGACATCGAGCGTCTCATGGCGAACGAAAAGGCGAAAAACGAGAAAAAGCTCCTAAAGCTCGAACAGACGCTCGAAGAAGCAAAGAAAGCCGACGTTTATCGACTGTACGGCGAACTGCTCACCGCCCATTTGTACGCCATAAAGCGCGGCATGACGGAAATCGAGGTCGCAAACTACTACGACGAAAACGGAGGCACCATCACCATTCCGCTCGACCCGCAAAAATCGCCGTCCGAGAACGCGCAACAGTACTTTCAAAAATACCAAAAAGCGAAAAACTCGTTCGCCGTCGTTCAAGAACAAATCGAGCGGACGAAAGAAGACATCGCCTATTGCGACACGATTTTAAGCCAGCTTGAAACCGCCTCGCCGAAAGATGTCGAGGAAATCCGCGACGAGCTCATTGAACAAGGCTATTTGCGCCCGCGCGCGGCGAAAGGAGCAAAAAAGCGCAAACCAACCGCACCCGAGCTTGACCGCTACGTCGCAAGCGACGGCACGGAAATACTCGTTGGCAAAAACAACAAACAAAACGATTATCTCACAACAAAGCTGGCCCATAAGGACGATGTTTGGCTGCATGTGAAAAACATTCCCGGCTCGCACGTCGTCATCCGGAACAAGCAGCCGTCTGACGAGACGCTCTTGGAAGCGGCGAATCTTGCCGCCTACTTCAGCAAAGCGCGCCATTCCGGCTCCGTGCCTGTCGACTACACGCGCATCCGCTATGTAAAAAAACCGAGCGGCGCCAAGCCGGGATTTGTCATTTACGAAAACGAGCAAACGCTCTACGTCACACCGGATGAAGAACTCGTCCGCACCATGAAACAGAGGCAAAAAGAACAAGCGGCGAAACGGTCGTAAACAAAGAATGTCCCTATAGCCATGATTGTCTTGATATGGTAATGTTTCTCCTTGAGAAACGATTCCGAGAAGCGGTTGCGCGAGTTAAATCCGCCACATCCCGGCCGGAACTTTTTTCAATGTTTAGGATCCGGCGTCGATTCGTAGCATAAACCATCCCGCCGCTATGGGGAGCGGCGGGCTCTATTCGTTACCGCGCGTTATTTCACCTGTACGACAATGGAACCCGGCAGCCAGTCATGCCGAATCACCATGATCAGCTGCTCCGCGCTCTTCGGCACCTCAAACGTCAACAGCACTTGCGCTTTCCCCGGCGCTTGAATTTCGAATTGACCGATCCAATTCTTGTTTTCGACCACCTCTATCTTTTTTGCTCATCTACAGTTCAATATTGCTTTTTTATTAGGTATGTTATCATCCAAAAAACACACGGAGTATACACAAATAGAAATACATTATAGGCTACCCGTGGTGCTAGATAAACTTGAGCAAGCATAAAAATAGCCCTTGCTGGCGGATCTCCTGTAGAATGAAAGTGCGACCTGCCATTCGAAAGGAGAATCCCCATGCAAGAGCACTTTCATTTTACTACAGATCAAGCAAAGATTCAAAAGCAATATGCCGCCATTTTCGTTTTTGTTTCTGCTCAACTTTCATGCATTCAGGTGCATCTTCATCGTCGAAATCGCCATTTGGTCAAGCAAGAGGACGCTGTCATCATCGCCATTCCGTCTGAGACATGGGAGCAGTGGATCCAACAAAAACGCAAAGTGATCGAGACGGTGTTCTCGGTTCTGGTTGACCACTATCGCATCACGGGGATCCGAGCCAATTCGATTATCGGATTTGAAGTGGCGTTAGACGGTATATTGTTAGCCTATTCCCTGGTTACACTTGGGCTAGTTGAGCGCTAAAGCTCAACTAGCACCACGGGTTATAGGCTATTTCTGGCTCCGCCATATATATTATTTTATCTACTCCAAAACTGATTCCCCAATATATTATTACGACAATAAAATAGGCTATGGCATGAAGGAGAAATGATATAACAACATTCCTTTGATTGAATCTTTGTAATACATAGTCTATAAGTAAAGAGATCGGTATACCGAATAAAATAACTAACGGAAGCACACATATAGAGTAGATTAAGGACTTGATAAGAACTTCGAATAGTCCCTCTACAATATTTAATTCGTTTGATACGATTCCACCTTTGGACTCAATTAGATAATATAAAAAACCTGAATTGATTGAGGTTAGTATTCCTGATATCACTTTGATCTTTATATCCCTAAACAATGAAATCCTCCTTATCTTACAGTCTGTAGATGAGCATTTTTCATTACAGTCATTTCCATTCCCTAAGAGACAAACAGGGTACCTCCCATAGTCATCAAGTCATCACTAGTTCGATTGACTTTGTCCGTTCTATCGCCATTTCCGTCATCATCGAAGGCGATGGAAGTCCCGTTCGCCAATAACACATGACAAAAGCGCGAACCTCACATTTCGCACCCTAACAAGGTCAAAACAAAGGATTTTTTATTTAGTTTTTCAGAATAACTTTTTGACCAACACAACGAGCGATGGCAATCCTTTTTTTACCATCGCTGGTCGTTCCGTATCACATAGACCTTTTTGACTTGAACGTTCATAAGAGAAAAACTCCTTTACGTTCCTTGTGTGTCAAGGATTCATTCGACATCGGAACGAAAAAATCCTCCCGATTTTCGTCGAGAGGGTGCGAAATGTGAGGCGAACCATCCTTTGGTCCGCGCTCCTCTTTTTCTCTTTTAGCTCCCCCACTCCTCCGGATTCTCCCGCCATTTTCGCAATGTCGCCAGATCGTGTTCGCTGACGGCGCCAAGGCGAACGGCCGTTTCGATGAGGGTGTTGTAGTCCGTAAGCGTGTAGGCAGGCAAATTCTCTTCGGCAAACGCCTGTTTCGCTTTTTCGAGCCCGTATGTGAAAATGGCGGCGACGCCCAGCACCTCGCAGCCCGCCTCTTTCAAGGCGCGGACGGCCGCAAGCGAGCTGCCGCCCGTCGAGATCAAGTCTTCGATAACGACCACGCGCTGGCCCGGTTCGGCTTTGCCTTCAATTTGTTTTCCTTTGCCGTGCGCTTTCGCCTGGCTGCGGACGTAGCACATCGGCAGCTCAAGCCGCTCGCTCACCCAGGCGGCGTGCGGGATGCCGGCGGTCGCTGTGCCGGCGATGAGATCTGCCTCAGGGAAATGGGTGCGGATGAGTTCGGCGAGGCCGTCGGCGATCGTGCGGCGCACGTCGGGGTAAGCGAGCGTCAGGCGGTTGTCGCAATAAATCGGCGATTTCAAGCCCGAAGACCATGTAAACGGCTCGTTCGGCTGCAGGGCGACCGCCCCGATTTGAAGCAGTTTGGCGGCGATGTCGTGTTTCATCCTATTTCGCGCAGGAGACTCCCACTTCAACGACCAAAGGGAGTAAGTGGGAGAGGAATGCGCGTTCCCCCCTTTCTTTTGTGTATGATATAATAAAGGCGTGGAGAAAACCGTTCAATAAAGGCACTCCAATCACGGCTACTCGATGTATGGAGTTGGTTACAGGAAACGTTGTAACCGTAAAACATCGAGCGTAGGTCCGTCTGTTGTGTGTGGAAGCCAAGTACTGCCAACAGACACACCGAGAGAATCGGTAACGATGCAGGCATGACCTGCGTCGTTGGGTAGTCGTCAACCTGCCCCCTGATGCAACCCCAAGTCAAGGAAGGAGGACGAAGTCCGTTTGCACTTCTGGGGAGTTGCAAGCCCCCACTTCAAGCGTTAGCTAAGTGGGGGTAGTTGACTCTCTCTCTCCTCCGTTCCATTCGTGTTGCAGGCGGGCATACGCCCCGAGCGGATCGGCGGCGCGGGTGAGGCTGCGGCCGACGACGATGTAGTCAGAACCAAGCGCACGCGCTTTCCTTGGGGTGACGACGCGCACTTGGTCGTGCGCCGCATCATCAGCAAAGCGGATGCCCGGGGTGACGGCAAGGAACGAGGCGCCGCACCGTTCTTTGATGAGCGGCGCTTCGTTCGCTGAACAGACGACGCCGTCAAGGCCGCTTTCTTTCGCCAAGGCGGCGTAATGGGCGACTGTTTCCACAAGCGGGCGGGAAATCCACAGCTCCTCATGAAGCATTCGCTCGTCCGTGCTTGTCAGCTGGGTGACGGCGATGCAGCGCGGTCGGGCGGCGCCGCTTGGCGTGCCGGCGTCAAGCCCCTCGATCGCCGCTTCCATCATGCGCCGGCCGCCGGCGGCGTGGACGTTCACCAAATCGGCGCCGACACGGGCGAGCCCTTTCATCGCCTGTTTCACCGTATTTGGGATGTCATGCAGTTTTAAGTCTAAAAAGACGGCATGTCCTTGTTCTTTGAGAAACGCGACGATGGCTGGACCTTCCTGATAGTACAGCTCCATGCCGACTTTGACGAACAGCGGCGTTCCGGCAAACGGCCGCAAAAACCGCTCCACCTCTTGTTTTGATGGGAAATCAAGCGCGACAATGAACGGCGTGTGCACTGGTTTTCCAGCTCCTTCCTATGCATTCGGAAATGTGGCCGATCCCGAGGTCGTCCAACAGCGCCGGCAGGTCGTTGATGATCGTCGGGCAGACGAACGGATCGACGAAGTTGGCTGTGCCGACCGCAACCGCGCTCGCGCCGGCGTAGAAAAACTCGAGCACGTCTTCCGCCGTTTGCACGCCGCCCATGCCGATGATCGGAATCGACACCGCTTGGCTCACTTCGTAAATCATGCGGATGGCGATCGGTTTGACCGCCGGGCCGGATAAGCCGCCGGTGCCGTTGGCCAAAACGGGCCGGCCTGTTTTCACGTCGATGCGCATGCCGACGAGCGTGTTGATCATCGTCAAGCCGTCAGCGCCCGCTTGTTCAATGGCTTTCGCCATCGCGACGATGTCCGTCACGTTAGGCGACAGCTTCACATACACTGGGACAGCCGACACTTCCTTGACAAGCCGCGTCAGCTCGGCGGCCACGTCCGGCACGGTGCCGAAGGTGATGCCGCCTTTTTTCACGTTCGGGCAAGAAATGTTGAGCTCTAACGCATGGACATTGGGCGCTTTGGAAATCGCTTCGGCTACCTCGACGTACTCTTCCACCGTCGAGCCAGCGATGTTGGCGATGATCGGTACGTCAAACTGTTCAAGCCACGGCAGTTCTTCTTCGAGCACTTTGTCAAGGCCGGGGTTTTGCAGGCCGATGGCGTTTAACATCCCGCCCGGCGTTTCTGCCACCCTTGGTGTCGGGTTGCCAAAGCGCGGCTCTTTTGTCGTCGCCTTGATCATCATGGCGCCTAACACGCTTAAATCGTAAAACCGGGCGTACTCGCGGCCAAATCCAAAACAGCCGGACGCCGGCATGATCGGGTTTTTGAGCGAAAGACCCGGCAGTTCGACCGCAAGCCGGTTCATAGCACCACCTCCCCGGCCCGAAACACCGGGCCGTCGCTGCATACTTTTTTATACGCCGTCTCGCTCCCTGGCACATGGCAGACGCAGGCGAAACACGCCCCGACGCCGCAGCCCATCCGCTCCTCGAGCGACACGTACACCGGCCGGTTCGGAAACCGTTCCGCAAGCGCCCGAAGCATCGACTTCGGGCCGCAGGCGTACAACACGTCAAACTCAAGCGAGCGCGCTTCGATCACATCGGTGACGCGCCCGGCCGTTCCGTGCGAGCCGTCATCGGTCGCGACATGCGTCTCGCCGAACGCGGCAAATTCCTCTTCGTAAAAGACCGCCGCTTTCGTTTGGAACCCGAGCACGCTCACCACTTTGACGCCGCGCTTTGTGAGCTGTTTCGCCAGTTCATAGAGCGGCGGGACGCCGATGCCGCCGCCGACTAGCAGCGCCCGGCTGCCCGCCGGCGCTGCCTCGAGCGGAAAGCCGTTGCCGAGCGGGCCGAGCACATCGACCGTGTCGCCCGGCTGTTTTTGCGCCAACAGCGCCGTGCCTTTCCCTTCCTGGCGGTAAATGATCGTGCATTGCCCCTGCTTGTGGTCGATATGGCAAAGGCTGAGCGGGCGGCGCAGGAGCGGATCGGCGGATGCGGCCACTTTCACATGAACGAACTGGCCCGGTTGGCGCATCTCTTGCACGAGGCGGCCTGAAAGCGTCAATTCATACGTCCGCTCGGCGATCAACCGCTGGCTTGCGACCGTCATTCGTTCGCGGCCGATCATGACCGCACCAGCCCTTCCGTCATCGCCGTCGTTGAAAACGTCATCGATTCGAGCACTTGCAGCATCGCCCGGGCCGTATCGAGCGACGTCAAGCACGGGATGCCGTTTTCGACCGCTTCGCGGCGGATGCGGAAGCCGTCGCTTTCCGGCTGCTTTCCTTTCGTCAGCGTATTGATGACGACTTGCGCCCTCCCTTGGCGGATGACATCCAAAATGTTCGGTGACGCCGAGTGGATTTTATTGACGACCGTCACCGGAATGCCGGCCGCTTTCAACGTTTCCGCCGTGCCGTTCGTCGCCAACAGCTGGTAGCCGATGTCGGCAAAGCGGCGCGCCAGCTCGACCGCTTCTTCTTTGTCTTTGTCGGCCACCGTCAACAGCACCGCCCCATGCGGCTGGATATGGATGCCCGAGGCGACAAGCCCCTTATAGAGCGCTTTTTCAAACGTCACGTCCTTGCCGATCACTTCGCCGGTCGATTTCATTTCCGGGCCGAGCGAAATGTCGACGTTGCGCAATTTCGCAAACGAGAACACCGGCACTTTCACGTACACGCCGGGGCGCACCGGGCAGACGCCCGTCTCATAGCCCATCTCGGCGAGCTTCGTCCCTAAAATGGCTTTCGTGGCGAGATTCGCCATCGGCACGCCGGTGATTTTGCTTAAAAACGGCACCGTGCGGCTTGAGCGCGGGTTCACTTCCAAGACGTAGACATCGCTTCCCGAGACGACAAACTGAATGTTCAACAGCCCGACAATATGCAGCCCGCGCGCCAGTCGGATCGTGTAATCCGCGATCTTGTCGATCACTTCCGCGCTTAATGTCTGGGGCGGGTAGACGGCAATCGAATCGCCGGAATGGACGCCGGCCCGCTCGATATGTTCCATGATCCCGGGGATGACGACCGTCTCGCCGTCGGCGATGGCATCGACTTCGACTTCCTTGCCAGTGATGTAGCGGTCGACAAGCACTGGGTGCTGTGGATTGACGCGCACGGCGTGTTCCATGTAATGAAGCAGCTCGCCGCGATTGTACACGATTTCCATCGCCCGGCCGCCGAGCACGTACGACGGGCGGACGAGCACCGGATAGCCGATCTCTTCGGCGATGGCGACCGCTTCTTCGACCGAAACGGCCGTTTTGCCGGCCGGTTTGGGAATGCCGAGTTCGGAAAGCGCCTGTTCAAATTTGTCGCGGTCTTCGGCGCGGTCCAAATCCTCCAGCGTCGTCCCGAGCAGGCGGACGCCGCGCGCCTCGAGTTCCGCCGCCAAGTTGATGGCCGTCTGACCGCCGAATTGGACGATGACGCCGATCGGCTGCTCGAGGTCGATGACATGCATCACGTCTTCGGCCGTCAGCGGCTCGAAATACAGTTTGTCCGACGTGCTGAAGTCGGTCGAGACCGTTTCCGGGTTGTTGTTGATGATGATCGCCTCATAGCCGGCCTGCTTAATGGCCCAGACGCAATGGACGGTCGCATAGTCAAATTCGATCCCTTGGCCGATGCGGATCGGGCCGGAGCCAAGCACGATGACGCTCGGTTTTTCCGTCACGATCGATTCGTTTTCTTCCTCGTACGTGCTGTAGTAGTACGGCGTTTCCGACGTGAATTCGGCTGCGCACGTATCGACCATTTTGTACACCGGCATGATGCCTCGTTGGCGGCGCAGCGCGTAAACGTCGCGCTCCGTTTTGTTCCATAACGCCGCTATCGCCGCATCGGAGAAGCCGAGCCCCTTCGCTTTTTTTAACACGTCAAGGTCGCCCGGGTGGTTTTTCAAGACCGTTTCCATCTCAATAATGTTTTGAATCTTATGCAGGAAAAAGCGGTCGATTTGGCTCCATTCATGCAGCGTCTCCACCGTCACCCCGCGGCGGAGCGCCTCGGCGATGTAAAAGAGCCGTTCATCGCCCGCCTTGCGGATCCGTTTTTCCATCACGTCGTCGGCGGCCGTTTTCGCCTCGTTCAATTCCAGATGATGCACCCCGATCTCGAGCGAACGAACCGCTTTTAACAGCGATTCTTCAAACGTCCGGCCGATCGCCATCACTTCGCCGGTCGCTTTCATTTGCGTGCCAAGGCGGCGGTTCGCCGATTCAAATTTGTCAAACGGAAAGCGCGGAATTTTCGTGACGACATAATCGAGCGCCGGCTCGAAGCAGGCGTACGTTTTCCCGGTAACCGGGTTGATCATTTCATCAAGCGTCAACCCGACGGCGATTTTCGCCGCCAGTTTCGCGATCGGATACCCCGTTGCTTTGGACGCCAACGCCGACGAGCGGCTGACGCGCGGGTTCACTTCAATGACGTAATAGCGGAAGCTGTCCGGGTCAAGCGCCAGCTGGACGTTGCAGCCGCCTTCGATGCCAAGCGCGCGGATGATCTTAAGCGACGCGTTGCGGAGCAGCTGGTACTCGCGGTCGCTTAACGTCTGGCTCGGGGCGACGACGATCGAATCACCCGTATGAATGCCGACCGGATCGATGTTTTCCATGTTGCAGACGACAATCGCGTTGTCGTTGGCGTCGCGCATCACTTCGTATTCAATCTCCTTGTAGCCGGCGATGCTCCGTTCAAGCAAGCATTGATGCACCGGACTCAGCTTCAGGCCGGTTGACACAATCTCGACAAGCTCTTCTTCGTTCGTGCAAATGCCCCCGCCCGTGCCGCCGAGCGTGAACGCCGGACGGACGATGACCGGATAGCCGATTTGTTCGACAAAGGCGTACGCTTCTTCCAAGCTGTGAATAATCGCGCTTTCCGGCACCGGCTCGCCAAGCTCGTTCATGAGAGCGCGGAACTGTTCGCGGTCTTCCGCCTTTTCGATCGCTTCAAGCTTCGTGCCGAGAATTTCGACGCCGCACTCCTCGAGCACCCCGGCTTTGGCGAGCTCGACCGCCAAGTTAAGGCCCGTCTGGCCGCCGAGCGTCGGCAAAATCGCATCCGGCCGCTCCTTGCGGATGATGCGGGCGACAAACTCAAGCGTCAGCGGCTCCATATACACTTTATCGGCGATTTCCGTATCGGTCATGATCGTCGCCGGATTCGAGTTGACGAGAATGACTTTGTATCCTTCTTCTTTCAACGCGAGGCACGCTTGCGTTCCCGCATAGTCGAACTCAGCCGCCTGGCCGATGACGATCGGCCCCGAGCCGATGACTAAAATCGTTTCAATGTCGCGGCGTTTAGGCATGGATGACTTCCCCTTTCTTGTTGAACTGGCGGATGAGCGCCAAAAACTCGTCAAACAGCGGATTGGCATCTTCTGGCCCCGGCGACGCTTCCGGATGGTATTGCACCGTAAACGCCGGGAAATCGAGATGGCGGAGCCCTTCGACCGTGCCGTCGTTTAAGGCGACATGCGTCACTTCAAGACGCGTGCCGGCAAGCGATTCATGCGTGACCGTATAACCATGGTTTTGCGCCGTGATGGCGACTTTGCCGGTGCGCAAGTCTTTGACCGGATGGTTCGAGCCGCGATGGCCGAATTTCATCTTCTCCGTATTCGCCCCGCACGCCAAGGCGAACAGCTGATGGCCGAGGCAGATGCCAAAGAGCGGCGCTTTGCCCAAGATCCCGCGGATCATCTCGATCGCTTCCGGCACGTCTTTCGGGTCGCCCGGTCCGTTCGAGAGCATGACCCCATCCGGATGCCAGCTCAATACGTCTTCCGCCGTCGCATTGTACGGCAACACGATGACATCGCAGTTTCGCTTGTTCAGTTCGCGCAAAATGCCGTGCTTCATTCCAAAATCGATCAAGACTACGCGCTCGCCGCGCCCCGGGCTCGGATAGGCGCTTTTCGTCGAGACGCGCCGCACTTGGTCGCGCGGCCACTCCATCGCCCGCAGGTGGGCCGCCGCTTCCGCCGGATGGACGTCCAGCCCGCAAATCATCCCTTTTAGCGTTCCGTGCTGGCGAATGAGGCGCGTCAGTTTGCGCGTATCGATGCCGGCCAGCCCCGGGATGTCTTTTTCTTTTAAGTAGTCATCGAGCGTCATTTCGCCGCGCCAGTTGGACGGCTTCACACACGCCTCTTTCACGATGAATCCGTGCACATACGGGCGAATCGCTTCAAAGTCGTCGCGGTTGATGCCATAGTTGCCGATCAACGGATACGTCATCGTCACGATTTGTCCGCAATACGACGGATCGGTCAAAATTTCTTGGTATCCGGTCATGCCGGTGTTAAAGACGACTTCGCCGGTCGTCTCTTTCGTGCTGCCAAACGCTTCGCCGACAAAAAACGAACCGTCTTCCAAAATGAGCTGCCGTTTCATCTTTACGCCCTTCCTTTCTCCCATACGAGTGTACCGCCGACAAACGTCATCACCGGCCAGCCTTGGCACACCCAGCCGGCAAACGGCGTATTTTTCCCTTTGGACGCAAACGTCTCGGGATCAATCGCTTCTTCTGTTTCCAAATCAATGACCGCAATATCCGCCGGCGCCCCGACGGCAAGCCGCCCGGCCTTGAGGCCGAAACATTGCGCCGGCTTGATCGTCAGCCAATCGACAAGCTGCTTTAATGTAAACACGCCTGTTTTGACAAAATGCGTATATAGGAGCGGAAACGCCGTCTCGAGCCCGACGATGCCAAACGGCGCCGCCTCGATGCCTTTCGCTTTTTCCGCTGCTGTATGCGGCGCATGATCCGTAGCGATAAAATCGATCGTGCCATCGAGCAGGCCCTCAATGAGCGCCTCGCGGTCCGCGCGGCTGCGCAGCGGCGGGTTCATTTTGTAGTTTGCATCCAACCCTGGAATGTCTTCGTCGCACAAGAGCAAATGGTGCGGCGTCACTTCGGCCGTGACGCGGATGCCGGCCCGCTTCGCGTCGCGGACGGCGCGCACCGACTCTTTCGTGCTGATATGGCAGACGTGATAATGGCATCCCGCTGCTTCCGCGAGCAGGACGTCGCGGGCGATGTGCACCGCTTCGCAGACGGATGGAATGCCGGCGAGCCCATGCCGGCGGGCGAACTCGCCGTCATGCACCGCGCCGCCGTTTTTTAATGTATCGTCCTCGCAATGGGCGACGATCGGCATATCGAGCGCCGCCGTCCGCTTCATCGCCTCATACATCATCCCAGCCGACTGGACGCCGACGCCGTCATCGGTGAACGCGAACGCTCCCGCTTCTTTGAGCGCCGCAAAGTCAGCCAGCTCTTCCCCTTTTTGCCCAATCGTGATCGCCGCGTACGGAAGCACGTTGACGCGCGCCGTTTCGCGGATGCGGGCTTGCAGCCGTTCCATCTGTTCTTTCCGGTCCGGCACCGGATTTGTGTTCGGCATGGCGGCAACCGTCGTAAAACCGCCTTTCGCCGCGGCGAGCGTGCCCGTTTCAATCGTTTCTTTCGCTTCGCCGCCCGGTTCGCGCAAATGAACGTGCAAGTCGATCAAGCCGGGAGCGATGAGACGACCGCCGACGTCGATCACGTCCTCCCCATCCGCTTCGAGCGGCTGTTCATAGAGGATCGCTGCAATGGTTCCGTGTTCGATTTTGATATGTGTCCGCATCAATTCCCCATCTTTATTGAACGACATGCCATTTTTCAGCCATACGCCCATGCTCCATTCTCCCTTCCATTGCCCGTTTTAAGACCGCCATCCGCACGTAGACGCCGTTTTCCATTTGTTTAAAAATGCGCGATGCCTTCGCTTCGACGAGTTCGCTGGCGATTTCGACCCCGCGGTTGACCGGCGCTGGATGCAAAATGACAGCCCCTGGTTTCATCCGCCGCGCCCGCTCAAGCGTCAGCCCGTACCGCGCATGGTACTCTTCTTTCGTCAGCCCCATCGTTTCCGCATGGCGTTCATGTTGGATGCGCAACAGCATCACGACATCGGCGCAGGCGATGGCCTCATCGAGTTCGACGTACGTCCCGTGCGGATTCGTTTCGTCTTTCCACTCTTCCGGTCCGGAAAACAGGACGTTCGCGCCCAATCGTGTCAACACTTCCGCATTGGAGCGAGCGACGCGGCTGTGGCGGATGTCGCCGATAATCGCCACCGTCAAGCCAGTGAAAGCGCCAAACTCTTGGCGAATCGTCAATAAGTCCAAGAGCGACTGGGTCGGATGATGCCCGCAGCCGTCGCCGGCGTTGATGACCGGGATGCCGACCGCATGACGGAGCGCTTCGAAATACGCATCTTCGTGGTGGCGGATGACAACCGCGTCAACGCCGATCGCTTCAAGCGTCTTGACCGTATCGTACAGCGTCTCCCCTTTTTGCACGCTTGACCGTTCCGGGTCAAACGGGATGACATGAAGCCCAAGCTTCCGTTCCGCCATCTCGAAGCTGCATTTCGTGCGCGTGCTCGGTTCGAAAAACAAATTGGCGACGTACATCGGCGCCGCCGGGCGCCAAGCGCGGCCGCGGCGGAACGCTTCCGCTTCATCAAGCAGCCGGGTGATGTCGGAAAGCGGCAGTTCGCTCAATGTAAAAAGATGGGTCATTGGCCTCTCTCCCTTTCTTTTTTTGCAAAAAAACACCTTGCCGGCTGGGCAAGGTGTGACGATCGGCGCATGGCAGAGCCGAAGAAGGTGCACTCCGGCCCTGGATGCGCCTGTTTTCACACCTTTTTAAGCCTCGCGGGACTTAATTAAAAGGTGCTTTCTCCTATTAGGCGACATGGTCGCTCTGGTTTTCTTCAAATAGGTTTTCCGCGGCTTGCGGACGCCCCGGCAGCACTAAGTTGAGCAGGACGCCGACAATGGCCGAGAGCGCCATGCCGGTGATTTGGAAGCTGTCGCTGATTTTCAGCACCGCACCGCCGATGCCGATCACCAAGATAACCGAGGCGATGACCAAGTTGCGCGTCGCGCCGAAGTCGATGCGGCTGTCAACGAGCATCCGCAATCCGGACGAGGCGATGATGCCAAACAGCAAGATCGACACGCCGCCCATGACCGGTGTCGGAATGGAGCTGATCAGCGCCGTCACTTTGCCGACAAAGCCGAACACGATGGCGATCACCGCGGCGCCGGCGAGCACATAGACACTGTAAACCCGGGTGATCGCGAGCACGCCGATGTTTTCCCCGTACGTCGTTTTCGGCGGCCCGCCGAGCAAGGCGGAAATCATCGTCGCCGTTCCGTCACCTAAAATCGAGCGGTGCAACCCCGGCTTTTGGATGAGGTCGCGGCCGACGACTTTGCTTAAGACGAGCTGGTGGCCGATATGTTCCGACAAGGTGACGATGGCGACCGGCACCATGAGCATCACAATCTCCGCGGTGATGCGCACCGGATAGTCAGCAAACGGGATGAGGAAATCCGGCCATTCAAACCATTTCGCCGTTGCCACCTTCGACAAGTCGACCAGTCCGACGGCGAGGGCGTAAACATAGCCGACGACAATGCCGACAAGCACCGGAACTAAGCTCAATATGCCGCGCGCCAGCACCGAGCAAATGATCGTGGCGGCGAGCGTCACCAACGCAACGGAAAAGTGGAGCAGACTGTAGTTGCCGTCCGGGCCGTTCATCGCCATCCCGACCGCCGTGCCCGCTAAGCCGAGACCGATGACGATGATGACCGGACCGACGACAACGGGCGGCAACAGTTTCATCACCCAGCGATAGCCCGCTTTTTTAATGATGAGAGCAACAATGCCGTATACAAGCCCGGCAAGGAAGCTGCCGATCATGGCCGCCCCCGGGCCGCCGGCCGTTTTCGCCGCGATGATCGGCGCGATGTAGGCAAACGATGAGCCAAGGTACGCCGGCACTTGCCATTTCGTGATGAGCAAAAACGCGAGCGTCCCAAGCCCGCTCGTGAGCAAGGCGATTGACGGATCTAAGCCGACCAAATACGGCACCAAAATCGTTGCCCCGAACATGGCGAACAAATGCTGCAAGCTTAACGTCACCCATTGCCCGGCCGTCGGGCGGTCTTGAATATCCAATATCGATTTGTTCACTTTCCGTCACTCCTTTCGCAATATAAGCAAATGTATCTTCTCGTGTGCACAAAAAACCCTCTTGGCCCGCGAAGGCACAAAGAGGGTGCAGAAACAGCCGAAACCATTCCGCCCCTTTTGCAGCCTCGCGGGACTGCGCTTAAAAGGGAGCTTGCTTTATTTTTCATGAATCGATACTTGATCGACGCCATCCACTTCCGACAATTCGACGACAATGACTTCGGCGCTGGACGTCGGGACGTTTTTGCCGACGAAATCGGCGCGGATCGGGAGTTCCCTGTGTCCGCGGTCAACGAGCACGGCGAGCTGGATGCGCGCCGGGCGGCCCAAATCCATGACCGCATCCATCGCCGCCCGCACCGTCCGGCCGGTAAACAGCACGTCATCAACCAAAATGACTTTCTGTTCGCTCACCGGAAACGGCACGTTCGTCCCTTTCACAAGCGGCTCATGATCATCCGTTTTTACCGTCAAATCGTCGCGATACAGCGTAATATCGAGTTCGCCGACCGGAACGGACGCCCCTTCGATTTGTTCGATCCGCTCGGCCAAGCGGCGCGCCAAGTAAATGCCGCGCGTTTTAATTCCGACCAGCACGCAGCCGTCAATGCCTTTGTTCCTTTCGATGATTTCATGGGCGATGCGCGTCAACGCGCGGCGAATCGCCTGCTCATCCATCACAACCGCCTTTTGCATGCAAGTCACCTCCGTTGGCACAAAAAAATCCCCCGCCTGTGAAGCGGGGGGTGCGGCTTACAGCCGCGGAACGAAATGGACATACGCCGCCTATTTCCTTGATCCGACCCCTTCTCAGCCTCACAGGACTGAACTTAAAGGTTCCTGTTCACCTGTTCTCATTGTAAAGGGAGCGTGTTCGTTTGTCAATCGTTTTTTCGCAGCCATTCGAGCAGCTCGGCAAACTCCGGCGGCAACGGCGCTTCAAATTCCAAATAGTCGCCGCTTCGCGGGTGATGGAAGCCGAGCACCCCGGCATGAAGCGCCTGGCCGTCGATCGGGAGCGTCTTTTTCGGCCCGTATTGCGGGTCGCCGGCGAGCGGGTAGCCGATATATTTCATATGGACGCGAATTTGATGCGTCCGTCCCGTTTCCAGCTGGCATTCGACATACGTATACTGGCGAAACCGCTCGAGCACGCGGAAATGGGTGACGGCTTCTTTGCCGTTTTCTTCGGTGACCGCCATTTTTTTTCGGTCGCGTTTGTCGCGGCCGATGGGAGCGTCGATCGTTCCGTAATCATGCGGAATGACGCCATGGACGATTGCCTTGTAGCGACGCGTCACCGTTTTGTTGACGAGCTGCTCAACAAGCGAGCGATGGGCGGCGTCATTTTTTGCCACCATCAACAATCCTGATGTATCTTTGTCAATCCGGTGGACGATGCCGGGGCGCAGCACGCCGTTGATGCCGGAGAGGTCACGGCAATGGGCGAGCAAAGCGTTCACGAGCGTGCCGCGCATATGCCCGGGCGCCGGGTGGACGACCATGCCGCGCGGTTTGTTGACGACAAGGACATCCTCGTCTTCGTAATAAATGTCAAGCGGAATCGGCTCCGGATCCACATGAAGCGGCTCCGGATCCGGCGGTGAGACGGCGACCGAGTCGCCCGCTTCGCATTTGTAATTGGCCTTCACCGTGCGGCCGTTGACCGTCACGAGCCCGTTTTTGATCCATTGCTGCACTTGCGAACGCGACCATTCGTCATTTAGCGCCGCGATCACTTTATCGATCCGCTCGCCGTCATATTCTTCTTCGATGTGAAACGTGATCGTCTCCATCTACTCATTCCCTTTCTCTGGTGTCGCGAAAAAAAACATATGGATAAACAACAGCACAACGCCAACCGTCAGCGCCGAGTCGGCGATATTGAACACCGGAAAACTGTACGTGCCGATATACGTATGAATAAAGTCGACCACTTCTTTCCGGAATACGCGGTCGATAAAATTGCCGATCGCCCCGCCGAGCATCAGGCCAAGCCCCACGCCGGCCAATCGTTCCGAAGGCTGCAAGCGGCGGATGTAGATAATGATTCCTGCCACAACGATGACTGTCACTAAATAAAACAACCAAAACTGCCCTTGCAGCATGCCCCACGCCGCCCCGCGATTGCGATGCGACGTAATGTAGAGCACGTTGTCGATGATCGGGATGCTTTCCCCAAGCCGCATATAGCGGACGACAAGCCATTTCGTCCATTGATCGAGGATGATGACCGCCGCCGCAATCCAATAGTATGCCACCGTGCCAAGTCCCCCTGTCCTTCTCATTCATCCTTTTTGCATTGTAGCATAATTCGCCATGGCAAACAAATGAAGCGGCAAAGCTGCCGAAGCAGCCCCGCCGCTTTTGTTATGCCGAATAATGCTCGGTTACGATGTGCGCACAGCGTGGACAAAGCGTCGGATGGGACGCGTCAGCACCAACATCCGGCGTCACCGTCCAGCACCGCTCGCACGTCTCGCCTTCCGCCGGGCGGACGATCACCGCTACATGGTTAAGCCGTTCGGCTTCGGCCGGTGCGGCGTCATACGGCTCATCGGCAACGGAAAACGCGGAAACGATGAGAAGCTGGCGCAAGTCGGCATCAAGCGACGCCAACAGCTTCCGCGCCTCGTCTTTCGGGTAGACCGTGACGCTCGCGGTCAGCGATTTGCCGATCACTTTTTCGTTGCGGGCATTCTCGAGCGCTTTTAACATGTCATCTCGTACATCCATAAACGCATCCCATTTCGCGAGCAGCGCTTCTTCGCCGTCGATCGCGATCGGCTCTGGCATATCGGTGAGCTGGATGCTTTCGACGTTTTCTCTTCGATTCGGGATATGCTCCCACACTTCATCGGCGGTATGCGGCAAAATCGGCGCAATGAGCTTCGCCAACGCGACGACCGTCTCATACAGCACCGTCTGCACAGCGCGGCGGGCGCGGGAATCGGCCGCTTCGATGTACAAAATGTCTTTCGCCATATCCAAGTAAAATGCGCTCAGCTCAACGGTGCAGAAATGGTTCATCTCATGGTACACGGCGGCGAAATCGTAGCGGTCGTAGGCCTTTTTCACTTTGGCGATCAGCTTGTTCAACTTCGCCAGCATGTAGCGGTCGACTTCGCCCAGCTCCCCGACCGGCACGGCGTTTTCGCTCGGGTCAAAATCGAATAAGTTGCCGAGCATAAACCGGAACGTGTTGCGGATTTTTCGGTACACTTCCGACACTTGTTTTAAAATATGGTCGGAGATGCGCACGTCCGCTTGGTAGTCGACCGACGCGACCCAAAGGCGCAAAATGTCGGCGCCGAACTGTTCCATTACTTTCGCCGGCACGACGACGTTGCCGAGCGACTTGCTCATTTTCCGCCCTTCGCCGTCCAAGACAAAGCCGTGGCTCAACACGCCTTTGTACGGCGCTTTGCCGGTGACGGCAACGGCGGTGGACAGCGATGAGTTGAACCAGCCGCGATATTGGTCGGACCCTTCCAAGTACAGATCAGCCGGGCGCGCGAGATCATCGCGTTCGACCAACACGGCTTGATGCGACGAACCGGAGTCAAACCAGACGTCCATAATATCCGTCTCTTTCGTAAAGAGGCCGTTCGGGCTGGACGGATGGGTGAATCCTTCCGGCAGCAAGTCTTTCGCCTCGCGCTCAAACCAGACGTTCGATCCGTATTGGCGGAACAAGTTCGACACATGCTCGATCGTTTCATCGGTGATGATCGGTTCGCCGTTTTCGCCGTAAAAAACCGGAATCGGCACGCCCCAGGCGCGCTGGCGGGAAATGCACCAGTCGCCGCGGTCGCGCACCATGTTGTGGATGCGGATTTCCCCCCATTCCGGAATCCATTTCGTGTCTTTGATCGCTTGAAGCAGCTCGCTGCGGATTTTATCGATCGACGCAAACCATTGCGTTGTCGCCCGGAAAATCGTTGGCTGCTTCGTCCGCCAGTCGTGCGGATACGAGTGGGTGATAAACCCAAGCTTCAGCAAAGCGCCGGCTTCCTCAAGCTTCTGTGTAATCGCCTTGTTGGCGTCTTCGTAAAACATTCCTTCAAACCCCGGCGCTTCGCTCGTCATATAGCCGCGCTCGTCGACCGGGCAAAGAACGGGAAGCCCGTATTTTTGCCCGACGAGAAAGTCGTCTTCCCCGTGGCCCGGCGCCGTATGGACGCAGCCCGTGCCGGCGTCGGTCGTGACGTGCTCACCGCAGACGACCAACGAATCGCGCTCATAGAACGGATGTTTCGCGACGACGTACTCAAGTTCTTTTCCTTTTACGGTTTTAACGACGGACCACGCCTCCCAGCCGACTTCTTTCGCTACCGATTCGGCCAAGGCGGCGGCGACGACGTATTTCTGCCCATTGGCGTTAACGACGTGGTAGTCCAGGTCCGGGTGAACAGCGATCGCCAAGTTCGCCGGAATCGTCCACGGCGTCGTCGTCCAAATGACGATTCGCTCATCGCCCTCAAGCACGCCTTTGCCGTCTTTCACCGGGAAGGCGACATAAATCGACGGCGAACGCTTGTCTTTATATTCGATTTCCGCTTCAGCGAGCGCCGATTCGCTTGACGGGGACCAATAGACCGGCTTCAACCCTTTGTAAATGAGCCCTTTTTTCGCCATTTCGCCGAACACTTTAATTTGCTGGGCTTCGTATTCCGGTTTGAGGGTGATATACGGGTTGTCCCAATCGCCACGCACGCCGAGCCGTTTAAACTGCCGGCGCTGGTTGTCAATTTGTTCATACGCATATTGTTCGCACAGCTTGCGGAACTCAGCGACGCTCATTGATTTGCGGTCGACGCCTTGTTTCGTAAGCGCCGTTTCAATCGGCAGGCCGTGCGTGTCCCAGCCCGGCACGTACGGCGCACAAAAACCGTTCATCGATTTATAGCGGACAATGATATCTTTTAAAATTTTGTTTAGCGCATGCCCCATATGAATATCGCCGTTGGCGTACGGCGGACCGTCGTGCAGGACAAACAGCGGCCGACCTTTCGTCCGCTCCTGCACTTTTCGGTAAATGTCCATGTCGTCCCATTTTTTTTGCATTTCCGGCTCCCGCTTCGGCAAGTTGCCGCGCATTGGGAACTCCGTTTGCGGCATGAGCAGCGTCTCTTTGTAGTCCATCTTTCTTTGCTCCTCCTCCAAGTATCAAATCAAAATAAAAAACCGTTCTCTCCCGGCAAGGGACGAGAACGGTCTCGCGGTACCACCCTTTTTGGCCATGGCAACTCAACGCATAGCCCACTTTCCATTCGTAACGGGAATGACGCGCCATGGCCTACTTGACGTTCGGCATGGAACTCCAGGGTGATGTTCACTCTTGCGCCGATGCCGGGCTTCCACCGTCCCCGGCTCGCTGCGATCAGCTGTTCAAGAGCTACTGTCCCTTTCATCGTCGCTCACATGTTCTCCTCGACCAAAGCCAACCGCACCAATGACGGTCAGCACAGCGATTTTTGCCATTTATTATAAATGAGACAAATAGCGCTCGTCAAGGCTGAGACAACGGCTCTTTCGCCTCTTCTTCCAAATCGGGCGTCTCGTATTCCATCAACTCGTCCCAGTCACGGCTGTTGATCATATCGAGCTGCGCCTCGACCAACATGCGGAAGCGGGCGCGGAACACCTTCGACTGCCGCTTGAGTTCCTCGATTTCCAGCGCGATTTTCCGCGATTTGGCCAGCGCATCGCCGATGATGCGCTCCGCGTTTTTCTCCGCTTCTTTAATGATCAGCTTCGCCTCTTTTTGTGCGTTGCGCTTCACTTCTTCCGCTGCTTCCTGAGCCACAAGAATCGACTTATTTAACGTTTCTTCAATGTTGGAAAAGTAATTCAATTTTTCCGTCAGTTCGGCCACTTTTTCTTCCAGCTGCTTTTTTTCACGGATGAGCATTTCGTAATCTTTAATAATTTGATCCAAAAACTCATTCACTTCATCTTCGTCATACCCGCGAAATCCGCGGCTGAATTCCTTGTTGTGAATATCTAATGGCGTTAACGGCACAACGGCCACCTCCGTCTCCATCGTTCCTTTTCTTCGTTAATTCGACACGATTTGCCCATTTCCTGCTCCCGCTCGATTATTTTTGTCGACCGATGCGCACAAGCCAGCGTTCCTTTTTCGTCGGCCCTTCTACAGAAAACAGCTTGCAGCGGCCAAAACCGCGCGCCGACAGCACATCGCCCGGCCCGCAGACGAAATCAGGCTTGTCCACCACCTTCCAATTCACTTTGACAAGCCCGCTTTCGACAAGCGTCCGCGCCTTGTCGCGCGCGAGGCGGAATGCTTGGGCAAGCACCGCATCGAGCCTTAGAGAAGACACCGTGACCGTTCCTTCCTCCCACGTTTCGGCAAGCGGCATGGCAGCTGACAGCGGCAACAGCTCAAGCGAAACCGGCGCTTTGCCGATCGTCCCAACATGGAGGCGAATGTAATCGGCCACCTCGGCGGCGGCAAAAAATTGGATCTCTCCTCCTTGGACGAGAATGTCGCCGAACTTGCCCCGCCGCAAGCCGAGCGACATGAGCGCTCCTAAGACGTCGCGGTGTTCAAGGGAAACGAATTTGCCTGGATAGCGGACAGCGAACAAGGCGATGTCATAATCCTCCTCATTCGGTTCGAAATACGGCGGATACAAAAGCGCCCGCTTCCGCTCGACAAACAGAGCGCCGCCGAAAAAGGACACGCGCACGTCTCCGTCGCTGCCGACGATGCTTTGCACGATTTGCTGCTCGCGCGGATCAAGAAAATCGGTCAGCTTCGGAGCGTACTGATGTTCTACCATTTCCTTCCATTCCATTACATGATCGATGAATTGATGTTCCTCTTTGCGGAAGTGCTGATACAGCTCCATTCCCATTCACCTTGCCTCATAAAGAAAGGAACCCGGAACGGATTCCTCCCGCTATTCCGCCCGCCTGCGCCTGGGCCAAACGATGCGCGCTCCGTCCGGCTGCTAAAACTGCGCTTTAAGGATATCAAACAACGCATACAGCCCTCTTGTCGCAAATTCAAGGACAATAAAGGCGATGATCGGGGAGATGTCAATGATGCCAAGCGGCGGAATAACGCGCCGAAACGGCTCTAAATACGGCTCGCAAATGGCGGCAAGCAGCTGGCCAAACCGCGTCTCGCGGGCGTTCGGAAACCATGACATTAAAATATAAATGATCAGCGCATATGAATATACTTGAATGAGCGTCGTTAAAAACGTAAGCACATAATCCAACGGCTACCACCTCTTTATCGGTCTGTCATCCTCGCCATCAAGCGAAATTGCGCCGCTGACGTCGACGTTTTCCGGGGTGCATAAAAAAATTTTCGTGCCGACTTGCTGAATGTCGCCGCCAATAGCGTACACGGTGCCGCTTAAAAAGTCGACGATCCGCTTCGCCTGCTCGTGCTGAATGCGCTGCAAATTGACGATGACTGCCCGCCGGCTTTTCAAATGGTCGGCAATCTCTTGCGCCTCGGCGTACACCCGCGGCTCGGCGAGCACGACCTTCGCCGATTTTTGCACGCTTTGCAAGCTGACGACATTCGCCTTGTTTGCCGCCTTCAGCGGCGGCGCCTCCTCTTCTGGCTGCGGCGCTTCATATTCTTCTTCATAGTCTTCGTAGTCTTCCTCTAAAAAATAATCGCGAAATTTTTTCATCAATCCCACCGGTCTCACCTCCTACATTGATCCGACAAGCGCGCTGCCGATGCGTACAAACGTCGCCCCTTCCTCGATCGCGATCTCATAGTCGTTTGACATGCCCATCGACAGCTCGGTGCATGGCGCATGAGCCAAATTTAACACCTGAACGCGTTCTTTGAGCGTTCGCAATCGTCGGAAACAGGCGCGCAATATGGCTTCATCCTCCGTATGCGGCGCCATCGTCATCAACCCGATCACTTCAATGCGCGAAAACGAACGAAGCTGTTCGATAAACGGGACCGTTTCCTCGGGAACGAGTCCGTGCTTCGTCGCTTCGCCTGATACGTTCACTTGCACAAAACATTTCACCGGACGCACCGCCCGCTTTTCGATCTCCTTAGCAAGCGACAGACGGTCAAGCGAATGAATGTAATCGACTTTATCGATGATCTCCTTCACTTTGCGCGACTGGAGCGTCCCAATAAAATGCCACGTCGCTTGATTCCCGATCGCCTCGTACTTTTCGAGCAGTTGGTCGGAACGGTTCTCGCCGAGGTCAGCGATGCCGGCGTCAAGCACTTCTTGCGCCCTTGCCGCATCAATATATTTCGTTACGGCTACGATGCGTACGTCGGCCGGATTGCGGCCAACGCGGGCGCAAGCCGCTTCAATTTGCCGGCGAATGGCAGCCAAGTTGTCGCGTACCGTCATGATCATCCCTCCCTTCGGCCGATGAACGCCAGCATCCGTCCTGTCGTCCCGCGATCGCGGCGGTGGGAAAAAAACAACGTCTCCTCACAGCTTGTACAGCGTTCCGACACGTAAATATGGCGATCCGGAACGCCGGCAGCGATAAGCTGCAGCCGATTGGCCTCCTTTAAGTCAAGCGCATATTGCCCTGGGCTTGTTTCGCGCCATGGCAACGGGCTGCCTGCAGGAAGGATCGAGCGCAAACCGTTGATCACCCGATCATCGACCGTGTAGCAGCACGGGCCGATGGCTGGCCCGATGGCAGCATACATATCAGTAGGCGCGATGCGCTCTTGCTCCTGCCAAAGACGCACCATATTTTTGGCGATGCCGCCGGCCGTTCCCCGCCACCCGGCATGGGCAAGGCCGACCAAGCCGGCTGATGGAGCCAGAAAATAGACAGGCACACAGTCAGCAAAACAAAGGGCAAGCAACACTCCCGCTTCGTCCGTATACAATCCGTCAGCACCCCGAATCGCCGCGGCGAAATCGTGCGCCCCGCTCCCTCGGTCGCTTTTTGTCACTTTCCGAATCACGGCGCCGTGCACTTGCTCACAGCACACCCAATCATCGAGCGGAAAAGCGAGCCATTCCGCCAAGCGGCGCCGGTTGTTGACGACAGCGGTGCGGTCGTCGCCAACATGCAGCCCCATATTCAACGAAGCGAACGGCCCTTTGCTTTCCCCGCCTTGTTTCGTCGTCATCCCTGCGATGGCTCCGGCGAACGGAGATGCCTCGCAGCGGAGCCATCCGCGGGCCATTTGTTGAAAAATGTCCGGCATTCGCGTCAACCTCACGCTTTTTTTGTAGATTTTTATCACTTTTTTTCCTATTTTATCATAGTTTGCTTAAACGTGATAACCTTTATTTGCAATTTTGTCGAAACATTCGTGGCATCACGCCGTCTCCTCGCTTCAGTCCGTATCGTGAAGGCGGACTAAAATGACATCGGCCCCGATTTTGACGATGTTTTGCCACGGAATGACGACCGCCTCCTCACGCCCGAACAGCCCGAGCATCTTTCCGGAGCCTAAAATAATGAGCGACCGGATTTTGCCTGTATCTAAATCGATGTCAATATCCCCGATGTTGCCAAGCTTCTTCCCGTTGGCCACATTGACGACATCTTTCGTTTGAAACTCGGAAATTCTCATCACGGTTCAGTCCCCCGCCTTTCCTCTCCTCTTTTTCATCTATATGACGCCGCCCAACCGGTTATGTGCCAAAGAAAAAAGGCTGCCCCAGCAGCCGTTCACACTTGGATGTTTTTATTCATTTGCCGGATCGCTGCCTTTTCAAGCCTGGACACTTGCGCCTGGGAAATGCCGATTTCCTCGGCGACTTCCATTTGCGTCTTTCCTTGGAAAAACCGTTTGCGGATGATCATTTTTTCACGCTCATTTAACCGCCTCAAGCCCTCTTTCAATGCGATTTCTTCAATCCATTGGCTGTCGCGGTTGCGCTCGTCGCTCAGCTGATCCATCACGTAAATCGGGTCGCCGCCGTCGTTGTATATCGGTTCAAATAAGGAAACAGGATCTTGAATGGCATCAAGGGCAAACACCACTTCCTCGTGGGCGACGCCGAGTTCCCGCGCAATATCTTCCGTCGACGGCTCTTTCGCCGTCTCGCTCATGAGCCGTTCCCGCACTTGCAGCGCTTTGTAAGCGATGTCGCGCAGCGAGCGCGAGACGCGAATTGGATTGTTATCGCGCAAGTAACGGCGGATTTCGCCGATAATCATCGGCACCGCATAGGTGGAAAACTTAACATTTTGATTTAAATCAAAATTATCAATCGATTTCATAAGTCCGATGCAGCCGACTTGAAACAAATCATCAACAAACTCGCCGCGGTTGTTAAAGCGCTGGATGACGCTCAACACGAGGCGCAAATTGCCGTTTACTAACTTTTCTCTCGCCTCCAAATCCCCTTCATGCATCCGTTGAAACAGTTCACGCATTTCTTCATTTTTGAGGACGGGAAGCTTTGAAGTATCCACGCCGCAAATCTCGACTTTGTTCCTCGTCAAGTTGTTCCCTCCCATCAGGAGATGCTAAGTCGTCAGTTTTCAGTATCTCCTTGGGAGGGAAAAATATGCACAGCCTGTCCGCGCCGAAAAAAGCGGCGGAGCATCCGCCCTCGCCGCCAGCTACATCATTTTATTGAATTCTTTGCGCAACCGTTTAATGATCCGCTTTTCAAGCCGCGATATGTACGATTGCGAAATGCCGAGCAAATCGGCGACATCTTTTTGCGTTTTTTCTTCACCGCCGGAAAGGCCAAAACGCAGTTCCATAATTTGTTTTTCGCGGTCGCTCAACTGGCGCAAGGCGTTCAGCAGCAGGCGCCGGTCAACGTCCGCTTCCAAGTCTTTCGTAATCACGTCGTCTTCCGTGCCGAGCACATCGGACAGCAGCAGTTCGTTGCCGTCCCAGTCAATATTCAACGGCTCATCAAACGACACTTCCGCCCGCACTTTATTATTGCGGCGCAAATACATTAAAATTTCGTTTTCAATGCAGCGCGAGGCGTATGTCGCCAGCTTGATCTTTTTCTCCGGGTTGAACGTGTTGACCGCTTTAATGAGGCCGATCGTCCCGATGCTGATCAAATCCTCGATATGAATGCCGGTGTTTTCGAATTTGCGCGCGATGTAAACGACAAGGCGCAAGTTGCGCTCGATAAGCAGCGACCGCGCCGTCTCATCGCCGGTTGCCAACCGCTCGATCAGCCGTTCCTCTTCCTCTTTCGTCAGCGGCGGAGGGAGCGCTTCACTGCCGCCGATATAGTAAATCTCATCCGTCTTCAAACCGAACTTGGCAAGGAGCTTATACAACCAATACATGAAGCGAAGTTTCCACCTTTTCATCAAAATCCCCCTTCTAAACGGATAAAAAGCGAGTATGATATAGTAACGAACTACGAAGCGGTCAGTTTTCTTCCCGCCTGCACCATTTTCGGATGAACGATGCAGCTATACTCCCCGTCGGCCGATAGCGGATCGGCGCTTAAGGCGACGAGCCCTTGTTTCACCTCAAGCCATTGATCTTCATACAAAAGCAGTATGCGGTCCGGCTTGACCGCCATCATCATTTGCGGGCCGCTCCCGATCACGCGGTACGGAATGAGGCGGAGGCGATGGGCCCACTGCCTGGGCGGATCGTCAAACGTCATGGCCGCCATGTGCATCGTCAGCTCCTCGGGCAGCACTTCCTTTGCTTTTTCTCGGTCAACAACCATCACCGGCGTTTTCGTCACCGGATCGAACAGCTGATTGCCGCTGTCAATGAGCCCGCGCAGCGCCAGCGGCCGGCCCTCCCAGACAACGATGACATCGATAATATGTTCAAAACGGAGTTTTTTCTCACGAATATTTTCCACACGGCGGCGGGAAAAGAGCCATAAAACCGGGAACCCGATCACGACAAACAGCCAGCTGACCGGATCGCCCGCCCCCGGGGGCACCATTAACCATTCTTGCTGAACGGACAGCTGCGGCGCGAACAAATAATGAACTGCCAGCATGCCGCCGCCGACCGCGAACGTCGCAAAGTAAAACGCCAGCATGTTCTCGATGATATAGCGCGGCCGCTTAAAGCCAAAAGCAGCGAGCACGATCAAGACCGACACAGCCACTTTCACAAGCGGATGCTGGGCGATGGCAGAAAACGGGGTGAACAGCAACACGACAGACAGCGAGCCGATCAACGCCCCAGCCAACAGGCGCCACCAGATGACTGGGCGCTTGAGCATGAGCGCTGCCAGCCAAAGAAGCAACGCGTCAAAACAGACGTTCAGCAGCCAAATCACATCGACGTAAACGACCAAACGGCAAGCCCCTCCCCCGCCCACATTGGCTTTGTCTGAAACAAGTATATAGCACATCATGAGGGAAAGTCTGTCAATCGGTGATGGTGAAAAAAAGGATGTTTTGTCAAAGCGAGGGGAAATGCGGCGGATCCAACAGGCGAAGAGCAGCCAGGCGAGGCGAAAAACGCGATTTCAATAAAAAACAGGCATGAACAATCGGCTTGCTCATGCCTGTTTTCAGCTTAACGGCGGCGGTTGCGGTTGCGCAAGAAGGCTGGAATGTCAAGCGGATCTTCTGCTTGCCCCGAACGGAGCGCCGCATAGTCTTGCGCCGGCTCTTCGCGCTTTTCCCGTTTCGGCGCCGGCGTCACTTTTGGCACGGTGCTGATGCCGACGCGCGATGGCCGCGGTTGCGAAGCAACGTTTTCGTTAAACCCGGTCGCGATGACCGTGACGACAATTTCGTCTTTTAAATTTTCGTTGATGACCGAGCCGAAAATCATGTTCACTTCCTGATCGGCTGCCGAAGCGACAATGTCTGCCGCTTCCTGTACTTCGTACAAGCTTAGGTTCATCCCGCCGGTGATATTCATGAGCACACCTTGCGCCCCGTCAATGGACGTTTCCAACAGCGGGCTGGAAATCGCCTTTTTCGCTGCCTCTGCAGCCCGGTTTTCGCCGCTGGCGACCCCGATGCCCATCAACGCTGAACCTTTGTTCGACATGATCGTTTTCACGTCAGCGAAATCAAGGTTGATGAGTCCCGGTACAGCGATCAAGTCGGAGATGCCCTGTACCCCTTGGCGCAGCACGTTGTCCGCCTCGCGGAACGCCTCGAGCATCGGCGTATTTTTATCGACAATTTCAAGCAACCGATCGTTCGGGATGACGATCAGTGTATCGACCGCTTCTTTCATGGCGGCGATGCCACTTGCGGCCTGCGTCGCCCGTTTCCGTCCTTCAAATGTGAACGGGCGCGTAACGACGCCAACCGTCAGCGCTCCTAATTCGCGCGCGATTTGGGCGATGACCGGCGCCGCACCTGTTCCTGTGCCGCCGCCCATCCCGGCGGTGACAAACACCATATCCGCGCCACGGAGCGCTTCTTCAATTTGTTCTTTGCTCTCTTCCGCCGCTTTTTTTCCAACTTCCGGGTTCGCGCCTGCGCCTAAGCCGCGCGTCAGCTTCGCCCCGATTTGCAGCTTCGTCGGCGCCTTCGACAAGTTGAGCGCCTGCGCATCCGTGTTGACCGCAATAAACTCCACGCCTTGCACTCCGTGTTCAATCATCCGATTGACGGCGTTGTTGCCGCCGCCCCCGACCCCAATCACTTTGATCGTTGCTAACTGATCGACTGTTGTATCAAACTCCAACATGGCCAAATCCTCCTAAATTTCAATCTCTATTCAAAGAAAGACCCGAAAAATTTCTTGACCTTCTTCCCGAAATGGTCTTCTTTCTTTTTTGGTTTCGGCTGCTGTTTTTGCGCGGGACGCTCGACCGGCTCTGCCGCAGCGGCAACCGGAACTGTTTTTCCTTGCAGCTGCGCCTGCCGATAGGCGAATTTGAGCAAGCCGACGCCGATCGTATATTGCGGGTCGCGCACCCCGATATAATCCGGCATGGCGACACGGACGCTCGTCCCTAAGACGACGTGCGCTAGCTCTAGCACTCCTGGCATATTCGCCACGCCGCCCGTCAGCACATAGCCGCCTGGAAGGTCGCGAAACCCGAGCCGGCGCACTTCATGCTGCACCATTTGCAAAATTTCCTCCAGCCTCGCTTCAATAATATCGGCGATCTCAAGCTGGCTGAACTGCTGGTGTTGATCGGTGCCCATAATAGGCACGGTGAATACCTCTTCTTCCGAAGCGTAATCGTAAAATGCATGCCCATGCTTCAGCTTAATTTTTTCGGCGTCTTCTGTTGTCGTGCGCAACCCGATGGCCAAATCTTTTGTAATATGCTCCCCGCCGACTGGAAGCGACGATACAGCCTGCAGCCCGCCTTGCTCAAAGACGGCAACCGTTGTCGAGCCGCCCCCGAGGTCGACGAGCGCAACGCCTAAATGCCGTTCGTCATCGGATAACGCAAGTGAACCGGCCGCCAACGGTTGAAGGCAAATATCGCTGATTTCCAGGCCGGCCCGTTCCACACAGCGAAGGAGATTATGTAAAACCGTCTTCGCTCCGGTTACCATTGTCCCTTCCATTTCGAGACGGACGCCAAGCATGCCGCGCGGATCATGGATGCCGTCTAGTCCATCAACGATAAACTGGCGCGGAACGATCCCGATAATTTCCCGGTCCGGCGGGATGGAAACGACTTGCGCGGCATCGATGACGCGAGCGACATCCTCGTCGCCAATTTCGCGATTTTCACTCGCGACAGCGACGATGCCATGACAGTCATGGAGCTGAATATGGCCGCCTGCCACCCCGACGATCACGCGGCGAATCGACAGGCCGACCATCCGCTCTGCTTGTTCGACCGCTCGCTTGATCGAGTGCACTGTTTTATCTATATCAACAATCGCCCCTTTTTTGAGCCCTTCCGCTTTTACATTGCCTACTCCGATAATGTTAATCGAGCTGCCTAACATTTCCCCGATGATGACTTTGACGCTCGATGTCCCGACATCCAGGCTAACGACGATCTCATTGCTGCTCATCTTTTGGCATCTGCCTACTAAAAACGCGCCGGTGTCGGCCGGCGTTTCAGTAAGCAGCGACACCTCCTTTTTCGGCTGAAATTTCTCGATCCATCTCTTTGTCTATTTGTCTATGTCTAGTTTGTGAATTTCACAAAAACATCATATTTTGGTTTACTCCATATAATTCAACATGCCAAAAGACTTTCCCTGTCTTTTGCTTAACTTTTTTCGCGATTTTGCCGCCGCTCCGCCCATTCGGCAAGCCAAAGACGGCGGATGATGGCGATGTTTTGAAAAAGGCGGACACCGAACGCAAACACGGCTGCTAAATACAAGTCTACACCAAGATGTACACCAAGAAAAGTTAAAGTTGTGGCAAGGATGATGTTGAAAAAAAACCCGGTTATAAATACAAGTTCGTCGTATGTCCCCTGTAAATGGGCGCGCCATCCCCCTATTAATGTATCAAAGGCTGCCAAAATGGCAATCGACAAATAATTGGAATATTCATCGGGGACTTCCCAGCCGGCAAGAACGCCGATGGCAAACCCGAGCAACAACCCGAGAAGCGGGAGCCACATGCTACTTCTCCTCCTTGCCGGCGCTCGCCGTCTCCATATATTTGATCTTCGGCCGTTCGATTGATGGCGGAATGACGATCGCCGGTTTTGGCTTGGAAATCGAAAGCTCCAAGTTTTCGACGATGAAATCGTCGCGGAGCGGCGAAACCGTTAATCCGCTATAGAGCTTGTCCGCATCGTCCGCAATCGCCTTCACCTCAACCGGCAGCCTGATTGGGCGGCGTCCGACGTTCGTCATGCCGTTGATATCGCGAATCGCCGTCCAGTTCGTCAGCCGCTCGCCGTCGATAGCGATTTCCTTTGCTCCATATTTGTTCAACTCGTTCACTAATCGTTGCAGCAGCTCCGGGGACACGGTAGCAGTGACCGGTCCGACGTAGCCGGCTGCCGAGAACGGCGCAATCATTAGGATGATGCCGCTTCCTTTCACTTCCGTCAGGCCGGCTTCTTCTCTCAGTTCAGCGACGGTCGCCTCGAGCGCCGCCCCGCCGCCTGCTGCCTCCTTCTGCCGATAATGGTGCAATTTCTCCTCGTAATCTTCGAGCTCCTCAAGCAAGTGCTGCTCGAGCTGCTGCTCTTTCGTTAAATCGGCGCGCAGTTCCCAAATGTCGCGCGTGTCGCGCCCTTCCGAAGGCATCGTCGTCCGCAACCCGACCGCAAGCATCACGCCGAACACGGCGGCAACAAAGGCAAAAGATAACCGTCTTTTTCTCTCCAATGCACTTCACCGCCCCTTTCCGCCCTCTTTTTATGGTTTGGGCGCAAATACCGGATCGAGAACGATGTCCTTTTGTTTTTCCACTTTCACATCGACATGGTCTTCGACAAGTTCGTCGATGACGCCGCCGGCCAATCCAAGCGCGGATGATAGCACGTCCGGATCGCCGATCGCCGAAATGACAAACGGAGCGGCATGCTGCGTCCCATCCACTTCAATGACCGGACCGTTGCAGACAATGTACGAGCGGTGGGAAATGCGCTGGCCATTGATGGCTACCGCTTCGGCGCCGGAAATCAGCAGTTCGTGAACGACTTTCCATACGTGCTGTTCGTGAACAATGTAGTCAGTAGCACTCGCTTCAGAGGGGATATAAGAGGAATCGGAAAGCGTGACTGCTACGCCTTTCCCTTTAACCCTCGCCTTTCCGACATGCATGCGCAGCTGTTCGGCCTCTTTCGCCAATCCAGCCTCGTTCGACTGGTCTTCGGCCAGTTTTTTTTCCCATGCGGCCAGTTCCTCTTGCTTTTTGACAAGCTGTTGCTTTAACGACCGGTTTTCTTTTTGCAAAGCGATCAGCGCCGAGCGATACTCGTATTCCTTTTTCCACTCGCTGTCGCTCCATTGGCGGCGGGGCGCCTCCTTTTGCGCATGCTGGTACGAAAACCCGAGCATGGCACCAAAGACAAAACAAATAAAAGTAAGGAGGACGCGGCTACGGGCTTGTCGTCTCATCGTCATCCTCCTTTTTCGTCGGTTCGTACGGAACAAAATAGCTGCCCACTTCCAGGTGAATGACTCCTTTGACGTTCCGGTCGAGCTCGGCGATAATGGACGGATAATGCGACAGCCTGTCGGCAAAGTTATGGATGGTCGCACTCACCTCATAGCCGTCGTTCATATAGACGACGACGCGGTCTTCGTACTCACTGTTCGGCTTGTAGTGAATTTCCGACATGGCGCCAAGCACGGCCGCCGGCAGTTCAGCGAGCTGCCCGGTCATTTCCGCAATGGCATCGCCGCTTTTCCAGCCGACTAATACCGGCGCATCGCTCGGAGCCGTTTTCGCCGCTTCCTGCTTTAGCAGCCGTCCGTTTTCAAGCAACGGAAAAAACGTTTGCCGGTTATATACGTAGGCGATCCGCCGCCATTCACGGACGTGGATGACGATCGTATTTGGCAGCCGCTTTTCCACAGCGGCTTGCTTAATTTCCGGATGACGGGCGATTTTCGCCTCGACGTTTTGTTCGTTCACTTTCCAAAAGCTTGTCCGCTTTGTGATGCCGCTCAAACTGATGATGCGCTCCGCCGGCAGATGACGGTTGCCGCTCACTTCCACATGCTTCACCGCGCTGAGCGGCGATTGAAAGTAAAGGACGCATAAGATGAACAGGAAAAAGAAGGACAAATACAAAATCAGCCGGCGGTTCGCCTTTTGGCGGCGCCGCTCTTTCAGTTTCGGCACGCGGTCCTCTAGAACGACGACCTTTCCTTTTTCCATCGCATTCACCGCTTTCTTGTCCAACGCCCGCATTCTTGCCCATGGACCAACACATTGCCGCATATAGATAAAAACAAACGGCATCTGCTGCCGTTTTTATGTTCTTTGCACTTGCTTTCATTATATCACAAATAGACCGAGAGAGAGAGCCTGTTTTTTATCCCATTTGCCGCCACTATTCGACGGTATATCAGAACGATATCAAGGCAAACAAAAGCGGCGGACAACCGCCGCCTGCCTAGGCCTAGTAGCGGGCATGCCGGCTAATATTGAGCAGCACGCCGACCGCCATCAGCATAAGCGTCAGCGATGACCCGCCATAGCTTAAAAACGGGAGGGTAATGCCGGTGACGGGCATCAGCCCGGTGACAACGCCGATATTGATCATCACTTGAATGGCAATCATCGAAATGATGCCGAGCGCCAAAAAGCTGCCGTACAAATCGGGAGCGCCAAGGGCGATGCGCACACCGCGCCAAAGAAGAAGGCTAAACAAAAGAATGACGAGCGAACCGCCGATAAAACCGAGTTCTTCAGCTAAAATCGCGAAAATAAAATCCGTTTGCGGCTCCGGCAAATAAAAAAACTTTTGCCGACTTTGCCCAAGCCCGAGGCCGAACAAGCCGCCCGGCCCGATGGCGTACAGCGACTGGATGATTTGAAACCCGCTTCCGAGCGGATCTTCCCACGGGTTTAAAAACGACGTAATCCGCTTAATCCGGTACGGTGCCGATAAGACGAGGGCGACAAACCCGGCGAGCCCCAATACACCGAGGCCGGCAAAATGACTGAGGCGGGCGCCGGCGACGAAAATCATCGTCACACATGTCCCAACCATGACGGTGCCCGTCCCTAAGTCCGGCTGCAGCATGATCATGCCAAAGGCGGCAAACACGAGCAACAGCGCCGGCAGCAGCCCTTGCTTAAACGACGTAATCTTTTTTTGATTTTCGGATAAATATTTGGCCAAAAAGGCGATCATAGCGAGTTTCATAAACTCGGACGGCTGAATGGAAAACGCCCCGACGCCGATCCAGCTGCGCGACCCATTGCGCACCATGCCGATCCCCGGAATGAGCACAAGAATGAGCAGCACAAAACAAACGCCAAGCAGCACTTTCGACCAGTCGCGCCACGTCCAATAATCGATGTTCATCACAAACAACATCGCGATCACGCCAACGCCGGCAAATAACAGCTGGCGCTTGGCAAAGAAAAAGGAATCGTTAAACTTGTACTCCGCCCAAATGGCGCTCGCGCTGTACACCATGATCAGCCCGATGGCTAAGAGCGAAAACGTTAAAATAATGAGCAAAAAATCCGGCGCAGACTTTTTCCGCGGCAATGCCCAACACCTCTATTTTGTAAACTAGAGGGAAAGGGCTGTCCCTTTCCCTCTATTTCAACTTATGCACGGCGTGAATAAAAATGTCCCCTCTCTCCTCGAAAGTTTTGTATTGATCCCAGCTGGCACATGCCGGAGAGAGCAAAATGACATCGCCCGGCTCTGAGAGCCGAAAGGCAACCGGGACAGCCTGTTCCACATTATCGACATATTCCACTGTTTCTATTCCCGCTTCCCGGGCGACACGGCCGATCTTGGCCGCCGTTTGGCCGAACAGCACGACCGCTTTCACCCGCTGCAAGTACGGAAGAAGCGCATCAAACTCATTGCCGCGGTCAAGCCCGCCGGCCAGCAAAATGACCGGCTCGCCGGCGAATGCCGAGAGCGCCTTTTGCGTCGCTAATAGGTTTGTCGCCTTCGAATCGTTGTAAAACCGCCGCCCGTTGACCTCGGCTACATACTGAAGCCGATGTTTCACACCCGCAAACGTCGTCAACACCCGGCGGATCGCTTCATTGCCTGCGCCGGCTAGTTTCGCAGCCGCTATCGCCGCTAAACTATTTTCCAAATTGTGTTGACCGGGAAGAACGATGTCGGCGGTGCTGATGACCGGCTCACCGTTCCAATAGACGGCGCCGTCTTGGACGTACACCCCTTCACCAAGCGGCTTCGTCGCCGAAAACAGCACCTTTTGCGCCCGGACGGACGAGGCGACGTCCATCACAATGGGATCATCCGCGTTCACGACGGCGTAATCGCGTTCCGTCTGGTTACGGAAAATATTCGCTTTCGCTGCCACATACGCCGCCTTCGTCCCATGGTAATCCAAATGGGCGTCAAAAATGTTGAGCAAGACGGCGATTGCCGGACGAAACTCGCCGATGCCGGCGAGCTGAAACGAAGACAGCTCGGTGACAAGCCATTGATCCGGTTTCGCTTCCTTTGCCACCTCGCAGGCGACAAGGCCGATATTGCCGGCGAGCAGCGCGCCCTGGCCGTCCGCCTTTAACATCTCATAAATGAGCGTCGTTGTTGTCGTTTTTCCGTTCGACCCAGTAATGCCGATAAACGGCGCCTCAGAAATATGATAGGCGAGCTCCACTTCCGTCACGACCGAGAGCCCTTTTTCGAGCGCCTTTTCGACCAACGGGTTTGTATACGGAATGCCCGGATTTTTCACGACGAGGTCAAACGGCTCATCAAGCAGCTCGAGCGGATGGCCGCCGCATACGACGCGGATGCCGAGCTCTTCAAGCTGCTTCGCTTCTGTATTTTCCGCCAACGGCTTCTTGTCGTTGGCGACGACTTCAGCGCCTAATTCCGCAAGCAGCCGAGCCGCCGCCGCTCCGCTTTTCGCCAATCCAATGACAAGCACACGACGATGTTGATAAAAAGGAGTCGGTTTCAATTACATCCACACCTCGATATAAATTCCTAGCATTGCGAATAAAAGGCCGACCGCCCAAAACGTGACGACAATGCGCCATTCCGACCAGCCGATGAGCTCATAGTGGTGGTGGAGCGGACTCATGCGAAAGACGCGCTTGCCCGTCATTTTGAATGAGGCGACTTGAATGATGACCGACAGCGTCTCAATGACAAACACGCCGCCGATCACGACAAGCAGCAGCTCAAGCTTCGTTAAGACAGCGACGGCCGCAATCGCCCCGCCGAGCGCCAGTGAGCCGGTATCACCCATAAACACTTTCGCCGGGTGGGCGTTAAACACTAAAAAGCCGAGCACGGCGCCGACAACAGCCACACAAAATACGGCGACGTCGTACTGGCCTTGGTTCCAAGCCAAGACGGCGTAAGCGCCAAAAGCGATCGCCGCCGTCCCAGCAAGCAGCCCGTCAAGCCCATCGGTCAAGTTGACAGCGTTCGAGCCGCCGACGAGCATGAGCAACAGCAGCACCCCGTACGCCCACCCGAGGTCAAACGACCAGTCAGTGCCGGGAATATGTAGCGCCGTCGAAAAGCCGCTTTGTCGATAGACAAAAAAGAAAATGACCGCGATGATGAGCTGGCCGACAAATTTTTGGCGGCTTGTCAGCCCAAGATTTCGCTTCATCACAACTTTAATCATGTCGTCCAAAAAGCCGAGCACCCCGTAGCCGACCGTAACCAGCAGCAACAAATACGTTCCCGCTGAAAGAGCGGCGAATTTCGCCGTCATCCATACAGTCGTCGCGACGGTGGAAAGCAAAATCATGATGCCGCCCATCGTCGGAGTGCCCGATTTTTTTTGATGCGACTTCGGTCCTTCCTCGCGGATGCTTTGCCCAAATTTTAACCGTCGCAAAAACGGGATGAACAGCGGCGACAAAATGACCGTGACCAAAAAGGAGACCGCCATCGCAATGACGATTAGTTGCTCTGGCATGAATCGTCACACCCTTCTGCCGGCCGCGCGCCTAGCCACCGTTTTTGCAATTCGGCGAGCCGCAGACGGACCGCGGCATCAGCCGGAGCGTACGTCCCGCCTTTTTCCGGGAACGCAAACGAAAATTCCGTGCCCCTATCGCCCCCGCTTTGCGCTAAGTACCGCTCAAGCAATACGGCAGCTGCTTCAAGCGGCGACGGAACGAAAAAGAGCGGAAACTGGTTTGGGATATAGCGGGGCAGCGGCTCGCCGATCGGCCAAAATGAAGCGATCGCCCCATGCTCAATGGCCGTTTTCAACGTTTCCGCCCCGTTTTCGAGCGGAACGAACAACCCTTTTTTCACTTGCTTCTCCGGGTTGACAAACACCGCATGAAAGCGAATCGTCTCATCGACGATGCCGCGCGCTTCCGCTGCGATTGATTGCACCATTCCATACGTGACCATCGTCATCTTCTCTCCTTCACCGCCGCTCGGGCGACGGCGCGATCGTCAAAGTCGATCACATCGTCGCCGATAATTTGATACGTTTCATGCCCTTTGCCGGCGATTAACACGACATCCCCTTCTTGCGCCTGCCCAATGGCGTACCGGATCGCCTCTTCGCGGTCCGGAATGGTCACATACGTCCCATCCCCAGCGCTGACGCCGGCCTCCATATCGCGCAAAATTTGCTTCGGGTCTTCCGAGCGCGGATTGTCGGAGGTAAAAATGGCAACATCCGCATAACGCACCGCCGCTTGCGCCATGAGCGGCCGCTTTGTCCGGTCGCGGTCGCCGCCGCAGCCGATCACAACATACACGTTCCGCTTTGCAAACTGTCGCACTGTTTTCAACGCGTTTTCCACGCTATCCGGCGTATGGGCGTAGTCGACGATAATAGTAAAATTTTGCCCTTCATCGACCGTTTCAAACCGCCCCGGCACCGGTGCGGCATCAGCGAGCGCTGCGGCAATCGTCGCAAGCGGAAAGCCGGAGGCAAGGCAAGCGGCCGCGGCAGCGAGGAGGTTATAGACGTTAAACAAGCCGACCAGCTTCGTTTCGACCGCCGCCGTTCCGTGCGGGGTGCGCAGTTGAAACGCCATGCCGCCGGGGGTCATTTGGATTTGCTCTGCCATTACGTCGCTTTTTTCCTTTATGCCGTATGTGATGATCGGTGCAGCCGTCATATGTTTATAATATTGTGAAACGGGGTCATCATGATTGAGAACGGCAAATTTTGGCCGCCGCTCGTCATAGCGGTTGCCAAGCTGGGCAAACAAGAGCCCTTTGGCGTTCCGATATTCTTCCATTGTCCCGTGATAGTCTAAATGGTCTTGCGTCAAGTTCGTAAACACGGCCACATCGTAATCGCAGCCGTGCACCCGTCCTTGGTGAAGGGCATGCGATGACACTTCCATGGCTGCAAACTCCACACCTTCATCGACCATTTGTTTAAACGTGCGCTGCAAGACGAGCGACTCTGGCGTTGTATTCACGGCCGGGTAGGAACGGTCGCCGATTTTCGTCCCGACCGTGCCGATGAGGCCGGTTTTCTTGCCAGCCTTTCTGGCAACCTGCTCAATGATATGAGTCGTCGTCGTTTTCCCGTTTGTGCCCGTCACTCCGATTAAATGGAGATGGTGGGTCGGCTGCCCGTAAAACGCATCCGCTAAAATCGCCATCGCCCGCCGGCTGTCTGGCACGAGGACGACCGGCACGTTCACTGAGAGCGGACGCTCAGCGACAATCGCCACCGCCCCGCGCGCCACCGCCTGTTCAGCGAAGTTGTGCCCGTCCACGGTAAATCCTTTCACACAAAAAAAGAGCGAACCGGGCGTGACATGACGCGAGTCCATCTCCAGCGCAACGATGTCCGGGTTGCCCCCGCGATGCACCCAAAAGCCGGGCAAGCGTGACAGCAGCGTTTGTAATTTCATGGTTGCTTCATCCCTTTCGCTTATAATAGCCCGCCCAACGATGCGGACAGCGGAAAAAGGGGCCCAACCAACCCGATGAGTCATCGCATCGGCCGCCCCTTGCCTGATCTTTACTGCTCCTCTGCCGCCTCGTTTTTCGCCAAATAAATGCGAATCGTCGATCCCTCTTTCACTTTCGCCCCTGGCTCTGGGGATTGTTCAACGACCACATTTCCCTCGCCACTAACATCTAATTTTAAGTCAAAAAGCTGTTCTTGCAAATCATTTTTTGTCAATCCGATTAAATTGGGCACTTCAATCACTTTCGGCTCGTTCCAGTCCCGTTCTTTAGCAAGTTGATCTTTGCGCGGCTTCACGTTCATGGCGCGCAGGCTGTCTTCCATCACTTTGCCGACGATCGGCGCGGCGACCGTGCCGCCAAACTGAACCGTCCCTTTCGGATTGTCAACGGCGACGTATACGACAAGCTGCGGATCATCAGCCGGAGCGAAACCGATGAACGATACGATATGGTTGTTTTGCAAATAGCGGCCGCCTTGCGCTTTTTGCGCCGTCCCGGTTTTTCCGCCGACCCGGTATCCTTCAACATACGCCTTTTTCCCTGTTCCTTGGGCGACGACACTCTCAAGCGCATACCGAACTTGTTTCGACGTTTCCTCGGAAATCACACGCCGTTTCGCCTTTGGCGTACTGCGGCGGACGATTTCGCCCGTCTCCGGATCAACCCACTCCTTGGCAATGTAGGGGGTGTATAAAACGCCGCCATTGATTGCAGCCGATACGGCGGCGATTTGCTGGATCGGCGTCACCGACACCCCTTGGCCGAACGCGGTCGTCGCCAGCTCCACCGGCCCGACCCGTTTTAAATCAAACAAAATTCCGGTTCCTTCCCCTTGCAAGTCGATGCCGGTTTTCTCGCCAAACCCGAACTGCTTAATGTACTTAAACAGCGTTTCTTTTCCAAGCCGTTCGCCCAGCGCCACAAACCCCGGGTTGCACGAGTTTTGCACAACTTCTAAAAACGTTTGCTCTCCGTGGCCGCCTTTTTTCCAGCAGCGCAGCGTAGCGCCGGCTACTTTGGCATAGCCTGGATCAAAAAAGTGGTCTTTGAGCAAATTCACTTTCTCTTCCTCAAGAGCCGCCGCAAGCGTAATGATTTTGAACGTTGACCCTGGCTCATATGTACTCCAAATCGGCAAGTTGCGGTTGTAAATTTCCGGAGGGACGTTGCGGTAGTTGGCCGGGTCGAAGGTCGGGCGGCTCGCCATCGCCAAAATTTCGCCCGTATTCGGATTCATGGCGATGGCGATGATGCCGTCCGGATTGTATTTCGCCTCCGCGATATCAAGCTCCCGTTCGATAATCGTCTGGATGCGCGAGTCAATGGTCAGCACTAAGTCCAAGCCGTCGGTCGGGGGCGTATAATCATCCGCCATATCAGGCATGCGCCGTCCTTTTGCATCGGAATAAAATTGGACCGAACCGCGCTCGCCGCTTAGTTCTTTGTCATAATACAGCTCAAGCCCGGTGAGCCCTTGATTGTCAATGCCGGTGAAGCCGAGCACATGCGACAAATAGCTGCCAAACGGGTAGTAGCGCTTCGTATCTTCGGCGATATACACCCCGTCTAAATCGAGCGCGCGCACGTTCGCCGCCTTTTCATCAGAAATTTTCCGTCCTTCCTTCAGGCGGACGATCGACGTTTTTTGCGTAATTTGCCTATAGATCGATTCGACTGAAGCGCCCAACACAGCGGACAGCTTTTCCGCCGCTTCCGCCGGGTTTTTCACTTGCCGGGGGATGATATACACTGTCGGCGCGCTCATATTTGTCGCCAGCGGAACGCCGTTGCGATCCAAAATTTCGCCGCGCTTCGGCTCAAACGGGATGTTCCGGCCCCATAGCCCTTTCGCCCGTTCCGCTAACATATCGCCGAGCCAAAATTGAACGTAACCAAGACGGAGATCGATAATCGCAAAGATGAAAATACCGATCAAAAACACGATCGTCAACCGCTTGCGCACGGTAACGTACGACACGCGCATATGGCGGAACCTCCTTCGTGATGGGCTCGTTCCACTATATGCTTGTACGCCCCGTTATAGAACGGCAAAAATCATTCGTGCGGCTCGTCGTCTTTCCGCTCAGCCGCCTCTTTTTCTTTCCTCGCCGCTGTTTCTTCCCATTGGCGCGGCGGGGCCAACTCGACAATCAAATAATCCCCTTTGCGCACTTCCGCTCCCGGGCGAATGTTTTGGCTGACAACATAACCGGTTCCTTTCGTGCTCGGCCGCAGCCCGAGCACGTTGGCCACTTTCATGGCATCCCGCAGCGAAAAGCCGCGCAAATCAGGCATCGTTGCCGCTCCGTCCGTTTTCAGCACGACCCGCTCTCCCGGAAGAACGCGCTCCCCACCGCTCGGAAGCTGCTGTTCGACATATTTGCCGCTGCCGATGACGACCGGCACATATCCTTTTTCTTTCAGCTGTTCCGCCGCCGCGACGGCCGTCTGGCCGATCAACGAGTCAAGCGCGCGCCGCTCCGTTGTCTTCGTTTCCGGTCGTTTCTCCTCTACCGGCTCGATATGCAAATATTGCAGACTGCTTTTCATTACCGTCGTAAAAATTTGCGACACCGGCGCCGCCCCGGTTTCGGTGACATCGAGCTGCGGCTGCTGGACGGCCACGTACATCACGAGCCGCGGATCATCAGCTGGCGCCATGCCTAAAAACGAGAAAATATAGTTTTCCCGGCCGGTCAAGTAGCCGCCGGCGGCCGACGGAATTTGCGCCGTCCCTGTTTTGCCGGCGACACGGTAGCCATCAATTTGGTACGGGCGGCCGGTGCCGTGTTCCGAGGTGACGACCGTCTCTAAAATATCGCGCACTTTGCGCGCCGTTTCCGCCGTGATCGGTTCACCGGCTACGGTCGGCTCATGATCAAGAACGACTTTGCCGCTGTCTGGATCGACGACTTTTTCAATGACGTACGGCTTCATCATTTTCCCATCGTTCGCGATCGCTGTTGCCGCTTGAATTTGCTGAATTGGCGTCACCGACGTCCCTTGGCCAAAACCGGTCGTAATCCGTTCGATCGGATATCGGTAGCGGATTTGCCCGACCGCTTCGTTCGGCAAGTCGATGCCGGTTTTCTGGTCGAAACGGAAACGGTGCAAATATTGCAAAAACCGATCTTCGCCGAGCTTTTCTTTCACTAAAATGGAAAAGGCGACGTTCGATGAACGCTGCATCCCTTCTTGAAACGTAATCGTCCCCCAACCGACATCGTTATGGTCGCGAATGATGTTTGGCCCGACCTTGTACGACCCGGAGCGGTACGTTTCCTTGCCGTTATATACTCCTTCATTAATGGCCGCAGCGAGCGTAAACACTTTCATCGTTGACCCCGGCTCGTACGGATAGGAAATGGCGTCATTCAAAAAGTTCGTAATGTCGCGCTTGTTCGGATCGAAACTTGGACGGGTCCCCATGGCTAAAATTTTTCCTGTTTTCGGATCAGCGACGATGGCGATCATTTTTTTCGGTTTGTACTGCTTCTCAACGCTGTTCATGGCGTCTTCTAAAAACGTTTGGATTTTTCCGTCGATCGTCAAATAGACGTTCGCTCCATTGTCCGGCTTAACGATCCGTTCTTTTGCCTCCGGCAGGCGAAAGCCGTTCACATCGCTGGTAAACGACACATAGCCGTCCGTTTCGTGCAAATAGCGATCAAGCCATTTTTCCACTCCCATTTTGCCCACTGTTTCATTTTCCTCGTTTTTCTGCGCATAACCGATCACGTGCGAAGCAAACGTGCCGTTCGGATAAAACCGGTTTGTATCGCGGATGAAAGCGATGCCCGGCAAGTCGAGCGCCTCAATTTTTTGCTTGAGTTCAAAGCTGATGTTGCGGCCGTAGGAGCCGAACTCGACTTGCTTCGCCTTTTTCGTTAAAATGCGCTCCATGTCCTCGACATCCATGCCAAGCAGCGGAGCAAGCTTTTTCGCCGTTTTTTCCGGATCGACGACATGGCGCGGCCGGTCCGGGTCGGTCGTCATCTCTGGATCCAAAATGGCCACGACCGTATACGACGGCACATCCTGCGCCAAAATGGTGCCGTTGCGGCCAAAAATCGTCCCGCGCTTCGCTTCGATCGTCCGCGTTTGTTTATGCTGCTGTTCGGCTTTCGCGGCCAGCACATGGCCGTCCGCTTTTCCGGTCCATTGCAGCTGGACAAAACGGGCAAAGAGCAGGAAAAAGAGCAGGCCGAAAACGATAAACAAAACTCCTGCCCCCCGATGGGTGTTGGCATGCTTTTTCATTTCCATCGTCCATCATTCCTGCACGACTTTTACATGGTTTTCGTTAAGCGACAGCCCGAGCTCCTTCGCCTTTTCCAAAATGCGTTCATATGCGCTCAATCGCTGCACTTCGACATACAGGTCATTATTTTCCTTTTTTTGTTCATCAATGGCCGTTTCCAACTTTTGCACTTCTTTATTCAGCTCGTAAATTTGCACTTGGCTTGAGATGAACTGAACCGCCACATAAAAGACAAACAGCAAAAACGAGACGATCAACAGCTTCTCAGCCAGCGTAAGACGAAAGCGCCGTTTTCGCTGCGGCTGCGGGCTCGGCGGCGCAGCCGGGCGCTTTTGCTCGCGCACTACTTTAACTGCCAAATCGTTCACAGCTTTCCCCTCCTGTTTCTCCACTCGTTCTTTTTCATCATCAGCGTCACCGTTTTTCGGCGATGCGAAGCTTTGCCGAACGGGCGCGGTTGTTTCGTTCCAGCTCCTCGGCAGAAGGAACGATCGGTTTTTTTGTAATGATTTTCAGCACGGGGCGGTAATCATCGGGGAGAACCGGAAGCCCCGGAGGCAATGGCGGGCTCTCGCTTGCTTTTTTAAACGTTTCTTTGCAAATGCGGTCTTCGAGCGAGTGAAACGTAATGACGCTCACACGGCCGCCTGGCGCTAACAGTTCAATCGCCTGTTCGAGCGCCTCGCGAAACGCTTCGAGTTCATCGTTGACGGCGATGCGGAGCGCTTGGAAAATGCGCTTGGCCGGATGTCCGCCGCTGCGGCGCGCCGGCGCCGGAATCGCCGCTTTGATCACCTCAACGAGCTCCCCGGTCGTTTCGATCGGCCTTTCACGGCGCACCTCCTCAATTTTGCGCGCCACCTGCTTTGAAAACTTTTCCTCGCCGTAGCGAAAAAAAATGCGGACAAGATCCTCGTATGGCCAGCGGTTGACGATCTCCTCCGCCGTAAGCCGCTGCTTGCGGTCCATCCGCATGTCAAGCGGCGCATCATGCTGATAGCTGAAGCCGCGCTCCGGCTCGTCGAGCTGCGGCGAAGAAACGCCTAAATCAAACAATATACCGTCAACAGTATCGATGCCAAGGGCCAAAAGCTCCTCGCGCAAAAACCGGAAGTTCCGGTTTATCAACTGCACTTGTTCGCCGTAGCGGGCGAGCCGCTCGCGCGCGTGCAAAATGGCGGTCTCGTCCTGGTCAAAAGCAAACAGTTTCCCTTGTTTCGAGAGACGGGAGAGCAAATATTCGCTATGGCCGCCGCCGCCTAACGTGCAATCGACATAGACGCCGTCTGGACGGACGTTCAGCCCATCGACCGCTTCCTTTAACAACACGGTTGTATGTTGAAACACATGTCCACCACCTTTACTGCTTCCGAACGCACTTGCATCGGCCAGTGGCCGCTTCCTTATTATATCGCAAAGACGGACAAAATTTTAGCTTTTTTTGTAAAAAAGCGTCCCTTTTTGTTTATTTTTGTCGGATGCAACCGATAAAACCTATAATTGTAAAACCCCCCTTTACTTTTATTTCCATCCGTTTCGTGTTGTTTTGTTACTATTCATTTCAAGAAAAAAAAATCCTGCTCGAAACAGGATTTTTCTTTTCGACTTTTTCTTTGAAAAAGCCTTATATATATACAATTTTGTGCATTCCGTTTTCCGGATGGCGGATTGCCAAAAGTTTTTCTACAAAATCAAATCCGTAACGGTTCACGTAGTAAAACACGTTCCAAACCCGCTCTTGGGGCGCACCGTTTGGGCGCAGCGCCGTTTCCACACGCCAAAATTTCCGCTGCTCGGCCTCATGTTTGCGCAACAGCGCCCGCTCCAACGTTTGCTGAAGAAACTCGATTTGTGCCTGAATGAAGGCGGCATTTTTCGCCACCAATCCCTCTAATCCGCGGTCAATTTCCATGCCGAGCTCGCGCAGCGGCCGGTGCGCCGCTTCAATGCCGGCTTTCGCTTTGGCAAACGCCTCCGCCAGCGGGGCTTCGGCCGTTGCCTTGAGCCATTGCTGCTTGACCTCCTCAAGGCGCCCGGACAGTACATCATTCGCCTCAAGACCGATATCGGCGAGGTCGGTTTGCAGCGAACGGCTGACGATCGTCGCCTGCAAACGCGGCACCACCGGCGGCATTTCCATCCTAAACAGCGGGAACACCTCTTTCAACTCCGCCCAATAGGCGATCTCCCCAGGACCGGCAACAAAAGCGAGCGTCGGCAGCAAATATTCTTGCATAAGCGGACGGGTGACAACATTGTTGCTTAAACAGGCCGGCTTCGTTTCAGCGAGCTTGAGCAGCTGTTGCTTCGTCAAAATGACGCTCCCTGCTTTATTGCGAAACAGGCCGCTCTCCTCATCATAGTGCAAAAGAGAGCGTTCATGGCCATCGTAATAAAACAAGTTGGCCGCATCCGGCGCGATCTCAATGAGCGGTGCATATCCGAGCGCACGCAGCGCCTCTTGCTGAGACAGCACGGCTGACGTCACATCGCGATGGCGGTCAACGAGCGCGGCGAAGAAACAGCGCTCGAGCGGGCGCACCGCCGCATCGCCGGCGTTGAGGACGACTAGGCCGTCATCGGCAAACAAGCGCAGGACAATAGCGGCAAAAAAGTCGACAAACGTGCGGGAATCGTCCAAGCACGCCGCTAGAAATGAGAGCAGTTCATTCGTCACGTCCGTTTCCCCATATGTTTTGACGACGCGCTCAATCCACTCGTCAGCAAGCTGGCGATCGAGCGGGACATCGGCCGCCATCCTCCTTTCGTTCCGCCTGTGCGGGTACACCGCTTTTTTGACTTCGCCACCCTCGACGACGTATACATGGTCAACTTCACCGATGTCATGGTCTTCGCCGGCGATCCAAAACAGCGGCACAACCGGTACACCGAGTTTTTGCTCCTGCTCTTTGGCCAGCCGAATGATCGTAACGATTTTGTAAATCGTATAAAGCGGCCCGGTCAATAGCCCGGCTTGCTGCCCGCCGACGATGACAACGCTGTTTTCATCGCGCAGCTTGTCGATATTGCTCATCGTTGCCACGCTGGCCGAAAACCGGCGGTGATAGGCGTCTAAGTAATCAGCCAGCCCGCGGCGGTCATACGTCCTTCCTTGCAAGTGGGACAGCCGCCGGCGAAACGCCTCATCATCCGCCCGGGCATAGGCAAACCCTTTTTCAGCCGGGAATGCACCGGTTATGTAAGCAGCAGCCAGCTTCGTTGCCGCCGGCAGCGGAACCTCGCGAACTTCCATGACAAAAACTCCCTTTCCTATGTATTCTTTCATGAGTATAGCACGTTCGGTGCAAAGAGAGAAAAATCATTGCTCAAAGGTTGGCGGCGACGCGCGCCACCATGCCGTATGCGAGCAACCCGGCATAAAGGGAAGCAAAAATGAGAAAACTCGCCCGCCAAAATAGGCGGAACACCTCCGCCAAGCGAAAATCCCCCTTTTTCCTCCAATAACCGAGCGCGATAGCGGCGTGCAGCCCAAGCAAAAAGAGAAGGAGATGAATAAAATACGATTTTCCGAACAACACAGTCAACAAAAAATAGACCGCGGCGATGAAAAATGCGGTCGCAACGTTGACTGCGGCGTAAAACGCCGCCCGCTTCCGCCCGCCAAACAGACGCACTCCAAAATAGACGAGCAAAAATAGCAAGAGCGGCAGCGTCACAAATGTCGCCAGCACCGGTGCGAGCCAATCACCCATCCGCGTCCCCCCCCTTCCTTCCCTTTCAGCGCGCAAAAGACAAAACGGACGAGCGGCAGCGCCACACCGCGCGCTTCTCCTTGCTTGAGCACATAGCCTAAAATCGCATCGATTTCCGTCCGGCGCCCGTTCGCCACATCCATATACATCGACGAATAGTTGTCCGCCGTGTTTCGGCATATGTGGACAATGCGCTGCCACGCCTGCTCGGCGCTGTGAAGCGGCAGCACTTGCCGCACTTCATCAAACAGCTGCGCCATCATGTCCCGATACGGCGCCACCTCAAGGAGCGCCCCGTTTTTTACTTGCAATAGCGCTGTGAGCGGATTGATCACCGCGTTAACGACGAGCTTGTCGACAAGAACCCGCTCCCAATCATCCGCCCATTCGATCGGAAAATCATCGTCCCCGGCCAATTCGGCGGCCATAGCAGGCGACCCGTATAACGGTGCGAGCGTCAGCTTGCCCGCGCCTGTATGCGCCACCGTCCGGTCGTCAAGCTTCAGCGCGCCATGCTCCACAACGCCGACGACGATGTTTTTGTCGGCAAAAGCGGACAACGTCTCGAGATGGCCCATGCCGTTTTGCAAAAACACAAGCGTGCGGATGCGGCAAAACGAATCAAGTTGTGCGCAAACAGCCGCGAGATCATACTGTTTGACCGTCACGAACACGAGCGGCTCAACGAGCTCCGCTCCGGCAAACGGCCGCGCCCGAACCGCCGCGACCGCTGTTTTCCCATCTTTTTTCAGCGCAACACCGTGTCTGGCCAGCTGCTCTGCTTGGGACAAGCGTCTCGTATAAACGGTCACTTCGTGGCGCTGCCCGAGATAGGCGGCAAGCAGCAGCCCGACCGCCCCGCCGCCGATAATGCCAATGTTCACGCCCCTCCCCCCGCTTTCTCGCAAAGTCACGTTAGCCTTATTTTAGCAAATGTCCCCTCGATCCGTTAAGAAAAAAAGCCGGCTAAAAAGCCAGCTTTTATCCTTCACCGACGCCCTCGGCCGCCTGTTCCGCTTGGTTTTCCGCGCCCGCCACCATTTTCCGCGCCCGCTCCATAATGGCGAGCAGCGTTTTATACTCCTCTTGGACAGCCGCCAGCTGTTTTTGCAACGCTTCTTTTTCCAGCTGCAATTTTGTGACCATTTGCTGCAGCTGTTCCATATCGTTTTTTAATGCCCGATTCTCATCGGCTGTCCGCCGGGCGTCGCGCGCCTTTTGCCCTTCAGCTTGCAAAAAAGCCAGCACCTCCGGCCATGACAGCTTGCTCTCAACCGCCGCTTCCATTTCCGTTTGCCCCCCGCCTTCTTTTCCGGTTGCCGTCTCTTTTTTTCGCGTTTTCCGCTCCTGTTTTGCCTGTTCGATCTCCTCTTTATACTGCTTACGGACATACGAGTTCCAGCGAAATCCGCACGCCGCGGCCGTCCGCGACAAGCGCCGCCCTACTTCAGCAAACGCTTCTAGCTGGGTGCCGCCTTCGCGAATATACTGGAGCACGACGTCGGCCAACAGTTCATCCTCTTCTTTCGTCCATGCGTCCTGGCGTACTCCTGTCATCCCCTTCCCCTCCTTATCGCCGCTTTGTCATTATATGTATGCGGCTAATAGAAACGGTAGAAGGAAAAAATTACTTCTTGCGTAAAAAAGGACGCAGTGCCTGTTCATGCTCCGCCGATCCCCAAAGCCCGGCACACCGATCGATCTCGGCGAAAAACTGTTCGCGAAACCAAGCTGTTCGCCATTTTTCGCACGATACAGCCTTATAGGCTTGCAAGACAGTGAGCGATCGTGCCGCATAAGGGGCAAGCTGCGCCTGCCATTGTTCGCGCCAACGATCAGCCGGCAGAACGGCATCGGCCCAGCCGCACGCCGCCATCGCCTCAGCCGTCATCGGCTCGGCGCGCAACAACAAGTCGAGCGCCCGCGCGTATGGAAGCTTTTCCAACAGCATGGACGCGCCGCCCCAGCCGGTCGTAATGCCGAGCTGGCCTTGAACAAACCCAATCCGGCTTCCCTCCTTGACAAAGCGGAAATCACAGGCGGTCGCGAGCTCGCAGCTCCCTCCCATTGCCGTTCCGTTGACGAGCGCTGCTGTCGGTTTTGGAAACGTCAATAGTTTGTACAGCAGCTCCCCCATGCGCGTAAGCATTTGTTTTGCCTCCGCGCCGCGCAAATGTCCGAACTCGCTTAAATCGCCGCCCGAACAAAACGCCTCGCCGCCGGCGCCCGTAATGGCGAACACTTTTACGCCGTCATCAGCCGCCGCCTGCTCGATTGCCTGTTCAAGGGCATGCATAACGGCAAAATTGATCGCGTTGCGCTTTTCCGGGCGGCAAATCGTAAACAGCGCGACGCCGTTATGATGTTCCACCATCGCTTCCATGCCATGTCTCCCCTTTCGTATGATAAATTGGGCATGGATGCACCATTTTCCTGCCCCGCGGCGAAAAAACGAATCCGCGGACAAACAGCGTTGATTTTCCCCAACCAGTGAACTACCCCCACTTAATTTTCTAGCGAAAATTTGAAGTGGGGGCTTCCAAAGAAGTTTGACTGCTTCAAGCAATCCTTATTCTTTGAGGCGTGTCCACTTCGCCGCTAGAGCATAAGACACTCAGTCATATTTTCCTTGTTTGGCAAGACTGATCAAACCAAAGAAAGATTTAAAGGCTTCATTGACCTTTTTTAAAATTTGCTGTGCCATGTTGCTGTTTAACAGCTTATAGTTTTCGTTAGTTTTTGCAAGATGATCGTTTTTCTCATAATTAAGAAATTCCTTGTGTTCAAAATAGTATTGTCTGACATTGTACAATCCGACGTTGTACATGTTCTTGGCAATATGGCACAGTTCTCGAAGAGTCAAGTATTCTTCTTTGGTCAAACCATTTAGCTGTTGTTTGATACAAAAATACATTTTTTCACCTCCCATCTAACTATATGATACTATATTTTACTGAATCTATCCTATTTTCAACAAAATATAGTTAAGGCGATTCATCTCCCACTTACTCCGCTTCGCTTCGTTGAAGTGGGAGTCTTCTCGCCTAATTAAGATAAAAAAGGCTGTCCTAGTTTCGGACAGCCTGTCGCGCGATGCCGGCGATTATTTGTTGACGACATCTTTTCCTTTGTATGTTCCGCATGCTTTGCAGACGCGGTGCGCCAACTTCCATTCGCCGCAGTTCGGGCATTGCACCATGCCTGGCACTTGCAGTTTAAAGTGTGTACGGCGCAGTCTTTTTCTCGTTTTCGATGTTCTTCTAAAAGGTACTGCCATCGTTCCCACCTCCTTGTCCGGCACATTCAGCTTATCGATGCCGGCAGGCGGACGGCCGCTTGTGTTGGACTTCCGCCTGCCGGCAAACAAGGCAGCTGCCGGACGGTGCGCATTTCATCGGCGCCATCGACCGGCAACGCCGGTAAATGTCATTCCTCGTTTTTCTCTTCAAAAAACTTGGCCAACCCTGCTAGACGAGGATCGACTTTGCTCGCCGCTCGCTGTTCCATCGCCTTCTCCCATTGCTCTTCCGAGAGGACGTCCCATCCTTCTCCGTGCTGCGGCGCCCCGTCGGCGGCCGGATTGTCAGCAATGAGCTGCAGCGGGATTTCTAGCAAAATAAGTTCGCGAATAATCGGATTCAGATCAATCGTTTCCCCGGTTACGACATGAGTATCCTCGTCCGTTTCGACAAAGTCGCCGCCGTCAGCAAAAAACGTCTCCGTCGTCTCGATGGAAAACGGATACGCCACATCGACGAGCGTCCGAGAACAAGGCAACACCATCGTCCCCGACAACGTCAAATGAAACGTAAACTTTGTCGAACCGACGTCCGCTTTTCCTTGGACGCGAACCGGTGAAATATCACGGATCAACGTGTCGATTTGCTTTAAATCAGACACATCGACCGTCTCATCAATCGCCATTTCTTTATGCTGGAAACGGCGAAGCTGTTGAACCGTCCATTTCATATGATCACCTCAAGGCAACGAATAAAATTATACGTTCCGTTTTTATTTTTGTCAATGTTTTTTCTTTACAACCGTTGTCCCTTTCGGAAAAGAGAAATGAGGCAGGAGGAAAGGCATACTCCCATCATTGCCAAATTTCGCTGCCGGCATGCACGCTTTCGTCTCGCGGCAACTGCGCAAAAGTCGACACCGCTCCACCTGCCTGCCGGCGGCGCTTTTATCTCTTTGGCAGGCCCCATCCTTATACCCGCAGTTGACCTCCGCTGCCGCTTATTCCATACTAGATGACATACAGGAGGTGTAGCCATTGACAAACGATCGTTTTGGCATCGGGCGACATGAATTCCGTTCGGGAGGGCGGCTATGAAAGCCGTCGGCGTCATCGTTGAATACAATCCGTTTCATAACGGCCATTGGCATCATCTGCAAGAGACAAAAAAAACGACGGAGGCAGACTGCATCATTGCCGTCATGAGCGGAAATTTCCTGCAGCGCGGCGAACCGGCCATCGTTTCGAAATGGGCGCGGGCGAAAATGGCGCTGGCGGCAGGCGTTGATCTCGTCATCGAGCTGCCGTACGCGTTCGCTGTTCAAGCGGCGGAGCAGTTTGCATATGGAGCGGTGCAGCTGCTTGATGCCCTCGGCTGTCAGGAGCTTTGCTTCGGCAGCGAATCAGGAGACATTACCGCCTTTTTGGCTGCCGCGGAAACATTGTTTCAACAAAAAGGAAAGTTTGACGTCCTCGTCCGCGCCGGGCTTGCGCGCGGGCAAAGTTTCCCGAAAGCGAACGCTGAAGCGTGGCGGCAGCTCGGTTCCGCCCCGCTCGACTTATCCAAACCGAACAACGTGCTCGGCTTTGCGTACGTGAAAGCGATTCAGCAACATAAGCTGGCGATCGTACCGCGCACCATCCCGCGTCTAGCGGCCGGGTATCATGACGAATCGTTTTCCCATCCGTCCATCGCCAGCGCGACAAGCTTGCGGAAAGCGCTTGGGAAAACCGGACAGCTGGAACAAATCGCCGCGTACATCCCGCCTGCCACCGCCGAACAGCTGCGGCGATATCGAGAGACGTACGGGCGCTGGCACAATTGGGAGGCGTATTTTCCGTTGCTGAAATATCGGCTGCTGACGGCCACTGAAGGGGAACTGCGCCGCATTGCCGGAGTTGAGGAAGGCATCGAATATCGGCTGAAGCAAAAAATTGCCGGCGCCGAAACGTTCGCCGCCTTCATCGCCGCAACGAAGACAAAACGGTACACATGGACGAGGCTTCAACGCCTATGCGTGCATGTGCTGACGAATTTCACGAAGGAGGAACAAAATCAGGCGTCCACTCCGACGTACATCCGGCTGCTCGGCATGAACGACACCGGCCGCCGCTACTTGCAGCAGGTGAAAAAGAAGCTGATGCTGCCGCTCGCCGCCAAAGCGGCCAAACTGAACGGCGACCCGCTGTACGAGCAGGAAAAAAAGGCGACAGCCGTCTATGCTGCCGCCTTCCCTGAGCCGTTGTACAGCGCCGCGCTGAAGGAAGAATACGCGACGGCGCCCATTTACGCCTCCGGCATGGAACGCAAATAGCGGATCGCCTCGTCAAACGTATCGACCGGGACGATTTTCATCTTCGTCCCGATTTTTTTGGCCGTCCGGACCGCCTCCCGGTAGTTCGATGATGGTGCACCGTGTTCGTTCGGAGCGAAGAACACATCCGCCCCTTCGCGGTCGGCCGCTACCACTTTTTGCGAAATGCCGCCGATCGGGCCGACCTCCCCGTGAATGTCAATCGTTCCGGTGCCGGCGATTTTCCGTCCTTTTGCAATATCCTCATCGACGAGCTGATTGTAAATTTCAAGCGAAAACATGAGTCCGGCCGACGGGCCGCCGATTTGTTCCGAATCGACGTCCACCGGCGGGTCGGTGCGAACGTCATAATCCGTCATCAACGTCACGCCAAGGCCGACCTGATTCGGATGGTTCGGAAACGGCTTCAACACAAGCTCCGCTTCATGCTGCTCCTTGCCGCGGACAAACGTGACACGGACACGATCACCGGCCTTTTTTCCCCGAACGTAGTTCACCATTTGTTCGAGCGTGTTGAGCGGCCGGCCGTCGATCGCGGCAATGCGGTCGCCGGCTTCGAGGCGCCCGGCTGCCGGCATATCAGGAAGGACGCTCATCACGTACACGCCTTTCGCCTCATACGTGGCCGGCTTTCCAGCGTGCCGGTAGGCCACGACGATCGCCGCCTCTTTCGACTGTTCCATCAGCTGAAGCTGGCGCATCGTATATTCTTTATCGCTCTCCCCTTCCCGCTTGATCTCCTCGACTGGGTGCAGCTCATAAAACGGGCGGATATGGGCGAGCAAATACGCGACAACATTCGCCCGCCCCATGCGGACCGTCGTCAGCATGAACGTTCCCGCATCGCGGTCGCCGTGTTCGACATGAACGAGCGGCTTTAAATTTTGCGCGCTTCCCGGCATCGTCACATAATACGGCAGTTTCATAAAAATCAGCAAAAAAGCGAGGACGATCCCAAAGAAAAATGCTGCGATGTACGTCCGTTTTTTCATTCGTGCCCTGGCTCCTTCCACTGTTCAATCGCTTGGCGGATCGCTCCGATCTGTCTCCGCGCTTCTTCCTCGCCGCGGGCGATGATTTCCTCAACATCGGTAAACGCCCGCGAGCTGTACCGCTCAACACGCGGCCGGATCATCACATCCGAGGCGAGCTGGCGGTAAGCGACGAGCTCGGCTTGCAAAATATCGAGGCTCTGCCAGATGACATCGACAATCGATGCAATTTCCGCCTCCGTGTTAAGCGGGGCGACATCGACGGCGATGACGATATCCGCTCCCATCGACCTTGCGACCGACACCGGCACCCGGTCGACGACGCCGCCGTCGACAAGCAGCCGTCCGTCTATCTCGGCCGGCACAAAAATGCCGGGAATTGAGATGCTCGCCCGCACCGCCTGGGCTGCTTCTCCTTGCCGGAATACGACTTTTTCCCCCGTCTGCAAATCGGCGGCGACAACCGCGACCGGCGGAGAAAGCTCCTCGATTTGCTTCCCTTTCGTCAACAACCGGATGAACTCGGCGATGCGCTCGCCGGCGATCAATCCCATTTTCGGCACCGTCCAGTCGAGAAAATCGTTGCGCCGGAACGATTTGGCAAGCCGGTAGAGCCGGTTGAGTCCGTGGCCGCTCGCATAAAGGACGGCGATCAGCGCCCCGATGCTGCTGCCGGCCAAGCAGGACACCGGAATGTCTTCTTCCTCCAATACTTTCAATACGCCAAGATGGGCAAATCCGCGCGCCCCTCCCGAGCCGAGCGCCAATCCGACTTTCGGCGGCACGATCCTTCCCCCTTTCGCTGCGGCGCTCCCCGCTTTCATCTTATGGTCTAAAACGCCCCCCTATGCTCGTATATTAGGTTATATGAGGTTGTACCGCGCGAAGCCGCGCAGCGAGAAAAGGGGGGGGAACATTGAAACGAAACTGGGGAACGAAACTAAAAACGGCACTGCTCGCTTCCGCCGTCACCTTATTCGCGTTTTCGCTCATTTGCTACCCAAAGCAGTCGCTTGAGGCGTCCATTCGCGGGTTAAATATGTGGTGGGAAGTCGTCTTTCCGTCGCTCTTGCCATTTTTCATCGTCTCGGAGCTGCTGATTAGCTTTGGCGTCGTCAACTTTCTCGGCGTCCTGCTCGAACCGCTGATGCGCCCGTTGTTTCGTGTCCCGGGCGTCGGCGGGTTTGCCTGGGCGATGGGAATGGCGTCCGGCTACCCGTCCGGAGCCAAGCTGACCGCCCGCCTGTACCAGGAAAAGCAACTGTCTACCATTGAGGCTGAGCGGCTTGCTTCCTTCACCAATTCATCGAACCCGCTGTTCATTTTTGGCGCGGTCTCGGCCGGATTTTTCAACAACCCGCATCTCGGTCTTGTACTGGCCGTTTCTCATTATTTAGGGAACATTAGCGTCGGATTGATCATGCGGTTTCACGGCATCCGGAAAGAAAAGGGGCGGCCAAAGCGAAGCCCCCGGCCGTTTTCATTTCCGTACGCGCTGCGCACGTTGCACAAAACGCGGTTGAAAAACGAACAGCCGCTTGGCAAGCTGCTCGGCGACGCTGTCCGCTCTTCCGTCCAAACGCTGCTAATGATCGGCGGTTTCATTATTCTCTTTTCTGTCGTCAACAAACTGCTGTACATGATGCACTTGACTGAACAGCTCGCTCCGTTGCTGCGCCAGCTGCTTCGCCTCACCCAGCTGCCGGAGCAGCTTGACATCCCGGTGTTTTCCGGCTTGTTTGAAATTACACTCGGCAGTCAAATGATCAGCCAAACAGAGGAAGCCATGCTGCTTGAAAAGGCGGTGGCGACAAGCTTCATCCTCGCTTTCGGCGGATTTTCCGTTCAAGCGCAAGTGGCCAGCATCCTTGCCGAGGCCAACATTCGCTTTCAGCCGTTTTTCGTCGCCCGTCTGATGCATGGAGTGTTCGCGGCTTCATTTACATACTTGCTTTGGAAGCCGTTGTATGTACGGACAGCCACCGGAGAGCCGGGCAGCATTCCGGCGTTTCTTCCCGCCGTCCCGGGCGGCGCTTGGGACGAAGGCTGGCGGCTGCTGCAGCAATATGGACCGCTCGTGACGCTTCTCTTTCTTTGCCTTTATATATGGCTGACCGCCAAAGCGGCCAATGGAACCCGCGGGCGCTTGTAACCGTTAGGCGCCCGGCCTTCGGGCTCATCCAGCGAGTAAAGCTGCACGGTCCTCGTTCCGTTGTCAGTCGGCTTCATCTGCTCATCAATATGCGTCCAGCTTCAAAGCCGCGCTTCAGCTGCCAACTGGAGAGTGTCCTCCCCTTGGCTGTCAGTCGGCGGCTGCGGACGCAAATTTCCGCTTTAACGCCGCTTCCACGACCGGGGGGACGAGCTCGGAAATGTCGCCATTATATTTCGCCACTTCCTTGACGATGCTCGAGCTTAAAAACGCATACTGGCTGTTTGTCATCATAAAAAACGTTTCGATGTTCTCATCGAGGACGCGGTTCATCGACGTAATTTGCATTTCGTACTCAAAATCGGACACCGCCCGCAAGCCGCGCAAAATGGCGTTCGCCTTTTTGCTGCGGGCATAATCGACAAGCAGGCCGTGGAACGATTCAACATGAACATTTTCGAGCGTCCGCGTCACCTCGCGCAGCAACTCCATCCGCTCCTCGACGGTAAACAGCGGCTTTTTCGACGAATTATTTAACACCGCCACATAAACTTGGTCAAACACTTTCGCTCCCCGCTTAATAATATCCAAATGCCCATACGTCACAGGGTCAAAGCTCCCCGGGCAAACGGCAATGCTCGCCATCGCTTTCGTCCCCTTTCTGTTCGTCTATCCGGCGATAAATGGTGATGCCGGTAATGCCATACGTTTCGCGTTTCCATTGCCTCAAGTTGCCGACTTCTTCCGGCAGCTCGGCCCCGGCGGGATGTTCGGCGACGACAACGCCGTCCGCCTCTAGCAGGTCACGCTCGGCGATCAACGATAAAAGCGTCGGCCATTTTTTCTCCTTGTACGGCGGATCGAGAAAAATGGCAGAGAAGCGCAAGCCGCGTTTCGCAACCGCCTTTAAGGCCCGCTCGGCATCATTGCGGTAAATTTCCGCCCGTTTCTCAAGCCCGCAGGCGGCAACGTTTTTTCGGACCGTTTGCACCGCCTTCGCATCGTGATCAACAAAAACGACACGCTCGAGCCCGCGGCTGAGCGCTTCAATGCCTAAACCACCGCTGCCGGCGAACAAGTCAAGGCCGATGCCGCCCGCAAAATACGGCCCGATCATATTGAAGATCGCCTCTTTGACTTTATCGGTCGTCGGACGCGTCGACACCCCTGGAACCGCTTGCAGATGCCGGCCTTTGCACATTCCGGAAATGACTCTCATCGCGTTTCACCTGATTCGTCGTTTTCACCGTAATCTTACCATAAAGTCGTCCATCGTCAAACCGAAGAATTTTTTATCAGCGCATGTATAGAAATCGGCAAACCGTCCATAATGAGTAATGGCAACATCGTTAATGGCGTTGTTGCCAATGACGGAGAAGACTTACGTTTCCCCATAAGTTCTTCCTCCGGTTTCTCCTCTCCCTTTTCTTTTTTCTTTCCGTTCCTTGTTCCGCTCCACGCGGAGGCAAGGAACTGGAAAGGACCTTGCGGATCATTTGAACCGCAAGGTTTTTTTTTGATTGCAATTTTGGCAGATGACCGGTAAAGTTAAGGATGGACGATGATTGCAAGGGGGACCATACATGATCCAACGTTTTATCGAACTTGGTGAAGGCTACTCCGATATATATGAATTGATCGAGCTGGCGCGGGCCAATCGTCATCGCTTATCCGGCTTCTTTGCTTTCCATACGGTGAAAAAAGACCGGCCCGTCGTCTCCTTGGCTGTTGTTCTTCATCCAACCGACCCGGGTGACTTTCAGCCGCTTTATATTTGCCGCGAAGGTATTCCCGATCCGTCCGTCAAGCCGAACAAACGGTACGAACTGTTCGCGGAAACCGCAAAAGAGCTTAACACAACCGTCATCCACCTCAATGTCAAGCCATCGACAATGTTCGCTGATCTTGACCTATACTATCAACACTTAATCGGCATTATGCGGATGAACCGCTTTATTCCGCCGCTTCAATAGCGAGAAAAGAGCAGGCCCTGCGGCTGATGCCAGACGGGGTCTGCTCTTTTCTTTCATCCAAGCGGATACGGGGAGTCTTTTTCCTTCTCCCCTTTCGGTTCAAATTCCAGCCTTAAAAACGGTCGGTACGACGGCTCGACCCGCTTGACAAACGGCAGTGCGGCAAGCTTTTTCATCATATGGTCAACTTGTTCCATATCGCAGTAAAGAACCGCATACTTCAGCCGCTTGGAAATGTAATGAATGTTGCCAAACTTGCGCAGCTGTTTTCCGTATTTCAGTGAATGAAGCCAAACGATAATCCCTTGCCGTTTTGGAAACATAGTCCCTTCCCCTTTTTTTCTATGTGCGGCAGCCGCAGCCTCCGCCGCTCCCGCAACCACCGGAACAGCCAGCCGACAAAAAATATGGATTCCCGGTGGGCACTTTCACGTGTTCCGATACGGCCTTGCCGATCAGCACGCTAATGTCGTCAAGCAGCTGCTGCAGCGCCCTTTCCGCCTCTTTAAAGGCGGCGACCGTTTCATGCAAGTCAAGCTCCCGTTTCGCTTCGCGCACTTCTTTCATCACGTCGCGGTAATCGGGATGGTATTTGCCGAAGCGCTGCACTTCCTCGTACCGTTCCTTCAACTTGACAAAGCGGGCGATCAGCTGCTGGGCGCGGCGGTCTTGCTTGAGCCGCCAAAACGCGCGGCGATAGTCGTCCGCTACGTCTGATTCTACAACCATGTTCGCTAATGCTTCTGCTTTATCCAAAATCTCGATGCGCTCGAGAGTAGCAATCCTCACAAATATGGCACCTCCATCATTCATCATATCATGAATGACGGAAAAATGGAAAGAGAAGAGATGAGACGAGGAAAGCATAAAAAAAGGATATCCGAAAGCCGGAAAGACTTTATCGGATAGCCTTTTTAGCGAACTGCCGATCCCGCAGTGCCACCTTGCCTTATGCCAGCGCGCTGGCGCGGATATTCGAGCGCCTTGTATATGTTTAGTGGACAGCAGACTGCACAGGCCTCTTTATGGAATCTCGACGTCAAACTCATGTGCCATGCCAGTCATCTTTCCATCGTTATAGGCGAGCTCAAGGCGAATGACATGCTTTCCGCTTGGCAGACCGCGCACGACAAAGGCGGCTGTATACACTTCCGTCATCTTTTGCCCGTTGATATACACGTTGATGTGCCCGCCGCCGTTCCCTTTGCGAAACGGAAATTGAGCGGCAAAACACTCAATGAAGACGTCGTTCCCTTTCACCTCATGCTTTACTTCGAGCAGCCCGGCTGCCGATGATGCATGGGGGGCAGCTGCCGTTGCGTCCGTCCGGCCGATCGCAGGCGTCAATAACAGTATAGCGCATCCGAGCCATACAATCCATCTCAGCAAAGACATCACTCCCTTTCAAGGCTAGTCTTTGCCGTTTGCCGTCAAATTAATCGCGCAACGCTTTAAACATTTGCCACATGAGCGAGGCCATTTGTAGCGATTGAGCCATTTTTTCTACCTTATCGGGGATTGTTTGCTCATAATGGCGCAAGGCGGCCAACTGAAACGCCGACAGCTCATGCGGGCGGCGGGCAAGCAGCCGATACCAGCGCGGCTGTTCGCGCAAAAACGCACGCAACATCGGGTTTGCCTGCACATATTGCCATACGTCCTTTCTCATCGCCACCACCCTTTAGTCTTTGCGGAACGAAAACGGGTGCTCCTCTTTGTTTGGACGCTGCAAGCCGGCCCCTTGAAATTCAGACAGAATGCGTTGAATCGCGGTGATCGCCTGTTGGACGTTCGCCAAATGTTTTTGCACTTCTGCCGCATCAAGCTGCCCGAGCATTGCAGCCAGCTTATCAAGCCATTTGTTTGTTCCTTTTTCTTCCTCTTTCTTCTTACCGCTTGCTTCGCGATACGGGTCCCATATTTCATCGTCTTCCCCGAACAAATACCAATCCTCGTACACTTGCTTCCACGTCTTTTTGCCGCTGCGCACCTCTTGGATGATTTTCGGGTGTTTTTTTACAAACTGTTTGAACTGTTCAACCGAAGGATGCAGAGGCTTGGCCATGGCGGTTCTCATCCCTTTCATCCACTCATGCCTATCTGCCATATCATATCGCGCCCAGCAAGCGAAGGTGCGCCCAATTTTTACAGCGGGGTAAAGAAGTTTTGCGTGTAATAATCGTCATAGACGCCAACACCAAGGTGAGTGAATTCCTCATTTAGCATAATTTTCCGATGCTTCTCACTGTTGAGCCATCCAGCGGTCGCCTCTACACCATCCACCTGGTGGGCAGCGATATTTTCCCCGGCCAATTGGAAAGAAACGTTCAACGCGCCGAGCCGTTTGGACAAATCGCCGTATTGCGGCGACTCGTGGGAGAAAAACCGATGGTCATGCATATCCCGGCTATGCTTGGCGGCGGCGGCGGCCGCTTTGCTATCCCAAATAAGAGGGGGGAGGCCATGACGGCGGCGGATCAAATTCGTCCAGTCAAAAATTTGTTTCGCATTGGCTGCATCAACGTTTCGTTGCTCTTCTTCCGACAAAGGGGCGGCCGCGGGCAGGCGGCCGCGGTAAACAAGCTCGTACGGCCGCAACTTAACGAACGTTTCCGCGTCCATCAGGCGAACGGCCGCCACGCTTCCGGTAAACCGGTCGATGTACAGCTGAGCATACGCATCGCCGACTTTGACGACCGGCCTTGACGAGTAGTCTTGTTCAGACAGTTCAAACCGGTATGTTCCGCTGCTTAGCTTAATTTCAACGTTCGATAAGACCGGCATTGTTTGGAAAATCGTCTGCAGGCGCTGACCGACCGCAAACGGCTCGACGTTCACCTTTTCTCCGCCGACCAAAGCGGTGACAACCTTGCCGCGAAGCACGCCGATTTGCACGTACGATTCAGGACGGCGGCTGTACACCCACCAATCATAACCATAGGCGGATGGGTCGATCCGATCTGGCGCACCGAGCTGTTTTTCCGCTTCTTGCGCCGGTTGGCCGATCAAGGCGACGATGCCAGCGGTCGCCTTTGGCTCTTTCAGCAAGTAGCCATCTGTCTTCGGTTGCTCCGGAGGGCTTGGCGGCGGCGGGCTCGGTGCGAAGTAATAAAACCCAATCATGAATAACAAAAAAAGGAAGAACCATTTCACGCAGCAACTCCCGCTTTCTACACAATATCCTTACTGCCATTATAGCCGTTTTTCAAAGACAAAAAAAAGAGGACGCCCAAAAAGAGCGTCTTATCCGGTGAAAAGAAGGCACGTCTTGTCCGTTTGGTTAATGGACGGTATGTTGTTCGGAAATCTCGCTCAGCGCACGGCCGGCGCTTTCGTCGGAATAGCGGTTCGTCGCCAAATCACCGAGCGCCACAATGCCGACTAAACGGCCATTTTCAACAACTGGAAGGCGGCGAATTTGATGGCGCGCCATCACGTCTGCCGCCTTTTGCAACGAATCGTCCGGAGACAGCGTCACAAGATCGCGGCTCATTACTTCCGTCACTGCCGTCGAGCCGGGGTGCTTTTCCGCCATACCGCGCACGACTAAATCGCGATCTGTAATCATCCCAACAAGACGGCCATCATCGACGATCGGAATGGCGCCAACATTAAATTCACGCATTTTCACCGCCACTTCGTAAATGTTGTCGAGCGGAGTGCAATATTGCACATCGGTGGACATGACGTCCCGTACTGTTTGCATGGCCCGTCTCTCCTTTCTGTTTGTTATTGTGCGCGCCGTAGCGAGAAAAATACACGCAAAACGGAAACAATGGGAAACAATTCGTTGAAAAGCAAACCGTTTTCGTACTATTATAAATGAGGGGATAATTTCCGTTTTCGCGCTTTCCATACTGCGTTGTTAGGAGGAAGAAAGATGAAATTTGAAAATAGCGGACTGGAAAATCAGACGGTTAAACTGTCCCGCCTTGATGACATGATGGAGCGGCTCGGTTTTGTGCGCGCGGCGCAATGGGATTATGAACGAGTCACGTACGACCGGAAATACGTTATTAAGGAAGGGACATACTATTTGCGCGTTCAAGGGTACGCGGTCGAGGGAGATGTCGATTCGCGTTATGCCCTCATCAAGCTGCTCACGCCGATTTTAGGGAAACATTATTACCCGCATGGCGTCGAATACGGCGAGGGCGAGCATTTTCCATCTTCTCTTGTCAGCCAGTGCCAAAAAGTATTATCACAAATCAAAAGCGAACTCGAGAACATCAAAGAATAATGAAAAAACGCATGAGAGCTCGTTTCTCATGCGTTTTTTACGGCATGACAAGCCGCTTGACCATGACATCGATGGCCTCAGCCGCATACGGCGTCATAGCGGCAATCTCCTCGGCAATTTGCTGCTGCAGCCCGCGGCAAACAGCGAGCACCGGCGCCCCATACCGGATCGACAGCTTCACGGTGATGCGGCATCGGCCGTTTTGGGAGACAACTACAAACACATCGCAGTCATCGAGCACAACCTCTTCCCACTCACGCACACACATCATGACAACCGTCAGCAGCGTCGCTTCCACAGCGCTTCGCTTCCGGTATCGGAACGTATTCACCGCACACTCCCCCGCTCTGCATTCTCTGCTTATGTTATGCTATGCAGCGCCGGCGGCCGATGCTACCCGATTGGCTAAAAACCGAATACTGCTTTAATGAGCGAGGTCGTCTGTCCCCCCGGGTAAAGCACGTAAAGCAAGCAATATACAACAACCCCAGTTGAGGCGCTGCCAAACCAAATGATGCTTGTCACCGGACCGAGACGGCGGTGGCGGGCTCGCTGATCTTTTAATCCGGTCCAAAGCGTTACGAGACCAAACACCGCCCCCACCGTCGCTAAAACAATATGGAAAATGAGGAATGCTGTATAATACAACTTGATGTCCTCCGGTCCGCCAAAACTTGTGTTGCCGATAAACAACGTCCGCGACATATAAATGACAAAAAACAAAAGCGCAAAAGCGGCAGCGGTCAACATCACCTTTTTATGCGCTTCGATCCGCCTGCGGCTGATCAAGTACCAGCCGTAGGCGACAAGCAAAGCACTGATCACGATGCAGCTTGTGCTGATCGTCGGTAAAATCGCCATAGCTTCTCTCCCTTTCCTTCGTCTCTTTATGGCGTATGGCGCCTTACAGTTTCGTCGGCCGCGGCGCCATATCCATGCTCGGTTCTTTTTCTCGTTCTTTCCGATACCACTCGCTAAAAATAAAGAACAACATCACTCCGTATACAATTTCTTGAATAATTTTCATCAATACTCCGCCGAGCTGCTGATCATGAAGCGGGGACATCGACAAAAACATTTGCGGTCCGGTCAAATCAAGCGACGCCAACACCCCCTGCGGCACGCAAAGCGCCAACCCAGTCATCCATGCTTCCGGATCCGTGTACGTCTCATACAGCGGAGTGCCGGCGAAAATAATGAGCGCACAAGCCGGTGTGAGCAGCATGCCGTCGGCAAAAATATAGCCCATTTTTTTTAACCCGGATAATGTCGTCCATCCGGAAAGTTTATTCACAAGCGGCCACCACATGAAGAAGGCTGCAATGAAAATGACCGTTGTGACAGACGCATGCAAAAACATGTTCGTTTTCACGATGTCAAAAACCATTGGGACGTGGTACAAAGAAAATAACCCATTAAACAAAAGCAAAGACACAATCGGCTTTGTCAACAGCTGAAACGAACGGCGCACCGCTGCAATCCGGAACATCCGCTCATAAAACTGCTCCGGAATCCCTAAAATAAAACATTGCGGCACTGTTAAGTAAAGCAACGCCATTTGCACCATATGGGCGGTGAACGTCAAATGGCCCAGCAAGTCGAGCGGGGAGCCTTTGCATACGTAAAGAAGCACTATTCCTGTCAAAAAGTACGCTTTTTGTTTCCTCGAAACGGGGGCATCAAGGCCAAAGCGCTGCCGCCACGGTCCGGTGACTCCGAGATACAACAAGGCAACAGCCGCCAACGCCAACAGAAAAAACGGACTCCAAAGCGCAACTGGACCAAACATTTGCAGCGATTGAAACATAGAAATTCCCTCCTGCCTTGTCCTTTCCCCATTATACTACATGCCGCCGCATGAGCGCTATTAAAAAAAGGGGAAACCGGTGCTGCAACACCGATCCCCCCCTTTGCTTACCACCAAATGACCGTCGAAAACGCCCACACAAGCAGAAGCATGACAAGCACACCGCCGTACATAAACATCGATGGAAATTCATGCCCTTTATGACTCATATGCATGAAATAGTACAACTGAAACGCCACTTGCACGCCAGCTAAAAGCAAAATAAACGGAATGACAAACCAATGGGAAAACTCTTCGTAGCCGACCGCAGCAAAGGCGATGAGCGTCAATAAAATCATCAGCACAAAGACAATCACTTGATGACGCATCTCTTCCGCATTTTTCCGGCGGCGATACGCTAAGTCGATGCGCTCATTTCCTGAGTTCGTTTGGTTCGCCATACGTTCACCCCACCATTCCCATTAAATATACGACGGTAAAAATGAACACCCAGACGACGTCGATAAAGTGCCAATAAAGGCTCGCGACGTAAAACTTCGGGGCATTATACAAGTTTAACCCGCGCTTGGCATTGCGAATCATCAATGTTAAAATCCAAAGCAACCCAAACGCAACGTGGGCGCCGTGCGTGCCGACGAGCGTGTAAAAGGCGGACGCGAAGGCGCTCGTCGTAAACTTATGGCCTTCATGAACATACTCATAAAACTCATAAATTTCCAAGGCCAAAAACCCAGCGCCAAGCAGCACCGTAATGCCAAACCAAAGTTGCATTTTTTGAAAATCAAAGTTTTTCATATGATAAATGGCGTAAACGCTCGTTAAACTGCTCGTTAACAGAAGCATCGTCGCCATAAACACGATCGGCATTTGGAACAGCTCTTCCGCGGAAGGGCCGCCGTTCGTTTTGTCTTTGAGCGCCAAATAGGTGGCGAAGAGAGAGGCGAACAGCACCGTCTCTCCGCCTAAAAAGAGCCAGAAACCGAGAAACTTATTTTTCCCCTCAAGGGTGGCACGTTCCGGCGCCGCCGGGAACGTCTCGGCCGTCAGTTTTTCCTCCACGTGCATCAGGCGTTCGCCCCCTTCTTCTCAAGTTCAAGCACTTCCTCTTTATGAATGTGGAAGCCGTGATCATCAATCACCGAGCGCAAGAACATCGCACCGAGCGTAATGAGCAAGCCGAGAACGCCGACCGGCAAGCCCCAAGCCGTCTCTTGATGATACGTAAAACCGAATGCCGCGACAAACAAGCCAAATGAAATGATAAACGGCAAGAATGATGAATTCGGCATATGAATATCGCCAAGCGGCTCGGCCGGCGTCAATTCTTTTTTGCCTTCCATTTTTTCAAGCCAGAAAGCGTCCAACCCGCGGACGAGCGGCAGTTGGGCAAAGTTGTACACCGGCGGCGGCGAAGCGATGGCCCATTCGAGCGTGCGGCCGTCGCCCCACGCATCACCCGGCACTTTTTCGCCTTTTGCGGTCGTAATCACGATGTTAATGAGTAAAATGACCGTGGCGACCGCCATAAAGAACGCCCCGACCGTACTGATGAAGTTGCCGGTCTCCAATCCTTGCCCCGGCAAGAATGTGAACACACGGCGCGGCATTCCCATTAGACCAAGAAAATGTTGGATAAAGAACGTCAAATGGAAGCCGATAAAGAACAGCCAAAACGTCATTTTGCCAAGCGTCTCATTCAGCATGCGGCCAAACATTTTCGGCCACCAATAATGGGTTCCGGCCAGCAAGGCGAACACAACCCCGCCGACAATGACGTAATGGAAGTGGGCCACAACGAAATAGCTGTCGTGATACTGATAGTCGGCAGCTGCTGATGCCAGCATAACGCCAGTCACCCCACCCATAACGAACGACGGGATGAAAGCAACCGCATAGTACATCGGGGTCGTAAACTTGATGCTTCCGCCCCACATCGTAAACAGCCAGTTAAAAATTTTCACCCCGGTCGGCACCGCAATCGCCATCGTTGCCACAGCGAAGATCGCGTTCGCAATCGGTCCCATCCCGACGGTGAACATATGGTGCGCCCATACCATGAACCCTAAGAATGCGATCAATACCGTCGCAAACACCATCGACGAATAGCCGAACAGACGCTTTCGCGAGAACGTCGCAAAAATTTCCGAGAAAATACCGAACGCCGGCAATACAAGAATGTATACTTCCGGATGTCCAAACACCCAGAATAAGTGCTCCCAGATAATCGTATTACCACCGGCAGCGGGGTTAAAGAAGTTGCCGCCAAACAACCGATCCATCATCATGAAAATTAACGCCACAGTCAGCGGCGGAAACGCAAACAAAATGAGCGCTGACGTCACAAACGTCGCCCATGTGAACATCGGCATGCGCATAAACGTCATGCCCGGGGCACGCATATTAATGATCGTAACAAGAAAGTTGATTCCACCTATTAACGTGCCTATTCCAGAAATTTGCAATCCAAGCGTGTAAAAGTCGACACCGTGGTGCGCTTTCGAATCGAGCGCCAACGACGCATACGACGTCCAACCGGCGTCAGGAGCTCCTCCTAAAAACCACGAACAGTTCAAAAACACTCCGCCGAAGAAAAAGAGCCAAAATCCGAGCGCGTTCAAGAACGGGAACGCAACGTCGCGCGCGCCGATTTGCAACGGCACGACTGCGTTCATAAAGGCGAAAAGAAGCGGCATCGCAGCTAGGAAAATCATCGTCGTTCCATGCATCGTCAGCACTTCGTTGTACAAACCACCGACAAGAAAATCATTGTTCGGCTTCGCGAGCTGAATCCGGATGAACAGCGCCTCAAGACCGCCAAGCAGGAAGAAAAATCCTCCGGCGATTAGATACAGATGGGCGATTTTTTTATGATCGACTGTTGTCAAGTAATCCCATAAAACGGCGCCGACACCCTTTTTGCGAGTGATCGTACTCACAGTGAAACCTCCCTTTTATGCCTTATTCCACTTTTAAGCTCATTAAATATTTCGTCAATGCATCAAGCTGCTCTTCTGTCAGTTCGCCATATGTACCTGTCATTTTGTTTCCAGGCTTTATGCTTTCGGGATCACGCAGCCATCTTTTTAAGTTTTCTTCATTGTGTTCTAAAATACCGGCAATCCGTTCACGATCGCCAAAGTTCGCCAAATTCGGCGCTGTGCGTGCCGGACGCTTGTCCACCGGCGACACGGCATGGCAGCCAATACAGCTTTTATTGAAAATGGCTTCCCCTTGTTTGGCGACCGGATCTGTCACAACCGGTTTTTTCGCATTTTGCATTTTTTCGACCCAAGCATCAAACTCCGTGCGCGGCAACGGACGCACTTTGAAGTCCATCAACGCATGGGACGGCCCGCAAAGCTCCGCACATTTGCCGTAAAAGACGCCGCCCGCTTTGTCTGTCGCTTCTTGGTCAAAGACGAGCCAAAACTGGTTTTTGTTGTCGGTGTTTGTGTCCATTTTGCCGCCGACCGCCGGAATCCAGAACGAGTGTTTGACGTCTGACGCAATCAAATTAAAATAGACTTTTTCGTTCGTCGGCACGACTAAGTCTTGGCTCGTAATAATGCCGTAATCCGGGTATTCAAATTCCCACCAGTACGAGTTGGCGCGCACGTTGACCACAACCGTGTCTTTATCACGGTTCTTGTCATTCATCGGCTTGACATCCGCCAGCTTAAACGTCGCCGATACTGTCGGCACCGCTAAAATCAGCAAGAGGATAATCGGAATGACAGTCCAAATAATTTCCAGTTTATGGCTTCCTTCCACTTGCTTCGGAATTTTATTTTCTTCCCCTTTGCGCCGCCGGAAGCGGATGACAACATAGACGAAGATGATCGCTACGACGACAATGACGAGCACCATGATCGACGTGCTCAACAACATGAGCGAATACTGCATGTCCGCTACTTCACCGGCAGGCTGAAGCGTCGATAAAAACGGCTTGCCGCAGCCGGCGAGCAACAGCGCCATCATCCCGAACAAGGAAAATAAGCGCCAGTTTCGTAGCCCTTTCTTCATAGCCTAATCAAACCCCTCTTTCTTTGATGGATAAATGTATATAAATTCTTTCGCGGAGAAAGAATTTTAACCTGTTCACCAAAGCGTGGCGATGACCATCGCCACGAACAGAATCGTCAAATAATTGAGCGAGTAGACGAACATCCACTTCGCCCACTTTAAGTCATCTTTCATTTTCAAGCCCCACAGCCCCAAAAACAGCCAGCCGATGTTCAGCAGCGTCGCGACCGTTAAAAACGGCGCGCCGAGCGAGAACAAATAAAACGGCAGCGGCAGCAAACAGGCCACCCAGACGATGATTTGCCGCTTTGTCATGGCGAAGCCGTGAACGACCGGCAGCATCGGAATGCCGGCGGCGCGGTATTCTTCACACCGCTTCATCGCCAGAGCCAAAAAGTGAGGCGGCTGCCATAAAAACATGATCAAAAAGAGAACAAGCGGGACGACATGGAAACTTGGGTCAACCGCGGTCCAGCCGATCACCGGCGGCACGGCGCCGGAAATGCTGCCGACGACGGTGTTGAGCGTATAATGGCGCTTCGTCCAAAGCGTATAGAAAAAGACGTACGTCACCATGCCAATGAGCCCGACCACCGCTGCCGTAACCGTTGTCATGAGCAAGCTCATCGTGCCGACGGCGACCAGGGCAACTCCGAGCCAAAGCACGCGCCGCGGCTCCATCGTTCCAGTTACCGTCGGCCGCACTTTCGTCCGCTCCATATATTGATCGATGTCGCGGTCAATGTAGTTGTTAATGGCGCATGAACCTGCGATGACGAACGCGGCGCCAAACAGCGTAAAAAACACAAGATGCAAATTCTCCAAAAAGTGCTCTCCAGTAAAATAAAACGCCAGCCACATTCCGGCAAACGTCGTGATCAAGTTCGAATTAACAATCCCGATTTTGACAACTGCCGACAATTCTCTCCAAATCGCCTTTGCGCTTGCCTGCGAACGATGGCGAGCATCGGCCGCGGCCCCATGCACCGCTTTCAAATCGGCCATTTCTCCTGTTCCTCCTCACTGCGCCGCCTGCGATGAGACAGCGCCGTCATATGGCTTGAAATTTCATCCAATGCGAACGCGAAATAAAAAGAGTCGTTTTCTCTTTATATTAAATCACATTTTTTTCTCATCATGTGAACTTTTTTTGAATAATTTGTGTCAAATTTTTGAATCCCTGAGGCCGAAAACGGCTTGTACGCTTGTCCCATTAATATTTCTAGCAAACTTAACCGACTTATTCAATATGTAAACGTCATTTTGTGTTTCTTCGTCGCATCGTGTAAAATAGACTTGGCTTGGACGCACCGTTGGCTGCAATAAATTCCATCACTTTACTAATATGGACAAAATCATAATTTCTCAATACAAGAAGGTGAAGATTTTGCAACGTTCATTAAAATGGTTTGCTTCGGCAACAACGCTGGTGATGCTGTTTGTGCTGATCGGCGGGGCGCTCGTGACAAAAACGGGCTCCGGCATGGGATGCGGCCGGTCATGGCCGCTGTGCAATGGTCAATGGGTGCCGGACAACATCACGCCAGAACTCGTTATCGAACTGAGCCATCGCCTCGTTTCCGGGCTCGCCGGCATCATGGTGCTCATCCTTTCCATTTGGGCGTGGCGGGCCGTCGGCCATATGCGGGAAACGAAGTGTTTGGCTGTCGTTTCGTTCGTCTTTCTCGTCCTGCAAGCATTAATTGGCGCCGCCGCGGTCGTCTGGGGGCAGTCCGATTTCGTTTTGGCCTTGCACTTTGGCATTTCCCTCATTTCGTTCGCCGCTGTGCTGTTGTTGACATTGCTTATTTTTGAAATCGACAAAAAGTTTTCCGCCGCTTCGCTCAACCTTGGCAGGCCAATGCGGTTTCACATTTACGGCATCATCATTTACTCGTACATTGTCGTTTATACCGGGGCGCTCGTCCGCCATACGAACGCCAGCCTTGCCTGTCCGAGCTGGCCGCTATGCGCCAAGTCGCGCCCCCTCCCGATGCAGTTTCACGAGTGGGTGCAAATGGGCCATCGGCTGGCTGCTGCGGTTATCATCGTTTGGATTGCTGTTGCAGCGGTGCATGCCATCCGTCATTACCGCGAACAACCGGTCATTTACTGCGGGTGGATCATCGCCCTTCTTCTGGCTCTCGCGCAAATGGCGACCGGAGCGCTTGTCGTTTTTACCGGGCTGAATTTGTATATCGCTTTGGCACACGCCTTTTTTATCTCCTGCCTGTTCGGCGTGCTCAGCTATTTGCTGCTCTTGGCGCTCCGCACCCGCCGCAAGCCGGAGAAGGCCGCTGGCCATCCGGTCAGGGAAACGGCGCCGGCGACGTTAAAATAACGGTCAGACTCCTCAAAAAAGGGATGCCCGCAAACGTTGGGCATCCCTTGTTTTTGGCAAACCGGTTTGTGGCGGTCGCGATGATTTTATTTGGACAGCTCAATCAACAAGTCTCCCGCTTGGATCGCATCGCCACTTTTGACGTAAATGTCTTTGACGACGCCGGCAAACGGGGCTTGCACCGTCGTTTCCATTTTCATCGCTTCCGTGACCATTAAATGGTCGCCTTTATCGACTTTTTCCCCTTTTTCGACGAGCACTTTTACGACCGTCCCCGGCATTGTCGCCGCAATGTGGTTTGGGTTCGTCCGGTCCGCCTTAATACGCTCGACGACCGCAGCTTTAATGCTTTCGTCACGGATGACGACTTCACGCGGCTGGCCGTTCAGCTCAAAGTAGACGACGCGCGTCCCGTCCGCCTGCGGCTGGCCGATCGACACGAGCTTAACGATCAGCGTTTTTCCGCGCTCGATTTCCACTTCGATTTCCTCGCCGAGGCGCATGCCGTACAAGAACGTCGGTGTATCGAGCACAGACACATCGCCGTATTTTTCAACCGTTTCCGCATACTCAAGAAACACTTTCGGATAAAGGGCGTACGCGATGACGTCGAAGTCGGTCACTTCGCGGCTGAGCTTGTCGTACAACTCCCGCTTGATTTGCTCGAAATCCACCGGCTCAAGCAGTTCTCCCGGACGGACGGTGATCGGCTCGCGCCCTTTCAAAATAATGCGCTGCAACTCTTTCGGGAACCCGCCGTGCGGCTGGCCTAAATAGCCCTCAAACAGCTCGACGACCGAATCCGGGAAGTTCAGCGTTTCTCCGCGCTCGAAAATATCTTGCTCCGTCAAGTTGTTTTGCACCATATAAAGCGCCATATCGCCGACGACTTTCGATGACGGCGTCACTTTAACGATATCGCCGAACAAGTCGTTGACGCGGCGGTACATTTCTTTCACTTCATCCCACCGGTCGCCGAGGCCGACCGCCTTCGCCTGCTGCTGCAAGTTGCTGTATTGGCCGCCTGGCATTTCATGCATGTACACTTCCGTATGCGGCGCGTTCATGCCGCTTTCAAACTCCTGGTAAAACTTGCGCACATCCTCCCAATAGCGCGCCAGCTGCTCAAGGCCGTAAATGTCGACTTCCGGCGCCCGCTCGGTCCCTTCGAGCGCATAGTAAAGCGTATTGGCGCTCGGCTGTGACGTTAGGCCGGCCATCGAGCTGATGGCGACATCGACAATGTCGACGCCGGCTTCGATCGCTTTCGCATACGTATAAATGCCGTTGCCGCTCGTGTCGTGCGTATGCAAATGAATCGGAATGTCGACCGTTTCCTTGAGCGCGGAAATGAGCACGTGCGCGGCCTGCGGCTTCAAGAGCCCGGCCATATCTTTAATGGCCAAAATGTGCGCGCCGGCCTGTTCAAGTTCTTTTGCAAGCGTCTTATAGTAGTCCAAATTGTACTTCGGCCGGCTTGGGTCTAAAATATCGCCCGTATAGCAAATCGCTGCCTCGGCGATTTTGCCGCTCTGCCGAACGGCGTCGATCGCCACCGTCATTCCTTTCACCCAGTTTAAGCTGTCAAAAATGCGGAACACATCAATGCCGGCTTGCGCCGATTTGTTAACGAACTCGCGGATGACGTTGTCCGGATAGTTTTTATATCCCACGGCGTTGGCGGAGCGGAGCAGCATTTGGAACAACACGTTCGGGATGCGCTCGCGCAGCTTGAGCAGCCGATCCCACGGATCCTCTTTTAAAAAGCGATACGCCACATCAAACGTCGCCCCGCCCCACATCTCAAGCGAGAACAAATTCGGCAATAGGCGCGCCGTCGGTTCGGCTGCCCGCACTAAATCGACCGTGCGGACGCGCGTCGCCAACAGCGACTGATGGGCGTCTCGGAACGTCGTATCGGTCAAAAGCACGCGCGGCTGTTCTTGAATCCAGCGGACAAGGCCCTCTGGGCCGCGTTCATCCAAAATTTGTTTCGTTCCGGCCGGAATCGGCTCCGCCTCGCTCAATTTCGGCAAGCGCGGCTTATCAAACACCGGCTTTTTCTTTTTGCCGATGCCCGGGAAGCCGTTGACCGTCACCGTGCCGATGTATGTGAGCATTTTCGTTCCGCGGTCTTTCCGGCGCGGGAACACAAACAGTTCCGGCGTCGTATCGATGAACGACGTATCGTATTCGCCCGATAAAAACTTCGGATGTTGGACGACGTTTTCCAAAAACGGAATGTTCGTTTTGATACCGCGAATGCGGAACTCACGCAAGTTGCGCAGCATTTTTCTTGCCGCCTGCTCAAACGTCAGCGCCCATGTCGACAGTTTAACAAGCAAGGAATCGTAATACGGCGTAATGACGGCTCCCTGGAAGCCGTTGCCGGCGTCCAAACGCACGCCGAAGCCGCCGCCGGAGCGGTACGCCATAATTTTCCCAGTGTCCGGCATAAAGTTGTTGAGCGGGTCTTCCGTCGTCACCCGCGATTGAATGGCATAGCCGTTAATGCGGATGTCTTCCTGCTTCGGAATGCCGACTTCCGGGCTGTGGAGCGAAAATCCGTCGGCGATTAAAATTTGCGACTGGACGATGTCAATCCCGGTGATCATTTCGGTGATCGTATGCTCGACTTGAATGCGCGGGTTGACTTCGATGAAATAAAACTCGTCGCCCGAAACGAGAAACTCGACCGTGCCGGCATTGACGTAACCGACGCTTCTCATCAGCTGGACCGCCGCCTCGCAAATGCGCTGGCGCAGCTCGTCCGACAGCGAGACGCTCGGCGCGACTTCCACGACTTTTTGATGGCGGCGCTGCACCGAGCAGTCGCGTTCATAAAGGTGAACGATGTTTCCTTCGTGGTCGCCCAAAATTTGCACTTCAATGTGCTTTGGCTTTTCGATTAATTTTTCAACGTACACGTCATCGCTGCCAAACGCCGCCTTCGCTTCCGATTTGGCGCGCTCGAACGCCTCTTTCACTTCCGACTTCGAGCGGACGATGCGCATGCCCCGGCCGCCGCCGCCAAGCGCCGCTTTAATGATGATCGGGTATCCGTGCGTCTCGGCAAAGCGGACGACATCCTCAAGGCCGCCGACCGGTCCGTCGCTGCCCGGGATGACCGGAATGCCCGCCTTCATGGCCGCATGCCGCGCTTTCACTTTATCGCCGAACATATCCAAATGTTCTTCATTCGGGCCGATGAAAATAATCCCCTCTTCGCGGCACCGTCTGGCAAATTGAATGTTTTCCGACAAAAACCCATATCCCGGGTGGATGGCATCAACATCGTGGGCTTTGGCGATCTCAATGATGCCTTCGATGTCCAAGTACGCTTCGATCGGTTTTTTCCCTTCCCCGACTAAATACGCCTCATCCGCTTTGTAGCGGTGGTACGATCCGGCGTCTTCCTTCGAATAAATCGCCACGGTGCGGATATCAAGCTCCGTGCAGGCGCGGAAAACGCGAATGGCGATCTCTCCGCGGTTGGCTACCAGCACTTTGCGAATTCGTCTTGTCCTCATCGTCTCTCCTCCTTTCTAATTAAACTATAAAAATTTTTCTATTTTGTAAATACAGTTTCTAAAAAGTCAGACCTTTTTTCTGCCGGTCAGCAGCCATTTTTTCACCCTTTTTATACCGTTGTTCATACTTCGTAAACATCGAAATGTTGACGAGCAAGCCAAGCGAAGCCATCATGAGAACGAGCGACGTTCCCCCATAGCTGACGAGCGGCAGCGGCACCCCTGTAATCGGAATAAGGCCAACGACCCCACCAACGTTAATGAACGTTTGAAAGCCGATCATGACGGAGATGCCGATCGCAAGCAGACTCCCAAACGCATCGTGGGAGCGGCGGGCAATCCAAAGCCCGCGCAGCACGATAAACGCCAATAACCCAAGCGTGAACGCTACACCAAATAAGCCGAGCTCTTCGGCGATGACCGCCATAATAAAATCGGTGTGCGACTCTGGCAGGTAGCCGTATTTTTGAATGCCTTTGCCAAGCCCCACTCCTTTCAGCCCGCCAAGCCCGATCGCCAAATACGAATTAACGAGCTGGTAGCCATCGCCGTTTGCGTATTGAAATGGATCCAAAAAGCTGTAAAGACGCGATACCCGTTCAGGAGAAAAAATTTTTTTGCCGGCAACCGGGAGCCAAAACGGTGACAGCACCGTCCCGATCAATGTAAAAAAAAGCAGCTGCTTTAGAAGCAACACGAGGCGCAAACCGGACGAAACAATGATGCACATCGCGATGGCAAACACGATCGCCGCCGTTCCGAAGTCAGGCTGTATGGCAATCAGGAAACAAATCACCAATGTATAATAAATGGGGAACAAATTGCTTTTCGCCGGCTCGGCCAGCCGCTTCCGCTTGTTGGCAAACGCTGCGGCCAAGTATAAAATCAGACCGAGCTTCGCGAGCTCCGCCGGTTGGATCGAAAGCGCCCCGACGCGAAACCAGCTTGTTGCGTTGTTGGCCGTATGGCCGAGAAAAGCGACGGCGATCAGCATCAATGGAGATGCAAAAAAGACGAGTTTCACCCATCGCTCCGCCCGCCACACTTTATACGGAATCGCCATCATGATGGCGAACGCGATGAATCCGGCAATCAGCCACAGTTTTTGCCGCTCGTAAAAATAGTCGCTTGGCACTTCAAAGCGGATGACAGCGGTGACCATGCTTGAGCTGTACACCATAATCAATCCGAACAACGACAGCATGATGACCGCGGTGATCAGCGGATAATCATAGCACTTCAATACTTTTTTCCATAATTGTCGTTCCATCGTTCCTCTTCCCTGTGAACATGTATGTACTTAAAATCATTCGCAGCGACGCACCGTTTTCCTGCCGAAAAACAGAAAAACTCAAACGACGGCAGGCCAATCGTTTGAGTTGCCATGTATGGTTATCGTACGCGCTTTTTCGTTACTGCCTCATGCAACGCGGAGAGCTCACGCTCGAGCCGGTCAAGGAGCGCCTTCCCGTCTTTTGCCTCGACAAGGCCGAGGCGCACCGCAAAATCAATTTCTCGCGACAAGCCGAACATTTGCGTGTCCAACACTTCTTCATACAACGGGCATTGCGGCATCGTCAAATGGTCCATTTGCACGCGGATGAGCTGAATAATTTTTTCCGCATCCGCTTGCAAAAGCGCGTACGCCTTTTCCCGATAGCTCATCGATCCGTCCGTCACATCGATCCCTCCGTTCTCTCCCCTATCCTTCTTTCAATCTTAACGTGAAACAAGCCATTTTGCAAGTTGAAACAGTTGACAGCCAAACGGCTTGGAACATGACAAACCTTTCATTTATTATTATACTAAAAACAGCGGGAAAATGCAGAGGAGAGGATGTTTTGATGAGCGATATTATGATGCTGACTGGAAAAGTAAAGTTCACGATCACGCTCGACCCCGGCGTGTGGATTTTTGACGACCGAAAAATCGATTTGGACACGTATTTTTCGCAACCGAAACCGGAAGTGATAGAAACGGACCAAGAGGAAGAGGAAATCAAAAAATGGTCGGCTTTTTGGGACCGGGAAATTCAGGAAGGCGCCGTTTTTCCGCCGACGTTGAAAACAGAGCGGCGCTTTTTAAAGGAGAAAATCATCACCGGTTCGTTCGGCATGCCGTTTGCCCCGTTTTTGCGAAACGCCGAACCGCATGAAGACGCTTCCGAACTTGTTATCGTGACGGAAAACGGGGAAGTTGCACTCCCGCTTGAGACAGCCTATGACTTGATTTTCGCTTTTTCAAAAAACGGAAAACCGCTGCGCGATGACGGTCCGGTACATATTTATTTTGGCGACGGCTCAAACCGCGAAGCCCCGATTACGAATGTGCGCCAGCTGATCGTCCGCTAACCGGGCGCCCCATGAAGGGGCCGCCCGGTTTTTGACTCCTTTTAGGGTGTCCGCTTTGGGCGGCCATTTGTTCCGGGAAGCGTGGCTAAAGCAAGTCGGCGGCAAGCTGCGCGAGCGCCGAGCGCTCCCCTTTGATGAGACGGATATGGCCGGCGATTTTTTGATCTTTAAACTTTTCGACCACATACGTCAAGCCGTTGTTATATTCGTCCAAATACGGATGGTCGATCTGCTCCGGATCACCCATTAAAATAATTTTGCTTTTCTCGCCGACGCGCGTTAAAATCGTCTTCACTTCATGCTTTGTTAAATTTTGCGCCTCATCGATGATGATAAACTGCTCGGGCAAGCTGCGGCCGCGAATGTAGGTGAGCGCCTCAACTTCGATCGAGCTCATGCCGGCTAAAATGGCGTCCAGCTCTCCGGGTTTTTTCGTGTTGAACAAATATTCAAGGTTATCAAAAATCGGCTGCATCCATGGGCGCAGTTTTTCTTCTTTTTCCCCCGGCAAGAAGCCGAGATCCTTCCCCATCGGCACAATGGGCCGGGCGACGAGCAGTTTTTTATACGTTCGCAAATCCTCGGTTTGCATCAGCCCGGCGGCAAGGGCGAGCAACGTTTTTCCGGTTCCGGCTTTCCCGATTAATGTCACGAGCGGAATATCGTCGCGCATGAGCAGCTCAAACGCCATCGTTTGCTGCACGTTGCGCGGACGAATGCCCCATATATGCTCGTGATGGAAGACGAGCTTTTTCACCTTTTTTCCGCTTTGGTCGACGATGCCAATCGCCGAGGCCGAACTGCCAAATGCATCCTTCATAATGATGAACTGGTGCGGATAAAATGGATGGTCGGCGAGATCGGCCAACACAAGCTCTCCTTTCTCGTAAAACCGCTGCAGATGATCTTTTCCTATGTACAGCTCCAAAAACCCGGTGTAAATGTGGTCGACGTCAACGACGCGGTCGCTTAAAAAGTCCTCGGCCTGCAGCCCGATCGCATCGGCTTTGACGCGCACGAGCGCATCCTTGCTCACCAAAATGACAGAACGTCCGTTTTCTTTCGCCTGTTCCTCGAGCGATAAATTTTTTGCCACCGCCAAAATGCGGTTATCGTTTGTTTTTTCGACAAAAATTTCTTGCAGTTGGTGAAAGGAGCGGTGGTTCAGTTCAATGCGCAGCACCCCTCCGTTTTCCAGCGGAATTTTCTCGTGCAGCTTGCCGTTTTCACGCAGGCGGTCGATCAGCTTCGACACTTGGCGGGCGTTTCTCCCGACTTCATCCATATACCGCTTTTTTGAATCCACTTCCTCCAACACAACAGCCGGGATGACGACCTCGTTATCCTCAAAGGAAAAGATCGAATACGGATCCTGCAGCAATACGTTCGTATCGAGCACATAGATTTTCTTTCCCAAATTCCGCTTCCCCCTATAATATCCGTTTTTCACCTTTTGCACCGGATGGGAATGGCTGTGGTATAGCATATGAAAAAATGTATAAAGATAGAAGGATATTTGCAAAATAAAGTAAAAAAAGTCGAGGTGGACAGATGATGAAAAGAAACTGCTGGCTGGCTGTTTTATGCTTTCTCCTTTTAAGCCTTTTAAGCGCGTGCACCATCGGAAACGATGATGAGGCGAGGGAATCCGACCGCTCGCTCGTGCGCGTGAAAAATACGGTCGATGAGCGGGTGGAAAACAAATCCGGGCAGGAAATCGCCCGCCGGTTGGCAGAGATCGCCAACCGCGTCCCAAACGTTCATGACGCGGCAGCGATCGTCGTCGGCAAGTACGCCATCGTCGGCATTGACGTCGGCGCGAACGTCGATGCCTCGCGCGTCGGCACGATCAAATATTCCGTTGCCGAGGCGCTGCAAAAAGATCCGTACGGCGCCAACGCGATTATTGTGGCCGACCCGGACCTTTACGCCCGCGTGCGCAACATCGGTCGGCAAATTGATGACGGCCGCCCGGTGCGGGCGTTTATGGACGAGATTGCCGATATCGTTGGGCGGGTGATGCCGGAAGTGCCAAGCGACTTGTTTGAAACGACGCCTGAACCGACCGAGGAAAATGACGGGCAACTGAATGAGCGGGAAGAACGGCAGCTGAACGAACGCCAAGACAAACAGTCGAACGAACATTTAAACCGCTAAACGATTCCGTGCGGCTATGGTGCAAGGAGATGGGGCAACAGCTCGCGACTTCGCTTCCCATTTACGAACAACAATCGGTTTCATCCCATGCACGGCACAAACCGTCTTTTGACATGGAATGAGCCGATTGCTTTGGCGTCGTGGAAGATGATATAATGTTCCTGCAGAGAGGAAACATTCCACGTTTTGCATCGGGCGTACAGGGCGTTAAGCACCACTTGGGGTGTTTGCCCATGAACGTCTTGCGGAACAAGGGCGAGCTTGGCACGCAGTGCATGAGAACCCCTTCTGTACGCAAGACCCCCGCGGCGTCCGCCGTCGGGAGATTCAGTGAGGTGAACAATGAGAGTCAAATGTATGCTTTGCGAACAAATTGATACGATTGATGATGAATCACCGCTCGCCAAACGGCTGCGCAACCGCCCGATCCATACGTATATGTGCCGCCAATGCCATGACCGCATTGCTGAAAAAACAAAGCAGCGACTGGCGACCGGAAAATTCCGTTTCTACCGCGGCGTCCGCGCTGACGATGACTGGTGACCGCAAAAAGGGACGGCACTGAAAAGCGATCGCTTTTCAGTGCCGTCTTTCACTGCTACGAACCGTACTTTTCTGGTTCCGCTTCGATTTGCCGCCACATTGCCTCGGCCAACTCCACAGGAAAATAGGCCGACTTTTTTTCCCCGCCTCGCACATATTCGACAACGTATCGGCCGTTCGTTTCATCTTTAACGGCATTCACCGCCGTCACGCCAAAATCGCTTTCCAAGATGGCGAGAAAAAACGACGCCGTGTCGCGCGCCGCCGCATCGTGCGGGCGGGCGTCAGCGACAAGATGAATCGTCAGCCAATTGTAAAGGGCGTCTTGCACCGATTTCATCGCGCCACCGCCTTTTTATTTATGGCTTCTCTTCCTGTTTCGCCTGCTTGAGGCGAACTTTGTAAATGATTAATACGAGAGCGGCCACCGCCAATCCTTCCGCAACCGGCAAAAAAACGGCGAAAAACGTCAAAATCGTGCAGCCGAGCGCGAGCAACGTATAAATGATGACGCTTTTTAACAGCGGCAGGCGGCGGGCAAAGCCAAGCCGATACACGAGCGCCGAAAGCAGCAACACGGTGGCATAAAGCAGCCACATGCCGCGCTCGGGATTGCCGTGCACGTCATAGAGTGAAGCGAAAAACGTCAGCCGTTCGAGCACATTCACACTGTTCCCTCCCCATTCACCCGGATGGCCTGCCGAAACTAAGCCATTCCAGATTTCTCAAGCGCTGAGCGCTGCAGCCAGCGGCCATGCATACGTCCGCTGCCTGTTATTTCGCCTGTTGGGCGGCTTTCTTTTTCTTCTCCGCTTTTTCGCGCTCACTTTTGTTTAAGATTTTTTTGCGCAAGCGGATCGATGTTGGCGTCACTTCGCAGTATTCATCGTCATTCAAATATTCAAGCGCTTCTTCAAGCGTCAAAAGACGCGGCTTTTTCATCGTTACCGTCTGCTCTTTCGTCGACGAGCGCACGTTTGTAATATGTTTTTCGCGGCAAATGTTGACGACAAGGTCGTTTTCGCGGTTGTGTTCGCCGACGATCATCCCTTCATACACTTCCGTACCCGGCTCTACAAAAATCGTGCCGCGGTCTTCAAGCTGCATGATGCTGTAAGCTGTCGCCTTGCCGGTTTCCATCGAGACGAGCACCCCTTGGCGGCGGCCGCCGATTGCACCGGGCTGCACCGGGGCGTAATGGTCAAACGAGTGGTTTAAAATGCCATACCCGCGCGTCAGCGACATAAACTCGCTCCGGTAGCCAATCAAGCCGCGCGACGGCACAAGAAAGACGAGGCGCACTTGCCCGTTGCCGCCGTGCACCATATCAGCAAGCTCGCCTTTGCGGCTGCCCAGCGATTCCATAACGGCCCCGGTGTATTCTTCAGGAACATCGATGACAACCCGCTCGACCGGCTCACATAGAACGCCATCGATCTCCTTGACAATAACCTCTGGCTTCGATACTTGCAATTCGTATCCTTCACGGCGCATATTTTCGATTAAAATGGCTAAATGGAGCTCGCCACGGCCGGAAACGACCCACGCATCCGGCGACTCCGTCGGCTCAACGCGCAAACTGACGTCAGTCTCAAGCTGGGTGCGCAGCCGCTCTTCCAGCTTGCGGGCGGTGACATGCTTGCCTTCACGCCCGGCAAACGGGCTGTTGTTGACGAGAAACGTCATTTTCAACGTCGGCTCGTCAATGTGAAGCGGCGGCAGCGGCTCTTGGTGGTCAGGCGGGCACACCGTTTCACCGACGTTAATGTCTTCCATTCCGGCGACAGCGACGATATCGCCCGCGTGCGCCTCTTCAATCTCGATCCGCTTTAAGCCGATAAAGCCAAACAGCTTCGTGACGCGGAACAATTTCACGGCGCCGTCGCGCTTTAACAAAGCGACTTGCTGGCCGGTTTTCATCGTGCCGCGAAAGATACGGCCGATGCCGATGCGGCCGACGTATTCATTGTAATCGAGCAGCGCCACTTGAAATTGCAGCGGCTCGTCGCGGTTGTCAGCCGGCGCCGGAATATGGCGGATGATCGTTTCAAACAAGGCGGTCATGTCGCCATCTTGCCGGTCCGGATCAAGGCTTGATGTTCCGCGCAGCGCCGACGTGTATACAACCGGAAACTCAAGCTGCTCCTCGGAAGCGCCAAGCTCGATAAATAAATCGATCACTTCATCGACGACTTCCGCCGGGCGGGCGAACTCGCGGTCGATTTTGTTGACGACGACGATCGGCACGAGCTGCTGCTCAAGCGCTTTTTTCAGCACGAACCGCGTTTGCGGCATGCATCCTTCGTATGCGTCGACGACGAGCAAAACACCGTCGACAAGGCGCATAATCCGCTCAACCTCCCCGCCGAAATCGGCGTGTCCCGGCGTATCTAAAATATTAATGCGTGTTCCTTTATATAACACCGCTGTGTTCTTCGCCAAAATCGTAATGCCGCGCTCCCGCTCCAAATCATTGCGGTCAAGCGCCCGCTCCTCGACTTGCTCGTTTTCACGAAACGTCCCTGACTGCCGAAGCAGCTGGTCGACGAGCGTTGTTTTTCCGTGGTCGACGTGGGCGATAATCGCAATATTGCGCAAATCCAATCGTTGATTCGTCAATGTCGTTCACTCCTATTAGGCAAACTGCTTGTCTATTATATCACAACCATAGAAAATCGGCATATTTTCCGGTAAACTAAAAACAAGTGCCTATTTTGCCAGAAAGGAGTCAAGCGGATGAAACGCATCCAGCTCGTGCCGCTGCTGCTCGCGATTTTCGCGGTTGCCGCCATCATGGCGATCGGCGTTTTTATCGCCGAACAAAGCGTCATCGGCATCGCTGCCTCCACACTCATTTTTATCGCCATGATGGGCGTCGGGTTTGCTTATAAAAAACGGACGCGCGAATAAAAAAGGACAAGCTCCAGAGGCTTGTCCTTTTTTGTTGCGGCGCCCCGCGCTGTCATTGTTGCAGATAACGCTGCAAAATTTCCCCGTGTACTCCCGGTTTGGCGGCGAGCACCGAATTGCGGCTGAGCAGATCAAGCGGCTCACCGTCTAAGTTCGTCACGACCCCGCCCGCTTCCTCGATTAAAATCATCCCGCCGGCAAAATCCCATGGCGACAGGCGCGGTGAAATATACGCATCCAAACGTCCGGCAGCAACATACGCCAGCTCGAGCGCCGCCGACCCATACGAACGCGTGCCGCGCGCCTCTTTGGCCAGCCGCACGAGCGGACGGTGGTCGATGCGGCGGTTTTCCATCAGCCATGTCGCGTTGACAGCGATGATCGATTCCGCGATCGGCACCGGCTGCAGGCGGTCGAGCGGCTTGCCGTTGAAAAACAGCCCCCGCCCTTTTTGCGCGGAGTACAGCTCGTCAAAGACGACGTCATACACATAGCCAAGCTGGCCGGCTCCATCTTCAAAAATGCCGACCGACACAGCGAAATGACGCTGCTGGTGGATGAAGTTCATCGTTCCGTCAATCGGGTCAATGACCCATACAATGCCGTCCAAGGCAGCGAGTTCATCGCCGAACCCTTCTTCACCCAATACATGATGGCTGGGAAACTGACGGCGGATGTGTTCGGCAAAAAATTGTTCAATGCCGCGATCAACGTTTGTTACTAAGTCGTTGCGATTTTCTTTCGCTTCGACAGTCAGCTGTTCGGCAAACGAGGCGCGAATGCGCCGTCCTGCTTCTTTAATCCATTGCCGGGCATATTGGTCGATCTCTTCCCATTTTCCTGCCATGTCGATTCCTCCTGCCTTCGTTATGTATGCAGCAACCGGAAAGGGGTGGGCACCGTTCAAGAAAAAAACGAACCGCAAAGATGGTTCGCCTTAAAAATGGTCATACTTGAAGGCGCATCAGTTCTTGGCGCAGCTTTTCAAGCCGCCGTTTGCACTCTCTTTTCTTTTCTTCATCATTTTCCATCATGGCTTCATACAGCGTCGCTAATTCGTAATCAAGTTCGAGCCGCAACACCGCCATGCGTTTGTCTCCGTCTGGCCGTTTCAGCGAATTGGCGGTTTTTTTCATCCCCGTCCGCACCCCTTTCCATATCATCCGCTAAACTTCCGGCGCCCTTCACGGAATGTGCTGCTTCGTTTTGTTTTATATTATATTATGTGGAAAAAGGGGTGTATGCAACTAATTTGTGCATTTACCTACCGCGCTTCAGCCCGCTTGGTTCGATGCGGATCCAGTCACCGTTTTTCGCCTCTTTCGCCCGCTTCATGACCGCATACGACGAATAGCCGCTTTCTTTTTCAAACTCGGCATACAGCCGGTTTTCCTCGCTTTTCGACGGGACGATCTCTTTGAACCGACGGTAGACGTCCATCAGCTCTTCGCGCCTCATCCCTCGTTCATACACCGTTTCAACCGCCGTAAAAAATTTAATGACATCAATGATTTCCTTTGTTGACCAATCATAGGAAAACGGGTAGGAATACCCCATTGTTTCACCTCCGCCGTTAGTTTGCCCAGCGGCGCCGAATTTGTTCCGCCTCACCGATCATGCGGGCAAACAGCTCCGCGACGGACGGAATGTCGCGAATGAGCCCGATCGCCTGCCCGGCCCAAGCGAACCCTTCATCCACCTTTCCTTCATAAATGAAGCGCCGGTTTGCCTCCCCGCTAATATATTCTTTCAAGTCTTCGTACGTGCCGCCTTGGCGCTCGATTTCCAATATTTTTTCCGTCCACTGGTTGGCGATCGCCCGCCCCGGCGCCCCGAGCGACCGTTTAATGACAACCGTGTCATGCTCCGTGGCGTTAACGATCATTTCTTTATACACCGGATGGGCGTGGACGCATTCTTTCGTGGCAATAAACCGCGTCCCCATTTCGATTCCTTCGGCCCCGAGCGCCAGCGCCGCCATCAGCCCGCGCCCATCGGCGATGCCGCCAGAGGCGATGACCGGAATCGATACGGAATCAACGACTTTCGGGATGAGGACGAACGTGCCGGTGTCATATTTGCCAAGGTGGCCGCCCCCTTCCTGCCCGACGACCATCACCGCATCGGCGCCAAGCTCTTCCGCTTTGACCGCTTGGCGAACAGCTGCGACAAGCACTAATGTTTTGACGTTCGTTCCTTTCAGCAGTTCAAAAAACGGCGCCGGATTGCCGCCGGTGACCGAGACGACCGGCACGCCCTCATCAAGCGCCGCCTCAAGCATATGAGCGAACGGGCGGCCGTGCTGGCCGATGGCAAAATTAACTCCAAACGGCCGGTCGGTTTTGTCTTTCACTTTGCGGATTTCCTCGCGCAGCCGCTCCGGGCTTTCAAGCGACATCGCCGTAATTTGTCCGAGGCCGCCCGCATTCGAGACAGCCGCGGCCAAATCGGCGTACGCCAAGTAGGCAAGCCCCCCTTGAATGATCGGGTATGTAATGCCAAGCAGTTCTGTCACTCTCGTTTTCCATTCCATCATCTTGCGCCTCCTTTTCGTTTTATTCTTCTTTTATTTCTTGTTTGCATCGCTGTTTTCCTTTTTTCGCGTGACATTCATTTCTTCTTTGCAAACGAAAAAATAAATGCTATAATGCATTTGTTTTATTTTAAGGTAAAGAGGTGTGGAAAACCATTGTCGCAACTTGAAACACCATTGTTTACCGGACTGCTGGAACACGCCAAAAAAGATCCGGTCCAATTTCACATTCCCGGCCATAAAAAAGGAGCCGGCATGGATCCGGAATTTCGCGCCTTCATCGGCGAAAACGCCTTGGCGATCGATTTAATCAACATCAGCCCGCTCGATGATTTGCACCATCCGAAAGGGATGATTAAGCGGGCGCAAGAGCTCGCTGCTGAAGCGTTTGGCGCCGATTATACGTTTTTCTCGGTTCAAGGGACGAGCGGCGCGATTATGGCGATGGTCATGTCGGTCGCCGGACCGGGCGATAAAATCATTGTACCGCGCAACGTCCATAAATCAGTGATGTCGGCGATCGTGTTTTCCGGAGCCACGCCGATTTTTATCCATCCGGAAATCGATAAGGAGCTCGGCATTTCGCACGGCATTACGCCGCAGGCGGTGGAAAAAGCGCTTGAGCAGCACCCGGACGCCAAAGGAGTGCTCGTCATCAACCCGACGTACTTCGGCATTGCCGGCGACTTGAAAAAAATCGTCGAGATCGCCCACTCGTATAATGTTCCTGTACTCGTTGACGAAGCGCACGGAGTGCACATCCATTTTCACGAAGACTTGCCGCTCTCGGCGATGCAAGCCGGCGCCGATATGGCGGCGACAAGCGTTCATAAGCTCGGTGGATCGCTGACGCAAAGTTCGATTTTAAACGTGCGCGAAGGGCTCGTCTCGGCTAAACATGTACAGGCGATTTTAAGCATGTTAACGACGACGTCGACATCGTATTTGCTGCTTGCTTCGCTCGATGTCGCCCGCAAACAGCTGGCGACGAAAGGGCGGGAACTCATTGACAAGGCGATCCGCCTCGCCGACTGGACGCGGCGGCAAATCAACGAGATCCCGTATTTATATTGCGTCGGCGAGGAAATTCTAGGCACAGAGGCGACATACGACTACGATCCAACGAAGCTGATCATTTCTGTCAAAGAGCTCGGATTGACCGGCCATGATGTTGAGCAATGGCTCCGGGAAACGTACCACATCGAAGTGGAACTTTCCGACTTATATAACATTTTGTGCATCATCACCCCGGGTGATGGCGAGCGCGAGGCCAGCCTGCTCGTCGAGGCGCTCCGCCGCTTATCAGAGCAATTCAGCTACCAAGCTGAAAAAGGGGTGAAACCGAAAGTGCTGCTCCCGGACATCCCAGCGCTCGCCTTGACGCCGCGCGATGCGTTTTATGCCGAAACGGAAATCGTGCCGTTTCACGAGTCGGCGGGCCGGATTATCGCCGAGTTTGTGATGGTGTACCCGCCGGGCATCCCGATTTTTATCCCGGGCGAGATCATTACGGAAGAAAACTTGAAGTACATCGAAACGAATTTGGCCGCCGGCCTTCCCGTTCAAGGCCCGGAAGATGATACGCTGCAAACGTTGCGCGTGATTAAAGAATATAAACCGATTCGCTGACCGCACAGGCTGGGCAAACACCGGCTTGTGCTTTTTTTGGGCAAAACAAACGGCGCACATGTGCCCCTTTCACATGTGCGCCTATCCGTTCCTTCCCCCGTTTGTTTGACCGTCTTACTCTCTTTCTCCGCCTTCGTCGTCGTGTTCGCAGCAATCGCATTTTCCGTAAAGCGTTGTCACTTTTTCGTCTTCAAAATACGCAATCGTCGCTTCGCACGCTTGACATACGATCGTGCCCATCCCCAAAACCCCTTTATGATGATAAATTTCGTTGTTGACTTTATAATAATATATCATATTTTGATTGTCAACCCCTAATCTGTATGTCACATTTAAAAAAAGGATCACTTTTTCCATCCGCAAACTTTTTCGCCCTCGGCCGGAAAAACGTGGTACAATGAACATAAAGAGACAAAAGGTTGGTGAAAGGAGAGAGGAGAGTTGAACACGCGCCTGAAGCTGCCGGAAGGGAAAACGATTACAATCGAGGAAGCGAAACAGCTGCTCGAGCGCTACCGGACGGCGTTAAGCAAAACCGGGGAGCAGCTCGGCTGGGCGTACGAACAGGCCGCTTTCCCGTATACGGTGCATGAACGCGAGGCTGTGCTATATTTGCAAGGGGACGGCCGTCTATACAAAGGAATGGCCATTTCGGTGCAAACAGCCGGAGAAGAAACGTTCATTGATGTGGCGCTGCCGCCGGGAGCGACAAACGGGGATAAAGGGAAAGCGAATGAATTCAGCAAATGGCTGGCGAAAACGCTTGGCGGTGAACTGCATTTGTTCAGCGGCCGAACGATGACATTTGGCGGCTTGTAAACAGCGGGTGTTCAACCGCTGTTTTTTATGGCTCCAAAGACGGATAGAGAAGCGGCAACCGGACTTGCCTCGCTGAAAGGGGAACGCCGGAATCCTTGGCTCAAGCCGCGGATAAGCGGGGTGAGTCAATGGACGGCTTGCCAAATGAAATGCTGGCCGGCAAAATAAACAGCTGCCGTTACGACCGTCGTCAGCGCTGCCTTCCGCGTTGCCAAGCCGAGCTGGCGCGCCAGCAAAAACGCGATGTACATAAAGACGCACAACATCAGCCCACGGAAAAACAGCCGATCCCGCCCTGACAACCACTCGATTAATGAAAAACTGCTCCAAATCATCATCTGCAGCAAAAAGGCAACATACGCTTTCATTTTGACCCCATCTCCCGCTTTTCTTTACCATAACGATATGAAACAACAGCGGAAAATAGTATGGGAAGTTGGACAAGAAATGGATGATCATCCGCTTTGGTGGGGGCATAAACAAACAAAAACCGTCCCTCTTCGGCCAGCCGTTACTCCGAAACGGCCATCTCAATATAAAAAGCGACCGGATGAAGTCCGCGCTTCAATCCGGTCGCATTGCCGTTACTTCGCAATGATATGAATCGGTGTGCCAAGCGCCACCTCGGCCGCTTCCATGGCGATTTCCCCAAGCGTCGGATGGGCATGGATCGTCAATGCGATGTCTTCTGCCGTCATGCCGGCTTCAATGGCCAATCCCAGCTCGGCGATCATATCGGATGCGCTCGGACCGATGATTTGCGCTCCGATGACGACGCCGTCTTCTTTGCGGACGACAAGCTTCAGGAAGCCGTCCGTGTCGTTTAACGCCAAGGCGCGGCCATTGGCGGCAAACGGAAACTTCGCCGCGATGACATCGATGCCTTCATCTTTCGCCTGCTGCTCAAAGTAGCCAACCGAAGCGCATTCCGGATCGGAGAAAACGACCGCCGGAATGGCGACATAATCAACGACGGACGGATGGCCGGCGATGGCTTCGGCCGCTACTTTCCCTTCATACGATGCCTTATGGGCAAGCGCTGGCCCCGGCACGATGTCGCCGATGGCGAAAATGTTCGGGACGCTTGTGCGGCATTGTTGATCCACTTCAATTAAGCCGCGGTCCGTCATTTTAATGCCGATTTGTTCAAGGCCGAGCTCGTCGGTGTTCGGCCGGCGGCCGACCGTCACAAGCACGTAGTCAGCGTCAACGGTTTTCGTTTCACCGTTGGCTTCGTACGTGACGGTAACGCCATCTGCGCGCTCTTCGGCACCTTTTGCGAGCGCATTCGTTACCACTTCGACGCCTTTTTTCTTTAGGCGGCGTTTAATGATGGCCGCCATTTGCTTTTCAAAACCGGATAAGATTTCGCCGGCCCCTTCTAAAATCGTCACTTTCGTTCCGAAGTTGGCGTAAGCTGTACCAAGCTCGATGCCGATGTAGCCGCCGCCGATGACGACGAGCGATTTCGGAATTTCCCCGAGGCTGAGCGCTCCGGTCGAGTCGAGAATGCGGTTAGAAAACTTGAAGTTCGGCAGCTCAATCGGGCGCGAACCGGTGGCGATAATAGCGTTTTTAAACGTGTACGTCTGCGCGCTGTCGCCGTTGACGACACGCACCGTGTTCGCATCGACGAAATAGGCTTCCCCTTTGACAATCTCCACTTTGTTTCCTTTTAACAGCCCTTCAACGCCGCCCGTCAACTTTTTGACGACGCTTGCCTTCCATTCCTGCACTTTTGAGAAGTCTACCGTGACGTTTTCTGCCTTAATGCCTATCTCCTCGGAATGTTTCGCCTGCTCATAGCGATGGCTGGCCGAGATGAGCGCTTTCGACGGGATGCAGCCGACATTTAAGCAGACGCCGCCTAAATTCCCTTTTTCAACAATCGTCACTTTTTGGCCGAGCTGTGCGGCGCGGATGGCGGCGACATAGCCGCCAGGGCCGGCGCCGACGACGAGCGTTTCCGTTTCAATTGCAAAATCGCCAACTACCATCGTTTTACGCCTCCATTAATAATAGTTCTGGGTCGCTTAACAGCCGTTTTATGTGGTTGAGCGCTTTTTGCGCCGTCGCTCCGTCGATCATTCGATGGTCAAAGCTCAACGAAAGCGCCAGGACCGGAGCGGCGACGATTTCACCGTCGCGAACGATCGGTTTTTCCGCGATGCGGCCGATGCCAAGAATCGCTACCTCCGGATGATTGATGACCGGGGTGAACCATTGCCCGCCGGCGGAGCCGATGTTCGTAATCGTGCACGATGCGCCTTTCATTTCATTTGGCGCTAGTTTGCCGTCGCGCGCTTTTTCAGCGAGCTCGTTAATTTCTTGCGCCAACGCGAAAATCGGCTTCCGGTCAGCATGTTTAATGACCGGCACGAGCAAACCACGGTCCGTGTCAGCAGCGATGCCGATGTTGTAATAATGCTTATGGATGATTTCTTCCGTTTCATCATCGATCGACGTATTCAGCACTGGATATTCACGCAGCGCCGAAACGAGCGCTTTGACGACATACGGCAAGAACGTCAGCTTGATGCCTTTTTCCGCTGCGATCGCCTTGAACTTTTTCCGGTGGGCAACGAGTTTCGTCACGTCGGCTTCGTCCATGAGCGTCACATGCGGAGCTGTATGTTTCGAATGCACCATCGCTTTGGCGATCGCCCGGCGAATGCCGCTCATTTTCTCGCGCGTTTCCGGGAATTCGCCTTCCGGCACAGCCGGTTTCGCCGCTGCCGGCGCTGCTTTTTCTTCAACTTCCGGTGCCGGAGCCGGTTGGGCTGCCGGTTGCGCGCCGCCGGCGAGGAAAGCGTCGACATCTTCTTTTAAGACGCGGCCATTTTTGCCCGTCCCTTGAACGAGGCGAATGTCCACTCCTTTTTCACGCGCATATTTGCGCACAGACGGCATCGCGATGACGCGGCGGTTTGGATCGGCTTCCGCTGCGGCTGCCGGGGCAGCGGCCCCAACGTTTTCCTCTTTCGACACCGTTTCCGTTTTTTCCTCTTTTTTCGTCTCTTCTTCGTGCTCTTGCCCTTTAAACGTCATGTTTTCATATCCCGGCGCATCAAGCGTAATGAGCGTTTGTCCGACCGTTGCGACCGTTCCTTCCGGGACGAGGATCTCAAGCACTTTCCCTTTCACCGGGGACGGAATTTCCACGACCGCCTTGTCGTTTTGCACTTCGCACAATACGTCATCTTCGTTCACTTCATCGCCCGGCTTCACAAACCATTTAACGATCTCGCCTTCATGAATGCCTTCGCCAATGTCCGGCAGCTTAAATTCAAATGCCACTGTAGGTCGACCTCCTATCGTTTGCCGAAAATAGGCGGGGGAAAGCGTTCCGTTCCCCCGGCTTGTCCGCTATTAGAAGTTCATCACTTTCTTCGCCGTTTCCATGACATCTTTAAAGTTCGGCAGCCACACCGATTCCGCTTGGGCGAACGGATACACGGTATCCGGCGCGGCAACGCGGAGCACCGGCGCCTCGAGGCTTAAAATGGCCCGTTCGTTAATTTCAGCAACGACGTTGGCGGCGATGCCAGCCTGCCGCTGCGCTTCTTGAACGACGATGGCGCGGCCTGTTTTCTCCACCGAGCCGATAATCGTTTCGATATCGAGCGGCTGCACGGTGCGCAAGTCGACGACTTCGGCAGAAATGCCTTCCTTCTCTAATTCTGCCGCCGCTTTTAACGATTCATGCACCATGGCGCCGTAAGCGATGATCGTGATGTCTTTTCCTTCACGCTTCACGTCCGCTTTGCCGATCGGAATCGTGTACTCCCCTTCCGGCACTTCTTGGCGGAACGAGCGGTACAGCTTCAAATGTTCAAGGAAAATGACCGGATCGTTGTCGCGGATCGCCGAAATGAGCAGCCCTTTGGCGTCATACGGCGTCGACGGAATCACGACCTTCAGCCCTGGCTGCTGGGCGACAAGCCCTTCTAGGCTGTCCGAGTGCAATTCCGGCGTATGGACGCCGCCGCCAAACGGTGAGCGGACCGTAATCGGCATATGGTAGCGGCCGCCGGTGCGATAGCGAATGCGCGCCATTTGTCCGGAAATCGAATCCATCACTTCGTAAACGAAGCCAAAAAACTGGATTTCCGGCACCGGACGAAATCCTTGCAGCGCCAAGCCGATTGCCAAACCGCCGATTCCCGATTCGGCCAGCGGCGTGTCAAACACGCGCTCTTCACCGAATTCGGCTTGCAGCCCTTCGGTCGCCCGGAATACGCCGCCGTTGACCCCAACGTCTTCCCCGAAAACAAGCACGTTCGGATCGTTTTTCAACTCGATGCGCAGCGCATCGGTGATCGCTTGAACCATTGTCATTTGCGCCATGGCTTACTTCGACTCCTTCTCTTTATAAATTTCATACTGCTCTTTCAAGTTAAACGGCAGCTCTTCGTACATGATGCTGATCAAGTCGGTCACTTTTTGCTTCGGCGTTTCGTCTGCTTTTTTGATCGCCTCTTTGATATCCTCTTTCGCCTGCTCGATGACGCGGTTTTCTTCTTCCTCGCTCCATAAACCTTTCGCTTCTAAAAACTTGCGGAAACGCACCAGCGGATCTTTTTTCGCCCATTCGTTTTCAAGCTCTTTCGAACGATAGCGAGTCGGATCGTCGCCGGACATTGTGTGCGGACCGTAACGGAAGCAAAGCGTTTCGATAAGCGTCGGCCCTTCGCCGTTAATGGCGCGCTCGCGGGCTGCTTTCACCGCTGCATAGACCGCAAGCGCATCCATGCCGTCGACTTGGATGCCCGGAATGCCGGCAGCAACCGCTTTTTGCGCCAATGTTTTGGCGATCGTTTGCTTTTCAACCGGCGTCGAGATGGCAAAACGGTTGTTTTGCACGACAAAGATGGCCGGCGCTTTAAACGCCCCCGCAAAGTTGATCCCTTCATAGAAGTCGCCTTGCGATGTGCCGCCGTCACCCGTGTATGTAATGGCTACCGCTTTTTTCCCCCGCATTTTCAGCCCAAGCGCCACGCCGGCTGCTTGAATGTATTGGGCGCCGATGATGATTTGCGGCGGCAAGACGTTGACGCCTTCTGGAATTTGGTTGCCGTGGAAATGGCCGCGCGAGAACAAAAATGCTTGGTAAAGCGGCAGCCCGTGCCAGATGATTTGCGGAACGTCCCGGTATCCCGGCAAAATGAAGTCCTCTTTTTCAAGCGCAAAATGGCTGGCGATTTGGCTCGCCTCTTGCCCGGCAGTCGGCGCGTAAAAACCGAGACGGCCTTGGCGGTTTAACGAAATGGAGCGCTGGTCGAGAATGCGCGTATACACCATGCGGCGCATCAGCTCTTTCAGCTGCTCATCGCTTAAGTCCGGCATCGCCTCTTGATTAACGATTTCGCCTTCTTCATTCAAAATTTGAAACATCGGAAACTGCTCGGCCACTTTCTCGAGCTGCTCCGCAAACGGAAACTGGGAGGTCTTCACACCCATTTTGTTCACCTCTGCCTTTCATCAAAATTTGGAAACCAGGCTACATTCACCCATATACTATTAATGTACCCAAAATGAAGAAGAAATAAAAAATGGCCACCGTCCGGGGCAACGGCAAACAAATAAAACACCAAAAATCTGTATTATTGTTTTTCCTCTTTAAATTAGTACAATGCCCATTCACAAACTTTAGTTTACACTTTATTTTCAGAGCCGTCAACATCTTTGATTTTCCCTGCTTTCTTTATCACTACTAAGGATAAATTTGGAATACGGAGGCTGACGTTATAAAACTGTTATATTACATCTTCAACAATCTGTATTAATCCTGTTTTATATTTTTGGAAAAATATAAATCATATTGCCATCTTTCTTATTGTTGAGAGCGTTTTCTAAATTTAAACCTTCTTTTTCTTTATTCCTCAATAATATATCTAGGCAACCGCGTTTTCATTTACGGAAGCCGGGCATTTTTGTTAGACTAACATGTAGACAGCGATGCCAAAGACAGGGAGTGAAAAAGCGGATGATTACGATGAAAGATATTATTAAAGAAGGGCATCCGACGCTGCGGAAAGTCGCCGAACCAGTTCCGCTGCCGCCTTCAGAGGAGGATAAGCGCATTTTGCAAAGCTTGCTTGATTATGTCAAAATGAGCCAAGATCCGGAGCTGGCGGCTAAGTACGGGCTGCGGCCCGGCATCGGACTCGCTGCCCCGCAAATTAACGTATCAAAACGGATGATCGCCGTCCATGTGACTGACGAAAACGGAACGTTATACAGCTATGCCTTGTTCAATCCAAAAATCGTCAGCCACTCCGTACAGCAATGTTATTTGACGACCGGGGAAGGCTGCCTGTCGGTCGACCGCGATGTGCCGGGATATGTGCCGCGCTATAGCCGCATCACCGTCACCGGCACGACGATCGACGGCGAAGAAGTCACCTTGCGCCTGAAAGGACTGCCATCCATCGTCTTCCAACATGAAATTGACCATTTAAACGGCATTATGTTCTACGACCATATTAATCCATCGGATCCCTTTAGCGTTCCGGACGGGGCGGTTCCGATCGGTCGGTAGCAACGGCCGGGGGCTAGAGGAGCGGCCGTTTCCTGCCAAGTGAGTGATTTCCTACATGAAGAAATGGTGTTCTCCACCGTACCTAACAACGGTTGCATGAAGGGAAACATTTCCGGGCGGCAGCTGACGTGTCTCACAAACAAAAGGCGGTCCCGCTGGATGAGCGGAGGCCGCTTTTTTATGGAAGCAATTGCAATTGCTTCAGCCCGTACCATATCCCTTCCTCGCCGACCGGTTTCGTAACAAAGTCAGCGACCCGTTTTACTTCCTCATGGGCGTTGCCCATCGCCACCCCGGTTCCGACGAACGACAGCATTTCGATGTCATTTAATCCGTCGCCGAACGCATACACATCCTCTTTGCCAATCCCGAGCTTCTCGATCATAAAACGGATGCCTTCCGCCTTTGAGCCGCCCGCCGGCAGCACGTCCGTCGATACATCGTGCCAGCGGACGAAGCGGAACTCCGGATAGTTGCGCACATATGGCGCCTCTTCTTCCGCGCGGCAAAACAACAGCGCTTGATAAATGTCTTTGTTTTCGTAATACAACGGGTCAACGGGCGGATGGGCGAATTTCAGGCTCTCCATGCTGACGTGAATGTGCGGATGATCGTCGACGCTCGCTCTCATTTGCTCGGCGTCCATAAAGACGAGCGGGTGGCCGTTTTGGTGGGCCTCTTCCGTCAGCGCCCTCACTTTCTCGCGGCGGAGCGGCTGTTTATACAGCACGTTCCCTTCAAAGACGACGTATTGTCCGTTAAAGCTGACGAACGAATCGATGCCAAGCTGGCGGCGCACATGTTCAAACATAAACGGCGCCCGCCCGGTGGCGATGGCCACATAGACGCCGGCCGTTTTCAACTGGCGGATCGCTTCAATGGTTGACGGCGGCAGCTGTTTTTGCTCGTCAAGCAGCGTGCCATCGATGTCGAAAAACACGATTTTTCTGCCCACATTCTCTTCCCCTTGCCAAAAATAAATTCATTGTCTACCGTACTGAAAAACAAGCTGAATGTCAACCAAAACGCCACGATCCGTTCCATTTTTACCCATGAAAAACAAGCCTTCGCCTACATATCATATATAATAGAACATTTACTTTCGTCGCAAAATGAGTACAATAAAAAGTAAGGAGTGATGAAAAATGTTGAAAAAGCTGAAAAAAAAGCTGCTTCAACAATGGAAAGATTTGCTCCGAAAAAAGTTGATCGCCTAACCGTTACAACGACAGCCCTTCCGTACGAAGGGCTTCTTTCCCACTTTGGCGAATGAAACGGTCAAAACTCGTCAAAGATGGTACATATCGTCGGCACATCTCCCGCCTGTTTTTTGCTGTTGGCAATAAAAAACATGAAAACGAGGATGAATTCCTATATAATAAAAAAGCAATCATTGTACGATAAGGAGAGATTTCGCGATGATTTTCAAAGTGTTTTACCAAGAAAATGCGGACGAAGTGCCCGTGAGAGAAAAAACGAAAACGCTCTACATCGAAGCAGAATCAGAGCGGGACGTACGCCGAAAACTGCAAGATCGTCCGATCAATATCGAGTATATTCAGCCGTTAGAGGGGGCGCATCTGGAGTACGAAAAGCGAAGCGCTAACTTTCAAGTATTGGAGACTTCATCATGAAACTATTAACAGATCAACAAGTTGGCGTTTTTGCCCTCGGCGGACTCGGTGAAATCGGGAAGAATACATACGGCGTACAATTTCAGGACGAAATTATTGTGATCGACGCGGGCATTAAATTTCCGGAAGACGAACTGCTCGGCATCGACTACGTCATCCCGGACTATTCGTATTTAGTGAAGCATGCGGAAAAAGTGAAAGGGCTGTTCATTACCCACGGGCATGAAGATCATATCGGCGGCATTCCGTACTTGCTCCGGCAGGTGAACATCCCCATTTACGGCGGCAAACTGGCGCTCGGGCTCATTCGCAACAAACTCGAAGAACACGGATTGCTTCGCCAAGCTAAGCTCATTGAAATTCGCGAAGACGATGTCATCCGTTTTCAAAAAACAGCGGTCACCTTTTTCCGGACGACGCACAGCATTCCGGACAGCTACGGCATCGTCGTCAAAACGCCAGTCGGGCAAATCGTCCATACCGGAGACTTTAAATTCGACTTTACGCCGGTCGGCGAACCAGCCAATTTGACGAAAATGGCTGAAATCGGGAAAGAAGGCGTCCTTTGCCTGCTTTCAGACAGCACGAACAGCGAAATTCCGCATTTCACGATGTCAGAGCGGCGCGTCGGCGAAAGCATTCACGACATTTTCCGCAAAGTGGACGGACGGATTATTTTTGCGACGTTTGCCTCCAACATCCACCGGCTTCAGCAAGTGACGGAAGCCGCAGTCGCCAACAACCGGAAAATCGCCGTCTTTGGCCGCAGCATGGAAGCGGCCATTGAAATCGGCCAAGATCTCGGCTACATTAAATGTCCGAAAGGCACGTTCGTCGATGCAAACGAAATCAACCGACTGCCGGCGAATCGGGTGACGATTTTATGCACCGGCAGCCAAGGTGAACCGATGGCCGCCTTGTCGCGCATCGCCAACGGCACGCACCGGCAAATTCAAATCATCCCGGGTGACACCGTCGTCTTTTCTTCATCGCCGATTCCGGGCAACACGGTGAGCGTCAACCGAACGATCAACATGCTGTACCGGGCCGGCGCCGAAGTGATCCACGGCCCGCTCAGCGACATCCACACGTCCGGGCACGGCGGACAGGAAGAACAAAAGCTGATGATCCGGCTTATGAAGCCAAAATATTTTATGCCGATCCACGGCGAATACCGGATGCAAAAAATGCACGCCAAGCTCGCCATCGACTGCGGCGTGCCGGAGGAAAACTGCTTTATTATGGATAACGGCGAAGTGCTCGGCATCAGCGACAGCGAAGCGCGCATCGTCGGCAAAATTCCGTCCGGCTCGGTTTACATCGACGGCAGCGGGGTCGGCGACATCGGCAACATCGTCTTGCGCGACCGCCGCATTTTGTCGGAGGAAGGGCTCGTGATCGTTGTCGTCAGCATCAACATGAAAGAGTTCAAAATCGCTGCCGGGCCTGATATTATCTCCCGCGGCTTCGTCTACATGCGCGAGTCGGGCGATTTGATCAGCGAGGCGCAGGCGCTCATCGCCAAACATCTCGAAAAAGTGCTTGAGCGAAAAACGAATCAATGGTCAGAAATTAAAAATGAAATTACTGAAACGCTCGCCCCGTTCTTGTACGAACGGACGAAACGGCGGCCGATGATCTTGCCGATCATCATGGAGATTTAACAAAAAAAGGGGGCTTTCGCAAAGTCCCCCTTTTTCTATGACGTGAACGATATAACGCCGCCGGCTGCTGGATACAACGCCCGAAAAATCTCCCAAACGACCCGGCTGGGTCGAATTTGAAGAACAACCGTTTCCGATTATGCCGCTAGCCGACGACTTTTTCCTCAAACCGGTCGATGTCGCTGTCAGCACCGATCACGACCAACACATCGCCTTTGCGGATGATTTCCGAAGCAAGCGGTGAGACGATGACGCTCGCTCCGCGCTTAATGGCGACGATGTTAATGCCGTAGCGGGCGCGGATGTCAAGCTCGAGCAGCGAATGGCCGTCAAGCCGTTCGCTCGCGACAATCTCGACGATGCTATGTTTGTCCGACAGCTCCAAATAGTCCAAGACGTTGTTCGAAATAAGGTTATGGGCGATCCGCTCCCCCATGTCCCGCTCCGGATGCACGATTTGGTCGGCGCCGATTTTTTTCAGCACTTTTTCATGGTAATCGTTTGTCGCCTTGACCGTAATATGGTTGACACCGAGCTCTTTTAAAATGAGCGTCGTTAAAATGCTCGCCTGAATGTTGTCGCCGATCGCAACAATGACATGGTCAAAGTTGCGGATGCCTAAGCTTTTCAGCACGTTTTCGTCCGTCGTATCGCCAACAACAGCGTGCGAGGCGATGGCTGCAAATTCGTTCACCCGATCTTCGTCAATGTCAATCGCGAGCACTTCCATCCCTTGTTCGCTCAATGTCCGGCAAATGCTGCCTCCAAATCGCCCGAGACCGATCACCGCAAACTGTTTCTTTTTCATCGTTGATTCCTCCACCAATTGTCAATCGTCGCTTCCCCCCTTATTGTAGCAAAAAAGAAAAGGAACGAAAACGATTCTTCGCTCCTTGTCGATCGTCGGTTACGCCTGCTCTGTCTTTTCCGTTTCTTTTTAACATGGCTGTTGCTCCGGTCAGCTCCGGCATTGGTTCACGCAGTTTCACGCTTCATTCCTCCATTGGAAAAGAAAGGCCTAACGCCCCGTTAGACCTTTCTCCATGATTCACGCGAATGGCCCTACACCGTCAACGTCGCTTGCCCCGGCTTCCAGTTGGCCGGACAGAGGCCGCCGGTTTGCAGCGCTTGCAGCACGCGCAATACTTCATCAACATCGCGGCCGATGTTGTTATGGTGAACGACGGCATATTTCAGCTCGCCTTCCGGATCGATGATGAATAGTCCGCGCAGCGCGACGCCCTCTTCTTCAATGAGCACGCCGTAATCGCGCGAAACTTGCTGCGTCCGATCGGCAGCGAGCGGGTATTTAATTTGACCGATGCCGTTTTGGTCGCGCGGCACATCCATCCACGCCTTATGCGAGTAAACCGAGTCGGTCGACGCGCCGATCACGACCGCGTCTAAGTCTTCGAACTCGTCATAACGGTCGGAGATGGCCGTAATTTCCGTCGGGCAAACGAACGTAAAATCGAGCGGATAGAAGAACAGCACGGTCCACTTGCTGTTTTTCATGTTTTCTTCAAGGCTGACGCGGCCGAATTCTCCGTTCGGCAGGACAGCCTCCATTTCAAAACGCGGAGCTTGTTTTCCGACTAGGCGCTCTGCCATATGTAATCCCTCCACTGCCAAAAAATAGCGATGCCTACCGTTCGCTGACATCATTCATTGCAACACTCCGAACCTTCGGACAGAGGTTAAAAAGAGGCGAAATGATTTCCCATCTTCTTTTCATCGGTTCTGTTTTAAGGAGAAACGGCCGCTATGTCTTGATTTCGCCCAACCTTGATTGGTTTGCTCAGGCGAACGGCCCCACAAAAAACGGGCTGCTGGCGCACACAGCCCGATAATTGTTACCGAAGCTTTTGTTCAATTTTTTGGCAAATTTCTTCCGCGGTAAGTCCGCTCGCTTCAATGACCGGACCGGACGTGACCATGTTTTGAATGCCGGTGACGTTTGTATCTAAGCCGGTAATGACGCAACAATCGCAGCCTTTCGCATCTTGTTCGCTACGCAGCGGAACAACGTCATACCCTCTTTCCTTCAACGCCTCCTGCACGTCGGTCAGCGATTGCTCGACACCGATTTTCGCCATCACACTCCACCTCCTCACACATAATGTGTCTTAATGGAGGCGGAACTATACTTCATTCCATATTCCCTTTCCACGAAAAATAGTCGATTAAAAAAGCGATGGCCCGATCGATCGCCGCCTCATTTGGGGCCAGCTTCGCATGGTGCAGCCCGTATGGCGAATCGACGCCAAGCCAAAACATAAAACCGGGGATCTCTGCCAACATATAGCCAAAATCTTCACCGGTCATCGCCTCTTTGCAGCGGATGACATTCATGTCGGCATGCGTTTCAGCAAATTGGATAAACTCTGTCGTCAACGACGGGTCGTTGTACACTTCGTGGTACATGGCGCCGTAATCAATCGCCGCCTCACATTCGTAAGCCACTTCCACCCCGCGGACGATCGCTTCAATCCGCCGCTTCACTGCCTGCATCGCCGCCGTCGACAGCGTCCGGATCGTCCCTTCGAGCCGAGCGCGTTCGGCGATGACGTTTTGCACGGTTCCGCCGGTAATTTTTCCGATCGTAATGACGGCGCTGTCAAGCGGATCAACGTTGCGGGCGACGATCGATTGCAGCTGGGTGACGAGCGTGCAGGCGGCGACGACCATATCGTTGGCTAAGTGCGGAAACGCCGCATGGCCGCCTTTCCCTTTTAAATCAATAAACAGTTCAGACGTATTGGCAAACAGCAGCCCTTCTTTCGTCGCGATCGTGCCGACCGGATATTCCGGGGCGATATGCAAGGCGACGATCATATCCGGCTTCCACTCGCGCATTATATCGCTTTCTAACATCGGCTTCGCCCCGCCCGGTCCTTCTTCGGCCGGTTGGAAAATAAACAGCAAATCGTCTTTGAGCGGGTGATGGGCAAAATGAGTCAACACGCCAAGAGCGATGCTCATATGGACGTCATGGCCGCACGCATGCATTTGCCCTTCATGTTCGGAGCGATACGGCAGGCCGGTTTCTTCGCTGATCGGCAAGCCGTCGATATCGGCGCGGTAGCCGATCGTTTTTTGCGGCGCTGTTCCGTTGACTTTCACAAAAATGCCGGTTTTCCACGTCCGGACATCAAGCCGCTCCTGCGGCAGCGACCGAATATACTCCAGCAAATATTGCTGTGTTTTAAACTCTTGAAACCCGAGTTCGGGAATTTTATGCAAGTCGCGGCGAATGGCGACAAATGGGCTGATCGCTTCCATCTTCTCTCCTCCAATCGAGTAGGAGAGGGTGACTAACCCTCGTCCTCTCACACCACCGTACGTACCGTTCGGTATACGGCGGTTCCATTAAGTCTGACGCAGAGATTCATATCGTTGATAAAGACTCTTCAGCCCTTGGGGAAGTTTGCCGCCCGCTTCCTTCAGATTCTGCGTCGCCGCAGACACCCTTGCGTTAAGCTAACTGCTACTTCTGCCTTCGCAGTTCGGGACTTTCACCCTATAGACTGCACCCATGCCGGGCGCACTCGGAAAAAAGCTGCCCTGTGAGCGGACAGCTTTTTCATGTCATTATAATTGGCGAAGCTCTTGTTTAATTTCCGTTTTCGCTCTCGTTTGTTCGTCAATTTGCTTAATGACGCGCGCCGGCACGCCGGCCACGACCGTATACGGCGGCACGTCTTCGACGACGATTGCCCCAGCAGCGACGACCGCCCCTTTGCCGACGGTGACACCTTCCAAAATGACGGCATTAGCTCCAACGAGAACATCATCTTCAATCACGACCGGCTTGGCCGATGGCGGTTCAATCACTCCGGCCAACACCGCGCCAGCGCCGATATGGCAGTTTTTCCCGACCGTTGCCCGGCCACCGAGCACGGCGTTCATATCGATCATCGTCCCTTCGCCGACGACGGCGCCGATGTTGATGACTGCTCCCATCATAATGACCGCATTGTCGCCGATCTCGACGTGATCGCGAATAATGGCGCCCGGCTCAATGCGCGCTTTCACCCCTTTTAAATCCAATAGCGGAATGGCGGAGTTGCGGCGGTCATTTTCGACGACATAATCCTCGATTTTGTCCCGATTCGCCTCGATAGCGGCTTGAATGTCTTGCCATTCGCCAAACACCACGCCGGTGTTGCCAGCGATAAACGTTTTCGCGCCCGGGCCGAAGTCGATGCCTTCCACGTTCCCTTTTATGTATACTTTGACCGGGGTTGATTTTTTGCTGTTTTGAATAAATGAGATGATTTCATTCGCATCCATCATTTTCATGGGCCATTGCTCCTCCTTGTCCATGTTCGTTTCTTCTTTACTGTAGCAAAACAAAGATGATCGTGGCAAGCGTCAATTCCCGGGCGCGCCCAGCTATGGCTTAGGCGTGCCTTTTTGTTTACGCAGTTCTTTATTTAGCTGCTTTAAAATTTCCCGCCGGGTAAAAATCCCTTCAAAATAGCCGTCATCGTTTTCTACGCAGACGAATGGATGATTGACGACAAGTCCGACCGCCTTCATCAAGCTGTCGTCGAGCCGGAGGCGCGGAATGTTTCGATTCATCACTTCTTCGACCTTCATCGTTTCGAGCCGTTCAAACTCGATGCGCTCTAATCCTAACATCGCATCCATAATCATCGTCATGCTGATGAGCCCATGCAGTTTATACGATGTATCGAGAACTGGGATCGCTGAATAACCGGTTTTTGTCAAGACGAGCAGCGCATGATCCAAATAGTTTTCAGGCTGAACGTGCGCGACTTTATCCGCAGGGATGAGGAATGGTTTAACCGTCATGTTGGCCGGCTGTTTGTTTCCTAACCATGTCATGCCAATGTTCCGCCTTTCTCTTTTTTGCATCTTTCCCTCTCCACTTTTATCATACCATAAAAAAGACTATCGCTTCTTGCCAAGCGATAGTACAAAACGACATGTTACCTTTCTTCAGTTAAAAGGCGGTCGTACAAACGTAAAAGCTGCCGATATCGTCGTTCGTCAGCCTCCTTATCCCCGTTTTCAATATCCGCCAGCTCCGAACGGACAAGTTCGAGCGCATATTCCTGGCTGAACAGCACCTCAAGCAACAATGACGCCTCCTCGCCCGACAGCTGCAGCGGCAGCCGCTTCGCCATCTTCACTCCCCCTTTGCCTCTTCCGCTTTCATATATATTCAGCGGCAAAGGAAAAAAGTCGTGGAAAAAAGCGTCATTTGCGGACAGGCAAAAAGGCCACCCATATGAATGGAATGGCCTTTTTTCAATAATAGCGCAACGCCAAATAACCAATGGCAAAAATGGCGAGCAAGGCCGCAAGTACGTAAGCGAGAAGCAGCGGGTTGCGCAAGTAGGCATGCTCCTCGACCGTTTTCGGAATCGGCCCGTCAAGCTCCCCTTGCCAACGCTGTTGGCGTCCGAGGCGAACCGTATAGACGAACCCGATGACCGCGATCAATACAGAGAGGGCGGATAACACAAAAGTCAACTGTGCCATAAGTTTCACCTCATGTTTACTTTGCCTCAATGAGAGGATTTTATGCGGTCAATAATGGGCGTCATGCTCAAACAAGTAGCTGTACGACAAGTCGATAAACAAATAATGGCGCTCATCAATCGGGTATGAATACGTCCGGATCGTCTCCCCGGTTTCAATGTCTGTATATAAATCCGATAAAATCCCTCTCCGGCGCGAACGCATGCGAATAATGTTTTCCAAAAAATACGGGCGCCAGCTCCAATTTTTCATGTAATATTGTTGCTGCAACTCCCAGCGGCCGCCGCGCTTAAACATATTGCCCGACTGTTGAAAGCCGTCTTCATCACAGACGTAAATGCGGAAGCAAACGTCATCGAGTTCGTCGGCCAGCAGCGAAATCAGCTCATTAAAGCCGCCCGCTTTTTTGTATTTGCCAAGCAGTGCGGCAATCCGTTGCTGAAACTGCTCGGAAATTTGATACAGCGTCTCGAGCTTTTTCTTTTCCTGTTGGATAAAGCGATGGCATTCTTGGCGCAGCAGTTCTTTCAACAGATCACGCGGCACGACTTCCGGCGCCGGCTTAGCCAAATAGTATCCTTGGTAGTAGCGGCCGCCATGCCGCCATGCGTACTGAAGCTGAAATGATGTTTCAATATCCTCATACAGAAGCGTCGCTCCGATTTTGCGCGCCAACAGCGAAATGGAATGAACGATTTCTTGATAAGCTTGGTGGACCGACGTTTTTCGCAATTCATGCAAGTCGATTTTTAAAATGTCAGGCGACAAAACGCCGATCCGCTCAAGATGAATGCTATGTTCGGCGATATTATCGACCGCCACTTTAATACCGTACGTGCGGATATACGTCAATAAATGGCTGAGCTGATCCAGGTCGCCTTTAAAATGCTGCTCGTTAATTTCCAATATGATGCGGCTAAGCGCCAACCCTTTCGCCTCGTAACCGAGAAGCAATTGCAAAAACGATTCGCCGCGGTCAAGCATCAATAAATTGGCGTCGCGGTTGAGAAAGATGAGCGGCGTCTCGTCATCGAGCGACAGAAAATAATCGAGCGCCTTTTTAGTGATCACATCATCCACTTCCATGCGAAACTCTTCCGGAATCGTTTCATCATGAAAAAACGGCCCGAGACTGACTGGCCCCGCTTCCGTTTGGAATCGCCCGAGCACTTCATATCCGATGACTCCATGCTCATCGGCGCTAAAAATCGGTTGATAGTACGGGATCACTTGCGACAAGTTGGCCATCACGTCTAATGCATCCATCATGCTCACCTCATTCTGGTCGACCATCTTTGCCTTTATTATAGCATAATTGCCCAATCGTTCCTGACTCGTAAAAAAAGCGGCTCCCCTGACAGCAGGGAATCCGCTTGTGACAAAGGCCGTTGCGTGCAATGAGCCGGTTGCCCGCGATAAATGAAGAAATACCGCCTGCAATCCCTTTTGGGTGAGGACCATCTTGCTTTATGGCAAATTTGATTAAAACGGCCGCCGGTTCAGCCATTGGCCGCCGTCGACTGTGATGCAAGCGCCGTTAATGTAAGCGGCTTCATCCGAAAGCAAAAACGAAGCGACCGCCGCGATTTCTTCCGGCGTCCCGAGCCGCCCGAGCGGCACGCTTTCCAACGTCATCCGCTCCGCTTCCTCTGATTCCCAAAGCCGCTCCGCCCCGCCTGTCCGCTCGATCGGCCCCGGGGCGATGGCATTAACGCGGAAGCCGTATTTCTTCCCCCACTCGACCGCCAATGTGCGCGTCATCGCCAGCACCCCGGCCTTGGCGCTTGCCGAATGAATGACCCCCGCGCCGGCATGCCAGGCGTACGTCGCAATGATGTTGATGATGCTCCCTTTCAAGCCGCGCGGAATCCAATAGTTGCCGACTTCACGGCTGCAGTAAAACGTTCCGTTCAATACGATGTTGATGACGCTGTTCCAACCGTTGATCGACAGCTTTTCCGCCGGACAAATAAAATTGCCGGCCGCGTTGTTAACGAGAGCATCAATGCGGCCAAACTCCGCATCGACCCGTGCGACCATGTCCGCGACTTGCTCCGGATTGCGCACATCCATCGGAACAACAAGCACCCGCCCGCCGCCGGGCGTTTCCATTTCCCGCTTAGCCTCTTCCAGCGCTTCGGCCCGCCTTCCCGTAATGACAACGTTCGCCCCTTCAGAGACAAACCGCTTCGCCATATATTTTCCCATTCCGCTCGACCCGCCGGTAACAATGATGACTTTTCCGTTCATTCGCCTCTCCCCCTATGACTGATTGCTCATTCATTTTACTGTTTCTTCAGTTCTCTTTCTTTTTCTAGCATAGGGCAAATTCTTCTTCTTTTCAACAAAAATAACTGATTTTTTTGAAAATCAAAGCTCACTGATTTCTTTCCTGCTTTCCCTTTTCCTAAGAGTGAGGGGCCTTCTTGATTAGGCAACATGATTTTTCTCCTATTGTTCTTCCCTTCTAGTTTTCGTTATAATAAAGCTACTTGTGAAAGGACGACGAGACGATGCATCGTATTGAAACAGCCAAAATGAACCGACGCGCGTTTTTAAAAAAACTGACACGCACCGGCTTTGCCGCGGCGCTGGCGACATCGCTCGCCTACGGCTACGCCCGCTGGGTTGAACCGTCACAATTGACGGTGACGCACCATACACTGTCACACCCGCTCATCCCGAGGGCGTTTCACGGCGTAAAACTGCTGCAATTCAGCGACCTCCATCTCGGGCATTATGACAGCTTGAAGCGCTTTTACCACGTGATCGACCGAATTAACACGCTGGAGCCTGATCTTGTTGTTTTTACCGGCGATTTGCTCCATGAGGCGAACCGATACCCGCACACTGAGACGGTCGCTGAAGCGCTGGCAAACATCCGCGCCCCGCTTGGGAAATTCAGCGTTTATGGCAACCACGACCACGGCGGCTACGGAACGGACATTTACCGCCGGCTGATGGAACGGGCCGGGTTTCGCGTCCTTGTCAACGAGCATGCGCTCGTTCGCCGCGGACAAGAGGCGATCGCTGTGGCCGGCGGTGACGATATGATGCTCGGCCGGCCCGATTGGGCGAAAATGACGGCGGGCATTCCGCCGGCAACATATACGATCGCCCTCGTTCACGAACCGGACAGCGCCGTTGAGACGTGCCGCTACCCGATTCATGCCCAACTTTCCGGCCATAGCCATGGCGGACAAATCCAGCTGCCGTTTATCGGTCCGCTCATGACTCCGCCGCTGTCTGAACGGTATTACGAAGGATTTTACCACGTCGGCGGGCTTGTGCTGTACGTCAACCGCGGCCTCGGCACAACAAGGGTGCCGCTTCGCTTTTTCGCTCCGCCGGAACTGACGGTCTTTTCGCTCACTAATCGCGAAAAATAGGTCAAGCAAGTCACAACTATGTTATAATGGAAAGAAAAAAGGAGACATGCCGATGAAACCGTTGCAGTTGACGGTCGACAATATCGCCAAAGCCATTTTTACAGTCAACCGCCATGCGAAGACGGCATTGAACCCTTCGTTTCTTTATCTTCTCAAGAAAAAAGCCATCGAAAAGCTGCTTGAGGAAGGCAAGGCGAAAAAGGTCGGCCTCCATTTTTCCCGCAATCCAAAATACAGCCAGCAGCAATCTGATGTGCTCGTGGCCGTCGGCGACTACTATTTCCACATTCCTCCGACAAAACAAGATTTCGCCGCCCTCCCGCACCTCGGCGCGCTCAGCGACTCATACCGAAATCCTTCCGTTCGGATGCCGCTATCGGAGGCAAAAGCGATTCTCATCGCCTACACCGGGATCAAGGAATCGACGGAACGAAAGCCGAAACGGTTGACAAAGCCGATGTTTAAGCGGCTTGGCGACCGCTACTAAACAAGGCGCCGGAATGTTCCCGACGCCTTCTTTTCTTTCCCCTGCTTACTCATGATGGAACTCAGAGCTCCGCTCCCCCGGCAGTGAAGCGGATTCAGTGGCCATTGTTTCACTTCATCTGAAAGTGGATGCTCCCCGCTCAAAATCAGAAACAGGAGCGGCCTTTACACATTGAGAAAATGGGCCGATTACGGGAGATTCAGACCGATACCCCCTTTCGCTTCATGCTTCCCCATTGTTTTCGGCGACGGATGGCGTCGATGATTCCTTCGCACCGCCACCATGCCGTCAGCGGGCGATACCAAAACGTCTCCGTCAGCGAGAAGAAAAAGAGCCACACAAAATCCGAGACGTTCGGAAACTTCCGCTCGGTCCATTCCTCAAGCAACACGGCGGCAGCGGACAAAAGCGAGCCGTACAAAACAGAAACCACCAACAAAAGAAGAGCAAACTCGATATATAGGCTTCCGAGAAACAGTGAGAGAACCATGACGATATATCCGGTTAGCTCCACAACCGGACCGAGAAACTCAATGAACCAAAAATATGGGAAAGAAAGGAGGCCGATCGAACCGTATTTCGGGTTGAACAACAGCGTCCGGTGGCGCCATAAGCTTTCAAGCAGCCCGCGATGCCAGCGTCGCCGCTGTTTACGCAAGTCGCCATACGTTTCCGGCGCCTCCGTCCAGCAGACCGGGTCCGGGATGTAGATAATTTTTTTCGCCTCATTTTTTTCCCGCGCCAGCCGGTGCAGACGCACGACAAGTTCCATATCCTCGCCGGCCGTATCCGCATACCCGCCTGCCTCGATTACCCACTGTTTGGAAAAAACGCCAAACGCACCAGAAACAATCAGCAGCAAATTATGGCGGCTTAAGCCGAGACGGCCGAGCAAAAACGCGCGCAAATATTCGATCGTTTGCATAATGACAAGCGGCCGCCGCGATAGCCCGACCTTCACAATGTCACCGCGCTCAATCCGGCAGCCATTGGCGATGCGGATGCTGCCTCCTGAGGCGATCACTTCCCCGTCCGACTCGATCATCGGTTTCATCACTTTTAAAAAGGCGCGCCGCTCCAACACGGAATCGCCGTCAATCGAACAAATATACGGGTAGCGGGCGGCGTTGATCCCCGCGTTTAACGCATCCGCCTTCCCGCCGTTTTCTTTATCAAGGACGAATAAGTGCGGATAGGCCGGCGATCGTAGATGGCTTTGATTTCTTTTGCCGCCAGCTGGCGGCGAATCACGCGATACACGGGCCGAAGCCCGAAATGCTCAATCAGCTGCTCAAGCGTCCGATCCGTCGAACCGTCATTGATGACGATCACCTCATATTGCGGATATTCAATGCTGAGCAGCGAGCGGATCGAGCCGACGATGCCGGCTTCCTCATTATAGGCGGGAACGAGGATGGACACCGGCTTTGCATAGCTCACATCGAGCAGCTCCTCGTACGGCTCCCAATCGTCAAGCCGATGGGTGCGCCGTAAGTGGACAAAGGAAACGGCGAGCAGAAACGTATAAAAAACGACGACACCGGCCATATAAACGAGCACAGCCTGCCCGATGGCCGCCACAATTGTCTGCCATGGCCCCACTATATCTCCTCCTCTTCGAGCCATTGCCTTGCCATATCGCGGGCGTAGCGGTCGTCCACATGTTGAGCCGCTGTACGCAATACAGCCCGGCCGTTCGGAAGGCGGGCGATGGCCGCGGCCGCCTCGGAACGAACGGCAAAGGAACGGTCTGAAAGCCGCTCGCACAGAAGCGGGAGCAGCTTTTCTTCCCGGTATTTTCCGGCAAGGCGGGTCGCTATCAATCTCTCTTGCCAATGCGGCGAGCGCAAGTGGCGCTCGAGCTGCCGCGCGCCAAGTGGCACACCGATTTCCGCCATCGCCTTGAGCGCACGAACGCGGATTTCCAAATCTTCCGATGCTAATAGCTGCTCCAAAAACAGTCCTTCCTGACGGCGGCGGATGCCGATCATGTCGATCAACGCATATTTTCCCGCCGGCGGCAGTTCAGCAAACCGTTTTTTTACCTGTTGAAGCAGCTGCTCGCTCATATGGCCAAAAATGATGCGATACGCAAATTCCGTCAACTCATATTTCGGTTGAAACACATATGTCACGACCGGACGATAATCAAATTTGGCGAAAATGGCCAATATTTTCGCTGTCTCCCCTTCTGTGACCCCAGCGGAACGGTACAGCCGTTCGATGTCGGGCAGCATCCCCTTCATCTGCAAGTCTTCGATCAGAAACAGCGCGTTCATCCGCTCGCTCCATTGCCGGCTTGCCAGCCGGTGGCGCAGCCAGCCTTGAAAGTGCGCTTCAGCAAACGCGCGCAGGCGCGTCTGCACATGCTCCCCTTTCAATAACGAGGCAAAGCTATCCAACAGTTGGAGCACAGCCTCCCGTTCAAGCGGCGATGAAAAACGAAACGAAAGCTCCTCCTCTCCGAGCAAATAGCGAAGCAGCGGGAGACGGCGTTCTTCCTTATAGGCGCGCAGCCGGGCCTGGCGCCGGTTTTCCCGCCATTTGCGCACGATCAAATAAATGAACAGCCCGGTCAGCACCGCCGACAAAGCAGCCGCCACCGCGACGGCGAAAACGAGCGCCATTACTCATCCAGCTCCTTTAGCAGCCGGCGCAGCCGCGCTTCAAGCTCAAGCCATTTGAACGGCTTTGTCACATACTCATCGACCCCTTTTTCGAGAGCATCAGCGATTTCCCGCTCATCTTGGCGCGACGTCAGCATCATCACTTTATGCGGCGTCCGCCGGCGGCGGAGGCGGTGCAACACCTCAAGGCCGTCCATTTTCGGCATCACCCGGTCTAAAATGACGACGAAGCGCCGTCCATGTTCACAGAGCGGCGATTCGAGGAAGGAAAGCCCGTCGCCAAACTCATAAATGTCCACCTCCCGCTCCTGCTCGGCGGCAAGCTTGCGAACGAGATCAGCGATGACCGTTCGCGCCAATTCATCATCGTCGACAATGGCAACAGCCCACCGCTGTTTGCCCGCCTGGCGATGTTGTGTTTCGTTCTGAGCGCCATTGGCGTGAGACGGTTGCCTCCGCGCTTCTTCAACTCGGTTGCCGCCCTTTCTTTTGGCTGCATACAGCGCTTTGTCGGCCAGCTTGAGCCAATGATCGAGCGGTTCGTTCGGATCGTCGCATTCGACAAAACCGGCGGAAAACGTACACGATAGGCGCGCGCCGTCCGCCTCAACTTCCTCGGAAGCGAACTGGCGCTGCAGCCGCCTAAGCACACGGCGCGCTTCTCCTGTCGATGTTTTTGCCAGCCAAACGATAAACTCCTCGCCCCCAAAGCGGACGACCGTATCCATTCCCCGCGTATGTTGAAGCAAAAAGGCAGCCAGCTTTTTTAACACCGCATCACCCATCAAGTGGCCGAAACGGTCATTGACTTGCTTGAAATGGTCCAAGTCGAGCAGCGCCAGACAGCTCGGTGTCCCGGAACGCTCGAGATCGCTGCGCAGGCGGGCATACACTCGCGGCAAGTATTTACGATTGTAGACGCCGGTTAACTCATCAATAAGCACAAGTTCATCAATTTTCCGCTTTTTTTCTACGAGACGCCGGACACGAATGAACAGCTCGCCAGCTGCAGCCGGCTTCACGACGACATCGTCGGCGCCAAGCTCATACCATTTTAGATGGACGGCTTTGCGCCCGTCTGTGCCGACGATCACTACCGGAATGTAGGAAGCGCGACCGGCGTTCTCCAGCAGAGCAAGGAAAGAAGGAGTTTCTAAATGATCTTCCCCGATGTCGACGATGATGCAGTCCGGGTTGAGGCGAAACATGGATGCTGCCGCCTGTTCGAAGGAAGGAAGTGTGATGAAGCGCCACGATACGGTTTGCAGTGATCCGCGGAGATAAGCAAAAAATAGCGGATCATTTCCGCAGAGAAGAACGACGGCTTCCGGTCCTCCGCGTTGCGGGAGGGAAGTGATTGGAGAAGAATCGGTTTCTTCGGCTTCATAGCAGCGGCGAAGGAGCGGAACCATCTCCGCCAGCGCCTCCTCCGCCGTCCATTGCCGTTCCTTTTGCCTGTTCGTGCGCTGAAGAATCCGTTCCGCTTCGGCAGCGATATCATTGCGGCCGATCACCTCCGCCGCCCGGCCGATGGCACCGAAAAACCGGGTCAACTCCGCGCTGCTGAGCGGCGGTGAAGCCTCCCATTGTTCATACTGTTCTTTTATCCGGTCTAGTAACGAGACGACATAGGAATCCAACTTCCCTCTCCTTTCCTCATGGTAAACATTTCCTAATTGTGATAAAAAAAAGCCCCGAGCTGCTTCCGTTTTCACGTTCCCCCCCTTTTTTCCTATTATTAATATAGTCGACACGGTCTAAAAACATTCTGGTCTTCCTCCTTCACTTACCCGGGGCAGAAGAGGGGACCTCTCACACTCCCCTGCGCTCAAGCGCATTCGGTTGCCGTTCGTCTCGGCTTTCTCCTTATCTAGAAGGCTGGTGAAAAACAACGCCTGCCCCTAGCTGACATCAGATCACTTGAAATGAGAAGCCGATGCCGCAAAGCTTCTCAATTTGAAAAACAAGGCGGGGAAGCGACCTGCTCCTTCAATCACCGATCTTCTATGCAACGGTATCAAGAGCGTGAACTACCCCCACTTAATTTTCTAGCGAAAATTTGAAGTGGGGGCTTCCAAAGAAGTTTGACTGCTTCAAGCAATCCTTATTCTTTGAGGCGTGTCCACTTCGCCGCTAGAGCATAAGACACTCAGTCATATTTTCCTTGTTTGGCAAGAATGATCAAACCAAAGAAAGATTTAAAGGCTTCATTGACCTTTTTTAAAATTTGCTGTGCCATGTTGCTGTTTAACAGCTTATAGTTTTCGTTAGTTTTTGCAAGATGATAGTTTTTCTCATAATTAAGAAATTCCTTGTGTTCAAAATAGTATTGTCTGACATGGTACAATCCGACGTTGTACATGTTCTTGGCAATATGGCACAGTTCTCGAAGAGTCAAGTATTCTTCTTTGGTCAAACCATTTAGCTGTTGTTTGATACAAAAATACATGTTTTCACCTCCCATCTAACTATATGATACTATATTTTACTGAATCTATCCTATTTTCAGCAAAATATAGTTAAGGCGATTCATCTCCCACTTACTCCGCTTCGCTTCGTTGAAGTGGGAGTCTTCTCGCCTAATTAAGATAAAAAGGCCGTTGCCTTGTTGCAACGGCGCTGTTTAATATAAAAAGTCAAGCAAGCGGCGGTCCGCCAAATTCGTATCCACCGGACAAACTTCCGCGTCGCGCCCGTACTGCCAGACCCAGACGTTCGCGCTGCAAGGCGGGGCGGCCGGCTGGTAACGCGGCGCTTTTTGTTCTTTCGTCGTTCCCGGCCTTGGAGCCGCGCTCCAAATGACGGCCTGCACCGCCACTTGGTTGTTCCTCCCCACCGCCTCGCAATAAGCGGCGGCGAAATCTCCCTTCGTTGGATCGGCGTACAGTCCCGGGCGATACCCGGTCGGATAAAGCGTTTCCACCCAAGCAGCGATCCAAGCCGCGTCGACGGCAAAAAAGTCTTCAATGTTGGCAAACAGCAATTTATTTTTCGGAATGCCGAGCCGCCGCGCATGGAACACCGCATTGCGCGCCGCCACTTGCCCGTTCGCATAGCCGACCGCCTCACGAAAGGCGTTGTAGATGGGCATCACTTTGACTCCATAGTTGCGGATGCGGGTGATCTCGTCCCGCGTCAACCCTTCCGACACATTAGGCACTTCCACCAAATAGCGGCCCCAAAATTTCGGATAACCGAGCTCTGTCCGTACGCATTGAAACAATTGGTCCGTTACGACTTGCGCCGAATCAACGCCCCAAACACCTCTTACCATCCTTCCCCCTCCTTCGCGGTCACATTGCCACAGTTATGTATATGAGAGGGACAGCTTGTTTTATACGGCTGCTAGCGGCGCTCCCGATCCTCTTTCGCCCAGTCGCCTTTTAACAGTTGGAACCATCCGTTGCGCTTAAACCAGACAAACATCGTTATGCCGATGGTTGCCATGACAGCCAATACGGCAAAGTACCCATATTTCCAGCGCAGTTCGGGCATATAGTCAAAGTTCATCCCATAAATGCCCGCAATAAAGGTGAGCGGCATAAAAATCGTCGTAATGGCCGTAAACGTCATCATAATGTTATTCATTCGGTTGGAGTTGAGCGACAAATAGCTGTCGCGAATATCGGCGGTAATTTCCCGATTCGTCTCAATCATTTCTGACAGCTTTAATAAATGATCGTAAATATCATAGAAATACAGCTGCCGCTCTTTCATGCGCTGCAGCCGATCGGAGTGGATGATGCGGTACAATAAGTCGCGCATCGGCACAATCGTCCGGCGCAATCTCGATAAATCGCCGCGAATGTCAAACACTTTTTCGATAATGTCATGAATCGGCTCGTTGTTCGTATTTTCCTCTAAATCATTCAACACATCTTCAATGTAGTACAGCGGAGGGAAGTAATCATCAACGAGCTTGTCGATCAGCCGATACATGACATGAAACGGCCCCTGCTGCACGTCCTGCTCGCTCTTCAGCCGCTCCCATACGTCCTCGACCGCATGAACCGGCGACTTATGAAACGAAACGATAAAGTTTTGTCCGACAAACAGATCGACTTCCTCAGCCTCAAGCGTCGTCCCCGCAATCGCATGGAGGACAACAAATAAGTAGCGGTCATAAAAATCGAGTTTCGGCCGCTGCACATATTCCAAACAGTCCTCAATCGCGAGCGGGTGGAAACGGAAAAACGAGGCGAGCAAGTCGGATTCCTCTTCCGTCGGCTCATGAAAATCGACCCAATACCATGAAACGTCCGGGCTGTTGACGAGCGTTAAATCGACATCATGCATAACCTCAAACTCTTTTGTTACGACACACGTGCGGATCATCGCCATCTCACCTTGCCATTTTTTTCTCTTCTTATCATAACCGAAAAGACGTTACACCCCAACAAAAAACGGGTATAGAAATCGTGTAGAGAAAAAAATGACAAAAAATATTTATCTAAATTTTCTTTACATTTTCACCAAAAACGATGATAATATAAAAAAGGGAACTCCTTCGTTCCCATATGGGAGGGAATCAACGATGTACGAAAAACAGTATCCGAACGAAGGCGCCGTATTGTTCAACCAGCCGGAAGAAAAAAGCAGCTATGGTCCAATGGCCGAACGAGTATTGAAAGAAGCGATCTTCCAGTTTCAGAGAAAAAAACTGATGGAAAAAATTGATGAGGCGCTCGCTGCCCGCAACAAGCCGCTGTTTTTCAAACTTTCCGCCCAGTATAACGACTTGTTGAAAAAATACGGCGCGTAAAAGGAGCGAACGAAGTTGGAGTGTGAATCGTCCATGACAGGGTGAGCCCCATTTCCGTCTGCGGAAACGATCCGAACGGAAAGGGGCTCATTTTTGTTTTTCTGTTTTTCATTCTCAATGGTACAATAGAGAAAAAACGGAAAGGTGGACAACTCGTGAAACACCTCTTTCAGCCACGCGTCCAAGCCATTCAACTGTCAGGCATCCGCCAGTTTTTCAACCTTGTCGCCGGCCGGCCGGGGCTAGTTTCCTTGACGATCGGCCAGCCGGATTTTCCGACGCCCGATCATGTCAAAGCGGCCGCCCAAGAAGCGATCGCCGATGATTTCACCACGTATACGGCGAACGCCGGCCTCCTTGAGCTGCGCCAGGCGGCTTGTCAGTTTGTCGCCGATAAATACGGGCTTCGCTACAGCCCGGATGAAGTGATCGCCACCGTCGGCGCCAGTCAAGCGCTTGATATTACGTTTCGCACCATTTTAGAAGAAGGGACAGAAGTGCTTCTTCCTGCGCCGGTCTATCCCGGCTATGAGCCGCTCATCCGCCTGTGCGGGGCGAAACCGGTGCACATCGACACAAGACAAAACGGCTTTCGTCTGTCGGCCGAGCTGATCGCCCCTTACATCACCGACAAGACGCGCTGCCTTGTCCTTCCGTATCCGTCCAATCCGACCGGAACGACGCTGTCAAGTGAAGCGCTTGAAGCCATCGCCGCGCTGATGAAAGGACGGCCGATTTGGATCGTGTCTGATGAAATTTACAGCGAGCTCGTCTATCGCGGACGCCACCGCTCGATCGCTGAATGGCTGCCAGAGCAGACGATCGTCATCAACGGGCTAAGCAAGTCGCACTCGATGACCGGCTGGCGCATCGGGTTTGTCTTCGCCCCGTCCTTTGTCATCGAACAGATGGTCAAAGTGCACCAATACAGCGTCTCCTGCACGTCATCCGTCAGCCAAAAAGCGGCGGTTGAGGCGCTTACCGCCGGCAAAAACGACGCCGAGGCGATGCGCGCCGCTTACGCCGAACGGCTTGAGTACGCATACAATCGCCTCACGGCCATGGGGCTTCCGGTCGAAAAACCGGACGGCGCGTTTTATTTATTTCCATCGATCGCTGCGTTTCATATGCCATCGTTTGATTTTGCCGTTGATGTCGTTGAAAAAGCCGGCGTCGCCCTCGTCCCCGGCAGCGCCTTTTCGGAATACGGCGAAGGCTATGTCCGCCTGTCGTACGCCTATTCGCTTGACGTGCTCAAAGAAGGGCTCGATCGGCTCGAGCGATACGTTCAGGCGAAGAGGAACAGCCGGTAAAATGAGAGCGGCTTTGTTTTCCTTTCAGCGCGCTGCCGCATGCGGATTCCACCGGCTGATTTGCGCACATATGCAAAAAAGGAGGGCCCGCAAAAGCAACGGGACCCCTTTTTCATCGCTATATGCGTTTTCTTTTGGGGAAGGCGGCCTTTTTGGTCAGATCGTTTCCTCTCTTTTTTACGGCACAAGCAACAGCTTGCCGCTCGTTTTCCGTCCTTGCAGCAGCTCGTGCACCATGGCAGCCTGTTCAAGCGGATAGACGCCGCCGATGGTCAGCTCTAAACTTCCTTCTTGCACCCAATGGAGCAGTTCGCGCAAGCTTCGCTCGTACAGCGCCCGCTTCCGCATGATCTGCGGCAAGAAAAAGCCGATGACGGACCAGTTTTTCGCCATCAGGCGAACCGGGTTCAGGCGCGTCATCTCCCCGCTTGCCGCACCGTAGACAACAAGGCGGCCGAACGGGGCAAGGCAATCAAGCGTTTGGTGGAAAATGTCGCCACCCGCCATTTCCAAAGCAACGTCAACGCCGCGCCCTTGGGTCGCCTCCATCACGGCCTTAGACCAGTCGTTTTTCGTATAATCGACCGTCACATCGGCGCCAAGACGGCGAGCGAGCGCCCGCTTCTCCTCGGTGCTCGCCGTGGCGATGACGGTTTTCGCGCCAAACCGTTTCGCCAGCTGTACAGCGAGCGTGCCGACGCCGCCGGCTGCCGCATGGATGAGCACTGTTTCCCCTTCTTCAAGGCGACCCATCGTTTTCAAAATGTGATAGGCGCTTAACCCTTGCACCGGCAGCGCTGCCGCTTGGCGGGCATCAACTCCGTCCGGCAGCGGCACGACCGCCCGCTCATCAACAACGACATACTCGGCGTAGCCGCCCGCCTCGATCAAGGCGACGACGCGCTGTCCTGGACGGATCGTCTGCACGTTGGGACCGACTTCGCGGACGACGCCCGCCACTTCGGTGCCGGGCACGAATGGAAGCGGCGTCGGTACAACATAGCGTCCTTCCCGCCTCGCTGTGTCGGCGTAATTGACGCCGATCGCCTCCGCTTCAATCAACACATGCCGTTCGGATGGCGACGGGCGCTCGATCTCTTTCACTTTGAGCACGCCCGGACCGCCGTACTCTGTAAATTGCACCATTTTCATTGCCGTTTCCCCTCCCTTGTTGCTTTCATTTGCGCCATATCGCGCATTTCCGGTCCAAACGGCCCGGGCTCGAGCTTCGGAATGACGGAAAGCGCTCCGTGCCGATTGATGTAGTCAATCTCCTTTTCAAGGCCGCACGCGGCCATCCAGCGGCCAACACGCGAGGAGGATAGCACCTCTTTCGCCTTTCCTTCGCCGCCGTATTGCCGGTAAAACAGCCAGGCGGCCATGGCGCTGTCAGAAAGCTCTGCCGCGGTGATTCCTTGCTCAATCAAGCAATGGACAAAATAGCCGGCGCCATAAAAATCTTCAAGGCAAAAGCGGCCGGATGAGCCGGAGCAAATGACAATGATCGTCTCATTCTGATGCGCCCGGCAAATATGTTCGCCAACAGCTGGGCTGTTAAGCAAACTCGCCGCATACACGGCCCGGGCTTTCATCGCCTTGCGAAGCGCCACCGTGCCGTTTGTCGTCGACAAAATGACGGTCTTCCCCGGGCAAACCGTTTGCAAAAACAGCGGCGTCGGCGGGTGGAAGCCGGTGATCGTCCTTCCTTCGCTTTCACCGGCAAGTTCATACCCCCCATCCGGCAATCGGCGCCCAACTTCTTCGGCTTCGGCCGCGCTATACACCGGAACGACCGAACGAGCGCCGGCAGCCAACGCCGCTGTAATCGATGACGTCGCGAGCAAAATATCAAACACAACGGCTACTTTGCCGTCAGCGAGCGCCGTTTCGTCAATGTCTTCCTTGCGCAGCACAACATGCACTTTCGTGATCATCCTTTTTCACCGCCCTGTCGCCAGCTGCCACGCATGCCCGATGAGCGCCTCGACAAACTGGTTGAAATGACGAAACCGCTCATCATTTGTTTGTCCGCGGCGGTAACGGTAATAAATTTGTTGGCAGATGACGGCCAATTTAAAATAAGCAAACGTTAAATAGATATGCATATCAGAAACGTCGCGCCCGCTTTTTTCCGCATACGCAGCAATAAACTGTTCGCGCGTGTAAAAGCCGGGCCGGACGGTGACCGGCGCGCGGCCGAAGCCGTGTTTGACAAGCGGCGGGTCGCCTTCTTCAATCCAATAGCTCAGCGCCACTGCCAAATCGGCAAGCGGGTCGCCAACGGTCGACATTTCCCAATCGAACAAGCCGACCATTTTCGTCACATCGTCCTTAGCAAACAAGGCGTTATTCAGCTTAAAATCGTAATGAATCACCGTCGCCTCGCGCTGTGGCGGAATATGGGAAGCAAGCCACTTCATGAGCGCCTCGGCCGCTGGAACGTCATCTGTTTTCGCCCGCTCGTAGCGTTGAATCCAACCGTGCACTTGCCGCTCCATAAACCCTTCCGGCTTAACCATCTGAACGAGACGCGTTTTCGTATAATCGATTTGGTGAATTTGTACAAGCGTCTCAACCATCGTTTCGGAAATGCCGCGACAGACGTCTTCCGTCGGGTTGACGCCTTCTGGAAAATCACTATCAATAACGATGCCGCGGCGTCGCTCCATCACAAAAAACGGGCTGCCGATCACTGATTCATCTTCACAAAAGTAGAATGGCTTCGGAGCCAACGGGAACAGCGGGTGAATTTCGGCAAGCCACGTGCTCTCCCGCTTCATATCGTGCGCTTTTGGCGGCACCGGGCCAAACGGCGGGCGGCGCAGCACCGCTTCCCACTCCCCGCAGCGAAGCAAGTACGTCAAATTCGAGCGGCCGGCGGAAAATTGCTCGATCTCGAGCTCCCCATTCGGCATATCCGGCAACACCGCCCGTAAAAACGTAGCCAGCTTTTCGGCCGGCAGTTCCTCCCCTTTGCGCACCGGAATAATGGCGCTCATCTCCCTCTCCCCCTTTGCGAACCCGCTTCGATGCACGCCGTTTCGCTTGTTTACGGAATATGCGGCGCACCCATTCCGTCAATTAAAATCGCCACCATTTGTTCAGCGACTTCCGCATCAGTCAGCTCGCCGTCCGGACGGAACCAGTGGTAGCTCCAATTGGCCGCCCCAAGCACCGTGAGCGCGGCGATCGCTGGCGACAAATCGCGGCGCAGTTCGCCGTTTTTCATTCCTTCTTCAATTAACGCCTGCAGCTGATGGCGGAACAAGTCGCGCTTTTCCTTCACCTTTTGCAAATGTTCCTCGTTCAAATGCTTCATCTCACGGAAAAACACGCGCGCTTGCCGCCCTTGCCGCTCGACATTGTGAATGAGCATATACACGATGGCGTACAGCTTTTCCCGCACTGACCGCCGCTCGTCATTCATCATGCGCGCCTGCTCGCTAAGCAGCCCCTCAATATAGCGAAGGTGAATGTCCATAAGCAGCTCTTCTTTGCTTTTGAAGTAGTAGTAAAACGTCCCTTTCGTCACTCCGAGGGCATCGACAATATCTTGAATCGACGTTTCGCTGAAGCCTTTTTGCTCAAACAGTTCAATGCTGGCAGCGATAATTTTTTCCCTCATTCTTTCCCACCTCTTGCCTTACATGTAGTCACTGCCAGCTATTGTACCATAAAACGGCCAAGTCTGCTCGGGACTTGGCCGTCAGCCGCGCCGACGTCATTGCGGGCGGGACGCCTCTTCGCGCAAGGCGCGGCGCAAAATTTTGCCGACGTTCGTTTTCGGCAGCTCAGCGCGGAATTCGACGATGCGCGGCACTTTATAGGACGCCAAGTTTTTTCGGCAGTGGGCGAGAATGTCGTCTTCGCTCGCCTGTTGTCCATCTTTTAAAACGATGACCGCCTTCACCGTTTCGCCGCGGTACGGATCCGGCACACCGATGGCCACCGCCTCTTTCACCGCCGGATGCTCGTACAGCACTTCCTCGATTTCGCGCGGATAAACGTTGTAGCCGCCAGCGATGATCATATCTTTTTTTCGGTCGACGATCGTCACATACCCTTCCTCGTCAATCGAGGCCAAATCCCCGGTGTACAACCATCCGTCGCGCAGCGTCACCGCCGTTTCCTCCGGCATGTTCCAATACCCCTTCATCACTTGCGGGCCGCGGATGATGAGCTCACCGACTTCCCCCGGCGGCAATTCTTGCGTACCCGTCGCCACATCGACGACTTTGTATTCCGTCAGCGGCATGCCGATGCCGACCGTCCCTGGCTTGCGCGCTGCAAACGGCGGATTGCAATGCGTCACCGGCGATGCTTCGGACAGTCCGTACCCCTCAAGAACAACCGCCCCGGTTTTCCCCTCGAAATCGCGCATCAGCTCAAGCGGCATTGGCGCGCTGCCGCTGTTGCACGTTTTAATGCTGTTGATGCCGTACTGCTCGACTCCCGGCGTGTTCGTAATGGCGACGTACATCGTCGGCACGCCGGGGAACACGGTCGGCTGCTTGTTGCGGATCGTCTCGAGCACTTCTTTCAGCTCAAAGCGCGGCAGCAAAATGTTTTCCGCCCCTTGGTAAATGGCTAAGTTCATTCCTGAAGTCATCGCGAAGACATGGAAGAGCGGGATCACGGTCAAATAGCGCTCTTTTCCCATTTCAAACGTTCCTTTAAAAAACTCGGCGCATTGCAAAACATTGGCAAAAATGTTGCGATGGGTGAGCATCGCCCCTTTCGAGCGCCCTGTCGTTCCGCCCGTGTATTGCAGCACAGCGACGTCATGCGCCGGCTCGATCGGCACCGGACGCACTTGCCCGCTTCCTCCGGCGAGAAACTCCTCAAACGTGACGTCTCCGGCGGCCAACGAAGCGGATGGCGGCGCCCCGAAGCTGACGGTGACCGCCCGCTTGACGGCCGTCTCCCCTCTTACCGCAACAAGGCGCGGATAAAGCGGCTCGTAAATGATGATCGTCTCAGCTCCGGAATCGTTCAGCACATACGCCAGCTCGCGCTCGACGAGCATCGGGTTCACTTGGGTGACGATGGCGCCGGCCTGCAAAATGCCGTAATAAGCAATGACGTATTGCGGGCAGTTCGGCAGCATAATCGCGACGCGGTCGCCTTTTTGCACCCCAAGCGCCTGCAGGCTCGAAGTGAAGCGGTTGACCGCGGCGGCGAGCTCGGCGTACGTGATCGTTTTGCTGTAAAACGTCAGCGCCGGCTGGCTGCCAAATTGCGCCGCCCGTTCATGGAGCACATCGCATACCGTTTTGTCCGGAATGTCAATATGAAACGACACATGTTCCGGATAAAGAGACAAAGCCCGTTTTTCGCTCATTTGCTTCTCCCCCTTACTTTCGTTAAATGCCGGTCGCATGACTGCCGCCGTCAACGACAAGAAGCGCGCCGGTGACAAACGCGGATGCCGGCGAAGCGAGGAACAAGACGGCGCCTTTTAGGTCATCTTCACCGCCAAAGCGGCCGAGCGGCGTATGTTCCAATACTTTTTGACCGACTTGCTCAAGGACAACGCGCGACATTTTCGTCGGGAAAAAACCGGGGGCAACCGCATTGACGCGAATGCCGTGTTTTCCCCATTTAGCAGCCAAATCGCGCGTAAACGTAATAACCGCCCCTTTGCTCGTGTTGTAGCCGATCGTATTTAAAATATCGGGATGCGTGCCGCCAAGGCCGGCGACGGAAGCGATATTGATGATAGCGCCGCCGGTTTGCTTGGCAATCATCACTTTGCCGGCCGCCTGGCTCATCAAAAACGTGCCGGTGACGTTGACGTTGATCACCTTTTGCCACGCTGCAAGCGGCATCTCCTCGACCGGCGCCCCCCATGTCGCCCCGCTGTTGTTCACCAAAATATCGATTCCCCCGAATTCTTTCGCCGTCGTTTCGACAACATGGTTTACGTCATCCGGATTCGTCACATCGCACGGCAAAGCAAGCGAGCGGACGCCGAGCCGTTCAATTTTTCCTTTTACTTGTTCACACGCTTCCACCTTGCGCGAGCAGACGACGACGTTCGCCCCGGCTTCAGCGAGGCCGATGGCGATCTGTTCGCCGAGGCCTCGCCCACCGCCGGTGACGATGGCTGTTTTTCCTTCAATTTTAAATAAGTCGAGCACATGCATAAGACGCCACTTCCTCCCCCATGTTATTGATACTGACGCAGTTCAAGCTTTGCCACTTGCTCTTTATGCACTTCATCGGGTCCGTCGGCCAAACGGAGCGTGCGCGAGTTCGCCCACAGGGCGGCCAGCGGGAAGTCGTTGCTCACCCCGGCGGCACCGAACGCCTGAATGGCGCGGTCGATCACTTTTAAGGCGACATTTGGAGCGACCACTTTAATCATGGCAATTTCTTTGCGCGCGACCTTGTTGCCGACCGTATCCATCATGTACGCTGCTTTCATCGTCAACAGGCGCGCCTGCTCGATTTCGATGCGCGACTGGGCGATCCACTCGCGGATCACGCCGTGCTCGGCGAGCGGCCTGCCGAACGCCACCCGCGACTGCACGCGCCGGCACATGAGCTCAAGCGCCCGCTCCGCCGCCCCAATGAGACGCATGCAATGGTGAATCCGCCCCGGGCCGAGCCGCCCTTGGGCGATGGCGAACCCTTTTCCTTCACCCCAAATGATGTTTTCTTTCGGCACCCGCACGTGGTCATATGTAATCTCCGCATGGCCGTGCGGCGCATGATCAAAGCCAAACACCGGCAGCATCCGTTCAATTTTCACCCCCGGCGTATCGAGCGGGACGATGATCATCGACTGCTGTTCATGTTTTGGTGCGTCCGGGTTCGTTTTGCCCATGACGATGGCGACTTTGCAGCGCGGGTCGCCGGCGCCGGACGACCACCATTTCCGGCCGGTAATGACATATTCATCGCCGTCGCGGATGATCGACGCCCGAATGTTCGTCGCATCGCTTGACGCCACATCCGGTTCGGTCATCGAAAAGCATGAGCGGATTTCCCCGTTTAAGAGCGGGATGAGCCATTTTTGTTTTTGTTCCTCGCTTCCGTAGCGGACGAGCACTTCCATGTTGCCGGTATCCGGCGCATTGCAGTTGAACACTTCCGGAGCGATGAGCGACCGGCCCATAATTTCGCAAAGCGGCGCGTACTCGACGTTGGTTAAGCCGGCTCCGTATTCACTGTCCGGCAAAAACAAGTTCCAAAGCCCTTCTTTTTTCGCTTTTTCCTTCAGTTCTTCGATGATCGGGGGTACGCTTGACCATCTCGACTCTTGGGCGTTCAGCTGCTCCTCGTACACTTTTTCATTCGGATAAATGTACTCCTCCATGAAAGCGCTTAATTTTTTGATCAGCTCTTGGACTTTCGGCGAATAGGAAAAGTCCATGCCATCCCCTCCCTTTATACTAACCGGTTAGTATGTGTCCCCTTATTTTTACTATACCTCTACAGAAAGAAATATTCAATATTTTTTGATAAATATGTTTAACATCAAAAAATGGGGCGAAACCGCCCCATTTTACTCCGGAATGTAGCGCTTATATAACGCCTGTGTGCCGCTGTTTTCCTCGCCGGCTTGCGCCAGTTCTTCGTACATCGATTTGGCGAGCGCTAGGCCGGGAAGCGGCAAATTCATTCGTTCCGCTTCTTCAAGCGCAATTTTCATATCCTTAATGAAATGTTTAATGTAAAACCCGGGCGCAAAATCGCCGGCGAGCATGCGCGGCGCCAAGTTGCTCAACGACCAGCTGCCTGCCGCCCCTTTAGCGATGCTCTCAAGCACGCGGAGCGGGTCGAGTCCCGCCTGCTTCGCATACGCCATCGCTTCGCAAACGCCGATCATATTCGTAGCAATGGCGATCTGGTTGCACATTTTCGTGTGCTGGCCGGCTCCGGCTTTTCCTTGCAGGACAATGTTCGTCCCAAGGCGCTCGAGAATCGGCTTGCACGCCAAAAACACCTCTTCATCGCCGCCGACCATGATCGTCAGCGTCCCTTCGCGGGCGCCGATATCCCCGCCGGACACCGGGGCATCCAACGCGTGGATGCCTTTTTGCTTTGCCGCTTCGTAAATGGCTTGCGCTAGCGTCGGCGTCGAAGTGGTCATATCGATGACATACGTTCCCGGCCGCGCCTGCTCCAAAATTCCGCCCTCGCCGAAATACACTTGCTCAACATCGTACGGGTAGCCGACCATGGTCATGACAACGTCCGCTTCCTTCGCCAAATCGGCGACCGTTTCCTTCCATACCGCCCCTTCTTCAAGCAAGTCGAGCGCCTTTTCCTTTGTCCGTGTATGAACGAGAAGCGGGTAGCCCGCTTTTAATAAATGGCGCGCCATGCTTTTCCCCATGACGCCAAGGCCGATAAACCCGATCGTTTTCATGCTGCCTCTCCCCTTCTGTCCGTTTTGTCTAAACGGCTGGCGAACATCACTGTGCCCTGCCACTCAGCGGTTCTCAAAAACGACAGAGCGCTAGATTCAAAAAAAGTTTCCCCGTGAACTACCCCCACTTAATTTTCTAGCGAAAATTTGAAGTGGGGGCTTCCAAAGAAGTTTGACTGCTTCAAGCAATCCTTATTCTTTGAGGCGTGTCCACTTCGCCGCTAGAGCATAAGACACTCAGGCGTAGTGGGTTCGTTTCGCGATATCAATACCCACGACAAGCGTTTGTTCGGTTACTTGATCAATTTTATAGTTTTGTGTACAATTCATCTGAAGTCCTCCTTGGTATGGTGAGTGATGTGGTTGATACCCCTGCATCATACCAAGAGGGCTTTTTTTGATCAAGTCCCCGGAAAAGCTCCTAACGGGAATGCTCCTTTTTGACGGTAGTTTTCCGTCAAACAGGGAAGTTCATTCGCCGCGCTGTGCCGTTTCGCTGATAAAAACGAGGAGCCCGCACGCCGCGGACTCCTTTTTTCGGTATTAACTTTCAAGCAATAAGTCTTCCGGATTTTCGATCAAGTCTTTCACCGTTTTTAAGAACCCAACCGCTTCCTTGCCGTCAATGATGCGGTGATCGTACGACAGGGCGACGTACATCATCGGACGGTTTTCAATCCGCTCCTCATCGATGGCCACCGGACGCAGTTTGATCGAATGCATCCCTAAAATGCCGACTTGCGGACCGTTTAAGAGCGGGGTCGATAAAAGCGAGCCGAATACGCCGCCGTTTGTGATCGTAAACGTGCCGCCTTGCAAATCGGCGAGCGACAGCTTGTTGCTGCGCGCTTTCGCCGCTAATTCAGCGATGTCCCGCTCAATTTCGGCGAAGTTTTTCCGGTCGCAGTCGCGCACAACCGGAACGACAAGCCCCTCATCGGTCGAAACGGCCACGCCGATGTCGTAATATTTTTTCAGCAAAATTTCATCGCCTTGAATTTCCGCGTTGACGTACGGATATTTTTTCAGCGCCGCCACGGCCGCTTTGACGAAAAACGACATAAAGCCAAGGCGGACGTCATGCTCTTCAAAAAACTTGTCTTTTTTCCGTTTGCGCAACTCCATGACCGCTGACATGTCGATTTCGTTGAACGTCGTCAGCATCGCGGTCGATTGCGAAACTTCAAGCAGCCGCTTGGCGATCGTTTGCCGGCGGCGCGACATTTTTTCACGGATGACCGGCTTGCCGCTTTCCGCTGCGGGAGTCGGCGTTGGCGCCGAAACGGGCGCCGCCGTCGGAGCCGGTTGCGGCGCCGCTTGTAGAACAGCGGCCGGCTGGGCGGCAAATGAAGCAACGTCCTGCTTGCGGACGCGCCCAAGCGGATCAACGGTCGGCACTTGCGTCAAATCGATCCCTTTTTCGCGCGCCATTTTTCGGGCGGCCGGCGAAGCGACCGGGCGTTGGCCCGGCGCTTGGGCGACAGCGACCGGCTGCGGCGCCTGTTGCTCGGCGCGGTCAGCCGGCATGACCGTTTCCGTTTCGTCAACCGGCTTTGTTGCGGCCTGCGGGGCAGCGGCTGGTGCTGCAGCCGCTCCCTCGCCGATGATGGCGATCGCTTGGCCGACGGCGACCGTGTCGCCTTCATTCGCCAGCAGCTGCTGCAAAACGCCCGACTCTTCCGCCATAATTTCGACGTTCACTTTATCCGTTTCCAATTCACAAATCGACTCGCCTTTTTCCACATAGTCGCCCGGCTTTTTCAACCATTGAGCGATGGTGCCTTCGGTGATGGACTCTGCTAGTTCCGGGACTTTGATCTCAGCCACGTTGATGCCCTCCTCAAACGTTCAATCATCGTTCATATTTCGTTAATGCACAGCGAATAATGCGCTCCTGCTCTTTCCGGTGGACGACCGGATCGCCTTCCGCCGGACTCGCCCGCCGGCGCCGCCCGATATAGCTGACATCGACGCCGTCTGGAGCAAGGGCCCGCAGGCGCGGCTCCATATACGTCCAAGCGCCCATGTTTTTCGGCTCCTCTTGCACCCAAACGAGCTCTTTTACGTTCGGGTAACGCGCGATAATCGCCTGCACCGCTTCTTCTGGGAACGGATACAGCTCTTCAACGCGCACGACATGCAGCCAGTCAAGCCCTTCCATTTTGCCGATTTGTTCCGCTAAATCAATCATCAGCTTGCCAGTGCCAAACACGATCCGCTCGACCTTGCTGGGGTCCGTCCCTAATCCCGGCTGCTCGAGCACCGGCGAGAATACGCCATGAACAAGCGCTTCGGCGTCGGATGCCGCCAGCGGATGACGGAGCAAGCTTTTCGGCGTCATTAAGACGAGCGGGCGCACTTCTTCTTTTTGCAGCAGCGCCGCTTGCCGGCGCAAAATATGGAAATATTGCGCTGCCGTCGACAAGTTGGCGACCGTCCAGTTGTTTTCCGCCGCCAGCTGCAAAAACCGCTCGACGCGGCCGCTCGAATGTTCCGGCCCTTGCCCTTCATAACCGTGCGGCAAGAGCATAACGAGCCCGGACTTTTGCCCCCATTTTGCCCGTCCCGACGAGATAAACTGGTCAAACATGACTTGCGCCATGTTGGCGAAATCGCCAAACTGCGCTTCCCAAAGCACGAGCGTTTCCGGTGCGTACACGTTGTAGCCGTATTCATAACCGAGCACAGCCGCCTCAGTCAACGGGCTGTTGTAAACGACAAACGAAGCTTTCGCGCCGCTGATATGATGAAGCGGAACGTACTCTTTGCCCGTTTTCACATCGTGCAGCACTAAATGGCGCTGGGCAAACGTGCCGCGCTGTGAATCTTGGCCGGTGAGGCGGATCGGCACGCCATCTTGCAAAATCGTCGCAAACGCCAACGTTTCCGCGTGCGCCCAGTCGATTTTGCCATTTTGCATAAATACGCCGCTGCGCCGCTTTAAAATGCGCTCAAGCTTGTTAAAGACATGGAAGTCAGCCGGGAACTCGAGCAGCTCCTCATTGATGCGGTGAAGCACGTCTTTCGCCACGCCTGTTTTCACTTCCGGAAGCCGAGCGACGACCGGTTTCGGTGGATCCATAATGAAATCGAGTTCCTCTTCACTTTTCGGCACCCGTTCATAAGCAATTTTCAACCGTTCGGCCACTTCCTGTTCCATTTCTTCGACTTCCTGCTCGGCGATGATCCCCTTTTCAATCAGCTTTTGCGCATACAGCTCGCGCACGGTCGGATGCTGGTGAATGATGCTGTACATGATCGGGTTCGTCGCCATCGGCTCATCCATTTCGTTATGGCCGAAGCGGCGATAGCCGATCAAGTCGATGACAAAATCTTTTTTAAACCGCTGGCGATACGCAAACGCCAAGCTTGCCGCCGCCAGGCAGGCCTCCGGATCGTCGGCATTGACATGCACAATCGGCACTTCAAACCCTTTCGCCATATCAGAAGCATACGTTGTCGAACGGGAATCGTAACTTTCCGTCGTAAAGCCGATCATGTTGTTGGCGATAATATGAATGGCTCCGCCGGTCGTATAGCCGCGCAGCTGGCTTAAGTTGAGCGTTTCAGCCACAATGCCTTGCCCCGGGAAAGCAGCATCGCCATGAATTAAAATGGCAAACGAAGCCTCTGTCTTTTGCTCCGGCACGCCCGGTTTGGTCCGGTCTTCTTGCGCGGCGCGCGTATAACCGAGCACGACCGGATTGACGACTTCAAGATGGCTCGGGTTGTTGGCGAGCGTAATTCGCATCGTATGGGCGCTTTGATTGCGTAGCCGGCGCGCTGCCCCCAAATGGTATTTCACGTCGCCCGTCCAGCCGTAGGTGATGGCCACCGCTCCTTCAGACGGAATAAAGTTTTTGCTCTCCGCATGCTGAAACTCGGCGAAAATCATTTCATACGGCTTGCCAAGCACATGCGCAAGCACGTTCAGCCGGCCGCGGTGCGCCATGCCGATGTTGACGGCGTCAATCTCCTGTTCGATCGCCTGGCGAACAAGCTCATCAAGGAGCGGCACCATGGCGTCAAGTCCCTCAATCGAAAAGCGCTTTTGCCCGACATACGTCCGGTGGATGAATTTTTCAAACCCCTCCACTTCCGTCAGGCGGCGCAACAAGGCGACCCGCTCTTTGTTCGCCAAGCTCGGATAGTACGCTCCGGACTCGATTTGCTGGATGAGCCAGTTCCTTTCCTCTAGATTATGTACTTGCGAGAATTCAAAGGCGATTTTATCTGTATAGATTTTGCGCAAGTGCATGATGGCATCCCAGCCGTTTTTGACATGCGCCGGGGCATGCGGACAAAGAAATGCGACCGGAATGCGCTTTAAATCTTCCTCCGTCAAATCATACTCATCAAGTTCGAGGCGGCGCAGCTTTTTCTCCTCTTTCACAATCGGGTTCGTATCGGCGGCCAGATGGCCATAATGGCGAATGCTGTCCGCCAATTTGACGGCGGCGACAAGCTTGCTGAACACGGTCGGTGTTTCCGGCAGCCGGAACGTTTGATGCGTCTGCGCCGCTTCGTGATCCGCAGGAGAAACCGGCTCCTCGACGACCGGCGCCCCCCATTGTTCAAACAATTGTTTTAGTTCCGGATCGACGCTGTCCGGGTCATCGAGATACTGTTCGTACATTTCGATGACATAGCCGAGGTTCGGCCCGTAAAACTGGCTCCACGGTTGAGCGTAGTTCGTCTGTTTTGCCATCGTGAAAAAACCTCCAACTAGTTTTCGTGTCCCTCGGGTCAGCCGGCGGCGGTGATTAAGACGCCGCGCCCCCATTTGGCTACCATTATTCCCGAATGAACAACAAAATAACTGTATAAACGTTTTCACTGTTTATTTTAGCACTATTAGCCGCTAAAATCGACGCAGAAACTTAAAAAAATTCAACTCATTATCATTGTATGAATAGTGTGAATAGAAAAAATAATAATGTCCGTTTGAGAGGCAGCCGGCTAAACGGCGGTCACCGCACGTCCGCAGCCTGGCTGCGCCAATGAAAAAACGCAGCCGGACAAAGGCTGCGCTTTTTTATGAGAGCTTGAATTTTTCCACAAGCTGCTTCAACTGCCGACTCATCTCGCTTAACGTTTCGGCTGATTCGGTCACTGTCGCAAGCGCCTGCAGCTGGTCATCAGCCGAAGCGGCCACTTCTTCTGCCGCTGCCGCCGATTGCTGGGCAATGGCAGCAATGTTTTGCATCGCGCCAATCACATCGTCTTTGCTTCCGTTCATCCGCTTCGCTTCTTCCATCACAGCGGTGAGCGCAGCGGTTAATTGTTCCATCATGCCGGTGATTTTCATGAACGAATCGCCGGTCGTATGCACCGCTTCCCGCTGTTCGTTGTACGCTTGCTTGGAGCGGCCGACGGCCTCGATCGCCAATCCGGCTTGCTGCTGAATGGCCGCAATGGTCGCACGGATCATTTCGGTCGCTTTGGCTGACTGTTCCGCCAGCTTGCGCACCTCGTCGGCGACAACGGCAAACCCTTTGCCATGCTCGCCGGCGCGCGCTGCCTCAATGCTCGCGTTTAACGCAAGCAAGTTCGTCTGTCCGGAAATGGCGGTAATCGTTTGAATGACTCCATCAATTTCATCCATTTTTTTGACCAGATCGCTAATGACGTTTTCTACCGCGGACAGCTCGTGTTTCGCTTCCTCCGATTTTTGCTGCAAAACATTTAAATGTTCTAGGCCGTCGTAGCTGGCCGTTTTCGTGTCGTTCGACAGCGATCCCATGCCGGCTGTCGCACTTGTGACCGCTTCAATTTGCTGTGACAATGCCGACGTCTGCTCATTGATCGTATCAAGACTTCCGGCTTGATCGGTCGTCCCTTTCGCAATTTCACCGATCGCTTTCGCCACTTGTTCGCTTGTTGCCATCGTTTCTTCCGAGACGGCACTTAAATGGTCGGCTGAAGCCGCCAACTCGTTCACCGATCGGTTCACTTCACCGATCAGCGCGCGCATATGCCCGATCATGTCGTTGAAATGGCGGGCGAGGCGTCCGATCTCATCTTTTGCCGCTACACGCGCCTGCACCGTTAAATCACCGGCTGCCGCCTTTTCGACTTGCTCTTGCAGAACAATAATCGGTTTCGTAATCGAGCGCGCCAAAAAGTAAATGACAACAAGCGCCACAATGAGCGCGATCACCGTAATGACGAGCATGTTCATCCCAAGCGAGCGGCTCATCGCCGATAAATCTGCTTCCTTATAGACAGCGCCTATTTTCCAGCCAAGTTCCGGAACCGTCGTAAAATACATGACCAGCTGTTCACCGTCTTGCTCGTATTGCCGCATTCCTTTTTCATGTTCGAGCATATAGCGAACCGCCGCGTTTTGTGCCATGTTTTTTCCTTTATATTGCGGGTGGACGACCGCCGTTCCTTTTGCATCAAACAACACCGGATAGCCGTGATAGCCAACGTCGCTCGCATTGACAATTCTCGTCACTGCATCAAGCGTCATGTCAATGCCGATCACGGCCAAGATGCGGCCGTTTTCGCTCACTGCCTTGGCCAATGTCACAACATGTTTGCCTGTAATCGCATCGACATACGGTTCTGTCCACACGACTTCGTCCGGCTTCTCCATCGCTTTTTTATACCATGGGCGGCTCGTCGGATCATATCCATCCGGAAGTTCCGTCGTCGGCGTAATGTGCATCTTCTTCCGCTCCGTGCCAATATAGATGAACTGCACATTTTCATGAACGCGCAAAAACGTGCGGAACTGCTTTTCCAGCTGCGGCCATGCTTTTTCGTCTTGAATCATTTGCATCGCCGACGGTGATTCGCTGAACTGCATTAGGCTGTTCTCCTCGCTTTGAAAGCTGTCGCGGATATCGCCAAGCAGCCCGTCGAGCGCCGCCTGCGCCCGCTGTTTGACATCAGCGTCAACGAGCTGCCGCATTTGCACAACACCGACGAGCTGCGTTGCCGCCAACGATAGAATCAATAATAAGGCCATCAAGACAATCAACTTGCTGCGCAATGTCCGGAACACTCGCTATTTCTCCCCTCTGTTTCCGATTTTTGTCGAACCATGTTCCATTATAAAAGGACGATAGTCCCGCGTCTATAGGATTAGCTTCTTATTCATACATAGCGGGCGGCGGCGGGCGGAACAATAAAAACAGGCAGGTGAATAGCGATGGGTGCCATTGAACATGAAGGCTATCGATTCGAAATCGAATACAGCGTCCTGTTGCAAAAAGGAGCACTGCACGTCTACCGTGACGGTGAATTGATCGAGGAAATTGTCTTTCCGTTTCACGGCCAAAAGCCGGACGAACGGCAGATCGAAGCGTTGGTCAGCGAATACGTTGAACAACACGCCCACAGCCGCTAACAGCGGCTGTTTTCTTTTCGGCGAAAATCCCGCCGGCAAGCGGTGAGTTTCATCCCCGGGTCGAGGGCAAACCGTTGCCCATGGATGTTTTCTTGGCGTTTTTTCTAGGTTTCGGTTATGATGAAGGTAAAACGAACGAAAGGGGGATCGGCGTGTACAAAAAACGGCTATACGTCTTTGACGGCGATACGCCGCGGCAAGCCGTCATCCGCAATTATACGAAAAACGATTTTTCCGCCCTCATCCGCGTGCAGCAGGAAAGCTTTCCGCCTCCGTTTCCGTCCGACCTGTGGTGGAACGAGGCGCAGCTTGAAAACCATGTCACCTTGTTTCCCGAAGGGGCGCTATGCGCCGAAGTCGATGGGCGCATTGTCGGATCCATGACCGGGCTCATCGTCGACTTTGACCCGAACCATGCCGACCATACGTGGGAAGAAATAACCGACGGCGGTTATATTCGCAACCATCGCTCGGACGGCAACACGCTTTATGTCGTCGACATTTGCGTTTCCCCGCCGTACCGGAAGCTCGGCCTTGGCAAGTGGCTCATGCAATCGATGTATGAAGTCGTCGTTCATCTCGGGCTCGACCGGCTGCTTGGGGGCGGACGGATGCCTGGTTATCACCGCTATGCGAACGAACTGTCCCCGGAAGAGTACATCCGCAAAGTGACGGCCGGTGAGTTGAAAGATCCGGTTATTACGTTTTTGCTTCGCTGCGGGCGCACACCGCTTGCCGTTGTCCGCAATTATTTAGAAGACGAAGAATCACTCAACCATGCAGTGTTAATGGAATGGCGCAACCCGTTTAAGCAAATATAAGGAAAAATTTTCAATCCTGAAAAGAAAGGAATCGCCGGCGGCAGCCGCGAATAAGAAAAGGAGAACATAGACGGAAAGGAATCGCTATCGATGAGACCGATTTCCTACAGCGATCCGCTCGCTCCTTTACTCATTCGCAATGAACTGTTTTCCTTGCTGCCGGCGCACACCCGCCATCTGACCGTTGTTTGCATCGGCAGCAACCGCATTAACGGCGATAGCTTAGGTCCGTTTGTCGGCACGCTGCTTGAGAATGTGTATCCGGATCATCTAACCGTCATCGGCACGCTGCAAGAGCCCGTCGATGCCACCAATCTCCGCTTCGTGCATGAGCGGCTGAACGAACGCGGCTCCTACGTGCTGGCGATCGACAGCATCGTCGGTCCGCGCCCGTTTGTCCATACGATCGCCATTCGCCCCGGCGCGCTCGCTCCCGGCACGGCGCTTGGCAAATCGCTCCCCCGTATCGGCGATGTAAGCATTATGGGCGTGATGATGGAAGAAACAGCTGATATGAGCACGCTGCCGTATACGAATTTGCACATTGTTTATCAAATGGCGAAAGTCATCGCCTTAGGCCTCTCGTTAACGGTCCGGCAACGGTATGGCTACGAATCGTCCGCCCCGCTTTTGGCGTAAATAGAAAAGGCGCAGCGAACACGAATGTCGCCGCGCCTTTATTTAGGCGATATGGAACGTTTGTTTGATAAACGCCACAACTTCCTCCGCCGTGCCGAGCGACAGCACCGTCTCTTTGATGCCGGCCGCCTCTTCTTTCGACAGCTGTTTCAACTGGGCGCGCGCCGGCAAAATCGAAGTGGCGCTCATGCTGAACTCATCAAGCCCTAAAGCAAGCAAAATCGGAATCGCAATCGGGTCGCCGGCCATTTCCCCGCACATGCCAACCCACTTCCCTTCGCGGTGGGCAGCGTCGATGACGTGGCTGATGAGCCGTAAAATCGCCGGATTGTACGGTTGATATAAATATGAAACGCGCTCATTCATCCGGTCGGCGGCCATCGTATATTGGATTAAGTCGTTCGTGCCGATGCTGAAAAAGTCGACTTCTTTCGCGAACTGATCGGCCATCACCGCCGCCGCCGGGATCTCCACCATCATGCCGACTTCAATGTCCTCGGCGACCGGCGCACCTTGGCGGAGGAGCGCCTCTTTTTCTTCAAGCAATATCGCTTTCGCTTGACGGAATTCCTCAAGCGTGGCAATCATCGGAAACATGATCTTCAAATTGCCGTGTACGCTCGCCCGCAGCAAAGCGCGCAGCTGGGTGCGGAACATGTCTTGCATTTCTAGGCAAAGGCGAATCGCCCGGAACCCTAAAAACGGGTTCATTTCTTTTGGCAAGTTTAAATACGGGAGCTCTTTATCGCCGCCAATGTCAAGCGTGCGGACGACAACCGGCTTGCCATTCATTTGTTCAAGCACCGTTTTGTAGGCGGCAACCTGCTCTTCCTCCGTCGGCAGCTCCGAGCGGCCCATATATAAAAACTCCGTCCGATACAAGCCGATGCCTTCCGCTCCGTTAGCAAGCGCCCCTTTTACATCGTCCGGCGTGCCGATGTTGGCCGCCAGCTCGACGTGTACGCCGTCGGCCGTCACCGTCGGCTCATGGACGAGTTTCGCCCATTCCGCTTTTTGCGCTTCATAGCGGGCTCGTTTTTCTTCATAATGGGCGAGCCGCTCCGGCGACGGATTGACAACAACTTGTCCATCAAGCCCATCGATGACGACGATGTCGCCGTTTTTCACTTCCGCCGTCACCGCCTTCGTGCCGACGACGGCCGGGATTTCGAGCGAGCGGGCCATAATGGCCGAATGCGATGTCCGTCCGCCGATGTCGGTCGCAAACCCCTTGACATATTGCCGGTCGAGCTGCGCCGTATCGGACGGCGTCAAATCTTCGGCGATAATGACGACTTCTTCCGAAATCAAACTCGGGTTTGAAATCGTGACGCCAAGCAAGTGGGCAAGGACGCGCTTCGTGACATCGCGGATGTCGGCAGCCCGCTCCTTCATGTATTCATTGTCCATTCCTTCGAACATGGAAATGAAAAACGATGCCGTTTCGTCAAGCGCATACTCGGCATTCACTTGCTCTGTTTGAATTTTTTCTTTAATCGGGTTCAAGAGTTCCGGATCATCAAGCACAAGCAAATGGGCAGCAAAAATGGCAGCTTTGTCTTCGCCGAGCTTCTCTAACGCGTGCTGTTTAATCGCCTCGAGCTCTTCTTTCGCCTTGGCGACCGCCGCCTCGAGCCGCGCCACTTCCGCCTCAGCGTCGGTGACCGATCGTTTTTCAGCCGCCAAATGAGGGGCTTCTAAGCGGTATGCCTTGGCAATGGCAATACCGCTTGATGCAGCAATCCCATGAATGGTTTTTTCCATTACTCAGCAAGGCCTTCTTTCGCCAACGTGTCCGTTAACGCTGCCATCGCCTCTGCTGCATCGGCCCCTTCTGCCGTAATTTTAATCGTTGCCCCTTTCGGAATGCCTAACGACATGACGCCCATGATCGATTTCAAGTTGACGGTTTTCCCGTTGTATTCGAGCTGGATTTCGCTGTTAAATTTGCTCGCGGTTTGCACTAAAATCGTCGCCGGACGGGCATGGATGCCAGAGTCTGAAGTCACTTTAAACGTTTTTTCCATCGTTCATCAATCCCCTTCTTCATCATTTTTCTTTGCCATCATACCAAATGCATGGGCGAGGGAGCAACGGAAAACGCTTGTCCCTCCCTCGCATCAATGATGGACAGGCCGTTCAGCCGATTTCAACGACACCGTCTTCGCCTTGAGCAACCGCACCTTGCTTTTTGACGCGCACCACTTCACCGGCTTGCAAGTTCGTGAAAATGATCGGTGTAACAATGGACGGCGCGTTATTTTTCACATAGTCGAGATCGACGCGCAAAATCGGCTGCCCTTTTTTCACTTCGTCGCCTTCCTTGACGAGCGCTTCAAATCCTTCGCCGTTCAGTTTCACTGTATCAATGCCGAAGTGGATTAACACCTCATGCCCCCCGACCGACTCGATGCCAATAGCATGCTTTGTCGGGAATACGTTGATGATTTTCCCATCGACCGGGGAGACGACCGTGCCATCCGTCGGCATGACCGCGAAGCCGTCGCCCATCATTTTTTGTGAAAATACTTGATCCGGCACGTCGGCGAGCGACACGATTTCCCCGGCGAGCGGCGAAGCGATTGCTTCCGCCCGCGCTGCAGCCGGCGCCGCTTCCTTCGGCTCTTCTTTCGTTTTTACCGGTGCTTTTCCTTGCATAATATCGTGAATTTGTCCCTTTAAGATGTCCGACTTCGGACCGAAAATCGCTTGCACGTTGTTGCCGACTTCGAGCACACCGGCAGCGCCGAGCTCTTTCAGCCGGTCTTTATCGACTTGGCCGATGTCGCGGACCGACACGCGCAAGCGCGTAATGCACGCATCCAAATGTTCGATATTTTCCTTTCCGCCAAGAGCGGCCAGCACTTCATACGGCAAATCGCCGGCCGCCGCTTCCGCTTTTGGCGCTTCGTCGCCCGTTTTTTCACGGCCTGGCGTCGCCAAGTTCCATTTGCGAATCGCAAAGCGGAACCCGAAGTAATAAATGACAGCAAACGCCAATCCGACCGGAATGACAAGCCACCACGCCGTCCGGTTCGGCAGGACACCGAACAGCAGGAAGTCAATGACCCCGCCGGAGAACGTCATCCCGATTTTGACGTTCAACATGTGCATGATCATAAACGATAGCCCGGCAAAGACGCAATGAACGGCAAACAAAGCCGGAGCGACGAACAAAAACGAAAACTCGATCGGTTCCGTAATCCCGGTTAAAAACGACGTCAGCGCCGCTGAGCCCATGATGCCGGCGACAACTTTTTTGTTTTCCGGACGCGCTTCATGATAAATCGCGAGCGCTGCTGCCGGAAGACCGAACATCATAAACGGGAACTTCCCGGTCATAAACGTGCCGGCTGTCAGCTCCACACCGTCTTTTAGCTGTTCGAAAAAGATTTTTTGGTCGCCGCGCACAATTTGGCCGGCCTTATTGACATATTCACCAAACTCATACCAAAACGGTGAATAAAAAATATGGTGGAGGCCAAACGGGATCAATGCCCGTTCGATCACACCGAAAATGAACGCTGCAACCGTTCTGTTCGCATCAATCATGTTGTGCGAAAACGCATTTAACCCGTGCTGGATCGGCGGCCAGACAAACGTCATAACAATGCCAAGCACAACAGCAGTAGCCGCTGTCACGATCGGCACGAACCGCTTGCCGGCGAAAAAGCCGAGATATTGCGGCAGTTCAATATTAAAATATTTGTTGTACATATACGCGGCCAAAATCCCGACGATAATCCCGCCGAACACGCCCGTTTGCAGCGTCGGAATGCCGAGAATGTTGGCGTAGGACGGGTCAGATCCGACCATATCGGCGGTTACGCCTAAAACGACGCCCATCGTGACGTTCATAATTAAGTAGCCGATGATTGCCGCCAAGCCTGCGACCCCTTCACCGCCGGCAAGACCGATCGCCACACCGACGGCAAACAGGAGCGACAAATTAGCAAAAACAATGCCGCCCGCCTGTTCCATGACGTTTGCGATCAGCACGATCCAGTCGGCTTTTAACGCCGGAATTTTGTCGGTGAGCGCCGGGTTTTTCAATGCGTTGCCGAACGCCAGCAAAATCCCTGCCGCCGGCAAAATCGCCACCGGGAGCATGAGCGCTTTCCCGACTCGTTGCAACGTGCCAAACGCTCGTTTCATCCTCACGACCTCCTTTAAGTTTCCTTTTCTTAAGTTTTGCAGCAAACGGCGGATTCATGTACTGAAAAATGGACGGGCAATCATTTTTTAGACAAACCGAGGGCAATAAAAAAGACACGAATAAAGAGAGACAAAAGAACGCTTACAACGGCCCGAATGCAAACATTCGGTCGTTGCCGCCCTGTTTTGTCCTCTTTACTCATGCCTGATCGAATCAGTAACACGTAAAGCGAGACAATGTTATCCCGTTATGCCGCTCTTTTTTTCCGCCAGCCGCTGCAAATGCAACGTCAAATAGACCGCCTCGGCATCATCAGCCGGCAGATGAAGTGTTTGCTGCATGACTTTAACTAACTTCCATGCTAGATTATAGCATAGCGGGTAAGTCTCTTTCAAGATTTTCGACAAATTTTTTGGCTCTTCGACTTTTTCGCCTCTTTTCATCCGATCGATCGCATAGCGCAAATGACGGACGAAACGCAAATAGTGGATGCTCTCACGGTCGATGTCGACGCCCAGCTGTCGTTCGACCATCTCGACGAGCTTAGCAATGAGCTGAGAATATTGATTCGCTTCCGACAGGCTTTGTTTTGAAATCGCACTATGAATATGAAGGGCGATGAAGCCAGCTTCCCCTTCCGGCAGTGCGACCCCAAGCCGATCGCCAATCAGCTCGGCCACTTCAACAGCGATTTCGTACTCAAGCGGATACAAACTTTTCGTCTCGGCCAAAAACGGGTTTTTGACGTCCAACCCTTGCTCGAGCCGCTTTAGCGTAAACGCGATATGATCGGTCAGCGCGACGTGGATGTGTTCGTTTAACGGTACGCCGACGCGCCGCTTAATATGTTGAATCACCTCGTTCATGAGGGCGATAAACTCTTCGCTCAATTCAGGGAGCAGTTTTTTGTATTGTTCTTGTTCGCGCTCATTTTTGAGAACAAAACACTTTTCTACGGCGCTCTCCGCAATTTCATCCCCCCTTTTTTTGCCAAAGCCGATCCCTTTGCCAAGCAAAACGACTTCGCCATACGCTGGGTGGGAAGCGATTAGCACATTGTTATTGAGCGCCTTTTCCACACGAAACGGCTGTTCCATCAAGCTCCCTCCTTTCCATGACGCTTGCCCGTTATTCATTACGCGACTAATTATAAACCGGAAATGCCATCCTGCTCAATGAAAAAAGATGGCGTTTTTTTGGATGGGACGCCGCCCTTCTTTCCATACTATAGAGGGCCAAGCCAAGAGAGGGGGATTGATATGCCATACGTTTCCATTAATGAGCGCGTCCGCCTTTATTATGAGGAAAAAGGGGAAGGGCCGCCGCTTTTATTCATCCACCCCCCGGGGCTAGGACATATCATTTTCCGCCAGCAAGAGCCGCTTGCCCGTCATTTTCGCCTGATTTTGTACGATATGCGCGGAAATGGGAGAAGCAGCCCATCGGACGCGCCGATCACCGTCCCGCTGCTTGCGGATGACGTTTCCATATTGCTCCGCTTCCTTGGCATCGAGCGCGCCATCGTTTGCGGCTATTCCAACGGCGGATCGATCGCGCTCGATTTCGCGCTTCGCTATCCGCAGCACGTCGAGCAACTCGTTTTGATCGGCGGGTTTCCGGAAGTGTGCACGCCGCTTTTGTACGGTGAGTTTTGGCTTGGCATTTCGGTCGCCAAACTAGGGGCCTTCTCTTTGCTCTCCTCGGCGCTCGCCATCGGGCATGGAACGAACCGGCGCGAACCGAAGCTGTTCAAACAGTACGTCCGGCTCGCTGACAAACGGGATTTAGACACCACGTACCGGGCTGGGCTTGTCTACTGCTGCACGAGACAGCTGTCTTCCCTGCGCTTGCCCTTGCTGCTCATTTACGGGGCGCGCGACCGTTACATCCATCCTTATATCGCCATGTTCCGCCGTTATGTGCCGCACGCCGACGTCGTGTTTATCGATCGGGCCCGTCATCAAATCCCGACTAAACATAGCAGTGAATTAAATAGCATCCTGCGGGTGTACAGCCGGCGGAAATCACTGGAATGAAAGGAGGGAAAATGGATGTCCAAAAAAGGAAGGCAAAATAAAGTCAGTCAGGAAGTAGCCAATCCGACCGTTTCGAAGGCGGAAGCAGAATTGGCAAAAGACAGCATCGATACAGCAAAACAAGCGAAGAAAAACCGCTCATAACGACCACGGGGGTGTCTCAAAAGCAGCGGGACACCCTCGCGAACTTCGCCAAAGGGGGATTGATTATGCCAGTTGTTACAACGCCGCTCATCAAAGACTTGTTTGCCGTCATTGAGGAACGAAAGGCCGTACGCCAATATGATGCCAACGCGACAATCAGCAAAGAAGAGCTGCGTGCCATTCTCACGGCTGCCACGAAAGCGCCGTCTGCTTGGAATTTGCAGCCATGGCACTTTCTCGTCATCCACGGCAAGGAAACGCAACGGCGGCTTCAGCCGATCGCTTACGGCCAACAACAAATCGTCGATGCCTCCGCTGTCGTCGTTGTGCTTGGGGATTTGGAAGCGAACCGGAATACGGATGCCGTTTACGATCCGCTCGTTCGCGAAGGAGCGATGACAGAGGAGGTGAAACGGCAGCTTGCTGAACAAATTGAGACCGCCTATGCGAACAAGCAATACGCCCGTGATGCCGCGTTTCAAAACGCCGCTTTCGCTGCGATGCAGCTCATGCTGGCGGCAACAGCGAAAGGCTGGGCGACGTGTCCGATTGGCGGCTTTAACCCTGAGCGGCTGAAAGAAGAGTTTCACATCCCGAACCGCTATGTGCCGACGCTGCTGATCACGATCGGAAAGGCGGCTGCTCCCGCCCATCATTCCATCCGGCTGCCTATTGAGGCCGTGTCGACATGGGTTGAGCAATAGCCAAACAGGCGTCCCCTCACCATGTGGGGACGCCTGTTCCTATGATAGCGCCTTCTGTTGGCCATTCGCATCCACAACTGCAGACCCAGACGGAAACGTCAAATGGACGACCGTTCCCTTCCCGACTTCGCTTTCAATCTGCATTGTTCCTTTATGTTCCTGAACGATTTTCATGCTTGTTGTCAGCCCGAGCCCCATTCCTTTTTCCTTCAAGGTGAAAAACGGTTCACCGATTTTTTGCAACCGCTCTTTCGAAATGCCGATGCCAGTATCGGCAATGGCTAAGCGGATTATGCCTTCAGCTTCGGACACACGGACATATAAGTTCCCGCCGTCGGGCATCGCTTCAATGGCGTTTTTCATCACGTTTAAAAGCACTTGAACAATTTGGTTTTGGTCACCGTACACGCAAGCTTTTGGCGCGTTGTTATGGACGGAAATGGACACGTCGTTTAATGTCGCCTCATGACCGATCAGACTAATGACATACGAAATGGCCTCGTTCAACAAAAACAGCCGGTAATCATGGCTTTGCGGCTTGGCAAGCACCAAGAGCTCGCTGACGATTTGGTTGACGCGGCCAAGCTCACTCAGCATAATGCGCACGTGGTCGTCATTCACTTCGCGCGTTTCTTGCATCATCTGCATAAATCCTTTCATTGATGTGAGCGGATTGCGAATCTCATGAGCGATGCCGGCCGCCAGCTCCCCAAGCACCGACAGCTTCTCTTTTTTCAATAGCAGCTCCTCCGTGCGCTTTTGCTGGGTAATGTCGCGACCGATCGTCAACAATCCTTTTCGCATGCCATTGTCTTCAAACAACGGCACTTTAATGACGTCAAATGTCTTCCGCTCCCCATCCAACGTCTCGAACGACTCCTCGCGACGCGTCAATGTCCCGCTTTTCCACGCCTCGCGATCCGATTCAATGCACTGCTCGAACGCGTCTTTGAAAAACGGTACAAGCTCGCCAAGCTCGCGATCCGTTTTTCCGACATAGTCAATATGCTCGAGATGGTACAGCCGCCGGCCGAAGTCATTGACGCGCAGCCAACGCCCTTCACTGTCTTTAAAACAAACAAAGTCGGGCATCGAGTTGATGAGCGTCAGCAGCTGCTGTTCTTTTTCTTCCGCTTTTTCAAGCTGTTCACGCTTTTTTAGCAACTGGTATAAAAACACGGCCGACAGCAAAATAAAGACCGCCCCTTTGGCGGCGCTAAGCGCAACATACACGCCGCGGCTGATCGGCAGCACATTGATCAGAGCGTCGGTGACAGCTAGCCATAAAACGCTGCCCACAACGTAACTTGCCATGACTTTTGATTTGTTTACCACTTTGTCATCGAACCCCTAACATGCAAAGTCAGTGGCGGCCGCACCATCCGCCAAGCTACATTTCCCGCGCCCATCCTAGCAATCGGCCGGCCAGCATGGCAGCGCGTTCATGGCCGATCCGCTTTTGCAGCGACGTCTCGAGCCGCTGCGCCACCGCCTCCGCTTCCTCCTCATAGAAGAATGAAAAGGACCACTCGAGCGCCGGAATGGCGAGAACGATATACTCCTCTTTTCGATTTTCGTAAATATATACATGAGCCGGAGCTTGTCCGTCGACTAGCGGCGTTTTGCGGATTTTCATCGTTCCATCCCACCTTTTTGCTAGTAAGGCGTCTCCATTTCATTTATTTTAGCAAACGGCCGTCGCCTACTCAATATAAATCATTTTCCTCGTCATCCCCCCGTCGATGACGAAATTTGCTCCGGTAATAAAATCGTTTTCCTCATCGCATAAATAAAGGCAGGCGCGGGCGATGTCATCCGGTTTGCCGACGCGGCCGGCCGGGTGCTGTCGGTGGTCAATCTCCCGCAATTTTCCGTAATCACCCGTTTCAATCCAGCCGGGGCTGATGCAGTTGACGCGAATGCGATCGGCGGAAAGCGACACGGCGAGCGCATGGGTGAGAGCGATGAGGCCGCCTTTAGACGCCGCGTACGCCTCCGAGTTCGGTTCGGACATGAGCGCTCTTGTCGAGGCGATGTTAACGATCGCCCCGCCTTTACGGTTGCGGCGCATATGTTTCGCCGCCTCCCGTGAAGCCAAAAAGGCGCTGCGCAAATTCGTCGCCAACACATCGTCCCACTCGTCCACTGTCAGCTCGTACGGCGATTTCCAGCGCGAAACGCCGGCGTTGTTGATTAAATAGTCAATGCGTCCAAAACGGCTGGCGGCTTCCTCGACAAACCGCTTAATGTCGCCCGCGTTCCGTACATCTGCCGCCACAAATATGGCGGTTCGTCCGCCTGTTCGCAGCTGTTCAACGAGCGCTTCTCCATTTTTCGCATCAACGTCCACAATCACAACGTTCGCCCCTTGTTTGGCAAACATCGCGGCAATCGCCTTGCCAATTCCGTTCGCCCCGCCGGTGACAACCGCCGTTTTCTGCTCCATGCCCATTTTGCCATTTCCCCTTTCTTGCCTCGTTAGCAAATCTTATATTCTTTCCTTTGTTTCGCACGAAAATTTCCTCCTTATTATACCACCAGCGGCAGCCGAAACATATAGCTGTCACATAAGGATGTTCGGAGGTTCTCGCCGCCGATGTGAAGTTTGCTGTGAAACAAGGCAATGAAAACACTTTTCCGTCGGTGGCAACCGGCCATCTTTCTGGCACGGAAAAGCGTTTCCCATCAAAAAAAAAGACCGCAGTCAGGCGGTCTTTTTTTGCGGCTTACCGGTATGGGCCGTACGGCATCGGAAAACCGGGCGCATACGGGACTGTTCCGCCGTAATATGGCGGCTGCGGTGCGGCATAGTAGCCGTACGGCGCGACCGGGGCGTACGGCATCGGTGCGGCCGACGGATAGTACATCGGCGCATACGGAGCGGGACCTGGTACTGCGCCGGGCAGAACGCCGGGAGTCCCGCTCGGCAGCGCGCCTGGAACAGCCTCAGGTGCCATGCCGGCGACGGTCGGTTCCGCCCCCATATACGGAGCAGCCATGTCGTACGGGGCAGCGGCCCCGCCAAGCGGCGGTACATTTTCTTTCCCGCCCATCGGCCAGACGGAAGCCGGAGCCACATTAGGCACCGCTCCCAAATGAAGCGGCGGCGCTGGAGGCATCATGTCGGAGCTGTCAGGGCTGTCAAACCCATCCGGGCTATCATCAAGGTGAACTGGGCTGACAAACGGTGCCGGCGGCGCGACTGGCGGACACCAATACCCGTGCGGTGCGACCGGTGGATAATAGGCCATCGGCATCACTCCTGTTGGTATCGCTCCAGTTGACATGGCTGCCGGCATTGGTGCCATCGGCGGCGCATTATTGTCGATCCGTTCCGTCCCATCGCCATGGCCGGAGGCGTTCAGAAACGGATCATTCGCATACGAATCCCATTGATTCATTGTCCTCTCCCTTTCTCGCTCATAATTGTCGGGGCGCGTACCCACCCATATTGTATGTCGGAACAAGCAAAGGGTGTTTGCCCGGCCAAAATATAGGTATTTATCCCGCCAGCTGATTGCGCTATGATGAATAGCGACAACGATACTTAGGTGAATGCTTGGGGGGAATGCGATGGACGAAGCACTGGCAGCCAAACAAATCGCCGAATTGCGCACTGGTGTCATTGCCGAACTGTTAGTAAAAAAAGAGGACTTCCTCACGTTTCGGGCCGTGCTCGTCAAACAGCCCGATTTTAAACAGTTTCGCGGCATCGCCCAGCGCGGCGGCCACGTTCTCTACCATTACATGAATACCCCGCGCAGCTGACTTCTTTGTGTTCATCGTTCAACATCCGGCTTTCAGGGGAAGAAAGCCGGATGTTTCTTTTGGCGGAGAAATTTCCAATGTTTCTATGAAACTAGTCATATCAACGCTTCGCACACTTTTCCATCATTTAGATAATGAAGAACGACGCCATCCTTGTTACTCTAGTAGCGAGTTTGCGAGAGGAGGGATGTGGATGAAACAAGGAAAGGCATGGGTGATGGCGATATTGTGTGGAATGTTTTTCTTTGCCGGCCACGCCGATGCTGCGACGGTCCATACAGTCAAACGCGGTGATACACTTTGGAAAATCGCAAAACAATACGGTGTGCCGCTGAAACAACTAAAGCAAAAAAATCGCAAAGGCGATTGGCTATGTCCTGGCGAAAAACTCATCATCCCGAATGCAGGCATTACAGCGGCAGAAAAAGATTTGCTTGCCCGTCTCGTTCATGCCGAAGCGAAGGGAGAACCGTATGCCGGGAAAGTGGCTGTGGCGACGGTCGTGCTTAACCGCGTCGATCACCCTGATTTTCCAGATACCATCCGCGACGTCATTTATGAGCGCTCTGGCGGCCATTATGCCTTCACACCGGTGGCAAACGGAACGATCAACGAACCGGCTGACCGTGAGGCATATCGCGCCGTTGAAGAAGCACTTGCTTTTCGCGGTTTAGGAAACGGCTCGCTCTATTTCTATAATCCGAAAACGGCGAAAAGCAACTGGCTGCGCTCTCGCCCGGTGACCGTTGTCATCGGCAACCATGTGTTTGCTAAGTAAACGAAAACAAAGGGCGGCTTCGCCCTTTGTTTTTTTAAAAATATGAAATCTTAGGAAAGAAACCCCTTTACTTGTGCATAAAAATAAGGCAAACTAGTAAAAAAGCTGCCGAGCCCCGCCGAGACTGGCGCTGCTGGCAAGAGTGGGCGCGCGATCGGCCCGGTTGGCGGCTGATGAGATTTATCACTATTTGTTTAAAGGGGAATGATATGATGAAAAAAGCGAAAGTCGGGGATATTATTGAATTTAAAAACGGATTGCGCGGCATCGTGGAAAAAGTGAACGAAAACTCGGTCATCGTGGATTTGACATATATGGAAAACTACCGTGAACTTGATTTGCAAGAACGAACGGTCGTCAATCATAAAAACTATAAAATCCTCGAATAGAAAAAAGAGGCTGCCAACAGCCTCTTTTTTCTTATGAAATGCGGGCTAATTCATCGCATTCATATATATGGACGCCGTTGGCCGCCGATGCCGCGCGGTAAAACATGGCCAAGGCCAGCTGGCTGGCGTCGACCGGCTTATATTTTTTCCACTTGCCGACAAACAAAAACGGCAGCCGGCATAACAGCCATCCGGCGAGCGCCTCGCCGAGGCGGAATTCCCGGCGCTTGCCGACAAGCAGCGACGGGCGAAAAATATGGAGCGATGGAATGGACAGCCGTTGCAGCGCTTCTTCCGTTTCCCCTTTGACGCGTTGGTAAAAAAACGGCGAGCACGGATTGGCGCCAATCGAGGAGACGGTCAGAAAGCTTTTCGCCCGGCACTTTTCCGCCAGCGCCGCGGCGCGCAACGTATATTCATAGTCGACCTGAATGAACTGCTGCTTTGTTTTCGCCTTTTTCCGCGTCGTTCCGAGACAGCAAAAGACGTCATCGACGTAAAAATACCGCTCATACGACTCAAGCCGGGCAAAATCGGCGACGACTTGCTGCAGCTTTTCATGTTCCAACGGCAGCGGGGTGCGGACGAAAATAGTCACTTGCCGGTATAAATCCGACTGCAGCAGCAAAGCCAGTAGTTCACCGCCCACCAAGCCGCTCGCTCCAAGCAAAAGCGCTGTTCTTCGCTCCAACGCCAAAACCTCCAAGGCAAAACATTCATTGTTCATTATATATGAGGTTTGGCGAAAAAACTACCCTTTTTTTGCCGGCTTTAGCGGTTGTCGATTTTTTCCGGGTATAGGTCATGGTTGAGCAGCCGATATTCAGCCATTTGTTCATATTTTGTCCCGGGGCGTCCCCAGTTGCAATACGGGTCGATGGAAATGCCGCCGCGCGGGGTGAATTTGCCCCATACTTCGATGTAGCGCGGCTCCATCGCGTTGATTAAGTCGTTCATAATGATGTTGACGCAGTCTTCGTGAAAGTCGCCGTGGTTGCGGAAGCTGAACAAATACAGCTTGAGCGACTTGCTTTCGACGCATTTTTTGTCCGGGATGTAGCTGATGTAAATGGTCGCGAAGTCCGGTTGTCCGGTTTTTGGCAACTGTTTGCCGACGCAAACAGGTGGACTATCTCTTATTCTTATTCAGCTGCGATACTGAATAAGAACCCTTGCGCTTCCACCGCGGCAACAATGTGCAACGGTGTACTCTACTCTCTTCCTTCAGAGCTACTCTTACTCGCTTCACTCTGAAGTGATTTCGATAGTCTCTGCACCTTCCTCAAACGGAGCAACCGCTTGCCGTCTGAGGCTTGGCTCAGGGTCGGAAAAGTAGAGGGCCCTTTCTTCCCCTGAATTCACAAGGTTTAGCCGACAGCGTCACCGCTGAAGTGTGCCCTTATTGACACAGCGTCGTAAACTCCGGACAATTGAACTTCACGAAATAATCCCGGTCAGGATGTTTGTTGTCAAACACTTCAAGAAGATTCGGATTGTACGTGAACGAATACGTCGTCCCTTGATTGCCAAGCAGTGTCAAGTCTTTCAATTCTTCCTCTTTTCTTCCAGACATTCTTCCTTCCTCCTTCGCTGTCATTTTGCGCTCGAACCGCTTTCGCTTTACACGCCGCGCTTGTTTCCCCAAAGGAGCGTGTGCAGCTGCGGCAGGATGTGGACGTCGGCCAGCTCCTCCGACTCGGCGGCTTGCTCCACGAGCCATTCCAACCGGCCGAGAAGCTTTGCGCGAAGCGCCTCTACATCCAAATCCCCTACATCGGCGTTGCCGGTCTGCAAATAAAACGGAACGCCCGGGTAACGGCGGTGCGCTTCTTTTGCGTACGCCAAATCAACCTCATCAAAGACGACGACTTTCAAACTGACGCGCCGCGTCCGGTTTTGATCTTTCTGCAACCGCCCGATGATGGCATCGAGCGCCGCCCAGTCGGTGTCCATCCCCGAACTTGGCGGTTTCGGGGAAATGGTGACATCATCAACATCAAGAAGCCAGTCTTGCCAGCGGCTTCCTTGCGTTTCGACCGCCACCCGCACCCCTTTTTCATGAAGAAGCGCAACGAGCTCACCGAGTGCGGCGATCAGCAGCGGGTTGCCGCCGGAGATCGTCACATGGCGGAAGCGGAGCCCGCCAATGGCTTCAAGCCGCCGCCAAATGTCGTCGGCCGTCAGCTGCTCGATCTCCTCTTTCGCCGACCCGTCCCACGTAAACGCCGAATCGCACCAGCGGCAGCGGTAATCGCAGCCGGCGGTGCGCACGAACATCGTCTTTTGGCCGATCACCATTCCTTCCCCTTGAATGGTCGGACCGAAAATCTCCAATACCGGAATCGTGCGCGCCATCACCGCTCCCCCGCTTTCGGCCGGTAGACGACGTAGCTTGTTGGCGATTCACGAACAAACACTTGCAAACATTTCGGCTTGTGCGGCAGCGCATCCAAATAGCCCTGAACGATCTCATAAATCGTGCGCGCCACCACTTCCGTCGTCGGAAACCGGTTCGGGTCATAGCGGTCAAACCAATCGGTGTGATCATTAAGCAGCGTGTGGTCTAATTTTCCGTGGACAAGCTTCTTTAACGTTTGGAAGTTGACTAAAAAGCCGCTTTCATCCAACTCATCGCCAGCGACGGTCACATTGACGATGTACGTATGGCCGTGCACGTTGGCGCAGCGGCCGGCCGCTTCATGAGGGATAAAATGGGCAGCGGCGATCTGCATATCTTTGTTGAGTTCGTAGCGATAATGATGGGCTACTTGCGGATAAAGCTGATGCATCATCGCGCTTCCACCTCCGCTTTCCCTCGCAAATATTCATCCAACCCGCGCTTGCGCAACACGCACGCCGGGCACTCGCCGCAACCGTCAGCGATCACGCCGTTATAGCACGTCAGCGTCTTCGTGCGAACGAATTCAAGCGCCCCAAGCTCATCGGCCAATTTCCACGTTTCCGCTTTCGTCAGCCACATGAGCGGCGTATGAATGACAAACGGATAATCCATCGCCAAATTCAGCGTCACATTCAGCGATTTGATAAAGATGTCGCGGCAATCCGGGTAGCCGCTAAAATCCGTTTCACACACTCCGGTGACAAGATGGCGCGCCCCCCGCTGCTTGGCAAGCACCGCAGCGAACGATAAAAACAATAAATTGCGCCCATCCACAAACGTTGTCGGCAACTCGCCTTCCTTTTGTTCAATGGCGATCTCGCCGCGCGTTAAGGCGTTCGGCGCCAATTGTCCAAGAAGCGACATATCAAGCACCGTATGGCGGACACCGAGCTCGTCGGCGATCGATGCGGCGACGTCGATTTCCCGCCGATGACGCTGGCCATAATCAAACGTCACCGCCTCTACTTCCGCAAACTGCTTTTTTGCCCAAAATAAACACGTTGTGCTGTCTTGGCCGCCGCTAAAGACGACGACCGCCTTTTCTTCCTTCATCTTCATCACAATCAACCTCCTTCTGAATCGGCAGAAGAAGAGGTTTCCGAAACAAAAAAGGCCATACCCCTAGGATACAGCCGTCCCTAGTTTTTTATAGAGGGTTTTGCTAGAAACCTCTCCCGTACAAGCGTACGGAATTGTGATTCTTCTGTTTTCTTTATTTACTATACCATACTTATGGCTTTTGTTGTAGCGCCTTTTTCACTTTTTCCGCCGTCCATACGTATAGATACAAAAGCGGAACATACACCGCGACAAGATAAAACCCTGCCTTCGCTGTCCATTGCGTCAACTGCTCAATGTCTGTCTTCTCTTGGAAAAACAGCGTCCCGACAAACAAGCAAGCGAGCAACACTGGAAGCGAACGGCGCTGCTGAACGGCAAACAGCTGTTTGATCACGCGCGTCGCTGCCCAAACGGAGACAGCGATGATCGGAAACACGACAAGCACATAAATCGAAATGACGATATATTCCATCCGCTCGATAAACGGCACTTCCGGAATTTTGGCCAGCGTCAACGTCGGCCATGTCACATGCTCGATCTGCTCTTTGTTGTAAAAAATGATGGAGATAAACATGACGGTCAAATAAATGAACGTCGTCAGCGCGTTGGCCGCATGCGCCCACTTTTGCGAGGACGGAGCCTGTTTTAAAAACGGGTAATACATCAGCAGCATTTCAAACCCTAAATATTGCAGCACCATCTCTTTCGATGCTTTTGCCAATTGCCCAAACGAATGGTCGAACACCGGCAATAAGTTCCGGTATTGAGCATGCTCAAGCGGAAAGAAAACCATCGGAAAAATCGTCAACAGCGGAATCACCACCCCCCAAACGCATAAGCCGACAACGACGCGAAACCCGCCGGAGACGGCGTAATACGTCATCAGCAAAAACATAAGGCTGAACTGCCACGCCCCCATCAACGGGAACACCCATACTTTAATGATTTCAATGTATGATTGAAGCACCATAAACGCCGCCAACGCGTAGTAAAAAAGAAGTCCAAGGCTCAGCACCCCGCCGATCCACCGCCCGAAGTACTGTTCATGAAGCGACACGAGGTCTCCGCCTGATGGCAAATGCGACAGCAGCCGATACATGAGCCAAATCAACACGTGCGCCGACAGCCCGGCCATTAAGACTGCCATCCAGGCATCCTGCCCCGCCTCTTTCATCAGTGGACGCTGAAAATTGAGTGCCCCGACCCCAACTTGCGTAGCATGAATGACAAAAAACACAAGAAACGGGGAGATGAGAAACCGTTCCTGAATGGCCTGCTTCATCCTAATCCCTCCTCATGTTCCCCGTCTTATTCGCCAATGCCGGTATGGACGATATCCACCGTGACGTGCGGGCGGATGTCTAGATCCGGGTATTCACGGTAAAACGCGTCGGAATCCCAATGTCTTGTCACACTGCGAACAAAATCGCCGATGCCGAGCGGGTCAATCCGTTTTTTCTGAAAATAACGGAATAACCGACGCATATTATGCTCCAATTCATTTTGCATTTTTTTCTTCACATCAGCAAACAAATCTTGACCCGGCTGATCGAGCCATGACGGGTAATCCCGCACCGACGCATGGATATGGACGAACACATCAAGCACATGGCGGCCTCCATCACGCTTCCATTCATATTTCGGCTTCGCCCATAAGTTTTGCAGCATCACCCGATCCTCGCCCTGTTTCCCGCGATTCCCAACCTTCAGCTGGTAGACGCCGTTTTTCGTTTCTCCAAGCAAAATTTTCATTAAAAACGAATCACGCAAACTCACATGCCCCACGTATCGGTCGTCGCGAAACAACGCGACCCCTTCAAGCTTGGCGAAATCTCCTTTTTTCTCAAAATACGGCAAAAACGGATCGCTGCCTGGGGAAAAATAGCGATACAAAAACAAGTGCAAATTCGTTTTCGGCAAGTTCATTGACTGTTCGTTTTGCTTAACGAGGTTCGGCAAATACAACGTATCGCTCAACGTCGTCTTAGCCGTAATCTCTAACAGCTCCTTCGCGCTTCCTTCCGCCACGCCGAGGAACAAATGACTGCCGACTTTGTTGTTGCGCGCGAGGCTGTGCGTAATTTGCGTCACCCCCCGCTTGGCAAACTCCTTGCCGAACAAAATCAAGCGCAGCTGCCCTTCCTCAACCGGCAGCGCTGATTTCGATGACAGGCCCGGAATCAAGTCGTAGATCGTCGGCGACATCGTCGTCAGCATATTCGGCTTTGTCATCGGCCCTTGCTTGAACGTCGGGTACACCGCAGTGCCCGTGTAGCGGCCGTTCTCGAAATCATACCCCATCTGTTGAATAATTTGAATTTCGTCAATCGGCCACGAACTGACGCAGCCGCCAAGCAACAGCAGCGCACCGACCCATGCGAGCCCACGCCTCATCATGATCCCCCTTACTCATCAATATCGCGTTTTTGCTTCGCCGCATTCGGATCGTAACGAAACCGCGACCGCGGACGAAGAAACATCGGCCGCTCCGCCGTTTCACTGTATGGCGAACGAATGAATGTATCGCGGAAGCTGCGAACACGAAATGGATAAAACGGCAGCAAATACGGATAACCAAACGACTGCAGCCGCCCTAAATGAATGAGCAGTCCACAGACAGCAAAGATGATGCCGATCCCGCCCCAGAAAGCGGCAAACAAAATAAATGGGAACCGGATAAACCGGATCGTGTTGGACATTTTGAAAATCGGCGTTGTAAACGAAGCGAGCGCCGCCAACGCGACGACAATCAACAAAATCGTACTCGTCAGCCCGGCATCAACGGTTGCTTGCCCGATGACAATCCCGCCGACAATCCCGAGCGTTTGTGCGACTTTCGTCGGCAGCCGCGCCCCGGCCTCGCGCAGCAATTCAATCGTAATCTCTAAAAACAGCACTTCGAGCACCGGCGGAAACGGGACGTTCGAACGCGAATAAATGATCGGGCCAAGCAAGTCTTCCGGGATCATTTCATAATGATACGTCAACACCGCGACATAAATCGGCGACGCTAACACCGAGAACGCAACGCCGAAAAACCGGATGAGCCGGAAAAACGTGGCGAGCACCCATGGCAAATAATAGTCTTCCGGCGACGTAAAAAAATCGAAAAGAGCGGCGGGGCCAATCACGGCATACGGGGAGCCGTCGCAAAAAATGGCCACCTGACCCGACACAAGCGCATAGATGGCCCGGTCGATCCGCTCGGTCGAGATAAACAGAGGAAACGGCGTCCGTGAATTGTCCGCAAGAAGCTGATCCAAAATAGCGTTGTCAAACACGACGTCAAAATGAATGGACTCAAGCCGCTGCGTCACCGTTTGAATGACTTCCGGATTAGCGACACCGTCGATGTAGGCGATGACCACTTTCGTTTTCGACATCGAACCGATCGACATTTCCCGAAACACAAGATTCGGCGTCACCACTTGCCGGCGGATGAGATGCAAGTTGACCCCGACGTTTTCCACAAATCCGACTTTCGGTCCGACGACGCTGAATTCGTTTTCCGAATCATTGTTTTCCCGAAGCCCCAAATTTTCAGCCGCGGCGCCCATGAGCGCCGCTTTGTTTGGCTGCTCGCGGAAGGTGACCGCGACAAACCCTTTCAGCACCTTCTCTTCAATCAGTGCCGTGTCTTCACTCACCTCAATGCGCTGAATCGGCACGATTTGCTGCAAATCTTCCAACTGCACATTCGGATGGCGGGAAAGATCATTTTGCAGATGACAAAGGATATGTTCCTGCAGCACTTTCGGGTCGACGAGCGAATCAAAATAGTAAATCGACAGCTCCTTGTCCCCAACCGCAAACGACACTTCGACAAAATCGCTGGACCGCCGGAGCTTTTCCCATAATTGCGGCATCGTTGGCTGCGGAGAACGCTTTTTCTTTTTAAAAAATGATAAAAAGCCCACGGCCATCCCCTCGCCTTTCCGTTTACGGCATAGTCTTCCAATAGAAGGGCATTTTTATGCATCCCTCGCATTCCCTATTGATTCGACAGAATATTGTATATATTATTGTGAATAGACAAAAAATAAAAAGGAGAATCGTAAATGAGTGAGCTGACGAAACAGCGTCGGTCGAAACGAGCGTTGAAAAAAGTGACAGAAACGGCGGAAGCGCTGCGAAAGATGATCGACCGAACGCGTCCGCTTGAAGAGCAGCTCGACCGCATCCGCGCCTTGTTGGATGAACAGCTTGGCCATGATGAATATTTTGTTCTTGTCGATGAAAGCGGATACGGAGTTGTCCATACGAACCGCCTCCGCGAGGGAAGGGTGTTTGCCGACCCAGTCGGGCTGGCTGCCGCCCGCACGAATGAACCGCTCTTGCAAGTGTACGAACGCGATACGGGCGAGGTGCTGATTGACGCCAGCTGCCCGTTTTGGACGGAGCCAGGCGGAAGGCGGTTCAATTTGCGGATGGGGCGGCTGATGCATCGCCCGTATTTGCAATGGGTGTTAGCAAGCGTCGCCATCGCGCCGGCAGCTGTTAGTCTAGCAGCCGCCCTTATGGGAGCATCGCCCGTTTTTGCCGCGCTGCTTGCCGCGGCGGCCGGACTTGGGCTTGGCGCCATCTGGCATCAAACGCTTGCCGGACAGCTGCGCCATTGGTACAGCGTCGCCCGCACTGTCTCGTCCGGCCAGCTGCAGACGGAAGTCAAGACGGCCAAAAAACGGGATGAATTCCATCAAATCGCCTACGAAATCAATAAAATGATTCTCGGCATCCGCACGATCATAGACGGATTGGCGAAAGCAGCGAAAACGGTGCACGATGTCAGCCAAGAGCAGCAGACAGAAGTGCGGCGGTTGTCCGAGTCGTTTGACGAAATCGCCACCGCGGTCGAAACGTTCCGCGAAGGGACAAAACAACAAACAGCGGCGGTTGAACAAGCGGATGAGGTCATTCAAAAAATGGTAGAACGCGTGCAGCTTATGCGCGCCGCGGTCGAACGCGTCGTGAGGCAAGCAGGCGAGGCGTGGTCGTCAGCGGCCGAGGGCATTCGCCTGATGAATGAAACGAAAGCGAACATGGACGCCATGCAGCAAGACATCAGCGAGACGACCGCCCTCATTGACAAAGCAGCAAAAGAGGCGGCGCGCGTTCATGAAATGATTGCCGCCATTCGCACGATCGCCAAGCAGACGAACTTGCTTGCCTTAAACGCTTCGATTGAGGCGGCGCGCGCCGGTGAGGCGGGCCGCGGCTTTTCGATCGTCGCCCAAGAAGTGCGGACGCTCGCCGAAGACACGAACACCTTCGCCGCCAAAATTTTCGCCTCGCTCGACGCCATGACAAACGCGCTCGAAGCAGCTGTACGGTCGGTTCAAGGAAGCGGCCGCCACGTTGAAAAAACAAAAGACTCCCTTTGGCAAACAGGGGAGACGTTTTCCTCGTTCGGTGACATGTTCGCCCAGCTAAACGATCTGCTTCAACAAAACGAAGAGTACGTCAACACCATCACCGCCGACGGTGAGGAGCTAGGCAAATTGATGGGCGGCGTACGCACCGTCGCTTCCGATTTTTCCGACATGGTGCAAGAAACGGCAGCAGGGCTTGAGCGGCAAACCCTCGCCCTTCACGAGCTGGCCGGTGAAGCGGATGCGTTGGCTGCGGCGGCGCGCGATTTGGAAACGATGATCGCCCGCTTTCGCTCATGACAGCGCTTCGTGCGGGATGTTCCCATCCACAGCCAACCTCCTGCCGTCAAAAAAGCAGGACGAAAACATCAAGCCCTTTCACCTCCCGCCCCTAAACAGAGGAGCGCGGGAGATGAAAGGGCTCAGTTATTGCCGCGGCAACTGTCGTCGCCAAAGAAGCCATAGCAATCCAAGACTGATGTAGCCAAACAGCGGATAAATAAACGACAGCAGTTCTCCGTAACGAAACGAGCTTACGGTCGCAAACAGCGCGACAAGCAACATAGTGAGCCATTTTCCGCGAAGCGGCACCCAAACCCGCACTTGGCGCTCGAGTCCGAATAGCCCGCCGATAATTGACGTAAAAATTTCCCCGTAAATGACAAGGACATAAAACCAGTACAAAACGGCAAAAAACGTATGGACGACCTCTGCCATCGGAATATCATACCCGTTCTTGTGCGGAAACGACAACAGCACCGTATGGTTCAGCAGCAACAAAATCGTCAGCACGGTTCCGCCCAACAACGCCCCCCTCTTCACCACCCGTTCGTTTGTTGCCTCACAAGCAAGGGGAACGAGTACAGCTTGGGCCATGGCCAAATTAAACGCTGCATACGAAAATGGCGACAGCACCGCCTTCAGTGAATAGTCCGCCGCTGCCATGTCCGGCCGGCACAGCTCCCCGGCCATCATCGTCTTAACGAAGGCGATCGCGCTAAACAACACCATCATCGGCGCCACAAACACGTTGATGCCAAATAGCCCTTTGCGATCAAACAACATAATGATAAGCGCCAAGACGAGTGTCAGCACAACCCCTGCCTGCCGTGTCCAACCAAGCTGTTCTTCAAACACCGCCCCCGCTCCGGCGATCATCACCGCCGTCACCCCAGCGATCATCGCCGTCATGACAAGCGTCACGAACGGGCTTAACATTTTCCCGAATAAATACCGATTCAACTCATCGTATGACACCGCTCCGATGCGGCGCGCCATCACCATAAGGCGCGCTCCGCCCCATGTAAACAAAAAGCCGCTCACGGCCACGCCGACTGTCCCCACTGCCCCGTAGCGGGTAAAAAATTCAACAATTTCCCTTCCGGTCGCAAATCCCGCGCCAACGACTGTGCCAATATAGACAGCGGCGATTTGCCACGCCTCTCCCCATTCTTTTCCGTTCATTGCGCCATCCCCTTCTCCCTTGTCCGCTGTTTATTTCCATATATATGTCTAACGTGGACAAGAAAGACGAAACGGAAGAAAAAAGGATGCCTTTCTTTGGCATCCTTCACTTAATTGACAGTTACTTGTTCCACTTGATGTTCATGCAGCCCGCTCGCTTCGACATGCACTTTGACCGAGTACGTCCCTTTGTTCGCGAACGCGGCCGCTGCCTCATATTCGCCATTTCCTTTTTCCGTCGCATCGATAAATTCATGCTTGTTGTCCGCCTGCCAAATTTCAAAACGAACGGTGGCGTCCGTCATCGGCTTTCCGTCTCTCGTGATGCGCACCCCTAACGTCACCGGTTTTCCCGCTTCGAACGAATGAGAGGATAACGACATGGAGACACCGCCGTCATGATGATGGCCTTCCTCCTTGTTCGCTTGACCATCCGAGATCACGCCCTCAGCTGCGGCCTGTTCCGGATTCCCGACGACGACATCTTGTTTCGGCATGTTGTGCATATCGCGCGCCGTTACATGGGCGACAACCGAATACGTTCCCGCTTCTTTGAACGTTTTCGTCACCGAATAGCGTCCATTTCCATCATGCTTCGCTTCAAGCATTTGCCGGTCGCCATCGCCATGCTTCCATACTTCAAATTTCACTTCGCTTGCATCATCGACGTTTTCGCCGCCGTAGGTCACGACACAGGCGAGCTTCGTCGGCTTGTCCACATCGATATGATCGGGCACATCCATTTTCACTTCAAGCATCGCCGGCGTTTCCGCTTGTTCGTTGTTGTTCGAGCAAGCGGCGATGACGATGCCAGCGAGCATGGCGATCATCGCTAAAAACAAACGTCTCCTCATCTCTTTATCTGTCTCCTTTTTTCCTAATCTTTATAACAGATCGTTTCCGACCGCTCCGCTGCAAACGCCAGCCGCAGGCGTTTTCGGCCTTTTTTCTGTTTTTCACTTTATCATAGTTTTCCTGCACCTACATTAGTATTCACCATTTTTCCAAAAAGATTTCATCGTTATAACAATTTTTTTGTAAAAAACACTTGAAAGTCAAAAAAGGTCAAATTATAATAAAGTCAGAAGGTCAAAGAAAGTCAAAGTCAAGGTGCGGAAAAGGAGGTATGCCTTATGCGTTGCCAAGCATGCCAACAACGTGAAGCAACAGTGTTTGTCAACTTGCAATGGAACGAGGAAAAACAACAACTTCACCTGTGCCATGAATGCTATGAAAAGCAAAAACAACAACTGTCCATTCCGATGAACTTCGGCTTTTCGCCGTTTTCGTTTGACGACTGGTTCGCTGGCCATTTGGCGGCGGCCAACGCGCAAGCGGCCGCGCCGGAAACGGCGGCCAAACGCCCGCAGCGCCATGGCGGTGGATTTTTGGATCAATTCGGCCGCAACTTGACGCAAATGGCCAAAGCGGGCTTGATCGATCCGGTCATCGGCCGCGACAAAGAAATTGCGCGCGTCATGGAAATTTTAAACCGCCGCAACAAAAACAACCCGGTGTTGATCGGGGAGCCGGGCGTCGGGAAAACGGCCATCGTTGAAGGGCTGGCGCTGAAAATTGCCGAAGGGCAAGTGCCAGAAAAACTGTTGAACAAAGAAGTGTACTTGCTTGACGTCGCTTCGCTTGTCGCCAACACCGGCATCCGCGGCCAGTTTGAAGAGCGGATGAAACGGCTCATCGCCGAACTGCAAGAGCGGAAAAACATCATCTTGTTCATTGACGAAATCCATCTGCTCGTCGGTGCTGGAGCCGCTGAAGGCTCGATGGACGCGGGCAACATTTTAAAACCGGCGCTTGCCCGCGGCGAGCTGCAAGTCGTTGGGGCGACGACACTCAAAGAATACCGGCAAATTGAAAAAGACGCGGCTCTTGAGCGCCGCTTCCAACCGGTCATCGTCCACGAGCCGACCGTTGAGGAAGCGATCGCCATCTTAAAAGGCATTCAGCCAAAATATGAACAATTCCATCATGTCCGCTATACGGACGAGGCGATCGAAGCGTGCGTGAAATTGTCGCACCGCTACATTCAAGACCGCTTCCTCCCGGACAAGGCGATCGACTTGCTTGACGAGGCCGGCTCGAAAGCGAACTTGCGCCTCGGCCCGACCGATGAAAAGCAACTGCAAGAGCGATTGATCCAAATCGCGAAAGAAAAAGAACAAGCGGCGAAAGAAGAAAACTACGAATTGGCGGCGAAACTGCGCGCTGAAGAGCTGAAGCTTGAGAAACAACTCGAGCAAGGCGTCACCCAAGAACGCCCAACAGTCGATGTGGCGGACATCGAGCAAATCATTGCCGAGAAAACCGGCATCCCAGTCGGCAAACTGCAAGCCGATGAAAAAGAAAAAATGAAACATCTCGAAGAAAACTTGGCGAAAAAAGTGATCGGCCAAGCGGAAGCGGTGAAAAAAGTCGCCAAAGCGATCCGCCGCAGCCGCGCCGGCTTGAAAGCGAAACACCGCCCGATCGGTTCGTTCTTGTTCGTCGGCCCGACCGGCGTCGGGAAAACGGAGCTCGCCAAAACGCTCGCTGAAGAGCTGTTTGGCACAAAAGACGCCATGATTCGCCTCGATATGAGCGAATACATGGAGAAACATTCGGTCTCGAAGCTGATCGGTTCGCCGCCGGGCTATGTCGGCTTTGAAGAAGCCGGCCAGCTGACGGAAAAAGTGCGCCGCAATCCGTACAGCATCATCTTGCTCGACGAGATTGAAAAAGCGCACCCGGATGTACAGCACATCTTCCTGCAAATTTTGGAAGACGGCCGCTTAACCGACAGCCAAGGCCGCACCGTCAGCTTCAAAGACACCGTCATCATCGCGACAAGCAACGCCGGTGTGACCGACAAAAAAATCACCGTCGGCTTTGAAAAACAAAGCGGTGGCGCATCAAGCGTGCTCGACTCCTTGAACGCTTACTTCAAGCCGGAATTTTTGAACCGCTTCGACGCCATCATCGAGTTCAAGCCGCTTGAAAAAGCGCACTTGCTTCAAATCGTCGACTTGATGCTTGCCGAGGTCAAAACGGCAATGCGCGAACAAGGCATCGAACTCGACGTGACCGAAGCGGCGAAAGAAAAGCTGGCTGAGCTCGGCTACCATCCGGCCTTCGGCGCCCGCCCGCTCCGCCGCGCCATCCAGGAACATGTTGAAGACAACATCGCCGACTGCCTGCTTGACGCCGATCAATCGGTGCGTGCGATCCGCATCGATGTCAAAGGCGATGCCATTGTGGCGGAAATCGCATCATAACCGTCTGACGAATGCCGCCTCACCCCGTGTTCGGGGTGGGGCGGTTTTTTGAATCAAAAAAAGGCTGCGCTCCGATGTTGCGCAGCCTTTTTTGGTTAAAACAATCCGCCTTCCCGGCCGACTTCATAGAGATAATAAACGCCATAAACGAGACTGATGGCAGAAACAACCTGCACAAGCGCGCGATACAACGTTTGTTTCGGGCGGGCGAACAAAAACGGCAAACCGAGAAAAGAAGGCCAAATAACAAAGTAAGCGCCAAACCGCTCATCATCGTCCTCCTAGGTTTTCTCCGGTTTCTCATTCAGCTGTTTCCAAACTTGTTCATACACGTTTTTCAACGGAACGCCATTTCTCTGGGCGATCGTTTTGCATTGTTCAAACTCCGGGGCTCTTTGGACGACTTGGCCGCGGTAAATGCCTTCCTTTACCGCCACCGTCCCCCACTCCGTTTCCACCTCACGAAACCGCCGCTCGAGCCGATGCACCGTCAGCGGGTAATAACGCACCCCCAGCGTCGTCGTTTCACGAAACAAAATCTCTTTCATGTCCTCAAGCTTCCCGTGCGAACATAACAGTTGCAGCAAAACGCCGGGGCGATTCTTTTTCATATAAATCGGCGTGTAAAACACATCGTTTGCCCCCGCCTCAAACAACAACTCCATCACGTAGCCGAGCCACTCCCCCGGCGTGTCATCAAGATTCACTTCCATTTTGACCATTTGTTCGTCAATATGTTCATGATGAGGAGGATGGCCGCCCATCGTTCGTCCTCCCTTCCGTACACCTCTACCGTTGTTCACCGATCACTACGCGCAGCACATTCGGGCGGTTCGGGAACGTTTTTGTCCCAGCTCCATATCCGATGGCAGTTACTTTCATCGACGGGAGCGGGCCAAAGCGCTCCGCCAGCACGGAAACAATCGCTGCCCCTGTCGGTGTCGTCAACTCGCCTTTCACCGCCGACTGTTCAATCGGGACGCCTTTTAACAGTTCGAGCGTCGCCGGAGCCGGCACCGGGTATTCGCCATGTGCGATATGAACCGTACCCGACCCGACGGGAATCGGAGACGACTGAATCGACACCGCCCCTAACTGATGGATGAGAATCGCCGTTCCGACAATATCAATGATCGAATCGACGGCTCCGACTTCATGAAAATGAACATCATCCAATGGAACGTGATGAATCCGTCCTTCTGCCTCGCCGATGCGGCGGAAAATCGCCAACGCCGTTTCTTTGACTTCCGCAGCTAACTCAGACGCTTCAATCATCCCCGCAATTTCTTTGTATGACCGGTGATGGTGGCCGTGCCCATGATGATGATCGCTGCCGCCATGAGTGTGTGCGAGATGACGGCCATCGCCGTGATCATGTTCGTGATGATGGTGATGATTGTCATCATGACCGTGCCCGTGATGATGATGGTGTCCGTCATCATGAGCGTGCTCGTGATGGTGGTCACGATGATCATGGCCGGAGTGATGTCGATGATGGTCATCATGCTTGAGGACAACATCAAACTTTGTGCACGTAATGCCGTTTTTGACGATCTTCCGCCATGTTAACGTGTATTCCTCTTCCAACGGGAGTTTCTTTAATTCTGCTTCGAGCAGCTTCGGGTCGGCGCCGGCATCGATGAGCGCGCCGATCACCATATCTCCGCTGATTCCCGAGAAACAATCGAAATAGATTATCGTCATTCGTTTCACCCCTTTTGGCAGGCGAGCCGGTGAATTAAGGCAGCGCTATATCCGCCGCCAAATCCGTTATCAATATTGACGACACTAATGCCCGGCGCGCATGAATTCAACATCGTCAATAATGCCGATAACCCTTGGAAGTGGGCGCCATAGCCGACGCTTGTCGGCACGGCGATCACCGGGTGGGAGACAAGGCCGCTGACGACGCTTGGCAACGCCCCTTCCATTCCGGCCACGACGATCGAAACGGTCGCCGCACGAATGGCTTCGATATGGTGAAACAGCCGGTGAATGCCCGCCACGCCGACATCGTAAAACCGCCGCACTTCACAGTCGAACATCTCGGCGGTGATCGCCGCTTCCTCGGCGACGCCGAGATCTGACGTGCCGGCACAAATCACAGCGATATACGCATCCGTTTCCTTCGTTTTCGCCTGTTCCTTTTTCCAATATAACAGACGCGCGACATCATGATACACCAGCTCGGGAAACAGCGCACGCACAGCCGCTGCTTTGTCTTGTGTCACGCGGGTGACGAGCACGCGGTCGTCATGTTCTTTTAGTGTTCGGACAATGGCGATGATTTGGTCTGCCGTTTTTCCTTCCCCGAACACCACTTCCGGAAACCCTTGCCGTTTCGGGCGATGAAGGTCGACGTTGGCAAATCCTAAGCGGTCAAACGGCTTCAACCGCTCCTTCGCCTCTTCGACACTCAGTTCCCCTGTTTGTACTTGTCGCAAAATGTCTTCGAGCATCACATCACCTATTCCTTTTGAAAGTAGCTCGCCATATGGCGGACAAGGCGCTCGTAGCGTTCATAAACCTCTTTATTTGTTCGATTGCTTCGCGCACGGCCAAGACCGCGGAACGCTCAATTTCCGCCGCATCTTGTTCCACCCACCCTTGTTTCGGGTAATGGAACGTATTCATTTTTTCAGCCTCGGCCATCAATTGGCCGCTCCTATGAAACACACATGCTTTCACACTTGTCGTTCCAAGATCCAACCCGATCACATATTCTTTTGCCATGATGCCTCTCCTTTTTCGCATTCAACCAACCATTTCGAACGCTAGTCCATTGATTCGAAAAAAGTAATTCCGGAACAGAAACACGTCAGAAATCTTTACGCTTAAGAACCTGCTTTCGACATGCTGGCCCGTTCGCTGATCGATCGCTTACGGCAACATTTTGTTCATACTTCCGCTCTGATAGCCGACTAAATCGAGCGTCACATATTGATAGCCGTACGTTTGCAGCTGTTTCGCAATGCGGTCGCGATGCGCCAAAATGACCGCCATATCGTTTGGCTCCACTTCAATTCTTGCAACCTCTTGGTGAGTGCGGACCCGCACTTGGCGAATCTGAAACGTCTGTCTGAGAAATTGTTCTGCTTTTTCCACCCTCGTCAATTTTTCCACTGTAATCGATTCGCCATAGGCAATGCGCGACGACAGACAGGCAAAAGACGGTTTGTCCCATGTCGGCAAGCCGAGCCGGCGGGAGAGTTCACGAATTTCTTTTTTGTATAAGTTCGCCTCTTGAAGGGGGCCGCGCACCCCTCTTTCTTTCGCCGCCTTCATTCCCGGCCGATATTCGTTGGCGTCATCGGCAATGACACCGTAAACGACATTTTGAAACCCTTTTGCCTCCATAAGGGGGATCAAATGGTCAAACAAACTGCTTTTGCAAAAATAACAGCGGTTTTTCGAGTTTTCCGCATAACCCGGGATCGCCAGTTCCGACGTTTCAATAATTTCATGCGGAGCCCCGATCCATTTCGCCAGCCGCTTTGCTTCCTCGAGTTCGCTGGACGGATACGTCTCTGAATCAGCGGTGACGGCCAGCACATGATCTGCTCCGAGCGTGTCCACCGCCGCTTTCAGCAAAAACGTGCTGTCGACCCCGCCGGAAAACGCGACCACCACTGATCCCATATCCCGAAGAATGGACTGCAGCTTTTCATATTTTTGCTCAAGCATCGGCTTCACCTCCCTGCCTACTTTACATTAAATCGTCATGGCGCCAAACCCGCCGTCAACGCGGATGAGCGCGCCGGTGACGAAGCTTGAAGCACGGTCGGATGCCAGCCATACCGCCGCTCCTTGCAGTTCTTCCGGCTCGCCGAACCGTTTCATCGGCGTATGGCGCATAATCGCTTCAACCCGTTCATCATCCAATATTTTCCGGTTTTGCTCAGCCGGGAAAAATCCAGGAATAATGGCGTATTGAGCAAAATGTCCCAGCCTTCTGCCCATTGCTCAATGCGCTCAGCCACTTGCAAAAGCGAAGCGCGGTCGCTGACATCGGCTTGAAACGCTTGAGCCGTCCCGCCGTGATGGCGGATGTCTGCGGCGACTTGTTCCGCCTTGTCCAAATTGCGCCCCACAATGGCGACCTTCGCTCCGTATGCAGCCAATCCTTTGGCCATCGCTGACCCTAATACACTATTTCTCCCGATGGCTACAGCTACTTTTCCTGTCAAGTCAAATAAGCGATCCATGTTGTCCTCTCCCTTTGCTTGTTAAAATAATTGTCCATGTTTATCAAACACCCATTCATATGGACCGGCAACGACTTCCATATTCATGACAAGCACGTCAATTTGGTCAAAAAACAGACGCGGCAGCAGCTGCTTCGCTTTTTTCTGCAGCTCCGGCTCCTTCTCAATGATTTCCTTTGGCGTCAGCACATCCACGACCGCCACTTTGTCAAACGCATTTTCAATCGTCGCCCCCCCGAACAGCACCGGTTTTTTCTCTATCATCATTTTCGCCATCGCCGGAACGTTTCCTGCTGGATGCGCTGGCGTTTCGTCTGTCATCTTCACTTTTTATTTTACCATTTGCGATCCGTTTCTGGGGCGGCCCCAAGGTGGACGACAATTGTCACCGGCCGCTTTTGCGGGTCAAGCTGTTTCGCCAGTTCAACAAGCGGTTGGAAATATTCGTAAGCCCCTTCTTCCTCTGAAGCCGGCTCGTTGGCGATCGACCACATCACGACCGATGGGTGATTCTTGTCGCGGGCGATCAGCTCTTTGATCACTTGCTTATGTTGTTCAAACGTTTGAAGCAATTCCCATTTGCACGTAAACATGCGGTGTCGTATAAATTTTCACCGGTCGGTACAGCCCGGCATAATTGAAAAAATCAAAGTTCGGATTGTTGCGCACCACCGTGCCAAGTCCTTTTAGTTTCTTTTTCCCGCTTTTCGCCAAAAACAAGAACATTTTGCTATAATGGAGGAAAACATAAGGGGGTGCCGTGATTGCCAAACCAAATGGAGACGGTCATCATTCAGACCCTCCGTCCGGTTCTTGACCCGTTCGTCATTTATCTGTTCGGTTCAGCCGCCCGTGGGGCGATGCGCCCGGACAGTGATGTCGATATCGCCTTTGTCAGCGACGGCGAACCGCATGATCCGTATGAGCTGTTTCGGCTCGCGGGGCATTTGGCTGACAAGTTAGGGCGAGATGTCGATCTTGTCGATTTGCGCCAAGCCAGCACCGTGTTTCAAGCGCAAGTCGTCTCGACGGGAAAAGCCATTGATTGCCGCGACGAGCGGAAACGGGCTGAGTTCGAAATGAAAACATTGAAAATGTATGTGAAACTAAACGAAGAAAGAGCGCCGGTGTTAAAACAAATTACGGAAAGCGGGAGCATATATGAAAAGTGATGTCATTTTAAACAAGATCAGCGTGATCGAACGCTGCCTGAAACGAATTCGTGAAGAATATAACGGCGATCCAAAAAATTTACAAAATTACACAAAACAAGATTCGATCGTTCTGAATTTACAGCGGGCGTGCGAAGCCTGCATCGATTTGGCCATGCATATCGTTGCCGAGCAAAAATTCGGATTGCCGCAGCATAGCCGCGATGCGTTCGCTCTTCTCGAAGAACATGGGGTCATCTCCCCTTCCGTAAGCAAAAAGATGAAGGCGATGATCGGATTCCGCAACATCGCTGTTCACGACTACCAACAACTGAACCTCGGCATCGTGCAAGCCATCGTTGAACACCATCTTGATGATTTCAAACAGTTTGCCGAAGCTATCCTCCGTTATGCGAAAGAAAACAACTAGGCCGGCTCCTGCGCGGAAGCCGGCCGGTTAGCGCCGCAGACCGTTCATCAATACGTGAATCGTCCGCTCCATCTCCGCCTCATCGTCCCAATGGTGGTCAGGCAAAAGGAGAAAGCGGGCGGCCAAAAAGCCGGCGAGCGATGTGATCGTCAGGCGGATGACGGAATCGACCGGCAGCTCGGCCAACTCCCCTTTCTCTTGAAAGTGGCGGGCAATGCGGGCGAATTTCGGATACACATGCTCGACAAACACGCGTTGAAAGCACTGTTTGATCTCGGAATGAAAGGCCAGCTCCTGCCAGAGCACGCGAATCGCCGGCAAATACGTTTTCACAAACGCGTAGCGGTTAGCGAGCACCGCGCGCAAAAACTGTTCGTACGTCTCATATTCGTTGTCAAACACTTCGCGAACAAACTCTTTCGCCAAAAACGGGGCGACGGACTGAAACAATGTCGGCGTGACGATCGCCAACAATAAGTCTTTTTTCGTCTTATAGTGGCGGAAGATCGTCCCTTCCGCCACCCCGGCCTTTTTGGCGATTTCACTCGTGGAAGTCGCCGCATAGCCTTTTTCAGCAAACATTTCCACCGCCGCTTCCAAAATTTTCAGCTGTTTTTCACTGAACTTCCCGTCCTTGCCGCCGATTTGCAGCAATTCCTGAATCCATGAATGCTCGCTCATTGCTCTACCCCTTACAGCTTGCGATATTTTTTCAGCGTTACTACATTTAGTACCATAAACAGCAGCGTGAAACCAAGCAGCACGTATACGTCAACAGCGATAGCGCTCCACCCCTCTCCGCGCACCATAATATCGCGCAGCGCATCCGCCCCGTAGTTGAGCGGCATGACGACGCTCAGCGAACGCAGCCATTGTTCCATCGTGTCAAGATTGAACAAGCCGGAGAAAAACACTTGCGGCACGACGACAAGCGGGATAAACTGCACCATTTGCAGCTCGTTGTTGGCAAACGCCGACAGCAGCATCCCGAGCGCCAGCGCCGTCATCGCCAGCAAAAACGTAATGAGCAGCACATACCCGAACGAACCCTCCATCATCATGTCGAGCACATCAATAGCAAACCATGAAATTAAGCTTGCTTGAATCGTCGTAAACAGCCCGAACCCGACCATGTAGCCGGCGACCATTTCCCAGCGCCGAATTCACTCGCTTGATCAATGCCGGCGATCATGCGCACCAACGTCGTCTTGCCCGCCCCCGACGGGCCGAGCAGGCCGAATATTTCCCCCGTCTGGACTTCCAACGACACATCGTCGATGACTACTTTTTTTCCAAACCGCTTGGAAACACGCTCGACTTGAATAGGTGGATGAGTGCGCATTGTTCATTCCCCCTTTACACCTCATCATGACGTCACCAGTTTGCCGGATTCCTCCGATTCCTGAACCATACGTTTCTTGAATGCCGAAACGATGACGAGAACAACCCCGACAAACGCCAGCCAACATAAGACGGAAACGGGTTCGTTCCATTGAAATGTCGGATCAAAGAAAAAGAGTTCCCGAAGCCCCTCGACCATGAAGCGCTGCGGCAGCCATGAATAAACCCAATCGCGGTAAAATGATGTCATCAATTCCGGCGCCATGGAAAGCAGTGGAGCGCCGAAGAACAAAAGAAGAATAAAAATCAGGATCCCTTTTAACCCAATCCAAGCGAACACGGCGCTTTCAATGGCAAAAAAGCTAAAAAAGGCAAGGGAAACAAACAGCGCCATATCTATAAATGAAGGGATATGAAATCCGATCGCATCCGCCATCCCGATAAGTCCAAATCCTGCGATCAGCGCCAGCAGCAGCCCAACAACCGTTTTCATCACCTGTGCAGCTAGCTTCTCGCGTCGATGGGCAAACGCGCGTCGATCCATCGCTAAATGTAGCAGCGCCGCTGCAGCGAGGCTTGCCACCCAAATCGGCTGAACGAACGAAACAGGCGCATTGCCGTTGGCGCTGTGTGTGCCGACCGCGTGAATGACGGCCGTCTCTTTCTCAACAGGCGAGGCGAGAAGAGCAGCCTGTTCAACCGTCACCATTCCCCCTTTTTTAGCCATCGCTTGCAACAATTGTTGGCGCACGTTGGCATTGATATGGTCCGCCGCTTGATTCAAGATTTGCTGCACGATGGCAGACGCTGCGGCATTCATTCCTTGATTGACGACGATTTTCACTTTTGGGGCAGAAGGACGGGGCGTCTGCAGGGACGCTACTTTCTTGCTGAAATCTTTTGGAATGATGAGAGCGCCATAATAGTGTTGCTTATCCATTCCTTTTTTCGCTTTGTTCTCGCTGTCAACTTGCATCCAATCAATTGGGGGGTGATCCTTTCCAGCTGCATTCGATTTCGCCATGTTTTGGATGGCTTGTTCAATGTTCTTCCCCATGTTGATCGGGGGCTGATTCGGCAATTGCACCCCTTCGTCCTCGTTGACAAACGCAACGGGAAGCTTTTGCGGCTTCGGATGCACGGTTGGAACAAGAACAAGAGAGAAAATCAATACTACAATGGCCACCATGACAGGCGACAAGGCCACCCACTTACTTCTCAAAATGCTCATGCACCTTTCCTCCTTCTTGAAATAAAATAGTGAGTAATCACTCACAAAAAGTATAAAACAGGACAAACGTGTTTTTAAAGTGAGTAATCACTCGCAAAACAAATTTTTTGAGCTGCCGAACTGTCGGCAGCCCCTTCCTAGTTCATCGTTTGAATGTCTTGCCAGCCGTAGCACCACTCCGATAACACTGTTCCGCCGATTTCCACCCTTTCCTCGGCCAGTTTTTCACCGCCAAGCCGTTCGTAGAAACCGCGCGACGGATTGGCGGCAAGCACCCAGACGACGAGCGAATGAATGCCTTTTTGCGCCAAGTCGCGGGCCAAGGCTTGCACAAGCCGCCGTCCCCATCCTTTTCCTTGGGCCTCTTTGAGCAAATACACCGCGTACAGCTCCCCGTCATATCGGGCCGCTGGGCCGTCGCTCGCCCGGTTTCGTCCGCCGGAGATGAATCCAACGACGCGCCCGTGTTCCTCGGCGACAAACACGGAATGGTCCGCTTGGCTGAGCCCCTTCTCCCATAACGCTTGTTTTTCTTCCACTGCCAACGTCTCCAAGTACGCGTCCGGCACGATGCCGCTATACGTCGTCTTCCAACTTTCGACGTGGACCGAAGCGATGGCCAGTGCGTCGACCCATGTGGCTTTACGGATCATCGTTTTCCCCCTTTTCCCCAGTTTGATAGAAGTTTTCAAATTGAACGCTCTCCCACCTACGCTTGAGCTTTGAGGTGAGAGATTGTTGGAAACACCCGCCCCACAGCAGGCTGTCAACCAAGCCATCCCCGCCCAACACGTGGAAGTGGGGGTCTTCTCGGCGCGAGATGATAAAGAAAAGCAGGGCGGTGCTGTTCCCGCCCGCCTTCTTTGCTTCTTTTTACAAGGCTTTGTCATCGACACTGTCCAGCCACCGTTCGATATGGCCGGCGACTGAAGCGACCGCCCCGTCGGCAAACGGCGACTGGAGGTTGGCGCATTGGACGAGCTCGGTAAACGGCCGGCTGCCGCCCAATCGGCAAAGCGCCACATAGTCGCGCCACGCCGCAGCCCGGTCGTCTTGCGCCCGCTTCCAAAACTGGAACGCGCACACTTGCGCAAGCGTGTAGTCAATGTAATAAAACGGGTCGGTGTAAATATGCCCTTGCCGCTGCCAAAAGCCGCCCCGTTCAAGGTAATCGTGGCCGTCGTAATCCCTTGTCGGCAAATACACGTTCTCAATGTCACGCCATGTTTTCTTCCGCTCGGCCGGCGTCATATCCGGGTTCTCGTAGACCGCGTGCTGAAATTCATCGACCGCCACGCCGTACGGCAAAAACAAGAGCGCGTCGCTCAAATGGGCGAACCGGTATTTGTCGGCGTCGTCGGCGAAAAACAGCTCCATCCACGGCCAGGTGAAAAACTCCATGCTCATCGAATGGATTTCACACGCCTCAAGCGTCGGCCAGTTGTATTCCGGAATGTCGTAATGACGGCTTTCATACACTTGGAACGCATGTCCGGCTTCATGGGTCAATACGTCAATGTCGCCGGATGTGCCGGTAAAGTTCGAGAAAATAAACGGCGCCTTGTAATCATCGATATACGTGCAATAGCCGCCGCCCGCCTTCCCTTTTTTGGCGACGAGGTCCATCAATTCGTGTTCGACCATATAGCGGAAAAACGCGCCGGTTTCCGGCGACAGCTCTTCATACATGCGCCGGCCGTTGTCGACGATCCAAGCGGCGTCCCCTTTTGGCGCCGGGTTGCCGCTTGGGAACATGAACGGCTCATCATAATACGTAAGCCGGTCGACCTGAATCCGCTGCCGCTGGCGCTCGCGCAGCTTGGCGGCGAGCGGGACGATGTGCGTTTTCACTTGCCGGCGGAAGTTGGCAACCATCTCGGCATTGTAATCGGTCCGGCCTAAACGGGCATAACCGAGCTCGACAAAATTTTTGAACCCCAGCTTCTCGGCGATCGCCGTGCGGACATGGACGAGCTCATCGTACAGCTCATCAAGCTCTTTTTCATGATCGGTGAAAAACGAAAACCTTGCTTCGCTCGCCCGTTTGCGCATCGAGCGATCCGGCGATTCGACGAACGGCTGCAGCTGGGCAAGCGTCCGCTCTTCGCCTTCAAACATGATTTTTGCCGATGCGATGAGCTTCGTATATTCGCTCGCCAGCTTGTTTTCTTTTTGCAAGTCTTCCATCACTGCCGGAGCGTACGTTTTCAGCTGCGTTTCCGCTAAGGCAAACAGCTGCGCGCCCCACGTTTTTTCGAGCTCAGCGCGAAACGGCGACTCGACAAGGGCGCGGTAATAATCGTTGATGAGCCCTTTGACGACCGGTTCCGTTTCATCAAAAAAGTCTTGTTCTTTCTTATAGAACTCATCGTTTGTATCGATCGTATGGCGGATATGACAAAGGTTCGCCATCGTGCTGTAGCGGCGGCGCAGTTCGTTGACCCGTTTCATCGCCTCGTGCTGCCCGGCAGCGCTCCCGGCGCGGCGGAACGCATCGAGCGCCTCCTGAAACGATGCCTGCAGCTGATCCATGTCGGGCCGCTCATAATGAAATGCGGAAAATTTCAAGCCAATCCCTTCTTTCTTTATTTTTTCGCCAAACACGGCGGCAATTTCTTCTTTTGCTTCAACCAATTGCTTATTCGCCGTTTGTCGCAAAAATCCTTCTCATTGCCAACTTTCTGAATATAATTCCATTTTATTGCATGTTTCAGAAGTGAGGCAACTATGCTGTCGCCGTCCAAATGCTACGTTATTTTCTCCAAAAACATAACGATCGCCAATTTTTTTCGCACGCCCGGAGGTCGCGGCAACAGACGGAAGACCTACACGCTTAACCTTATTTCAGAAAAATATATTGACGTTTTTTGTCGAATCGGGTAAGATAATGTCGGCAACGATATCCCCCTCTCCACTTCAATGGGATAGAGGTTGCGATGGGTAAAAGTAGTTTCGCTGAGGCCGGAGCGCTGATGAAGCGGAATGAAAGGATTCATCGCCGAAGTTTGCGGCGCGCTCCGGCGGCGCAAGCTGGGCCTGCGGCCGAACAGACGCAGGACTGCCATCGTTCTAAGGCGATGGAGCGCTATCGCATTCAGTTGGATGCGGATGTGTCATGCACCCGTTGAAACGATAAGGGTGCTTTTTTATTGTTTATCTTTGGTGAAGAAAGGAGTTTTCCATCTTGAATAACAACCGGCAACTCGGATTTTGGGTGTTAACGGCGTTAGTCGTTGGCAATATGGTCGGATCCGGCATTTTTATGCTGCCGCGCTCATTGGCAGAGGCGGCGAACCCGATTGGCGTCATGTTCGCCTGGCTATTGACCGGCGTCGGCGTGTTAATGACGGCGCTTGTGTTTGGCAACTTGGCGATCCGCAAGCCGAACTTGGGCGGCGGGCCGCAAATTTACGCGAAGGAGCTGTTTCCGAAAGGTTCGAACTTGTCGATTTTATCCGGTTTTATGTCGTCGTGGGGCTATTGGGTCGGCAACTTTGCCGGCAATGTCGCCATCATCACGACGTTTGCGAGCTACTTGTCGACATTTTTCCCTGTATTAACGAGCGACAAAACCGTTCTCACGATGGGCTCGTTTACGCTAAAGCTTGGGAATTTGCTTACCTTTCTCGTCTGCACGGCGCTTCTTTGGGTGATGCACGCCATTATTTTGCGCGGCGTAGAAGATGCCGGCAAGTTGAATTTCGCGGCGACAGCGGCGAAAGTGCTCGGCTTTTTCCTGTTTATTGTCATTGCCTTATTCGCTTTTGACAGAGCGATCGTCGGTCCGCTTGATGCCCCGCGTTATGACGGAGACGGACAGCCGCTCGGCCTGCTTGGACAAATTAACAACGCCGCGTTAGCGACGCTTTGGGCGTTTGTCGGTGTTGAATCGGCGATGGTGTTCGCTTCGCGGGCGCGCAAACAGGCGGATGTGAAGCGGGCGACGATCGCCGGTCTTTTGATCGCTTTGGCCATTTATATTGGCATCAGCTTTTTGGTAATGGGCGTCTTGCCGCAAGACAAGCTCATTCAATCGGAGAAGCCGCTCGTTGATGCCATTGTCGCCATCGTCGGCCCGGGCGGCGGCTACGTGCTTGCTGGTCTTGGTCTCATCAGCTTGCTCGGTTCGACGCTCGGCTGGATTTTGTTGAGCGCAGAAGTGCCGTACCAGGCGGCGAAACAAGGGCTGTTTCTGCCGGCCTTTTTGAAAGAAAACAAGAAAAACGTGCCAAGCTTCTCGTTGACGCTATCGAATGCATTGGCCCAGCTGTTCATTTTCTCGACCATTTCCCATTCGATGGCGGCAGCGTTCGACTTTGTCATTTACATCGCTACGCTCGCCTATCTCGTTCCGTATTTGATCGCCTCTGTCTTCCAGCTGAAACTCGTGCTCACCGGGGAAACGTATGGGGCAGCGCACGGACGGCTGGCTGACGGCGTGATCGCTGCTTTGGCGACCGTCTACTCCGTCTGGGTCGTCATCGCTGGCACAGCGGACATGAAAACGTTCCTGCTCGGCGTCGCCTTGCTGGCCAGCGGCGTGATCTTCTACCCGCAAGTGAAAAAAGCGGCGCAGCAAACAAACGAAAAAGAAAAATTATCAGCGTAACAAACACCGAACGTCCTTCAACGGGACGTTCGTTTTTTTATTGCCGGCAGGATTTTTCTTTCGAAACACGAAATAAGATACTATCCTAACTTTACTTTATGGAAAGAGGAGGTCGCTCATGAACAATGGACAACCGCTGAAACACCGCGGCATGACTGTAGAAGATCTGCTTCGCCTCCGCTCGGTGCGCGATCCGCACTACGCGCCGGACGGAACGCGCGGCGTGTTCGTGCAAAAATCGATCGATGAGGAAAAACAATACCGTTCCCATCTATACATATGGACCGAAGGCGGCGCCGTCCGCCAGTGGACGTTCGGCCGCTGGCGCGACACGAGGCCGCGCTTTTCCCCGGACAGCAAAACGATCGCGTTTTTGTCCGACCGCTCCGGGCGCACACAGCTTTGGCTGTTGCCGGCTGACGGCGGCGAAGCGCGCCAGCTGACGTTTTTCAAAAACGGGGTGCGCGATTACGTTTGGACGCCGGACGGGGCGTTTCTCATCGCTTTGACAACGCTTGGCGACAACGAAACGATCGACGACCGGGAAGAGCCGGAAAAAAAGGAAACGAAGCCGGCTGACCTGAAACCGCGCGTGGTGGAGCGGCTCTACTACAAATCAGACGCATCGGGTTTTCTTGACGGCAAACAGGCGGTGCTCGTGCGCATCGATGCAACGTCAGGAAAAGCGGAAGCGTTGACAAACCTCGAGGAAGAAATCGGCTCATTTGCCGTTTCGCCAAACGGGCAGACGCTCGCCTTTGTCGCCAATCGGAACAATGATCCTGACACCATGTTTACGCGCGACATCATTTTGCTCGATCTCGAGAAAAAAACAGAAACGAACTTGACGAACGGATGCGGCACATTCGCCTCGCTCGCCTGGTCGCCGGACGGAATGAAGCTCGCGGCCATCGGCCATGATCTCGCTTATCTCGGAGCGACCATTCACCGTCTCTACGTCTTTGAACTAGAACGTCAAACGAAGCGGGTGCTGACCGCCGATTGGGACGTTCATCTCGGCGATGCGATGGTCGGCGATACACACGCCGATGCAAAAGGCCCAGGCCCGGTTTGGAAACATGACGGAACCGGTGTATACGTCACCGCCTCGGAGCGCGGACGCGTCAACGTATTTTTCATCCCGCTTGACGGACCCGTCGTTCCGATCATCGAAGGGGACTTCCATGTATACGGCCTCGCCATCCATCCGAACGAACAGCAGGCCGTTGCCGCGATTAGCGAGCCGACAGTGATTGGGGATTTATATGCCATCTCACTTGAAAGCGGCGCAAAAACGCGGCTCACCACGGTCAATGAAGCGCTCGAGAACGAAGTCGCGCTCGCTGATGCCGAACCGTTTACCTACCAATCAACAGACGGTTCGGACATTCAAGGTTGGGTCATGAAGCCGCCCGGGCTTGGCGGCGGAGAAAAAGCACCGCTTATCGTCGAAATTCATGGCGGCCCGCATACAATGTACGGATTTACGTTTTTCCATGAATTTCAGCTGCTCGCTTCTTCCGGCTATGCTGTGCTGTTTACGAATCCGCGCGGAAGCCATGGATACGGCCAACCGTTTGTCAATGCAGTGCGCGGCGATTACGGCGGCATGGATTATGAAGACATTATGGCCGGCGTCGACGCCGCCATCAAGCAGTTCGCCTTTATTGACGAGACACGTCTTGGCGTTACCGGCGGCAGCTACGGCGGATTTATGACGAACTGGATCGTCGGGCACACCGACCGCTTCCGAGCCGCCGTCACCCAGCGCTCGATTTCCAACTGGCTCAGCTTCGCCGGCGTGAGCGACATCGGCTACTTTTTCACGAAATGGGAAGTTGGGTGCGACGTCTGGGAAGACGCCGAGCGGCTTTGGCATCATTCGCCGCTCAAATACGTCCAACATGTGCGCACGCCGCTCTTAATTTTGCATAGCGAGCATGACTATCGCTGCCCGATCGAGCAGGCGGAACAGTTGTTTATCGCATTGAAACAACTCGGGCGGGAAACGAAACTTGTCCGCTTCCCCGATGCCAATCACGATTTGTCGCGCACCGGCAACCCGGCACTTCGCCTCGAACGGCTTCGCCAAATCGTCGGTTGGTTTGATCATTATTTGAAAGGACCACTGGATTAATTTGAAAGGAGACGCGCCATGCACGCCCTTGTCATCGGCGGGACAGGCATGTTGGCTGATGTGTCGCTTTGGCTTGTGCGGGAAGGATATGATGTGTCCGTCATCGCCCGCCGCTACGGACGGATGAAGCAGCTCATCGACCGCGCTGGACAAATGGCATCCATCAATCCGCTTCTTGTTGACTATCGCGATCAAGAAGCGCTTTGTTCCCTAATTTCCCGGGCCGTCCAAAAAAACGGAACGTTTGCTCTAATCATTGCGTGGGTGCATACAGACGGAAACCAGGCGCTGTCCACTGTCATCAAAAAAAATAGCGGACATCCCGGCCCTTGGCGGTTGTTTCACGTGCTCGGCAGCCGCGCCGATCCAGCCGAGGCGAAATCGGAACTCTGTTTGCCTGTCGCTTGCCTTTATCGGCAAGTTCAGCTCGGTTTTGTCGTAGAAGAATACGGTTCGCGCTGGCTCACCCATCAAGAAATCAGCGGCGGCGTCATTGATGCCATTCGGCGTGATGCGCCGTTTCATCTGGTCGGCACCCTAGATCAATCAGAGAAGAAGCGCCCGCGTTAACGGGAGGCGCCCGCTCGGGACGAACGAGAGGGCGCCTTGTCTCCCATTGCTGCGGATGATTTCACGACGGGAGCAACTCCACATAATCGCCCGTTTTTAAACCGGCCGCGTTCGCTTCATCGGTGTCAATGTGCATATCTAACGCAAAGTCTTCGCTGACGCGGACGATCACTTCGTCAAAAATGAGGGCGCGCTCCCCTTGCGTTTTCACTTTCACGACTTGCTTGTCGCGGACGCCAAACGTTTCCGCATCTTTCGGCGTCATATGAATGTGGCGCTTGGCAATGATGACCCCCTTGTCCACCGTCACCGTCCCGTTCGGCCCGTGAATCGTAATGCCCGGCGTTCCTTCAATATCGCCAGATAAGCGGACAGGCGGCACAACACCGAGCTTGAAGCTGTCCGTTTTCGAGATTTCAAGCTGGGTGAGCGAACGGACCGGGCCAAGGACGCGGACATTTTCGATTTTCCCTTTCGATCCTTCCACCGTTACTGTTTCCTTAGCGGCAAACTGGCCGGGCTGGGACAGCGGCTTGAGCACTGTCAACTCGGCGCCTTCCCCGAACAGCGCCGCCATATGTTCTTTCGATAAATGAATATGGCGATTCGATACCCCAACCGGAATCATCATGACGATCTCTCCTTTTTCTAATGTTGTTTTCTTTAAATAACGTGTCCATTTTCGGCAAAAATTAAAGAGACCGACGAATGGTCAGTCTCTGTTTGGCTGGGCGTTTTTCGCTCCGTATCCTAATTTTTTCAGCAAGGCGATCGCTTGCTCTTTTTCCTCCGCCGTAAGCGCTGATACCGTTTCATGAATTTTTTCTGCATGTTCCGGAAAGACGTGCTCAATGAACCGCCGGCCTTCTTCCGTAATCGATGCATACGTGACGCGCCGATCCCGTTCACAGGCCCGGCGGACGATCAACCCTTTGTTTTCCAGTTTGTCGACAACGTAAGTGATGCTGCCGCTGGCGAGCAAAATTTTTTCGCCGATTTGCTGGAGCGGCTGGTCGCCTTTATGGTATAGCAGTTCTAACACCGCAAACTCCGTCGGATTCACCCCGAACGAGTGGATCGATTTGTTTACTTGGTCGCTGACGGACCGATATGCCCGTGACAGTACGATAAACAGTTTCAATGATTGCTCAAGCGCCTGCTCTTTCTGTTCCATGGCATCCAACCCTTTACAATTGACCGTTTCCTACTTGCATTATACCGAAACGGCGAACAGACAGGCAACCGTTTTTGCCGGCTGCCTATGCATTTTGCTCGCCACCGTTTGTTCATTTCGTTATGATAATTTATTATATGGCGGCGCTTGGGCGATTGTCACATTTTTATTATTGGCGCATATGAAAAAGTAAAGGAAGATGAGGAGGGATCGAATGAACCAAGTGTTAGCCGGCAGTGTGCTTTCCGCCTTATCCACCGGGCTTGGCGCCGTGCTGATTTTGTTTATGGCCAAATCGCTCACCCACCAGTGGCGTGACGTACTGCTGGCCTTTTCCGCCGGCATTATGATGGCGGCTTCGATGATGAGTCTCATTCCGGAATCGTTAAAATCAGGGGGCTTCAGCACGTTAACAGTAGGGCTTTCCGCTGGCGTACTTATTTTGACGTTGCTTGAAATGACCGTCCCCCATATTGACTTGGAACATACAAAAAGCGGCTTGCAATTTGATGAAAAAGCGATGCTCATCATCGCTGCCATTACGTTGCACAACCTTCCTGAAGGATTATCGGTGGGAGTCAGCTATGCATCCGATGCCGAGACGACTGGCAATTTGATCGCGTTGGCCATCGGCTTGCAAAATGCGCCGGAAGGATTTTTAGTCGCCTTGTTTTTAGTCAATCAGCACATCAGCCGCTTCAAAGCCTTTCTGATTGCCACATTAACGGGGGCGGTCGAAATCGTCACATCGCTGCTCGGTTTTTATTTAACTTCCCTCTTCCGTGGTTTAGTCCCGTACGGATTGGCGTTTGCCGCCGGAGCCATGCTGTTTATTATTTACAAAGAGCTTATTCCCGAAAGCCATGGCGACGGAAATGAATGGACATCGACATATGCGTTTATTATTGGTATTTTGTTTATGATTTTTCTAACGGAATCGTTTTAACGTAATGTCCGACAGAAGTCTCCCACCTCAAGGAATGTGCAGGGCAAAGCCCGATGGTAGGTGGGAGATGAATGTCGGTTGGCGATCGCCAACTGATGTGGTAATCTATTGTTAGAACGGACGCCTTCGGAGCGAAGGAAAGCGTAAAGGGTTCTTGTGTGTGGCTTACCGTTCGGCGAACACGCACAAGTCGCTTGAAGCCCCCACCTCCAAGCGAAGCGTAGGTGGCGGGTAGTTCACCAAAAACCCCGCTGCCGCACAGGCAACGGGGTATGTTCATTAGTGGCTGACTTCCTCCTTTTCTTCGTACGGATGGGCAACCCAGCCGGACGGATCGATAAACAGACGGACAGCCACAACTTGCCGGTCATCCATCAATGTGAAGTAGTGCGGATTCCCTTCCGGCACGGAAATGACATCGCCCGCTTCCAGCTCGACATCAAAATAACCGGTTTCTTTGTCGCCTTTGATGATGAAAATGCCGTGGCCGGCCGTAATGGCGCGCACTTCATCTTCCGTATGGACGTGCACTTGTTCAAATTTTTTCAGCAGCTCTTCCAAGTTTGGCGTCGCCTCAGACAAAGCGACGATGTCCCACGTTTTGTAGCCGCGGCGCGCTGCCAAGTCTTCGATCTCGTCTTTAAATGTCGTCAAAATTTCCGCTTTCTCTTCATCGCTTAACACATACTTGTCACGCAAATGTTCCGGCAGTTTCGTAATGTCCCAATGCTCGTACAAGACGCCTTGGCTGTTTAAAAAGGCGCGGACATTGTCTTCACCTTCGATTACTTGACCCGTTTTTTTCACTTTGATGACTGCCATCGTCAAAATCCCCCTTTAACAGTGTATCAATTAGTCAGCTAGCGGCACGGCGGCCCGTTGCAGAAGCAGCCGCTTCACCTGCCAGCTGAACAAAAACTCCCACGCTTCCAAATGTTTTTTCGCTTCAAATGCATCGCGGCCCCAGACGGTAATGCCATGGTTATGGATCAATACCGCGCCCGTATCGCCGTCGACATGTTTCGCAAATTCGGCGGCCAACGTCGGGATGTCGGCGTCATTGTCAATGATCGGAATGCGCACCTCGGCATTTTCTTCCCAAATACCGAACGCTTTAATGATTTCCTGGCCGGAAAAAACCGCTTCCCCGTTTTGGGCGTACACGTCGGAAATGATGTTGTTGTCGACCGTATGGACGTGCAACACGCAGCCAGCGTTCGTCTGCCCATAAATTTTTGTATGCAACAGCGTCTCCGCTGACGGCTTTACATGTGTTTGCTCCGCTGGTCGGCCAGCGGCGTCAACGAGCAGAAAATCTTCGTCTGTCTGCTTCCGTTTGTCTTTGCCGCTGGCCGTGACAAGAAAGGTGAGCGGATCGTTTGTCACTTTGATCGATAAATTGCCGCTTGTCGCGAAAAACCAGTCACGGGCGGCAAGCTCGGCCTTCACCTCGGCGAGCTCGTTCCATTTTTGCACGACGATGCTCATGCCGTCACCTCCATCTGCTGCAAATGATCCATCACATCAAAAAACGTCGCAAACGGCGCATGGGGCAAATCGAGCGCTTGGCATTTTTTGAGCAGAAAATCGCGCGCCAGCACGTAATCCGCTTGTTTTGCCGCCGCTAAATCGGTAATCGAATCGCCGATGACGACATGATACCCGTTCGGGTGGGCCAGCTTCCGAAGAAGCGACGGCTTGCAGCAGCCGCAGCCGTTTTGGCACTCGCCGTCGCACGCGTAGGGCCATGTGATGCGGATCGTCTCGCCGCTGAAATCGGAGCCGTTGCAAAAAATGCGCTCTCGTTCGATGATCCCGTCAAGCAGCGGGTAGACAAAAAAGTCGATCCCGCCGCTCACCACATAGAGCGGAATGCCCTGCTCTTTCGTCCAAGCGGCGAATTCGCGAAACCCTTCGCGCAAACGGGCGGTGCGCCGCAGGAAATCGACGATCTCGCCCTTTAGCGAAGACGGAAGGAGGGAAAACATGTTTCCGACCCCTTCTTGAACCGAGATGCGCTCGGCGAGAATGTCGTCTTTGAGCGCCTCCCACTCCGGCGGGGCAAACTGTTTCATAATAGCGATAATGTTGTCGTTTTCCGTAATCGTGCCGTCAAAATCACAAAAGAGAACAAGCTGTCTTGTCATGCTTCCACCTCAACAGCGCCCCAGCGGTCGATCGCTTTTTGCAGCGCTTCGTTTTCTGTCGCCGCTTCGCGGAGCAGACGGCCGGCAAGAGCCGCGTCGATGGCAGCGCGAAACGCCTGCCCGCCGCCGATCGCCCCGTCCGGATGGCCATGAATGCCCCCGCCGGCGTTGACGATGCTGTCAAGGCCGAAATCGCGGACAAGAAGCGGCACGAGCCCCGGATGAATGCCGGCCGATGGCACCGGAAACGCCCGCGCAAACGGCTCTTGTTCATCGGTGAGCGCCCGGGCGATGCCAAGCGCCTGCTCGCGCTCAAGAGCGACGCTGCCGTACGGCGACGGGAACAGGACGAAATCAGCTCCTGCGAGCCGCAACAGCTTGCCGAGCAACAGCGACGGGGCGACCCCGTAAAACTCAGACGGCGTGATGGCGCCGCTAAACGCCGGATGAGCCATGATCGGCACGGTGATGTTCTCATCCGCGCGCAGCTCTTGCAACACATCAAGCCCGTAGGCGAACACGTTAAACAACAGCACGTCGGCGCCAAGCTCGGCGGCCCGTTTCGCTTTCTCTTTCAGCTCAAACGTTTTGCCGGTCAAGTTGACGGCATACAGCGTCCGTTTGCCCGTTTGTTCATACACTTCCCGAAGCGCGGCCTTTCCTTCCGTAATCCGCTTTTCCAACGGCAGCTGCTCGCTGTCAAACAAAATTTCGTCATCTTTCACTAAGTCGACGCCGCCAAGCGCCTGTTTTTTCAATTCGGACGTCAAATACGCCAAATCGCGGCCAATGATGCCTTTAAAAATGCTCATCAACAGCGGGCGGTCATGCACCCCAACTTTTTCGCGAATGCCGCTGATGCCAAAGCGCGGCCCCGGGAATTGCCGCTTCCACTCGTCCGGAAACTCAAGGTCAAGCAGCCGCACTTCCCCATCAAGCGACAGCTTGCCGAACGTCGTCACCAAGAGCGCCGGCAAATCAGCGCTGAAGTTGACCGTCGGATAGGCGATTTTGACGATCGCCCGCTTCAGCCGCTTGCCGAAATACGCGTTCGTCCGCTCGCTTTCGCCAAGCTCTTCCATAGCGACGACTTCCCCTTTATGTTTGCGAAGCTGCTCCTGCTCCAACGCCGGCAAGTCGGTCCATGTGCCGACCGTCAAGCCGAGCGCGATTCCTTCCGCCTTTTTACGAATGTCTTTCTCGTCATGAAGCAAATACGTTGCAATCACTGCACTCATCATTCATCCCTCTTTCCAAAGAAAAAAGCCTCTTCATAAGAAGAGGCGTCATTCGTTTATGGCGCTCTTCTTATCTCTCAGCGTTTCCGCTGCAAGAATTAGCACCGTGCTTGAATGTACCAAGCCGGTTGCCGGGCTTCATTGGGCTCGTCCCTCCGCCTGCTCTTGATAAGAATGCTTGCGTAACTATACACTTGTCAAACAATTTTGGCGAGTATGGCAAATTTACTTTGAATTATGACAGCCTTTGCCGCCGTTGTCAATCATTTTTTTCAAAACAGTCCGAGGCGTCCGATCCGTTCGGCTGCTTCACAGAGCCTCGCCTCATCGGTCAACAGGCCGACGCGCACATACCCTTCGCCGTGCTCGCCAAAACCGATGCCCGGAGCGACGGCAACATGCGCCCGCTCAAGGAGCACATCGGCAAACTCAGCCGACGACCATCCTTTCGGTACGGGGAGCCAGGCGAAAAACGACCCGGACGGCGCCGGTGCTTCCCAGCCGATGCCGCGCAAGGCAGAAATGAACGTATTGCGGCGCGCTTCATACAGGGCGACAAGCTCGTTGACGCAATCTTGCGGGCCGAGAAGCGCTGCGGCCGCCGCTTCCTGGACGGCGCCGAACAGGCTGACGTACAAATGGTCTTGCAGCAGCTCAAGCGCCCGAATGATCCGCTCGTTGCCGACGGCAAACGCGACGCGCCAGCCGGCCATATTGTACGTTTTCGAAAACGTGTAAATTTCAACCCCGACGTCTTTCGCCCCGTCAACTTCGAGGAAGCTGACCGGCTTTTTGCCGTCAAAACCGATCGCCCCATAGGCAAAGTCGTGCACGACGGCAATGCCGTGCTTGGCGGCGAACGCCACCGTCTCGGCGAAAAACTCGTTCGTCGCCGTCGCACCGGTCGGGTTGTTCGGATAGTTTAAAAACATCAGTTTCGCCTGGTCGGCGACCGCCGCCGGAATGGCGCTGTAATCGGGCAAAAATTGCTGCTCGGCGACAAGCGGCATCATTTCCATCCGCGCGCGGGCGAGCGCGATTCCCGACCAGTAATCCGGATAGCCTGGATCCGGGACGAGCACCGCATCGCCCGGGTTGACGAGGCAAAGCGGCAGCTCGACAAGCCCGGCCTTGCCGCCAAACAAAATGGCGACTTCGCGGGTCGGGTCAACCTCAACTCCGTATTCGCACGCATAAAAGGCGGCAACGGCTTCTTTCAAAAAGGAGTAGCCTTGAAACGGCGAATATTTATGGTACTTCGGATTGGCCGCCGCCCGTTGCATCGCCTCAACGATATGCTTCGGCGTCGGCTGGTCCGGATTGCCTTGCCCTAAATTAATGACATCATGCCCGGCCTTGATTTTCTCTCCCACTTTGGCGACAAGCGAAGCAAAAAACTGCTTCGGCAGCTGTTCAAGCAGTTCGGAAAATGGAAATTCGATCGTCATCGCCCACACCTTCTCAAAAATTCTTCCTTCTCAAAAATTCTTGAAATTCTAGTGCAAAATCATATATCGTAAAAAGCAAAATGTAAAGCAAATTTTTTTCATTGGGGTGAAAAACAATGACCATCCGCATCGCTTGCCTCCAACTCGATATCGCGTTTGGCGATCCGCAAACGAACGAACAGCAAGCCGAAACAGCCGTGCAATCCGTCGCCAACGAAGGAGCCAACATCGTCGTGCTTCCGGAACTATGGACGACCGGCTATGACTTGACGCGCTTGGACGAAATTGCCGATGACGATGCCGTGCGGGCGAAAGCGTTCGCCTCCCGCCTGGCGCAAACATATGGCGTCCATTTCGTCGCCGGCTCAGTCGCCAAAAAAACCGCTGCCGGTGTGACGAACACGATGATTGTCGCCGACCGAAGCGGCCAAATCGTCAGTGAATATAGCAAACTTCATCTGTTCCAACTGATGGATGAGCATTTGTATTTGCAGCCGGGAAACGAGCCAGGCTTATTTTCACTTAGCGGGCTGCCGTGCGCTGGGGTCATTTGCTATGACATCCGATTTCCGGAGTGGATTCGCGCCCATGCGTTGGCCGGAGCGGAAGTGCTGTTTGTCGTCGCCGAATGGCCGCTTCCCCGCCTTCACCATTGGCGGACGCTCCTGATGGCGCGGGCGATTGAAAACCAATGCTATGTCGTCGCTTGCAACCGGGCCGGACGAGACCCGAACAACGTGTTCGCCGGCCATTCGCTCGTCATCGACCCGTGGGGCGAAATCATCGCCGAGGCCGATGAAAAGCCGGGCGTTCTTCTAGCGGACATCGACCCGGCGCTCGTTAAAGAGGTCCGTGCGCGCATCCCGGTGTTTGCCGACCGCCGGCCGCGCGATTACGACGAGGCGGCAAAAAAAATTTTTAAAACGTATTGACAATCCGCCTGCCCAACCTGTATCATTCGAATCAAGCAACCAAACGATTGTTAACATCGTGAAAATTGCAAAAACTCAATAGCCAGATCGGTACTCTTATCAAGAGTTGGCTGAGGGAATTGGCCCAATGAAGCCCAGCAACCGACCGTAATGCTATCGTGAGATAGGGCGCACGCCAAGGGCGGCGCCGGAAGCGACCCGCTTCCGCAGGGCACGGTGCTAAGTCCAACAGAAAGACCGATGTCTTTCTGAAAGATAAGAGGCGCGAAGACGATGCATCTTCAAGCCTCTTTCCGTATGCGAAAGAGGCTTTTTCATTTGCCAAAACCTAAAGGGGGAACGTGAAAATGACGATTGTCCAATCAGCTGTTTACGAACCGCTCACCGAACAAAAAGCGACCGCCCTTGCCGTCCGCCTCGGCTTGTTCCGCGACGGGGCGCCGCTTCTGTGCCGCGAGATCGGCGATGGCAACTTAAACTTAGTGTTTCATATCGTCGACCAAGAGACAAAGCAAGGCATCATCATCAAACAAGCGCTGCCGTACGCGAAAGTCGTCGGTGAAAGCTGGCCGCTCACATTAAAACGCGCGGTCATTGAAAGCAACGCGCTGCGCACGTTTGCCAGCTATGTGCCGCAATATGTGCCAAACGTCTACTACTCTGACGAATCGCTCGCCATCACGGTGATGGAAGATTTGTCCCACTTGCAAATCGCCCGCAAAGGGCTGATCGAAGGGAAAACGTATCCGCTTTTGTCCCGGCATATTGGCGAATTCATCGCCAAAACAGCGTTTTACACGTCTGATTTCGGCATGAATCAACAAGAGAAAAAGAAGTTGGCGCAAAGCTTTGTCAATCCAGAGCTATGCAAAATTACGGAAGATCTCGTCTTTACCGATCCGTTTTTCGACCATGACACGAACAACTTTGAAGACGAATTGCGCCCAGACGTTGAAGCGCTTTGGGAAGATGACCGCCTCCGCCTCGAAGCAGCGAAGCTGAAGCGCAAGTTTTTAACTGAAGCGGATGTACTGCTGCACGGAGACTTACACACTGGCAGCATTTTCGCCAGCGACGACGAAACAAAAGTGATCGACCCGGAATTCGCCTTTTACGGCCCGATCGGGTTTGACCTTGGCCAATTTTTCGCCAACTTGCTGTTAAATGCGTTGTCCCGCCCTGAATCGGAGCGCCGTCCGCTCTTTGATCATATCGACCAGACGTGGGACGTTTTTACGTCTGTATTCTCGGAGCTTTGGCGCACCGAAAGCGTCGAAACGTACGCCGCGACGCCCGGACTGCTTGATGAGGTGCTGCGGCAGGCGTTCGTTGACGCCGTCGGTTTTGCCGGCTGCGAGGTCATCCGCCGGACGATCGGCCTCGCCCATGTGGCGGATCTCGACGGCATTGACCAAAAAGTCGAACGGCTCGCCGCGAAACGGCACGCACTCCGTCTCGGCCGCCGCCTGATCGTTGAGCGTGCCGAACTGGCGGGAACGGACGGCTTCCGCCGCCTGTTCGTCGAAACGGAACGATGACACCCTCTGCCCGGGCCGGCCGTCCAACGCCAGCCCGGGCCAATCGACCAACCGAGAAAGGAAGACGACGATGAACTCATTTGTCATCCCGCGCTCTGTCGAATGGCATGAGACGCATGTCACGATTTTAAACCAACAAAAACTGCCATCGATCACCGAATACATGGACTTGCATACGCTCGAAGACGTCCATGAGGCGATCGCGACGTTGAAAGTGCGCGGGGCGCCGGCGATCGGCATCACGGCTGCCTACGGCTTGGCGCTCGCCGCCTCGCGCTATGAAACCGAATCAGTGGACGAATTTCAGCGCCGCTTGCAACAAGACCGCGACTACTTAGCGAGCGCCCGCCCGACGGCCGTCAACTTGTTTTGGGCGCTCGACCGGCTCGTCGCCGCCGCGAAAAGCGCCGCTTCCGTCAACGAAGCGAAAACAATGCTCATTCACGAAGCGATCCGCATCCAAATCGAAGATGAGGATGTGTGCCACCGCATCGGCGAATACGCCTTGTCCCTTTTCCGTCCGGGCGACCGGGTGATGACGATTTGCAACGCCGGTTCGATCGCCACCGCCCGCTACGGAACGGCGCTCGCCCCGTTTTATTTGGCAAAAGAAAAAGGAATCGAGCTGTCCGTCTACGCCCTAGAAACGCGGCCGGTGTTGCAGGGAGCGCGCCTGACCACATGGGAGCTCATGCAGGCGGGCGTCGATGTGACGCTCATTACCGACAACATGGCGGCGCAAACGATCAAGGCGAAACACATTAACGCCATCATCGTCGGCGCCGACCGGATCGCGCGAAACGGCGATACAGCGAACAAAATCGGCACGTTTGGCCTCGCTTTGCTCGCCCAATCGTTCGGCATTCCGTTTTACGTTGCTGCCCCGCTGTCAACGATCGACATCAAGACAAAAACAGGGGCGGATATCCCGATTGAAGAGCGCCACCCGGATGAAGTGACGCATCTCGCCGGCGTGCGCATCGCCCCGGAAGGCGTCAACGTGTACAATCCGGCGTTTGATGTTACGCCAAACGAGCTCATTACCGCCATCATTACTGAAAAAGGCATCGTCCGCGGCCATTACGAAACGGCGCTGCCATCGTTATTCACAAAGGAGGAGCACCATGAAACAATTTAAGGCCTTATCGTTCCTTTTTCTTCTTTTCTTTGCCGTGTTCTCCATCTTAGCCGGCTGCACAAATGAGCAAGATGCCATGAGCGCCAAGCCGGCCAACGAAACGAAACAAACGGGCCAGCAAGGCGCCGCCTCATCGGCAAACAGCTCCACCGCCGCAAGCAGCGGGCAGGCGGCCATTCCGGAACAACTGAAAAAACCGGTGAAAATCGCCGCCATCATGCAAATGTCGATCGGCACATTCTCCTCGCAATACATCGCCGGCGTGAAAGAACAAGTGCAAAAGTTCGGCGGCGAAGTGCAAGTGTATAACGCCGACAACGATTTGACGAAGATGGCATCATATGTTGAAACGGCCATTACGCAAAACGTCGATGCCATTTTGCTTGACCACGGCCGCGCCGATGCGCTCGAAGGGCCGGTGAAAAAAGCCGTCGCCAAAGGCATTCCGGTTGTGGCGTTTGACAACGATTTGAACATTCCCGGCGTCACCGTCATCGACCAAGACGACTATAGCCTCGCTTGGAAAACGTTAAAGACACTTGCGGAAGACTTAAACGGCGAAGGTGAAATCGTCACGATTTGGGTCGGCGGCTTCACACCGATGGAGCGACGTCATGTCATTTACGACGCATTTAAAAAGCGCTACCCGAACATAAAAGAAGTCGCCAAGTTCGGCACAGCGAGCGCCAACACCGCGCTGGACACGCAAACGCAAATGGAGGCCATTTTGAAAAAATATCCGAATAAAGGCGACATCGATGCCGTCTTCGCCACATGGGACGAGTTCGCCAAAGGGGCGACGCGCGCCATCGAACAAGCCGGGCGCACGGAAATTAAAGTGTACGGCATCGATTTAAGCGACGAAGACTTGCAAATGATCCAAAAACCGAACAGTCCGTGGGTGGCGACGACGGCGACGGATCCGGCGGAAGTCGGCCGCGTTCAAGTTCGCTTCGCCTATCAAAAAATTGCTGGTGAAAAAACGCCGAACATTTACTCGCTCGAGCCGCATTTAGTGAAACGGTCTGACCTGCCGGACAAACAAGTATCGATGAGCGATCTCTCGCAATACATCCCGGGCTGGGGGCAATCGAACGTCGCCATCTCGCCGTGGATGAAAACGCTGGAAGCTCAGGTGAACAAAAAATGAACGGGTTGTCAATGCGGGGCATGGAAAAATCGTTTGGCGCCGTGCGCGTGCTTGACGGCGTGGACTTCGACGTCCGTCCGGGCGAAGTCCACGCCCTTTTAGGCATGAACGGCGCCGGCAAAAGCACGCTGATGAACATGTTGGCCGGCGCCGTTCCGCCCGACGCCGGCACGATCACGATCGACGGCACTCCATGCGCGTTTTCATCGCCGCGTGAGGCCAAGCAGGCCGGCATTGGCCTTGTCGTGCAAGAAGTGGACACAGCGCTGTTTCCCGGCCTGCCCGTTTACGAAAACCTGGCGGCTGACGAGCTCGCTGATGTGAAAAACCGGCCGATCCGCTCGCTGCGCCAAGAAAAAGAGCGGGCCGCCGCTCTGCTTCGCCGCGTCGGCCTTTCCATCCCGCCGACGAAGCTCGTGCGCGACTGTTCGCTCCATGAAAAACAGCTCATCGTGCTGGCAAAAGTGTTGTCGTCAAACGCGCGCTACATCATTTTGGACGAACCGACCGCCGCGCTGAGCGAGGCAGAAACGAAGCGGCTGTTTGCCATCATTCATGAGCTGAAACAGCAAGGCGTCGGCTTTATTTATATTTCTCATAAGCTGAAAGAAGTGCAAGAAATCGCTGACCGGCTGACGATTTTGCGCGACGGCCGCGTCGTCTATCACGGCGCGGCCGGCAGCCTGTCGCTTGAAGACATCATCCTTCATATGACCGGGACGAAGCGAAGAACCTCTGCCAAACAGGCGCGCACGTACGGAAGCGACATCGCCTTTGCCGCCCGCGGAATCACGATTGACAAAACCGGCACGACCATCGACCTATACGCCCATCGCGGGGAAATTGTCGGCATCGCCGGCTTGGTCGGCGCCGGCAAGACGGAGCTTGCTGAAAGCCTCATCGCCCATCGAAAGACGGCGGGCGAATGGGAAATCGATGGCCGGCGCTATGTGTTCTCGTCACCTTATGAAGCCATCGAAGCCGGACTTTCCCTTATTCCCGAAGAACGGCGCAAGCAAGGGCTGTTTTTGCCCGAATCGGTGCGGACGAACATCACCGTGCGCCTTCTTTCCCGCCTGGCGCGCTGGCAATGGATCAAGCGGGCACAAGAAGCGGAGGCCGCCGATACCCTCGTTCGCTCGCTCGCCATCCATCCGCCGTCAAGCGCCACGGCTGTCCGCCACTTAAGCGGCGGCAACCAGCAAAAAGTCGTGATCGGCAAATGGCTGAACACGAACGCACACGTCTTTTTGTTCGATGAACCGACGAAAGGAATCGATGTTCACGCGAAACAAGACGTCTTTTCCATCATCCGCACCCTCGCTGATGAAGGGAAAACCGTGCTGTACTTTTCAAGCGAATGTCATGAGCTGCTCGAGGTTTGCGACACCATCTATATTATGGTCGACGGTCGGCTGCTCGCCCGCCTGCCGGCCGCTGAACTCACGTACGAGCAGCTTGTTTATTATTGCAGTGGAGGTGAAATCGATGAATCAGCCGGCCGTTTCCGCGACGCCGTCGAAAAAAACGGCGCCGTCTATTCTTGAGTTTTTGTATAAACATGGGACATTGCTCGCCATTCTGGCCGTGATCGCCTATTTTGGCATCACACAAGACCGGTTTTTCACGTATGAAAACTTCAGCGACATTTTGCGCTCGATTTCGATCGTGACGCTCGTGGCGATCGGCATTACGTTTTCGCTGATCGTTGACGGCTTCGATTTATCGGTCGGCTCAACGGTAAGCCTTGCGACGATCGCCAGTGCGGCGGCGCTTGTCTTGCACCGTCAAGAAATTTTCGTCACCTTGCTCGTGCCGCTGTTGCTCGGCGTCGCCGTCGGACTGCTCAATTCGCTCTTGATCGTCAAATTCAAATTGCCTGATTTGCTCGCCACCTTAGCGACGATGTATGCCATCAACGGCGTACAACTCACCTATACGAAAGGATTTTCGATTTACAACGATATGCCGCTGCCAGACGGCGGCACGGCGCCGGGCAAATTCATTCCTTCCTTTTTATTTATCGGCCAAGGAGAGCTGTTCGGCGTACCGTTTTCCGTTTTGCTGATGCTGTTCGTCGTCATTGCTGCCCACTTGTTTTTGACATACACCAAACCGGGACGCCTCTTTTATTTGACGGGGGAAAACCGGGAAGCGGCAAGGCTGTCGGGGATTCCGGTGAACCGTTACCGGACGTATGCGTACATCATCAGCGGCTTTTTCGCCGCCCTAGGCGGCATCGTCCTCGCTTCGCGCATTGGCACCGGGCAAGTATCAGCTGGGGCCTCATTTTTGATGGACGGCGTCGCCGCCGCCTACATCGGTTTTTCCGTCTTTGGCGCCGGCAAGCCGAACGTCATCGGCACGTTGTTCGGCTCGATTTTGATAGGTGTGTTGTTAAACGGCTTGACGATGGCAAACGTCCCGTACTACGCCCAGGACATTATAAAAGGCGCCATTTTAGTCGGCGCCCTCGCCCTGTCACATTGGCAAAAAAAATAACGCCCGATCCCGCCCCTGTGGACTCGAGCCCCGGGGGCGGCGTTTTTTTCCACCATTCCGTCTATTTGTGGCGCCGCTCGAGCGCCAACAGTTTCTCCTTCACATCGGTGCGGCTTCCGGCATAGCCGGTCAAGGCGCCGTTTTTGCCGATCACGCGATGGCACGGAACGACAATGGCCAGTTTATTCGCCCGGTTCGCCTGTCCGACGGCGCGCACCGCTTTCGGACGGCCGATTTGCGCGGCAATATCGGCGTAGGTCGCCGTTTCGCCGTACGGAATGCGGCACAGCGCCTTCCACACGTCTTGTTGAAAAGCCGTGCCTTGCCACCGAAGCGGCAAAGCGAACGCTTGGCGGCGGCCATGAAAATATTCATCCAACTGCGCAAGCGCGCGTTCCAAAAGCGGCGACCGTTTTTCTACAACCGGATGCCCGCTCGCAAACGCGCGCCATTCTTTCGAAAACAGTTCGACTTTCACAATCGCATCGCCGTCAGAAGCGATGTAAATATCGCCGAGCAGCTCTGAACGGTATACTGCATAATCAATCGTCATCGTTGTCCTCTCTTTCCGTTCGTTCGATCGGCAGCGTAATATGAAACGTCGTGCCGACGCCGACCTCGCTTTCCACGTCAATTTTCCCTTGATGTTCTTCGATAATTTTATAGCTGACCATCAAGCCGAGCCCGGTGCCGCGCTCTTTTGTCGTATAAAACGGCTCGCCGAGCTTTTTAATTTTATCCTTCGGAATGCCGCACCCCTGGTCGGTGATCGAGATGCGCACATGGCAGCCGTCACGGGCGATGCGCACCGTAATGTCCCCGCCTTTTGGCATCACTTCGATGGCGTTTTTCAAAATGTTAATGAACACTTGCTTCAGCTGATTCGGCTCACAATACACCGGCGGCAGCCCGCGGTCGAAATCGGCAATGATTTGCACGTTATGCATCATCGCCTGGGCGCTGATCAAATCGATCGTATCTTGCATAATTTTGCAAATATCATTTTGCTTGTATTGCACGGCCTGCGGTTTGGCCAGGACAAGAAACTCGGTGATGATCGACTCAATCCGCTTCAACTCCGACATAATGACATTAAAATACATCGAATAGTCGCCGTCAATGCTTCCTTGCAGCAGCTGGATAAAGCCTTTTAATGCCGTCATCGGGTTGCGAATTTCATGGGCGATGCCCGCAGCCAGCTCGCCGACGACATTGAGCGTATCCGATTTGCGCAGCTGCAACTCCATTTCTTTGCGCTCCGTAACGTCGCGAAACCTCATCATCCCTACGCCAGGAATGACTTCTTTTTTCAAGGAAAACTCAACGATTTTCCCCTTTCCCTCATCAGAAAACTCAACTTCACCGTTCGCCTCGCCGGCGCGCTGGCATTGCTGGAGGAGCTTATTCAGCTGGCGGCGCGCCCGCTCTGGAACAAGCTCCATCACCGTTTGACCGAGCAGCGTTTCTTTTGCGGCAGCGAAAAAGTCGCAGGCGATCGGATTCGCGTCGATGATGCGATGCTTCTCATCCCACAGCAAAATGCCGTCCATCGCATGGTCGAAAATGCTGCGAAACTTTTGCTCGCTTTCGCGCAGCTCACGTTCGATTTTCCTTCGCTCGCTCACATTGCGGAAAATCGTCAAATGATAGCCGTCGATCGCCCCTTTTTTCATCGTAAACTCGAGCTGCTTATCCTCACCGTTCGGCATATGGAACGTCAATTCATCGCGAATTTCCCCTTTGCGGCGGAACTCGCTGAAAATGCGTTTCACCTTTTCGTCCCCATATTGCACAAAATCAAGCAAATTGCGGCGCACAAGCAAGTTCAACGGCAGCTCAAACGTCCGGCTCGCCGCTGGGTTGGCGTTCAATATGTAGCCAAAGTCGTCCCAAATGAGAATCGCTTCATGCGCCTGCTCAAAAATGGCCCGGAATCGTTCTTCGCTTTTTTGCAATTTAATCTCCATGTTTTTCCGTTCGGTCACATCGCGCATAATGGCCATATAAAAGCCGCTGTACACGTTCGACGTCGCCGTCAGCTCGAACATTTTCACCGTTCCGTCGAGGCGGACAAGCGATAGCTCGCCTTTGGCCGTCCCTTTTTCCTTTACTTCCGACAACAGACGGGCGAACTCATCGGCGCATTCGCGGGCGACAAACTGCTGAAACGACAAATTCAGCAGCTTTCCTTTTTCCAAGTTCAGACTCATCGAAAACGCTGGATTCACATCGATAAACCGCCCGAACTCATCAAAAATGACGATCCCGTCGACCGCGCGGTTAAAGACGTCTTTAAACAAAAATTCGTGGATGATTCGCTCGCGTTCGAGCGCCTTATGGGCCGAAACGTCGCGCATCATCACCAAATCAAATTTGTTAAACACATCCTTTTTCATCGAAAATTCAACATGCTTCACCTTGCCGTCCGGCAGTTTGATGAGCAGTTCATCGCTGAACGAACCGAACTTTTGCAGCATCGACTGCTGAAACAGCAAAATATCCGGCGGCACGAGCTCTAAAAATGAAGAGAAGGAACGGCCGATCAAGGAAAACTTATCCATTTCAAACAGCTTGCACGCTGCTTCGTTCACATCGACAAATTCGCCGTTTTTATTTAAAATGACAATTGCGTCGAGCGACCGCTCGAAAATGATCGAATAGCTGTTCAACCGCTCCTTTAGGCGCCGGTTTTCCTCTTCAAGCAGCCGCACGTCCGACGTCGCATTTTGTCCTTCACGGGGAGAAAGGCTTTGGGCCATATGAATCTCTCCTTGTCTATTCAAACCATATTAACTAAATATATATTCTATGTGGAAAAATTTACTCCTTCCTTCATTTACGAAGATTTTTCAAAAATCTTTTCCGCAACGTTCGACAAGTTTTTCTTCTTTTTCATTTGGTGAAACTGCGCTATAATGAAGGGTTAGTACGAATGTTAAAAGGGGTTTTCATTTCAATGAACATTATCTGCACGACCTTAAACGCGAAATACATCCATATGAACTTAGCTGTTCGCTATTTGAAAGCATACGCCCAGCCGGAGTTTGACGTCAAGCTCGTTGAATATACGATCAAAGATCCGGCCATGAACATCGTCACCGACTTGTACCAGCGCCGGCCTGATGTCGTCGGCTTTAGCTGCTACATTTGGAACATTGAAGAAACGATCAAAGTCGTAAAAATGTTAAAAAAAGCGGCGCCGGACGTGACGATCGTCGTCGGCGGACCGGAAGTATCATACGACGTACGCGAGTGGATGGAACGAGTGCCGGAATTTGATTTTATCGTGATCGGCGAAGGGGAAGAAACGTTTAAGCAACTGCTGTTCGCTCTAAACGGCAGCGGGGACGTAAGCAGCATCGCCGGATTGGCGTTTCGTGACGGGGACCGCATCGTCATCAACCCACAGCGGAATAAAATCCGCTTGGCTGACATGCCGTCACCATTTCGCTTTCCAGAAGACATTCCCCATCTTCCAAACCGGATCGTTTATGTCGAGACGAGCCGCGGCTGCCCGTTCAGCTGCCAGTTTTGCCTGTCGTCCATTGAGGTTGGCGTCCGCTATTTTGACCGCGAAAAAATCAAAGACGACTTGCGCTACTTGATGCAGCACGGGGCGCGGACGATCAAGTTCGTCGACCGGACGTTCAACATCAGCCGCAGCTACGCGATGGACATGTTTCGCTTTTTAATTGACGAGCATGTGCCGGGGACGGTGTTTCAGTTTGAAATTACCGCAGACATCATGCGCCCTGAGGTGATCGAGTTTTTAAACAACGAAGCGCCGCCTGGGCTGTTCCGCTTTGAAATCGGCGTTCAATCAACGAACGATGAGGTGAACCGCCTGATCATGCGCAAGCAAAACTTCGCCAAGTTGTCGCGGACGGTGACGATGATTAAAGAAGGCGGGAAAATTGCCCAGCACTTAGATTTGATCGCTGGGCTGCCGGAAGAGGATTACGACTCGTTCCGGAAGACGTTCAATGACGTATTCGCCCTTCGTCCCGAAGAGCTGCAGCTTGGGTTTTTGAAATTGCTGCGCGGCACCGGGCTGCGCCTGCGCGCCCATGAATACGGCTATGTATATATGGATCATGCGCCGTACGAGATACTGAGCAACAACGTTCTTTCCTTTGAGGACGTTATTCGCATCAAGCAAGTGGAAGATGTGCTCGAGAAATATTGGAACGCCCATCGGATGGATGAAACAATTGAATATTTAGTCACTGACGTCTTCCCATCGCCGTTTGACTTTTTCCAACAGTTTGGCACATATTGGGATGAACGCGGCTGGGCACGCATCGGCCACCAGTTAGAAGACTTGTTCCGCCGTCTCCATGAGTTTTTGCGCACATCTGCGCCAGACGCTTTGCCGATCGCCGAATCGCTCATGAAATACGACTACTTGCGCAACCAAAAATATAAGCCGCGCAAGCCGTGGTGGGACGAAAAGACGGAGAAAGCGACGCGCGCGGCCGTCTACCGGGCGCTGCTTGAGCGCCCTGAGGCGCTCGGAGCGGATTTTGCCGCCCTTGGGCTCGGGGAAAAAGAGCTGTTTAAACATACGGTCGTTGAAATCGTGCCGGTGGATGTCGGCTGCTACACGTCCAAAAAACAGCTTTCGTTTACGCCAACCGTCATCGTCGCCTACTTCGACCCGTCCGGTGCCGGTGCGACGCTGTTTTCCGCGCCGCTTTCAGCGTTGTCGGTTTCTTCGGCGTCGGCTTAGACCGGAAGCTTTTTGTCATGGCCGGCCGCTTCTCCATGAAAACGGAGGCCGGTGAACAGGCGCTGACAACCCTTCGTTTCCTTACGTCCGGAGTGTTGTCAGTGCTTTTCTTTTCCATTGAGCACCCGCTTACCGACTACTTCCGTCAGCACATGCGGATGTTCCCGATTCGGGACGATCAACGGTTGGCTAGTTTCCCTGAATCGATGAAGCCGTGTCTCATCACCGCCGCTGTTTCGCCACATTCCATTCATTCGCAAACGGGAGCTGCCCATTCATGGCACAAAAAAAGAACGCCGCTTCCGGCGCCCTTATTTTTTCGCTTGCCCGCTGTGAAAGCGGCTGGCAGACAGTCCCCCTCACCGCGGTGGGTCTTCCTTTTTTGTTTCCTTTCCCTTCGCCCGTTTTTGCTCTTCCATCAGCCAAATGGGTTGATGAGCGGCAAAATCGCCCCATTCAAACGCCATTTCTTCATTTCGTTGGACAGGCCGCTCCTTCTGATCGTTATCCATCTCCGCCTCCTTGGCGTCCTTTTTTCGAATTGCGGTTCGCGCCGCGAATCATGTCTTCTTCGCCGGCGTATTGCGCAGCAAATTCCGTATCCGGCAGGCTCTCGGTCGGCGTTTTATTGTTGTTTTTCGCTGCATCGAATTTCACTTTTCGTTTCATCATCGTTTCGTCTCCCCTTCATCTGTCGTTTTCCGTTGATAAGCGACAAGCACAATTTCTTCCCCCGTCTCTTCGCGCAGCCGCTGCTCCAACTGCTGCAGCTGGCGAAGCGTCCCGTCATGAAGACGGGCAACCGGGAATGCGATGTCAGTCACATCGATCCTCCTTCCACATTTTTTCTTATCGTGCCTCGGCCAGGCACGCTTTATGCACCATTACGGCTTCAGCACGACTTTGATGCAGCCGTCTTTCTTTTCATCGAAAATTTCATACGCATATTGTGCCTCATCGAGTGGAAGGCGATGCGTAATAATATCGGTCGGGTCAAACTTTCCTTCGACAATCCACTCATACAGCATCGGAATGTAATGAATGACCGGCGCCTGCCCCATTTTCAGCGTAACGTTGCGTGAAAATAAATCGCCAAGCGGAAACTGGTTGTAGCGGGAGCCATACACTCCGACGAGCTGAATCGTTCCGCCTTTGCGCACCGCCTGCGAGGCGATGACGATCGCCCCCATCGCGCCCCCTTGCAGCTTCAGCGCCGAGCCGATGAGCTCAAGCGGGGTCATTTTTCCGTCTAGGCCGACGCAATCGATGACTACATCCGCCCCGCCGCCGGTCAGCTCCTTCATGTATTCACCGGTGTTTTCGTATTCGGTAAAGTTGATCGTCTCTACTTTATTCGTCTTTTTCGCGTGCTCAAGCCGGTAATCGATGTAATCAACAGCGATGACGCGCTTCGCTCCTTTCAGCCAAGCGAACTTTTGCGCCAACAGCCCGACCGGCCCGCAGCCGAGCACGACGACTGTGTCGCCGTCTTTCACTCCCGCTTCGTCGACGCCCCAAAACGCGGTCGGAATAACGTCGGACAAAAACAATAATTTTTCATCTTCCAATTCACAATCGTCGGGGACGACAAACGGGGTGAAGTTGGCAAACGGCACGCGCAAATATTCAGCTTGCCCGCCCGGGTAGCCGCCAAACGTTTCGGAATAGCCGAAATACGCCCCCGACTCGCCGTTTGGGTTTGACGCGTCACATTGACTCTCAAGCCCGTGCTGGCAATACCAGCATTGTCCACAGGCAATCGTAAACGGCACGACGACACGGTCGCCTTTTTTGACTTTCGTCACCGCCGGCCCGACTTCCTCGACGATGCCCATCGGCTCATGGCCGATAATAAAATCTTCCGGCATGTTCGGGACCATGCCGTGCACGAGATGAAGATCAGAGCCGCAAATGGCGGTGCTTGTGATTTTTACAATAATATCATCATCCTTCAAAATTTTCGGATCTGGCATTTGTTTCACCGCGACATCTTTAATGCCTTGATATGTCACCGCTTTCATTTTCTTTCCCTCCGTCCATTTCTGGATGTATGAGCCAAAAGGCAAGCCCTCCGCCGACGAGCGCCAGCGCACTAAGCAAGAAAAGGAGCGGGGCGACACCGCTGCTCATGAGCCACGCCGCCAACGGCGGACCGACGGCCACCCCGATAAAGCGAAGCGAGCTGTAAACCGATGTCACCGTCCCGCGTTCCTTTTTCTCAATCCCCTCTGTAATCAAGGCGTCCAAACACGGAAGGGCGGCGCCGATGCCGATGCCGGCGGCGGAAAACAGCGCCAGCCAAAAGAAAAGGGACGAATCAACGGGAACGAGGAGCAACGCAGCGGCGGACAAAATGCAACCCGCGACCGCCCCCCATTTCATTCGCTCCTTCCGGCCGCCAATCAGCCTCCCGGCGACAAACGAGGCAAAACAGAGCGCCCCGAGCGGGATGGCGAGCACCCATCCTTTCCTCACCCCGTCGATGTGATAAACCTCTTCAAGGCGGCTCGAAAGAAAAAATAAAAAGGCAAACAACACAAGCATGAGCAGACCGCCAATCGCAAAAACAGCAGCAAGCCAGCGCCCTTCACGCCGGAAAATCACCTTCACCGCCGCCGCGAAGTCCCGAAACGGCAACGGCCGCTCCCGACGCGCCGGCGCCTGGATAGACCAAACCATCATTGCTGCCGATAGCAGGCAAAAGACAGGAAATGAAAAAAACGGCAAAAACCAAACGATGCCAGCCAGCATCGCCCCGAGAATCGGACTTAGCACTTTGCCGAAGGTGTTCGCCGTTTCAATCGTCCCTAAACAGCGGCTCGCCTCCTCCTCATCCGGAAACAAATCGCCGACAAGAGGCAGCACGATCGGGAAGGCCCCGGCCGCTCCAAGTCCTTGCAGCATGCGCCCGGCAATGATCCACCCGTATGGGTCATCCATCCGCCAAGCCGCCCATCCGGCCATCCCTCCGCCAGCCGCAGCCAACAACAAGCTCGGAATGATCACGTTCTTTCTTCCAATGCGGTCGCTTGCATATCCGGCGAGTGGAATGAACAAAATCGCCACAACGGAATACATCGTAATCAGCAAGCTTGACTGCAGCGGCGTAATGCCGAGCTGGCGCTCCATCACCGGCAGCACCGGGATGAGCATGGAATTGCCAAGCGTCATCACTAACGGAATCGAGGCGAGCGCGGCCGCCGTCCACCCCCGCCCCACCCGCCTTCCCTCCTGACTCGGCAGCCGCATCGTCCATTCCATGGCTCCGATTCCTTTCCTCGCAGAGTGGGTATTTCACCTATATGATGCTCGTTTTTTCAACGCCTATGCCGCATGAAAAAAGGCTGTTCGCCAAGGTCGGAAAGACCTTGGCAAACAGCCTTATCACAGCCCCTTCTTCCGTTCTCAACGCGCAGACAGAAACAAATCACCTTTATTTCCCGCCCGTAAACGAAATTCCTTTAATGAAATAGCGATTGAAAAACGTATAAATGACCAACACCGGCAAGGTAAACACCATTGAAGCGGCCATGATGTAGTTCCAATAGCTGATATATTGTCCTTTGAAGCTGTTCAGGCCCAGCGGCAAGGTAAACAATTGCGGATCTGACAAAATAATGAGTGGGCGCATGAAATCGTTCCACGAACCCATGAAGACGAAAATGGCCTGAGCCGCCAGCGCCGGGCGGGCGAGCGGCAGGACGATCCGGAAAAAGATCCCGAGCCGGCCAAGGCCGTCAAGCTCTGCAGCCTCTTCCAACTCTCTTGGAAAATTGATAAAAAACTGCCTCATCATAAAAATAAACGTAGCATTAATCATCGTCGGCACGATCATTCCTTGATACGAGTTTAGCCAGCCGAGCTGTTTTAAAATCAAATAGTTCGGGATCATCGTCACTTGCGCTGGAATCATTAAGACGGCCAAAATGATCAAAAACAACGGCTTTCTCCCGGGAAACTGCAGCCGCGCTAACGCATAGCCGGCCATGGAGTTAAACAATAAGTTGAGCACGGTCACTGCCGCGGCAATGATGACACTGTTTAACAACCAACGTGGAAACAGCTCCTGCTCAACAAAAATTTGCTTGTAATTATCAAATGTGAACTGTTTTGGAATAAACGACATTGTCCCGCTGACAATTTCCTCAAGGGTCTTAAACGAGGAAGACAGCGCCCATAAAAATGGAATCAGCGTAATGATCGCATACACGACAAGCACAACATACAATAACGCTTTCCCGATCCCTATTTTTCTTTTCATTTCGTCCTCCACTCCTTAATAAAGGGACTCCTCTTTCGATAGCTTTCGCTGGAGCAATGTCGCGATTAAAATCATGATGGCTAACGCAAACGCCAACGCAGCAGCGTACCCCATCGTTCCTAACGTTTTGAACGCATATTGGTAAATGAGAAGTACAACGGTTAACGTAGAGTTGTTCGGTCCGCCAGAACCGGCTGAGAAAATGTACGATTGATCAAACAATTGGAAAGTGCCGATCAGCCCCATGACTACTACAAACGATGTGACCGGACGCAAATACGGGACAGTGACGTGCCAAAACTTTTGCCAGGCATTAGCTCCGTCTAATTCCGCTGCTTCGTACAAGGAATCAGGAATATCTTGCAATGCTGCCAAATAAATGACCATAAAGTACGGAGCCGTTGACCAAATGTTCATGATCATGATCGCATTCAAAGCGACGTCCGGGTCGCCGAGCCAGTTGTACGTTGGCAGTCCAACCGCTTCAAGCACATGGTTAATTAACCCGTTTTGGTTGTACATCCACATGAAAATGAGTGTCAATACTGCCGAAGAAGTCAAAGTTGGCAAAAAGTAAACGATGCGGAAAAATTTTTCCCCTTTCAGCCCGGCGTTTAAGGTAGCAGCTAACACAAGGGCTAAAATCGTTTGGCACGGAACGACAATCGCTACATATTTTAACGTGTTCCAGAGCGCGATTTTCGCTCGGGTATCGTCAGCTATGCGGGCGAAGTTATCGAGTCCAACAAACTCGAACGATGTCGTCCCTAACAATTGCACTTTATGAAATGCCAAAAAAACTGCGAACACGATCGGACCGATAATGAATAAAAGAAGCACAAATAAAGCCGGAGATAAGAATAAATAAGCCGATCCTGTTTCCCGCCACATTTTTTTCGTCAATGTCTGCTTCATCCTTTTTCATCCCCTTGCGGTCAAATCGCTATTCCCCTCTTTCTAACGCGGCCGCGAAGCCGCTGTTAGAAAGAAAGGAACAGCTCTCCGGCAGAGGCTTTTTTCTGCCGGAGGCCTGTTTTTATTTATCTGCTTTCGATTTCGCTGTTCGCCGTTTTTTCTGCTTCTTTCAACGCGTCAGCAAGCGGGCGCTCCCCTAAGAAAGCACTGACAAACTGGTTATTGAAGTTGTTGACAATAATCGGCAAGTTCGTTCCGTTTTGCCATACGGTAGCGTACGGCGCTCCGGCTACTAATGGAGCCCGCAACGGATCTTTATCAAATCCAAGTTCAGCAGCGACCGATTTGCGTGTCGGCAAAGCGTAGCCCTTGCTTGTCCACGTTTTCATGCCTTCTTTCCCGGTCAAATACGAGATGAGTTCCCAAGCTGCTTCTTTCTTTTGTGAATCTTTATTCATCACATAGGCTACCGTATACGCCATCGTTGCCTTTTTGCCGTTGATCGTTGGGATTTCGGCCGTTCCGAATTCTAAATTCGGGAATGTATCTTGCAAAAACGGAATCGCCCAGTTGCCTTCAATGACCATAGCAGCCTTGCCTTGGCCGAACATCTCGCCACCCCATGTTGCCCCGACTTCGTTCGGCTGAGCCGCCGTTTTATCTTTCAAGTGCATATCAACGATCGGCTGGAGTGCGTCGACCACCTTTGAATCAGCAAAACTTGCTTTGTTGTCCGTGACGACTTTGCCGCCTTTTGACTCGGCGATATAGTATAGACGGGCCAATTCTGGAGCAACGCCAAACCCATATACATCTTTCCCTTTCGTCAGCTTTTTCGCTGCCTCTCTCAGTTCATCCCACGTTTTCGGCACTTCGACGCCTGCCTCTTCAAACATTTTTTTATTGTAAAACAAAGCTAACGTCGAATAATCTTTTGGGAAACCATAAATTTTCCCGTCTTCCCCCCTAAATGCATCGAGCATCGGCTTTTCAAAATCGTTTACATCAAACTCATCGGTCACATATTTGTCGAGCGGCTCGAGCGCTCCTGTTTCAATCAGAGCCGGGGCTTCAAACGCATCGAGATAAAACACGTCCGGCCCTTGTCCCCCCGCTAAACGGGTTTTAATGACATCCATATACTGATCGGCGATTACCTCATATTTAACTTTAATATTCGGATGTTTTTTCTCAAAGTCATCAAGCGTTTGTTGCAGCAACTTTTGCTCGCTTGGGTTGCCCCCCCAGCCGGCTAACGTGACTTCCACTTTCTCGCCTTGCTTGCTTCCTCCGTTTGCCTGCTCACTTTTCTCACCGCCGCCGCAACCGGCCAATACACTCCCAAACAGCATCGTCGTAATGCCTAGTGCCGCTATCCATTTTGTTTTGCCCATGTAAACAACCCCCTTAAAAAATGGTTTTATATTATAGAGGAAGGGAGTCCTTCCCCTGTTTTTAACGAATCACAACATCCCAGCCTGTCGTATTTTCATCGATTTGGACGTTGAAGTTCTCATGCTCACGCATGATGGTCAGCGACAACCGCCCGCCGCCGATCGAGATGTTTTCCACCCGTAACATATTCATTGAATCAAGTAGCATCGGCGATAAATAAATGTTCTTTTCGAGCGCATTTGGGAACAATCCTAGTAAAGCTTGAATAAACGCAAGCGGCGTTCCTGCCGCCCATGCCTGCGGCGAGCAGGCGACAGGGTAAGGAACCGGGTTTCCGACCGAGCGGCTGTATCCGCAAAACAGTTCCGGCAGCCGGTCGTACTCAAAGTAGTTCGCCGCCTCGATCAGCCCTTGAATCACCGTCTTCGCCTCGCGCTGCTTGCCTAACTTGCTGAGGCCAAGCAAAGTCAAGCTGTTGTCATGCGGCCATACGCTTCCGTTATGGTAACTGATCGGATTGTATCCAGCTTCACCCTCTCCCATTGTCCGAATCCCATAGCCGGAGAACATCTTCGCAGATAAAAGCATCCGAACAACCGCCTCGGCCCGCTCTTTATTCAACATTCCTGACAACAACACATGTCCGGGGTTTGACGTCACCGTGCCAACTTGCACCTTCTTTTCGTCTAGAGCAATGGCGTAAAATTTCACATCTTCCATCCAAAATTGCTCGTCGAACCGCTCTTTCAACGCTTTCGCCTGATGGCGCAACTCCTTAGCCCGCTCCGGTTCGCCAAGATGCTCGAAAATATCAGCAAGCGCCGTTTTCGCTTGGTATACATACCCTTGCACTTCGACAAGAGCGATTGGAGAGCGGGCGTATTCACCGTTCCGGTGAACAATCGAGTCCCCGGAATCTTTCCACCCTTGGTTAGCGATTCCTTTGCTCGATTGCTGATGGTACTCAACAAACAAATCCCCGTCGCGGTCGCCGTACTGATCGATCCAAACGAGCGCCGCATCAATATGTTCGCGCAGTTGGACGACAAGATCAAAATCTCCCGTCCATTTTACGTACTCAGCCAGCAACACTAAAAACAGTGGAGTGGCATCAATCGTTCCATAGTAAGGGGTAAACGGAATTTGATTCGTGTTGGCCAGCTCGCCAAAACGAATTTCATGCATGATTTTTCCCGGCTGCTCATCCCGCCATGGATCTTCCTTTTTCCCTTGATAGTGAGCCATCGTCAGCAACGTCCCTTTGGCGACCTCATGGTTGAACGGCAACAGCTGCAGTGCGGCGATCAGGCTATCACGGCCAAACGGCACGCCAAACCATGGCAGCCCGGCAACAGGAAATGGCCCATACCCTAAGTCTGTCAGCAGCACCCGCAAATCGACGATTCCGCGGCGAACGAGACGCTCCAGGCGATGATCGTCCGTTGTGACTTTCGCTGTCTTTTCCTCCCAGCGGCAGTATGATTCTTTTAGGCGGTAAAATGCTTCCTCTAACGGAACGAATTGTTTCCCTTCCTCTTGGCCTATATGCGGCGCAATCGCAAATGTGACGGTTTGCTCTTCTGCATGTTGGAGAGCAAAATGAAAAGAGATTTCTCCGTGTTCAAACACCGCTTTTTCCGGCCGATCCCAGGCGACTCGTGTCGCCCGCTTGATTCCATCCGCCCCCACATAGCCAAACGTTAACGAACGATGCCCCATCGTCTGCCCAGTCCGCTTTCCTACTTCTCCGGTCTGAAATCCCCGCACGATAAACATGTCGGCAAAATCAGCATCGATATGTACACTGACTTCAAACTGTACCGGCTTTGGGTGATAGTTTTTTAGTTTTATCGTTTCATAGAGAACGTCCTCATATATGAAGCGCTTCCGCTCAATTTCAACCGATTCGCGCCATAACACCACTTCCCCGCTTTTCTCCATATGCGGGTTCGTCAGCAAAATCGTGGCAACATAGTTTTCCGCAGCATCAGAAGACAGCAAAATCGGTTTTTCCCTGTTAATGCGCAAATCCCATTTGCTTAAAAAACGGGTGTCTTTCATGTATAAACCAAGTCCGTACGGATGGTGTTCTGGAATATTTCCCTCACGGTCTGTTAATAAAAATAAATCATTTTCCTTGATCACACGGTAATCCATGTTGCTTCCCCCTGTTGATGTTTTCTGCTTTATACCAAGCCCAAAACGTTTCGGAATTAAATAAAAAGAAATTTGCCATGAGATCGCTTTTATCAATGGGTATGCTTCCTTTTTAACCCGAAACGTTTTCAGTTTTTCGCAAAAAATATATTCCCCTCTTCTTTCACCAATAACCCATCGGTTACTTGACTCCTTTGACTGTCGATTCCCGAACCTTTAACTCTGTTTGCAAAATTTTTACATGCGAATCTGCCTTTCCTTCCAGCATAGCGATGAGCAGCTTGGCGGCTTCATATCCCATAGCGAACTTATCTTGGGCGATTGTTGACAGCGAGGGCGCGGAATATGAAGCTAAAATAATGTCGTCATAACCGATGACCGCAACGTCATCTGGCACCTGCTTTCCAAGCCGTTTTGCCGCTTTAATCACACCTAATGCCATTAAATCGCTGGCGCAAAAGAACGCCGTTATTTCTGGATAGTACTGAAGCAATCGCAACGCTTCTTGTTCGGCAATTTCTTCACGAAACGCCCCGTTCGCAATCCAATATTCCCGTACCGGCAACCCAGCTTCAAGCAGCGCCTCCTTAAATCCTTTCAACCGCTGTTCGCTCACAAAAGCGTATTCGTAGCCGTTAATCATGGCAATTCGTTTATGCCCAAGTTCAATTAAATGGCGCACCGCTTTTTTCGCCCCAAGCACATTATCCGTCGTTACATAGCCGACCGTCTTCGACTCGATGGGAATATCGATTAAAACGCACGGGATATTACTCTCCACAACCTCGTGCAAGTATGGGTCGTCGGTGCGAATTCCTTGCAAAATCGCTCCATCGACACGGCGCTCGCGGCACAATTGGGTGTACGTTTTTTCCCGCTGTTTTGTCGATGTCGTACTGAACAGCACCATATCGTAATCGACCTCACTTACATATTCGTTAACACCGGCTAGCACTTCAAACGTAAAATTGTCTTTGGCGCTGTCCCTTGTCAGTCCGGAAACGAGCAATCCGATCGTTTTCGATTTGTTCATGACAAGCCCGCGCGCGAGCGTATTCGGACTGTAGTTTAATTGCTTAGCGATATCAATGATCTTTTGCCTCGTATTTTCATTGACATCGGAATAGCCGTTTAATGCACGTGAAACGGTAGTAATGGAAACCCCTGCTGCTTTGGCGATATCTTTAATCGTTGTCACTGCTCTTCCTCCAAAACGTTTCGGATCCTGTTGTTAATTTCATTATAACCACGAATCGAAAACGTTTGCAATCTTTTTTTTGTGATAAACTCTCCCTTTAATTCCCACCTATACCTCACCAACAGTTTGCTTATACTAATGATGCCATATCGAAACATGACGAAGGAGGCAAAAAGAATGGCACGTGGAAGCAACAAACTGCTTGTTCCAGGCATTGAACAAGCATTGGAACAAATTAAATACGAAATCGCCCAAGAGTTTGGCGTGCAGCTCGGGGCTGGCACTGTTTCGCGCGCCAACGGCTCCGTCGGCGGGGAAATTACGAAACGGCTCGTCGCCCAAGCGCAAAGCGAGCTGGCAGGACGGAGAACAGAATAAAGCCGAGCGTGATCACTCGGCTTTTTTCGTTTTGGAATCGATGATTGTCGGCTGGCGGTGGACATTCGCCGGATCGCGGCGATCTTTCTTGTTGCTGCGGTCGTGCCGGCCATCCGCCGCCTTTTTCTCTACATAATGACCGCCCGGCCGCGACGGACGGGCGTTCCCATGGTTTTTCCCTTTCGGAGAAATCTCTTTGTCCGACGGGGGACTTTCTTTATTTGAATCGGTGTTTTTTCGCTCGTGCAACGGCTGTTTTTCTTTTTTCTGCTGCTTTGGTTTCTGTTCGCCATGCTTTTGTTTCATTTGCGCCGGCTGCTCTAGTTTTTGCCCTTTTACTGGTGATGGTTTCTTTTCCTTCTTTCCGCTTTGTCCTTTCTCTTTGTCTGGCTTGGTGGATGTGGACGAGGCCGGTTTTGCTTTTTTCTCGATCTGCAACAGTTTTCCGGTCGTCATTCCTTGCTCAGCTGCCCGGCTGCGCACTTCCATTGTGCTGTTTGCCGTTTTGATAACGATCCGGTCGTCCGCCACCGACCGCTCGATTTCAGCAAGCTCAGCGGACAGCTTCCGCGCCGAGGAGGCGTTACGCTCTTTTTCCACCGTTGTAATGAGCACTTCGCCGCCTTCCTTTAAATAGCCCTTTTTTTCGCTTAATACAATAATTTGTTCCGCCACCGCAGAAAACGGTTTATTTTTCCATGCAGGGAGCGCAGCGAGCACGTTTTTTCCTTCTTCATTATACGCCTTTAACGTCAATACGTGCAGATCATCGTCGACCCCCGCTTCAATGCTCGGATTAATGTCGATCGACATATATGCGTACACCGCGCCGGAAGGCCACTGAATCCAAGTGGTGACAAGCAGCACGGCCGCTGCCAAAGCGCTCACCAATGCATATCGAAACGAACGACGGTGAAATGGAAAGGTTTTTTTTACTGCACCTGCTTCAATCTCTTCTCCAACTTCATACTCCCCTTCCTTTTTCACCCGGAGAAATTCCCCCTCGGTCGTCAATACGGTGACAAACTCTTCGTCCAATTCCAGCACAATCCCCTTCTTCACGATGGAAGCACCCCTTTTATATAGTCCTTTAAGTAAATATAATCGCCCGCCAAAATGACCGCGACCGCAATAATATATTTTCTGTTTCTCTCAATCGTCTTGCGGCTGACGGACGCCATCGTTTCCAACTGTTTGATCGGCAGCTGTTTTTTTTGAAACAACAGGCCAAGCAGCTCCTCTTTCTCTACGAGGAGTTGGGCTACGCGGATGGCGTTTAGGCGGGCGTCTTTATGTTTTGGCGACTGTTCAACTAAATCGTGAAAATGAATGCCGAATTGTTTCAGCACTTGCTGGTAATGGATGATTTCTTCCCGACGCTGCTCTTGTTCGATTTGCTTGTAAAATTCATCGACAGAGAGCTTGGCGTCCAAGTACGCTTGCGCCGTTTGCTCGCCGTCTTCCTTGTCCTCCGTATACCATACTGCATCCCGTGCTCTCGCCTCTTTCCGAATGTAATCGATAAGGCGCCGTTTAATGAGCAGCTCGGCAAACGAGAGGAAAGAACCTCCTTTATGCGGCGCATATTTCTCAATCGCCTCGTTAAAAGCGATCAACCCGATGCTCGCTTCGTCATCCTCTTCGCGAATGAACCGCTTGCACACGCTCGAAACCGTTTTGGCGATAAACGGCTTATATTGTTGGATGAATTCGTTGCGAAGCGCTTCATTCCCCTGTTGAATTTCCTCAACCGTCCGTTCAAGCGTTCTTTCTCTCTTTTTTAATAATGTGCCAAACATCGATTTCACCCCGCTTATACAAGACGGACTGACGCTTTTTCCTTACACTATTCGTACATAGTAAGGGAAATACGGGCGTCATTCAAGAAAAAAATCATTCCAGGCGGGAGTCTAAACGGATCGGATCGCTGATCTTACTCACCGAACTCGAGAAGTACACGTATACACCTTGCAAAATGATGGATTTTTCCTCGTTCGTCCATATCATCATTTTTCTGTCTATGATGGAGTATATGGTTTCGTTGCCATTCGCATGTAACCGAACGAAAAAGAGGCTTTCCCACCTCTCGGTTCAGGAAAGCCTCTTCTTTTTCAGTTGGCCAATTAACCGACTTTTTCTTCACTTTTAGCTATTTCGTTAAGCGCGCTATGCTTGCGGCCGTAGACAAAGTAAATGACCAAACCAATCAGCAGCCACGAGATAAAACCGATCCATGTCGTCATCGGGAGCTGAAGAACTAAGTAGCCGCAGAACAAGACGGCTAAAATCGGGATGACCGGAACGAACGGGACGCGGAACGCCCGCTTTAAGTTCGGCTGCGTTTTGCGCAGCACAAGAACGCCAATTGAAACGGTAATAAAGGCAAAGAGCGTCCCAATGTTCGTCAGTTCCGCCAGTTTGTTCAGCGGGATGATGCCGGCGAATACCGCTACAGCCGCTCCCGTCAGCCACGTATTGACATACGGCACTTGGCGCGTCGGGCTGATGCGAGCAAACACTTTCGGCAGCAAACCGTCGCGGCTGATCGCATAAAAGAGACGTGTCTGCCCGTAAAGCATGACAAGCAGCACCGTCGTGATGCCTCCGATCGCCCCGAGCGAAATAAAGCCGGCGACCCAGTCTTGATTGATATAGTTTAACGCGAACGCCACCGGGTTTTTTACGTTCAATTGATCGTACGGAACGATGCCCGTCAGCACGAGCGAAACAGCGATGTACAATAACGTGCAGACAAGCAACGACACGATGATGCCAATTGGCATATTGCGTTGCGGGTTGCGCACTTCTTCCGCCGCGGTCGACACCGCATCAAACCCGATGTAAGCGAAAAACACTGTTGCAGCGCCGGTCGCAACACCTGCAAATCCATATGGCATAAACGGCGTCCAGTTTTCCGGCTTGACATACCAAACGCCAACCGCCAAGAAAAGCAAGATGACAGCCACTTTAATAAAAACCACGACCGTATTGAAACGGGCCGATTTTTTCGCACCCATGTTCAGTAAAAACGTAATGAACAAAATAATGAGAATAGCCGGCAAATCGATGATTGTGCCTTTCTCCGGATTATATGCGCTCGTGAGCGCCTTCGGCAGCTCAATGCCAAACCCAGCGAGCAGGCCTTGGAAATAGCCGGACCAGCCGGCGGCGACCGCTGATGAAGCGACCCCATATTCCAAAATCAAGTCCCAACCTAAAATCCAAGCGAACAGTTCACCAAATGTGGCATAGCTATATGTGTACGCGCTTCCCGACACCGGTACGGTCGAAGCAAACTCAGCGTAACAAAGCGCCGCAAACACGCAAGCCAAGGCAGATAAAATAAACGAGAGAACGAGCGCCGGACCGGCATGCTCTGCCGCAGCCACCCCGGTCAGGACGAAAATGCCCGTCCCGATAATGGCACCGATGCCGAGCATCGTTAAGTCGAATGCCCCTAACTCTTTCCGCAGCGAGGCTCCTTTCGCCCCCGATTCGTTTAAAAGCGCCTGAATCGGTTTTTTACGAAACAAATTCATCGGATGTCTCCCCTTGTTGTTTTTTGTAGAAAATTGTCGAATTTGATCGACAGGCACAGTGAGCATTTTACATGATCTTTGTTTTTTTGTAAAGTGCGAAAATAAGAAAAACAGAAAAAAATTTTTTTGTTTTACGCGGTAAAGCAAAAAACATTTCTCTAATAATAACAAAAAAAATCAATTTACAAATTTTTCAGATAAATATATAATGAATGTGTGACAAATTTGTGACAAGAAAGGAGGTTTCCTGACGCTGCCGGCCTTTATGTTCCGTCATCTCATTTGAAAACGCTTTAACAAAGACAGGGAGGGATCCATATGGCAGTAAAAAAACAATCCTTTGCCGAACAGGCAGTTGTTGATTATGAAGCAATCGCCCAATCCGCCTCGTTTCGTGGCCTTATCCGAGAGAAAAAAGCCTTTATTATTCCAGCGACGTTCTTTTTCTTTGCATTTTACCTCATCCTTCCGATCTTGACGTCGTACTCAAAGGTGCTCAACGCGCCAGCAATCGGGCCGGTTAGTTGGGCGTGGCTGTTCGCCTTCGCACAATTTGCCATGACTTGGGCTTTATGCATCCTTTATTCGAAACGGGCTGCCAAGTTTGACGACATCGTTGAACAAGTAAAACAGGAAGCGAAGGAAGGAGGAAACGCTTAATGAACGGATTAGCCTTTTTCCTCTTCCTCGTCATCGTCGCCTTGACGCTTGTCATTACGTACTATGCCTCGAAACGGACGAAAACGACGAGCGATTTTTACACCGCTGACAGCAGCCTAACCGGATGGCAAAATGGACTGGCCATCGCCGGCGATTATATGTCTGCCGCCTCCTTTTTAGGCATTGCCGGCATGATCGCCCTGGCTGGATTTGACGGCTTCTTCTACAGCATCGGTTTCCTTGTTGCCTATCTTGTCGTCCTGTATATCGTCGCCGAGCCGCTTCGCAATCTTGGCAAGTACACGATGGCCGACATGATCGCCGCCCGTTTTGATGATAAAAAAGTGCGCGGTGTCGCCGCCTTGAATACGATCGCCATCTCGACTTTTTATATGATTGCACAACTTGTCGGCGCCGGCGGCCTTATTAAGCTCCTGCTTGGGCTCGATTACATTTATTCCGTCTTGATCGTCGGCATTTTAATGACCGTGTATGTCGTGTTCGGCGGCATGACGGCCACGAGCTGGGTGCAAATCATCAAAGCCGTCTTGTTGATGGTCGGTACGTTTATCATTTCCATCATCGTCTTTGCTAAATTCGACTTCAGCATCGCCAAAATGTTCCACGAGATGAAAACAGCAACACCGCTTGGCGATGCGTTTTTAAACCCGGGCAACAAGTTTAAAAATCCGCTGGACACGATTTCGCTCAACTTGGCGCTCGTCTTAGGGACGGCTGGATTGCCGCACATTTTAATCCGCTTCTTCACCGTCAAAGACGCACCGACTGCGCGCAAGTCAGTCGTTTATGCAACATGGGTTATCGGCATTTTCTATGTTTTAACCATCTTTTTAGGATTTGGCGCTGCTGCGTTTGTCGGTCATGATAACATCGTCGCCGCTGACCCTGCCGGCAATATGGCAGCCCCGCTTCTAGCCGAAGCGCTTGGTGGAGATTTCTTATTTGCTTTTGTTGCCGCGGTTGCCTTTGCCACGATTTTGGCGGTTGTCGCCGGGCTTGTGTTGTCAGCGGCCTCGGCGTTTGCCCACGACTTTTACAGCCATATTTTGCGGCGCGGCCAGGCAACGGAAAAAGAACAAATGCTTGCTGCCCGCTGGGCATCGGTCGGCGTCTCGGTATTATCGATTTTGTTAGCGCTGTTTGCCCAAAAAATGAACGTTGCCTTCCTTGTGTCGCTCGCCTTTGCCGTCGCTGCAAGCGCCAACTTGCCGACGATCGTCTTTACGATCTTCTGGCGTCGCTTTAATACGACAGGAGCCATTACTGGCATGCTCGTTGGCTTGATCAGCGCCCTGTTGCTCGTCTTCTTCAGCCCGAACGTCTGGTCGCCGCAGCCAGGAGCCGCCATTTTCGTTGGCGAACCGCTCTTTAAACTCGCCAATCCAGGCATTATTTCCATTCCGCTCGGTTTTATCGGCGCCATCATCGGAACGCTCGTCTCATCGAAAAAAGCGGACGAAAAGAAATATACCGAAATTGTCGTCAAGGCGAATACTGGGATCGGACGCGTGTAACACAACGAAGAAGGGGCTGATCCAAAACGCGAATGCGTTTTGGGTCAGCCCCAAATTGGCGTTACAACAGTTTGTATAGGTAATATTCATTGACAAATTCTCCGCCCACTCTTAATGATTGAACCCTCTCGCCTTCTAATACGAATCCCATCTTCCTATATAAGTTGAACGCCTTATCGTTCCCTTTCATGACCGTAAGTCCTAATCTCGAAATTCCAACTTCCTTTGCCCACTCAAACGCTTTGTTGAATAGTTTAGTGGCAATGCCCTGTCCTTGATAGTCTTCAAGAACTCCCAAAACAACATTGGCAGAATGTCGATTTCGTTTTACATCGCCTCCTATGACAGCAAGGAACCCGACAAGCTTGTTTTCAGTTTCAGCAACAAAGATCATTTTATTCGGTTCAAACAACATTCTTTCAATCGATTTACTTTGTTGTTCAACCGTTGTTTGCCGTTCGCCAGGCTCAAATAACATAAAACCAGATTCATCAATTTTTTTGCACAACTCCAAGAAATTTTCCGCATCGCTAACGTCAATCGGTCTTATGATCATTTTTTTCTTTTCCCCTTTATGTAAACTCCTTGGAATGCTTATTGAATGCGATCCGCTTTATGCCGTCGTCGCGCAATGGAACAACTTGGCAAACTGTGTATACCGCTCGACTTGGCGGCGGTCGACATCATAGCCGATGCCGGGGGCGTCCGGCACGCGAATCAAGCCGCCTTGCACCTCGACTTCCGGCGTGATAATATCCCGCTCCCAATAATGGGACGACGCGGCGGTATCGCCGGGAAGGGTAAAGTTTTCTAATGTCGTGATGGCGATATTGTGGGCACGCCCAACGCCCGCTTCGAGCATTCCCCCGCACCAGACCGGCACGCCGCGCTCAAGGCAAAGATCATGAATGCGCCTCGCTTCCTCCAATCCGCCGACACGCCCAATTTTGATATTGATGATGCGGCAACTGCCAAGCTCAAGCGCCTTGCGTGCATCGTCATAGGAACGAACGCTTTCATCAAGGCAAAGCGGCGTCTCAAGGAGCGCCTGCAATCGCGCATGATCGATGAGATCGTCAGCTGCCAGCGGCTGTTCGATCATCATCAGCCCAAACTCATCGAGCGCCTGAAGCCGCTTGGCGTCAGCGAGCGTATACGCCGAATTGGCATCCGCCATGAGCGGCACGTCGGGAAACGCGCGCCGCACGTCGCGAATGACATCAACATCCCATCCCGGTTTGATCTTCACTTTGATCCGCCGGTACCCTTGCGCCACATACCGCTCAATCACCTGGAGCAGATCGGCAACCGTCGGCTGGATGCCGATGCTGACGCCGACTTCAATCTCCCTTTTCGTTCCGCCCAATAACCGATAAAGCGGAACGCCAAGCTGCTTCGCATACAAGTCCCACACCGCCCCTTCAAGCGCCGCTTTTGCCATGTTGTTTTGGCGGATGGCGGCAAATCGCTCTGGCAATTCCGCTGGATGCCTAAGCGGCTCCGAAAACAAGAGCGGCACGAGAAACTCTTCAAGCATATGCCAGTTCGTTTTCACCGTTTCCTCGCTGTACCACGGGGCGGAAAACGCAACCGATTCGCCCCAGCCGGAAACGCCATCGCAGTCGACCGCCTCCACTAAAATCAACTCTTTCGTTTGAAACGTGCCGAAGCTCGTTGTAAACGGCGACTTCAACTCCATGTGCAAATGGCGCAATATGACGTACTCAATGCTGATCGTCATTCCTCTTCCCCTTTCTGCGGCAGTCATTCGTTTCTCCTCACCCATATGTAGTGCATCGCCGGCTCCCCGGAACGGCGCCAAGCGCCGGCGGCAATCCAGCCTTCCGTGAGCAACCGCTGAAACAGAGCGCGCGTCGCCAGCCGCCACTCAAGCGCCAGCGCGAGATCCCGCTCTTTCAGCTGCGGAAAGTCAAGCGGAACCGCAGCCAACAACAACGGCGCCGCTGTTTCATCGATGTCTCTCAGCACGGGCCGCAACAGACCGTCAGCCCTTTGACCTGCCTCGAGCACCGTCAGACTTCTGGCCTTGAGAAGATCAGCTTTAGCCAAGCTCCGCTCCCCGGTCGGACGCTCATCAAGCCGCCATTCGACAATGAAGCGGTCGGACGGCAGTTGACCGTTCAACGCGTCATTCATTTCGCCGTAGCAGTTTTCCACATACTCGACGCCAAGGGCCCCAAGCTTCGCCAAGTTCAAATAGCCGTTTCGACTTTGCAACGGGTCATACGTCCAGCGGATGACTCGATAACCGCGCCGCCGCGCTTCTTCGGCTTGCTTCATTTTTAAGCGGTAGCCGATCCCTTGATCGCGAAACGGTTTGGCAATCCCCATCATGTGCGAACAAAGATACACTTCCCCGTTTTGCATTCCAGGAAAACTATAGACAAAGCCGACAAGTTTTCCGTCCGCGTACGCCCCGATCGCAATGCCGCCGTTTTTCACCGCTGTCAACGTTTGGTGAAGCGGGATTGGCGCTGTCCCCCAAACGTCCGCCTCCAACTCAGCCATTTCTTTTAGCTGTTCCATCGTCTCAATGATTTGCAGCGACAGAGGCACGCTCGTTCTCCCCCTGCGGCGCAAACGTCGCAAACGTGTTCATCACAACCCGCGCCAAAATTTCCACGCCGGAAAGCAAATCATCGCGCCGGAACGTCATGTTCGGGTGATGGAGCCCTGGACGCAAGTCGCAGCCCAATCCGAGCATCGTTGTTTTCAGCTCCGGTTTTTTAAAGGAATAAAAATGGAAATCCTCTCCTCCCGACGTCACGACCGGCGGAACGCATTTTTCCGTCCCTAAAGTCGTGATAATCGCCTCCTCCATCAGCCGCACAGCATCTGGATCAGGATCAGCGGCGACGATGCGCGTCCGCTCAACAAGCTCAATATCAGCTCCGTAAATCGCAGCGACCCCATTGATCACATGGCGCAGCCCCTCGACGAGCCGCTCCATCGCCTCGTTCGTTTGCGCCCGCAAATCAAGGGCAAATTCCGCGTAGTCCGGGATCGTGTTCGCATCTTTTTCACCGGCGTGAAACTTCGTCATTTTGATCGACGCTGGCACTTGTGGGTCGATATGAATTTTGCTGAGCTCCTGCACGATGGCGCTGCCGACTTCAATGACATTGACGCCTAGATGAGGCCGCGCTGCGTGCGCCGCCACACCGCGAATCCGTCCTTCAATGCATTGCGCCGCTCCGTGAATGATCGCCGGAGACGCATAACCGCTTTTGACTTCTTGAACCGGCCGCAAATGAACGCCGTACAAAAACGACATTCCATCGACCGCTCCCTTTTCCATCATCTTCAGCGCCCCCGTGCCTTTTTCCTCAGCCGGCTGGAACAAAAACCGGAGCGTCCCCGGCGGCTCATAGCCGATGCGGCGAAGCAGCTTCGCCACCCCGAGCACGATCGTCATATGAGCGTCGTGCCCGCACGCATGGTTCGGCTGCCAAACGCCGTTCACTTCTTGCCAAAGCGCATCCATATCACTGCGCACCCCAACCGTAAACGGTCCGGCGCCGATTTCCGCCACCACGCCCGGACAATCGGCAAACGTCCGCGCCCGATACCCTTCGCGCTCCAACTCTCGGCGAAGAAATTCGGTTGTTTGCCACTCTTCCCAACTGATTTCTGGATGACGATGAAGGTGATCGAAAATCTCCCATAGCTCCGCTTTCATCTGCTGAACAATTTCTTTCATCCCGCTCTCCCCCGCTGTTTAAAATCAATAGAAAAAACATCGTTATATTCATTATAATATTCAAGCAAACAAATACAACGATAGGCAAATGATTGGAAAAAACAACTACACGCAGTTAAGGGCGGCGCTTGACCAGTTGGTTGACGACCTCAGAAAAAATGAGCCCCATCGCAATCGCCCCAGAAATCATGAACGCTTTTGCCGCTAGTGAAATGGCCGCATTGTAATCGTTCATGACAACATGGCGCATCGCCTCAAACGCTGTTCCGCCCGGCACAAGGGGAATAATGCCAGAGACGATAAAAATCGTCGCCGGCGTTCGATAGCGGCGGGCGAACCCGTTGCTTACAAAAGCGACGAAAAACGCCGCTGCAAACGTGGCGGCGACACCGTCCACCCCCGACCGGGCGGCGGCCATATACATCGCCCAGCCGCTCATGCCGACAAATCCGCTGTGCGGCAGCAATCGTTTCGGAATATTGAAAATGACGCCAAACAGCGATGACGCCACAAAGCTAAGCAACAGCTGCACAATCATCATCGGTACTCCCTGCTAACGAATCGATAAAATAAAGGCAATGCCGGTGCCGATCGCAAACGCGGTTAAAAACGCCTCAGCACCGCGCGACAAACCGGCGATCAAATGGCCGGCCATTAAATCGCGCACCGCATTGGTAATCGCCAGCCCCGGCACGAGCGGCATCACCGAGCCAATCATCATGTTTCCTACGTCCCTGACAAATCCGGCACTTTCCATCAACAGCACGATCCCACCGGCGACAAAAGCGGCAAAAAATTCAGCGAAGAATCGGATTTTCACGAACCGATGCATCATTTCAAAACACCAAAACGCCATTCCACCAGAAAGAAGGGAAGGGAGAAAATGATTCATGCCGCCTAACAGCGAGGCAAAACAAGCGCTCGCCGCCGCTGCGGCAGCGGTTTGCTGCCAAAGCGGATAACCGAGTGGCAGCTGCTGAACGCGTTCCAGTTCTTTGCGCGCTCCGTCGAGCGACAGTTCGCCGCTGCTGATGCGGCGGGAAATGTGGTTGACAAGCGCCACCTTGGATAAATCGGTCGAACGCTCGGAAATGCGAATAAACCGTGTTACATTCGTTCCCTCAACGGAAAACATGATGCCCGTTGGGGTCACATAGCTGTGTGAGCGGGAAACACCGAACGAAGCGGCGATGCGCCCCATCGTATCTTCCACCCGGTACGTCTCCCCACCGCTTTCAAGCATCAATTTTCCCGCTAATAAACAAACATCAACAATGTCATCCACCCGCTCCGTCATGACCGGTTTGCTCCTTTCGTTTTCGCCCGGCATGGCATTGGCCGGTGCCCCCTTATCCCGTCAGCCCCACTAGGCGCTCATCGCAAAAACAAACTCCCACCAAACGGATTGGCAGGAGTCGCCTTGGATATCGTCGTTACCAAACTTATTTCCATTATACCAAACAGGCGGCTAACTGCCAAACCGTGAAGGGAATCTCACCGTTTCCCTTTCTTTCCTATTTTTCTGCTTCTTTCGCCTGATTTTTCGCGCCTACAGTCGAAAACAGACGGGTCAACTGCGAAAACGTTATAACGAAACCCAAAGCAAAAGGAGGAACGATGGTGATGAACAAGCGATTTTCGCTCCCTCGCATACTATCAACAAGCGCACTTGCCGCTGCTGTTGCGCTCACTCCTTACAGCCCGGCGGTGTTCGCCAGCACAGGAATCGAGGGGAAAACAGACGGCAACACGGCAACCGAAGCAGATGCCGGTGTCAACCACGACGTCCCGGTTTTGTTGCCAGGCGACTTTTTCTACTTTGTCAAAACCATGATGGAAAAAATCGAACTTGCCCTCACGTTTGACGATGCGGAAAAGGCGAAACGGCTCGCTGAATTCGCTGAAGAGCGGCTAGCCGAAGCAAAGGCGCTGCTTGAACGCGGAGACGTCGAGCAAGCAAAAGAAGTGCTCGCCAATGCCCTGAAACAACAAGATCAAGCATGGAATGTGTATGAAAAAACAAAACAAGCGGATGAACCAAGCGGGGAAACCGCAAAACCTGATGCCGAAGCATTGCGCCAACAGCTGGAAGAAAAATTTTCGCAAAACATCACGGCCTTGCAAGCCGCACTTGAACGGGTGAAAAACCCGCGCGCCAAAGAGGTGCTCGCCCGCAACATTGAAAAAGCGAAACAAAAACTGGAAGCCAAAATAGAAAAACGGTTGGCGAAACAGGCAGAACAAAGCAGCCAAGTAGAGGAAATAGGCGATGAACAAACAGCACCGACAGCACCGGCCGGCGAAACGGAGGAAGCGAAAAACGAGAGCGCACCAACGGCTCCTGAATCCATCGAAACAGAAAAGCCAGCCGCTGCACCGGTGGAAGACGATACAGCGGTTCGTCTAGATGAACAAACGAACACCGCCCCCAAAGCAGACACGAAATCGTCGCTGACGCGAGCCATAAAAGCGGAAGCAAAGGGCAGTGTCCGCCAAGGTGTCGCCGCGAGCGCCAAAGCAAACGGCCGGGAACATCAAGCAGCGGCAGCCGGAAAGCAGCAAGCAGCGTTCCGCGCCTCTGTCTCTGTTTCACAACCTCCGAAACAAACAGCCAAACCGCAGGTGAAAAACGACCATTCGCCGGCCCATAGAAAACAAGACAAGGAAGAAAAGAACAAAAAATAAGTTCCGTTTTGAAGCTGTTGCTAAAGCAAGGGCTGTTTTCCGAAGCGAACGGGAAACAGCCCTTTCTCCTTGACAATAATGGACATCGTCGTTCCATTGTTCTTTCACCTCCGCCTTAACCGCTCGCTTCCTTGCTCTTGCTTTGCTTATTCAGAATATTTGCCATGCTGGTAAATCCCTAGCTAATCACTTCGCGAATCACAATCGCTCGGTCAAACGCCTCGATGCTATAGCGAATAATCAAATGCGCCTTGATTGCCGCCGGCAATCCATCGCGCAGGGCAAAGCCAACAGTGCTTCCCCATGCCTCGCCCTCCTTACGTCTACTTGCAGTATACGAATGAATCACTCACCTGGTTTTCACGCCAATGACCCGCAAACGCCCCGGCTCAATCCAAGCAAATACTTCCCCTTCTCCTGCATCCTCGCCATCCGCGTGGATCGGGACAGGAGCGGCAGGGCGGATGCGCACGTTCCGACCAGTGAACACGCAAACTTCTTTCATTCGTACATGCCCGCCCCAAAATACGGTTAAAAACAGCGCAAGAATTTTCCAACGCGGCATCGGCCCGACGACCGTCACATGAAGCAAGCCGTCATCGGCCCGGACGGACGGAGCGATGCGCATTCCCCCACCGTAGTATGGGTGATTCGAAACCGTTGCCAGCCAGGCCTTCAAAAACGAATAATTCTGTCCATCCACACAAATATCAAGGTCAACCGGTTGATAGCGAAACAACTCTCTTACTAAATAAAACACATAAATGAACGAACCGAGTCCAAAACGATTCAGCCTCCCTTTCCATTTTGAACGGTTGGCCATGCGGGCGATATGGGCGTCAAAACCGCAGCCGATGCTGTTGGCAAACACGCCGTCGGGCACGGCGCTGCTGGCAAAACGGCCGAGATCGAAAGACAAAACCCTGCCTAGCCGAACGTCACTCAACAGCCGTTGGAGCGCCTGTTTCGATGTTCGGGCAAGCCGGAAGCCGCGGACAAAGTCGTTTCCCGTTCCGGCCGGAATGCAGCCAATCGCAACGTGCGGAAACGAACCCGCTCCGTTCACCACTTCATGCACGGTCCCATCGCCCCCGACCGCCGCAATCACCGTCGGCTCGACGCTTTCCTCGCCGATTCGTCGGGCGATTTCCTTTCCTTCTCCCTTTCGGCTCGTCCAATATGCCTGATAGGCGATTCCTTCCCGATCCAGCAGCGGTTGCAGCTGCTTCCAAATGGACACGGACCGGCCGTTTTTGGCGGCTGGATTGATCATGAAATAAAGGTTCATCCTCTTCCCCCATTCATAACCCCTTTTCTTACCTATTGGCGGTTGGTTTCATTTTTCCTCTCGTCGAAATGAGAAAAATCCGAACCCGCAAACCGGATTCGGATCAGTCATCATTCCTCACCGATAATTTTCACTTCCAGCTCTAAATCAACTCCGAACTTCTCCTTTACGGTTTTGCGCACCATGTCGATCGTCGCGATGTAATCGGCAGCCGTCGCATTGTTTTTGTTAATGATGAATCCGGCGTGCTTCGTCGACACTTCCGCACCGCCGAATCCTTTTCCCTGAAGGCCGCTGTCTTGGATGAGCTTGCCGGCAAAATAGCCCGGCGGACGCTTAAACACGCTTCCGACCGACGGATACTCAAGCGGCTGTTTCGATTCGCGCTGAAAGGTTAAATCATCCATTTTCGCCTTGATTTGTGCATAGTCGCCCGGCTGCAGGGAAAAGACGACTTCAAGCACAATATCATGCGTCCGGCTGATGATGCTTGTTCGATAACCGAGCTCCAGTTCCTCGTTTGTCAATGTTTTCAACTCGCCGGCGAGCGTCGCCACCTTGACATGGTCAAGCACATCTTTCACTTCCCCGCCGTACGCTCCGGCGTTCATCATAATCGCCCCGCCGACCGATCCCGGAATGCCGCAGGCGAACTCCAACCCGGTGAGGTGTTGTTCGAGCGCGAACCGCGACACCGCTTTAATATCCGCCCCGCTTTGTGCGATCACGTTGTTTCCTTCACGCCAAATGCGGTTCAAATGCTTCAGCTGCATGACAATGCCGCGCAGCCCGCCATCGCGGATGATGACGTTCGAACCGTTGCCAAGAAGCGTAAACGGCAGGCCGTACTCTTCTTTCAGCCGCAACACCTCAATGACCTGCTCGTACGTCTCCGGCCAGACGAGAAAATCGGCCTTGCCGCCGATCCGCACCAATGTATGGTTTTTCATCGGCTCATCGCGAAGGACATTTCTTTCTCCACAAATCTCTACGAGTCTTTGATAAATCTGTTCCGCATGTTCCATCGTTCTGTCACCTTCTTTACTTCTTCCGTGCCGCTTGGCGGCATTCATTCCACATCGTTTCCATTATCGCTGGAATCGCGTCGCATATCAAGTGGGCAATGTTCCTTATTCTGTTTTATTCCGGACCAGGAGAAAAGGTGACGTTCGAAGGAAGACGAGATGTTTATGCCTCTTTCAATATGGAAAAGATGATAACAATCAATCATAGTGTAGGAGGGAGTCCATTGTACGACACGTTAGCGGAAGTCAGCGCCATTCTCGGCCGGTCGAAAGAGGCGCTCAGCCAGTTTCAAGCGATTTTAGAGCCGACGATTGAAAAGGCCGCGGACGACCATGAACGGCTGTATTGGCATCATATTTACGAAGAAGAGGAACACCGGTTTGACCGTTTGACCGCCTTGCTTCCAAAGTTGGAGGAGGCATTGGCGGACGAAGCATTCTTATCGCGGGAAAACGGCGACTTTTTGCGCCTGTTGCAAGATATCAGCCTTGAAAAATTCGGCTTGCACAACTTTTTGGAGCATCTCGATTTGTCCCTCTTCCACTATAAAGGGACGGAACATGAACCACCCATTACGGCACTGCGCGACATGACCGCTGCGGACTACCAGCGGATGAAAGCCGCTCTCGAAACGCTCAATCGCGCGCTGGACGTGCCGGTTTCCTTCGCCGCCGCAACACCGACGGATGAAAAAGAAAATCAAAAAGAGCATTTGAAGCTAGCGCAATACGCCGCCCCGCCCGCCGCGTCGCCCCCCATCCGTCCACAAGAAGGGACACGGCGTCAGCTGACGGTTGGCAGCTTAAAAAACAGATAAGGAAGGAGAGAGCTATGGACAAAACAAAACTATACCCGGAAGCCCCGCTCACGAGCAGCCAATGGAGCGAGCTTGACGAAATGGTCATTGAAACGGCGCGCCGCCAGCTCGTCGGACGTAGGTTTATCGATTTGTACGGTCCGCTTGGCGAAGGCGTCCAGTCGGTCGCCAACGATATTTATATGAACCCGGAACAGGGGGACATGAGCTTCCACGGCAAAGAGCTGAGCCTTTCCGAGCCGGCGCGCCGCGTGCATTTAACGATCCCGCTTTTGTATAAAGACTTTATTTTGTACTGGCGTGACATTGAACAGGCGAAACAGCTCGGCAGCCCGATCGACTTTTCCGCCGCCGCCAACGCCGCCCAGCAGTGCGCGCTGCTCGAGGACGATTTGATTTTCAATGGTTCAACTGAATTTGATGTGCCGGGCATTATGAACGTCAAAGGAAAAATCGCCCACATTCGCAGCGATTGGATGAAATCGGGCAACGCCTTTACTGACGTCGTCGAAGCACGCAACAAGCTGCTTCAGCTCGGCCATACCGGCCCATACGCGCTCGTCTTGTCGCCGGAATTGTATGCGTTGATCCACCGCGTCCATGAAGGAACGCACGTGCTTGAAATTGAGCACATCCGCGAGCTGATGACCGCCGGCATTTACCAAACTCCGGTCATTAAAGGCAAACGCGGGGTCGTCATTGACACAGGGCGGCAAAACATCGACCTCGCTGTTGCCGTCGATGTGCAAACCGCGTTTTTAGATACGGAAAACATGAACTACTTGTTCCGTGTCTACGAATCGGTTGTGCCGCGCATCAAACGGCCGAGCGCCATCTGTACGCTTGAAGATCCAGCCGGGGCCTCGTAATTTCTCTTTTCAGGGAAAGAGGGGACACATTAGCGGGAGGCTGGCTAGACATGGGCCAAAGCGTCCGAAGGCGATTCAATAGCCACATCCGCTGCTTGCAACAATCGAAACGCCCAGCGGATTTACAAACCGCTGGGCGTCTTGCTAGTTGGCCATCAAGCCGTGCGGGCTGCTTGGTCTTGAACGTTCGAAACGAGCAGCGACAATTCGGGGCTGAGCGCCTCAACACCGATGTCATCGATAATCATTTTCGCTTCCTGCCAAAAATGGACGGTATAGCTGCCTTGATAAATATCGAACAGCCGTTTTAAATAGCGCCGCTTGTTGTTGATGGCTTCCCGTTTATAAGCGGCGTTGTTCAGCTCACGAATTTTTTTATGTTCAGGCGCAGAGATGACGCTGATGTCATGAACGTTGACGATGAGCCGTTCCCCTTGTTCGGTCACAAAACCGACCGAATAGTATTGGGCGCCTAGTTGATCGATATGAACGATGCAGACGTTTCGATATTCTTCGCCGGAACGGAGGCGGAGAAGCGCCGCTTCCACCGCGCCGCCGACTTTTCGCTCGTTGGCCAAAATCGCTTTCATATCGCGCAGTCCGTTCATCGGAATGCCCATGGTGTCTCCCCCTTGTCCCTAGCCAAGATGGCGTTTTCGCAATTCCTTTTACTATTATGATACCAATCATTCATTCGGATGTAAATGAGATTCATTTTCAAACTAACCATGTAATTTAAAGGAGATGTGTAAAAAAATGGGTAAAACATTCACGGTCGGCTCACTGAAGCCTGCCGTCCGGCCATCGGAGCGCTCCATTTCTGCCGCGCCGCCTAAGCCCGATGGGCCGTCCGCCGTGCGGCCGTCTGTCATTCAAATCGAACAAAAAGGGAAAACGTTCACCGTGCAGCCAGCCCCCGGCGTTTCGCTTCTTGACGCCGCCCTAGGACAAGGTGTTCTGCTCGATCACAAATGCAAAAAAGGAACGTGTGGCCGTTGCATGGTCACCGTTCTCGCCGGCGCTCACCTTCTCGCTCCGAAAACGCGGCGCGAGCGCGAAAAAACGGATCAACCAGCCAAACGGCTTGCCTGCCAAGCACAAATCCAATAAGCCGAGCGCTATTTTAGCACGATCGGCTTATTTTTTCCCATGCAACCGCTCCCACCTACTTTCTCTCATTGCCTGACTCTTTACGCCATGGTATGATGGTGAGAAATACAAAAAACGGAGGGGATGCCTATGAGAACGGTCACCTTAACCGACGTCTTTGCCCATCCGATTGCGCAAAAATATTTAAAACGATCCGGCCTCGCCCACGCCATCACCGCGGCGTACCATGCCTACCACCTTGCCCTCCGCCACGGAGTGAACGTCGACTTGGCGACAAAAGCGGCACTGCTTCATGATATCGGCCATTACACATGGTACAAAAACGGCCGTTGGGACTACGAACAATACCGGCAAAACGACATCCATGCCATCAAAGGGGCCGAGCGCGCCCATAAGCTGCTGATCCGCCTTGGCGAACATCCGCAAAACGCTAAGGAAATTGCCCTGGCGATTTTGCTTCATACCGATTCCTACCTTCCAGAAGGAGAATGGAAACGAACGCCGCTCCAAGCCATCGTCAAATGGGCCGACGAAGCCGACGAGGAGCCCGGCGGCCGCCACCATTATCGAACGATCAGCGACGACTTAGCGTGGAAAAAAATCCGCCAGCTCGACGAACTCGTCAGCCGTCAGCACGCCCAAAAGTGGCTCGGAGATATCATTTGAACAGTTGCTTTAATGTCGTCATTTCCCGTAAACAGGAAACGAGATATCGCCACAAACCATGTCTGCTCTGAACGGAAGCAGCTCACCCTTGAATCAGGTGGGCTGCTCGCGCGCCAGCAACACCAAGTCCCATCCCCATTGAATGATACATCGTTCGCTCACATTTCAAGACTGCTTGGCATCATCTGTCCTGCTAAAACGCCCGCTGCTGTTCGTTCAAAACTCATATTTCGCAATCTTTGCATAATATACAAAAAACAACCTCAATATTCACATAAAAATAAATGTTTTTCCAAATATTGTAAAATAACTAATTTTTATTCGTTAAAATCAGGCTTACTTTGAATTTTTATTCAGGGTGCGAAATGTAGGTCAAAAAACGGCAAGTCAAGCAAAAGGCGAACGGCCTTGCCTGACAAAAAAGCCACGCTGACCGTTGTCAAACGTGGCTTCTCTCATTTATAACTCATCAAATCCGTTGTCCACTTGCACTTTCGTATACTGGCGTGGTTTTTGCTCGAAGAAGTCTGATTTGCCAAGGTCAACTTCTTCATACGCTTTAATCCAGCGGAGCGGGTTCGTCCGGTAGCCGTCAAACGGGCGGTCAAATCCGAGCTGATGAGCGCGGACGTTGGCGTAAAACTTAATGTACGCTTCCAAATCAGCCAAGTCGATGCCATCGATGTCATTCCCGATGATTTCCCCGGCCCATTCGATTTCCAGCTCAGCCGCTTTCGTAAACGTTTCACGGACAAAATCGGAAAGCTCCGGCGTCCGATACTCCGGGTATTCGTTCAACACTTCTTTGAAAATTTTCGCAAACAAATCAACATGAATGTGCTCGTCGCGGTTGATGTAATTGATCATCGTGCTCGTCGCCACCATTTTTTGCTGGCGCGCAAGGTTGTAGAAGAACGCAAACCCTGAGTAGAAAAACAGTCCTTCTAAAATGACGTCAAAAACGATGGAGCGCAACAAGTTTTCCACATTCGGCTCTTCCGCAAACGCCTTGTAGCCGTTCGTCACAAAATCGTTCCGCTTGCGCAGCGTCGGTTCGTTCCGCCAAAAGTCGAATACTTCATCTTGCTTCGCTTTCGGCACAAGGCTCGAGAGCACGTACGAATAGGAATGGTTGTGAATGACTTCCTGCTGGGCGAGCATGATCATGAGCGCATTGATGCTCGGGTCCGTAATGTAATCAGCGACACGTCCGGCGTAATCGGTTTGGATGCTGTCAAGCAGCGCTAAAAGACCGATGATTTTCAAAAACGCCTCCTGTTCGCGGGCGGTCAGCTGCGGAAACTGCTTCACATCTTGGGCCATATTGATTTCAAATGGCGTCCAAAAGTTGGCGAGCATTCGCTTATATTTCGCATACGCCCATGGGTAGGCAATATCGTCCCAGTTCAACACATTCGAGCAGCGGCCGTTGATGATGCCCGTCGAACGGTTCGGCGCCTCCGGATCCATAATCGGTCGTTTGACTAAGCCGATCGTCATCGTCCATTCCTTCCTTTCGTTTTCTAGTATCATGTGCGCGGCCAACCTCGGACGCCCCTCCCGCACAAGGAAGGGAAAGCCCGACCAAAGGCGTTTGTTGCGCCCCATGGTCAGCTCGCGCAAGAATCGCACTCGTCGATCGTCCCCGATGTCGAACGCACGTAATACGTCGTTTTCAGCCCCGACTTCCACGCCGTCAAATGCAAATCGAGCAGCTCTTTTGCCTTAATCGTGTTCATGACGTAGAAGTTAAAGGAGATGGCTTGGTCGATATGGCGCTGGCGGGCGGCGTTTTGCTTGATGCTCCAACGTTGGTCGATATGGTACGCCGATTTGTAATACCATGTCGTCTGTTCGTTTAAATCCGGCACCGTAACGGGAATCTTATAATCTTTCTTTTCCTCGGCGTATACTTTTAAGAAAATGGGATCAATGCTCGCCGTGCTGCCGGCGATGATCGACGTCGATGTGTTCGGGGCGATGGCCATGATATAGCCGTTGCGCATCCCGTAGCGGGCCACATCTTGCTTCAGCCGATCCCAATCGAGTTCACCGTGGCTTTCGTAGCCGCGCCGCTCAAAATAAGCGCCCGTCTGCCAGTCCGACCCCGGAAACGCCGGGTAGCTCCCTTTCTCTTTGGCGAGCTCCATGCTCGCTTGAATCGCCAAATACGCGATCGTTTCATACAGCTCGTCGGCATAGCGGACCGCTTCGTCCGACTCCCAGCGAATGCCTTTTAACGCCAAAAGATGATGCCAGCCAAAGGTTCCAAGCCCGACAGCGCGGTATTTTTCGTTCGTCAGGCCGGCCTGCAGCACCGGAATATTGTTTAAATCAATGACATTATCGAGCATCCGCATTTGAATCGGGATGAGCCGCGCCAAAACCCCATCGGTCACCGCCCGCGCCAAGTTGATCGACGATAAATTGCAGACGACAAAATCGCCTGGGATTTTCTCAATGATGATCATCCCGTCTTTTACATATTGCCGCTTCGTCACCGTCGGGCTTTGGTTTTGCGCGATTTCCGTGCAAAGGTTGCTGCAGTAGATCATCCCGAGATGGCGATTCGGATTTTGCCGGTTCACTTCATCGCGGTAAAACATAAACGGCGTCCCCGACTCGAGCTGGCTGCGCATGATGCTTTTCATCACTTCGATCGCCGGCACTTTTTCTTTCGACAGTCTTGGTTCGTTGACACATTGCCAATATTTTTCCCGAAAGCTGCCGCTCCCTTTTTCCTCATCATAAAAGTCTTCCAAGCTAAATCCCATCACCTTCCGCACTTCATGCGGATCAAACAAGTACCAGTCGCCGCGCTGTTCGACTTGCTCCATGAACAAATCAGGGATGCAAACGCCGGTGAACAAATCATGCGTCCGCAGCCGTTCGTCGCCGTTGTTGAGCCGCGCATCGAGAAACGCAAAAATGTCTTTATGCCACACATCCAAATAGACGGAAATGGCTCCCTTTCGCTGTCCTAACTGATCGACGCTCACCGCTGTATTGTTCAGCTGCTTCATCCACGGGATGACGCCGGAGGAGACCCCTTTGAATCCTTTGATGTCGCTGCCGCGCGACCGGATTTTGCCTAAATAGACGCCGATGCCGCCGCCCGATTTCGATAAATTGGCGATGTCGGTGTTGCTGTCGTAAATCCCCTGCAAGCTGTCATCGACCGTATCAACAAAGCAGCTCGACAGCTGGCCGTATGACTTCCCGGCATTGGCAAGCGTCGGCGTCGCCACGGTCATGTATAAGTTGCTTAACGCCCAATACGCTTCCTTCACGAGCTCAAGCCGCCGCTTTGGCGGTTCATTCGCCATAAGCGTCATGGCAATGACCAAAAACCGCTCCTGCGGCAATTCATACAACCGCCGCTCATAATCGCGGGCCAAATACCGATCAGCGAGCGTGCGCAGCCCGATATACGTAAACAACAAGTCTTTGCCTGGATCAAGAAATGAGCCAGCCGTCTCGATCTCTTCTTTCGTATAACGCTCAAGCAATAGCGGGCTGTACACCCCTTGTTCCGTCAGCGCAACAAGCAGCGAGTAGAAATCGCCATACCGCTCGCGTTCATCGTACCCGCGCTGCCGCGCCGCTTCACGGTACAATTGCCGCAAATACAGCCGGGCGCACACAAACGTCCAGTCCGGCTCATCTTCATCAATGTAAGAAAGTCCTTCCAAAATAGCCGTTTGGTGCAGCTGTTCTACCGTGACGGACTCCTTTCGACTGAGAAGCTGCCAAACACGCTCGACGTATTCATCAAGCGACAGACGGCCGAATCCAGCGGCGGCTTGCCCAATCAGCGACGCAAACTCTTCACGTGAAAAAGAAACCGGCTTCCCTTGGTCATCGATGATGATCATTTTCGTCAATGCGGTCATTCGTTTCCCCTCTCCTCCATAAAAAAATCCGCTCGGGCAGGCGAGCGGATGAAACGACAGACGGAAAAAGGCAGACGAACCCCTTGTTCTTTTCCCCTATCGTTTCATCTTCTCACACCCCGAAGAACATGAAACGTTCCAAGCAAGGCAGGTCTCCTGACTCGTGCATCGTCCTACTTTGGGTCCTTCCCAGCGGCGCGCTGAATGGCTCTTGCCGCCAGTGGCCATCCCATTTCGTCCGCACATACAGTTGCGGGGGCAGTTCCGGATTCACACCGGATTCCCTATTAAGTCCTGATGGACACCGTTGCTTAGCAGAACAATATGTAGTTGTAAAAAAAGACCTCAAAACCAATATATAGTAGTTTAGCATCCTGATGGAACAAGCATATACCAAAACCGGGAAAATTGCAAGAGCGGGAGAAAGCAAATTTTCTCTTTCGCTTCGCCAAAGGCAAGGAAACTGTCCGCACCATCGAAAAAGGCGTTCTAGGTGTCGCCCTTAGAACGCCCTGTCGTTTCCCTGCTACACCTCCAAAACAGACGCTGGCCGCTTCTCGTTTTGTACGGATGGAGCAAAATCGTACTTCTTTTCCACATAGACTTGATGCCAAACCATAAACGCCAAGACCGTCCACAGCTTGCGGCTGTGGTCCGCCTTGTGGCGGGCATGTTCATCCAGCAGCCGATAGAGCACGTCCTTATGGAACAGATGATCAGTTTCGCTTTCGTGGATGAGCTGTCTCGCCCAGTCATACATTTCGTTTTTCAGCCAGTGGCGAATCGGCACGGGGAACCCTAATTTTTTCCGGTTTAACACATGATCCGGCACGATGCCCTCGGCCGCTTTGCGCAAAATATATTTCGTCGTACCGTTGGCTATCTTCATATCAGGGGCGATTTGCCTAGCAACCTCAAATACCTTTTTGTCTAAAAAGGGAACGCGCAGCTCAAGCGAATGGGCCATCGTCATTTTGTCCGCTTTGACTAAAATATCGCCCCTTAGCCATGTATGAAGATCAATATACTGCATCCGGTTGACGGGCGGGTCATGAAGCGTTTCGCGGTAAAACGGAGCCGTCACCGCCGTATATTCGCACCCTCCTCGGTACGTTTTGAGCAGCGCCGCTTTTTCCTTTTCGCTATAGATTTTGGCATTGCCGACATACCGCTCTTCAAGCGGCGTCGTGCCGCGCTCCAAAAAGCTTTTTCCTTTCATCCCGTCCGGAAGCATCTTCGCGATCACCCGCAACACCGCTTTTACGATGTTTGGCATGCGCGCAAACAGCCGCAACGACTCTGGTTCGCGGTAAATGTTGTAGCCGCCAAACAGCTCGTCCGCCCCCTCGCCGGAAAGCACAACCGTGACATGCTTTCTCGCCTCACGAGCGACAAAATACAGCGGCACAGCCGCAGGATCGGCAAGCGGATCGTCCATATGCCACATAATTTTCGGCAGCTCTTCCATATACTCCTGCGGTGAGATGACATAGCTAATGTTGTCTACCCCAAGCTTCTCTGCGGTTTCTTTTGCGACATCGATTTCACTGAACCCTTCCCGCTCAAACCCGACGGAAAATGTCTTCAGGTGCGGATGGAATTGTTTCGCGATGGCGACGATGAACGATGAATCAATGCCTCCCGACAAAAACGCACCGACCGGCACATCGCTGCGCATATGGACGTTGACCGAATCAAACAGCGCATCGCGGATTTTCTTTACAAGCTCCTCTTCCGATTGGCGAATGGGCTCGAAGGATGCCTTCCAATAACGATGAATGGTGAGCGGTTTTCCGACTTTTTTCTTGAGATAATGCCCCGGCTCCAGCTTGTAAATGCCGGCCGACATCGTCAGCGGCTCAGGGACATATTGGAATGTTAAATAATGCTGCAGGGAGTCGCCGTTCAGCGATTCCTGTCCGAGGGCCAGCAAGATGCTTTTCTTTTCCGAAGCGAAAAACGTGCGATCTCCTTGCTCCGCATAAAAAAACGGCTTAATGCCGAACGGATCCCGCGCCGCAAACACCGTTTTCTCTTGCTTGTCCCAAATGACAAACGCAAACATCCCGCGCAGCTTTTCGACCGCTTTTTCTTTTTCCGCGCTGTAAAGGGCAACAATCACCTCGGTATCCGAATGCGTCGCAAACGAATATCCTTTCGCCGCCAGCTCTTCCCGCAATTCAAGATAGTTGTAAATTTCCCCGTTAAAAATGATCCAATATCGATCGTTTTCATAAGACAGCGGCTGATGTCCCGCCTCCAGATCGATGATGCTCAAACGCCGAAAACCAAAACTCACGTAGTCATCAAAAAAATACCCCTCATCGTCGGGGCCGCGATGGGTAATCAGGCGGTTCATCTCCACCAACGTTGTTTTCCATGTTTGCTCAATCGCTCTTGGGCGATCATGAATACAGCCAATAAAACCGCACATGGCGATGATTGTCCCCCCCACTTTGCTAAGAAGAATCCAAAAACAACACCAAAAACCTTTTTGTTTAAAACTAAAATGATTTATACAAAGACACTTTCATTCTATCGTACACAACATCAAGTTTCAAAAACAATCTGTTTCCATTTTTTCAGGAAAACTGCTTGCAAGATTTTCAGTTTCTCATAATATTAACGATAAAATATGGAGAAAGTGTGAATTTCACTATTTTTGCACATCGATCTGTTACTATAAAAACACACACGTGTTATAAAGGAGTTGAGAATGGCTTGTTAGCGTTTATCCTTTTTTTGACTTTTCTCATCGTTTCCCTTTGTTTTGTTCTCTTGAGAAGACCTCTAAACGGGAGGATGGATCAACTGTCGCTCGGATTGTATATTTCCTGTTTCTTGCTATTGGCCGCCTCATTATCCTATTATGCAAGTTCGGCCCAGACAGGCGATGCCATCAAAGCCTTCATACAGAACAGAAACAGCAGAGAAACCAATCCGTCCCCCAGCAATCAAGCAAAGGAGGCGAATCGATCAGTTGCCTCTTCAAAGAAACAAGCGCTAAGGACATCCGTCCTGATTGACGCCCCCCTTTTGTCTCAGCTTCCGGAACTGCCGAGGGGATGCGAAGTAACCAGCTTGGCCATGCTCTTGAATCATGCGGGCATTCGCGTCGATAAGATGACGTTGGCGAAACAAATCAAGAAAAATCCTACTCCGTATCAAGTGCGAAATGGCCAAGTGTTTTACGGCCACCCAAATGAAGGGTTTGTCGGCGATATGTATACGTTATCGAAGCCTGGATACGGCGTGTACCATAAGCCGATCAAGCAGTTGGCTGAGCGGTACTTGCCTAACCAAATCATCGACTTAACAGGGCAATCGTTTGAGAACATCTATACATACTTGGCCAAAGGCACACCGGTTTGGGTGATCACCAACACCACCTTTCGTCCTCTTCCTCCCTCTGCCTTTCGGGAATGGCAAACCCCGCAAGGCCCGATCAAAATCACGTACCGGGAACACGCGGTGCTCATTACGGGATACGATGAGCAGTACATTTATTTCAATGATCCATTGACCGCTGTCAAAAACCAAAAAGCGCCGAAACAAGACTTTATCGACGCTTGGGTTCAAATGGGACGGCAGGCGATTACCTACCACCGTTAGACATCGGTGAATCCGAATCGCTTGCCTTTTTTTACATTTCAGTTGAACGATTTTCTCCATACATTTTGCACATCTATTTTTTATCATATCATTGCATCTCCCACTACAAGCTTAAGGAGGGAAAACGACATGAAAAAATGGCTGCTTGGCGCCATTTTCGCAGGAGTAGCAGCGATTGGCGCAGCTTGCTCAAATCCATCTTCCATGCAGGGACACGACATGTCCGGCATGAATATGGAAAAAGAAAATACTTCCGCTGAAACGAGCAAGCAGCAATTGCCTTTAGCAACCAATACAGAAGTATTATCCGGGAAAGAAATTCACCTTACTGCGAAGGAAGCGTTATTACCCATTAATGGTCAAATCAAACTCCCGGTATACACGTATAATGGATCCGTGCCTGGTGCACAAATCCGCGTGAAGCAAGGAGACAAAGTAAAAATCGTAGTAAAAAATGAATTGCCGGAACCGACAACGATTCACTGGCACGGCTACCCTGTTCCAAATAACCAAGATGGAGTACCGGGTGTCACGATGGACGCCATTAAACCGGGTGAAACGTTTACGTATGAATTTACAGCAACCGTGCCGGGAACGTATTGGTATCATTCCCATCAAAAAAGCGCCGAGCAAGTGGACAAGGGATTATACGGTACATTAATCGTAGAACCGAAAAATGAAGAAAAAGTCGATCGAGATTATACACTTGTGTTAGATGAATGGATGAGCAATCCGGATGAAGGAAATATGGATATGAGCGGCATGGATCATAGTAATATGAATAATGGAAATAGCTCTGATAATCAACAAATGGATATGAGCAGCATGGGCCATGATATGAGTATGTATGATATTTTCACGATTAACGGGAAAAGCGGTTCCGCTGTCCAACCTTTAAAAGTGAAGAAAGGCGAAAAGGTGCGGCTTCGTCTGATCAACGCAGGATACATGGCCCACAAACTTCACCTGCATGGTCATGAGTTTAAAATTGTCGCAACTGACGGGCAGCCGTTAAAAGATCCGCAACCAATCAAAGATGAACTTTTAAGTATTGCTCCGGGTGAACGTTATGATATTGAATTTATCGCGAATAACCCGGGTGAATGGTTATTAGAATGTCATGGTGATATGGAAGGTACCGATGGCATGAAAGTGAAAATTCAATACGAAGACCAGACAAACAATACGGATAAAGAAAATGCAAAAGAAAACCTCCCTGTTGTGGATATAACAACATACGGAAAATATGAAGTAGGTCAATTTACACTAGACCAAAAATATGATGTAGAGTACACAATGGATTTAGGAACAGCCATGGGCAAAGATGGCATGGTCTACACGATTAATGGGAAAACGTATCCTGACACAGCGCCTATTAATGTGAAGACAGGAGATTTAGTAAAAGTCAGAATTGTGAACAATTCACCAAAAGATGTACATCCGATGCATTTACACGGCCATTTCTTCCAAGTATTAAGCAAAAACGGCAAGCCGGTCACAGGCTCTCCATTGATAAAGGATTCCTTAAATGTAAACCCTGGTGAAGAATATGTCGTCGCGTTTAAAGCGGATAATCCGGGAAATTGGATGTTCCATTGCCATGACTTGCACCATGCTTCAGCCGGAATGGTCACAGAAGTAAAATATACCGATTACAAATCGGACTATACCCCAGATCCGAATGACACAACGAATAAAGGTGAATAACAGCTTATCGTAGTAAATAAAAGAGGCTGATTTCAAAAGGTCGATTTAGCAACCTTTTGAGACAGCCTCTTATTTTTTTGTTTTTATTTCCAGTTTATTATTTTTTAGTTAGAAAAAAATAAAAATGAATTTAAATCAAAAGGAGTGATTATATATGACAACGGTTATTGATTCATCATTTCAACAATTTCAAACGTGTATTGATGCTTGCAACCAATGTATGCAAGCTTGTGAAGAATGTCTGACTTCATGTTTAAAAGCAGCTGACGTACAGGCTAGAACACATTGTATCAACATTTTAAGGGATTGTGCAGATATTTGTGCCATGGCGGCTCAATGGATGTCTCGCGGAAGCATGTATGCGAAGGAGTTTTGCCAACTTTGCGCGACAATTTGCGATGCTTGTGCCGCTGAATGTGCAAAATTCCAAGATACACACTGTCAGGAATGTGCCAATTTATGCCGTCAGTGTGCTGAAGAATGCCGTAAAATGTCATCATAATACTATTTGAGGGTGTCTCAAAAGTGATCACTTTTGAGACACCCTCTCTCTTTCATGTTACTTCACATTATATCCTTGCTCTTCAATCGCTTCTTTCAGTTTTTCTACGCTGACCTTTGTTTCATCATACTCCACATCGACAGTTCCTTCTTGCAAATGCACTTCTACACGGCTGACGCCATCCAACGCTTGAAGGGCATTGGTCACCGCCGCTTTGCAATGTCCGCATGTCATTCCTTGTACTTGTAATGTAATCGTCATCATCCATTCCTCCTTGAATGTTTATAGTTTCACGCGTTTCAAACGAAGCGCGTTTGTCACAACCGATACAGAGCTAAATGCCATCGCTGCCCCAGCGATCCAAGGTTCCAACAGCCCGAGAGCGGCTACAGGAATGCCAACTGTATTATAGAACAAAGCCCAGAACAGATTTTGCCGAATGTTTTTCATCGTTTTGCGGCTCAACTCAATGGCTTTCGGGATATGGCGCAAATCGCCGCCGACCAAGGTCACGTCCGCGGTCTCGATGGCGACATCAGCTCCCGTGCCAATCGCCATCCCAATATCCGCTTTGGCCAGAGCTGGAGCGTCATTAATTCCATCACCGACCATCGCCACACGTTTTCCTTGCTTTTGCAATTCCTCGACGATGTTCGCTTTGTCTTCCGGGAGCACCTCGGCGTACACATGCTCAATGCCGACTTCATTGGCGATCGCTTCCGCTGTCCGTTGATTGTCCCCTGTTGCCATATAGACATCGATGCCCATTTGTTTTAATGTTTGAATTGCTTCTTTGGAGCTTTCTTTTACCGTATCCGCGACAGCAATGATGCCGGCAAGCTGTCCATCGATGGCAGCGAGCATCACTGTTTTCCCTTGTTTTTCAAGCTCTACCATTTTATCTTCATGCACAGAAATCGCTACAGAGCGTTCCTTCATCAATTTTCGCGTCCCAATAAGGATGCTTTTTCCGTCAATGACCGCTTCAATTCCGTGGCCGGTAATGGCGGAGAAGTGCTCCAATGGCTTCATCGAAATCGCTTGTTTCTTCCCGTATTCAACAATCGCATGAGCCAGCGGATGCTCCGAAGCGCTCTCGGCGGAAACCGCATAATCGAGCATGTCCTCGCGGAAGGCTAGCACATCGGTGACTTCCGGTTTTCCTTTTGTCACGGTTCCTGTTTTATCGAGTAATACGGCATTGATTTGATGCGTTCTCTCTAGGTACTCACCTCCTTTAAAGAGAATTCCCTGTTCTGCCCCTTTGCCGGTGCCGACCATAATCGATGTCGGTGTGGCCAAACCGAGCGCACAAGGGCACGCGATGACAAGAACGGCGATGGCCGCCTCAAGCGCTTTCGCCAAATCACCCGGCGCAACAAAGAAGTACCATATAATGAATGCAACGACAGCAATTCCGACAACAATCGGTACGAAAATGCCGGAAATGGTATCCGCCATCCGCTGAATCGGGGCTTTCGACCCTTGCGCCTCTTCAACGATTTTAATGATATTGGCCAGCGCGGTATCTTTTCCGACTTTTTCGGCACGAATGGTCAGTACGCCATTCGTATTCATCGTCGCCCCGATCACATAGTCGCCTTCCTTCTTATCAACCGGGATCGATTCACCGGTAATCATCGATTCGTCTACGGAAGAAGCGCCGGAGATGACTGTACCGTCTACCGGAATTTTTTCTCCTGGCTTGACAAGAATCGTATCGCCGATCACCACTTCCTCCAGCGGAACTTTCATTTCTTCCCCATTCCGAATGACGGTCGCTTCCTTCGCCTGCAGGCTGACTAGCTTCGAGATCGCTTCGGTTGTCCGCCCTTTCGCAAGAGCCTCAAAGTATTTGCCGACAAGCACAAGCGTAATCAAGACGGCGCTCGTTTCAAAATACAGCCTCGGCATATAGTCAGGATTCCCAAGCGTCCGCCACGCTTCATACAAGCTGTAAAAGTACGCGGCCGATGTCCCCAGCGCCACGAGAACGTCCATGTTGGCGCTTTTGTTGCGCAACGCCCGATACGCCCCGACATAGAAGGGACCGCCGATGTAAAACTGAACGGGTGTAGCTAAAAGAAGCTGGAACCACGGATTCATCAAGAGCTGCGGCATCGGCAAGCCCATATCAAACGGCATATGAGCCAGCATCGTATAAAGCAGCGGCAACGATAAGATGATGGAAATGGCGAGTTGCCGTTGTTTTTGTTTCAGCCGCTCTTCTTTCCGACCAGCATGGTCTTGTTCTTCGTTTCGAATTTGCCCCCTGTACCCAAGCTTTTTGATTTTCTCTAAAATGTCTTCGACAGATGTGACACCCTCCTTGTATTCGACCACCGCGCTGTTTGTCGCCAAGTTGACAGCAGCGCTTGTAACACCTTCCATCCGATTTAACCCTTTTTCAATCCGTGTCGCACAGGCCGCACATGTCATTCCTTCAATATCAAGCGTCACTTTTTCTGTCGCAACGCCATACCCCAAATTCTCAATTTTCATTTCGATATCGGCTATATTTTGCTTCGATGGATCATATTTAATCGTTGCTTTTTCCATTGCCAAATTGACATTGGCTTCTACGCCATCCATCTTATTTAATACTTTCTCAATCCGATTGGCGCACGCGGCACATGTCATGCCGGTCACTCTAAGTGTGACATGCTTTTGTTCACTCATAATGCTTCCCACTCCTTTCACTTTGAGAACTGTTTAATGACATCCATTAATTCGCGAATGGATTCTTCTCCACTTCCTTCGCGGATCGCTTTCGACACACAATGGCTGACATGACGTTCTAACAAGTTCAATCCTACTTTATTTAACGCTGCCGTGATCGCTGAAATTTGCACTAAAATATCAATACAATAACGATTGTCCTCCACCATTTTTTGCACACCGCGCACTTGTCCTTCGATGCGCTTCAAGCGCTTGATGATGCGTTCGATTTCCTGTTCCGTTCGTGGAACCATTTTTTTATCCATATTATGATCTTCATAATGGTTCATCAAACATCACCTCTTTTCATTACATTATACCGGTAATGGGTATAAAATGCAACAGAGATCCCCTCTACAAATCATGTTCACCACAAAACCGTAATCAATACCTGCGCAGGAAAAAGCCCGCTTTCCACAAAAAATTCACAATTTTAATACTTTAATACCATAATAAAACATGACATAACTGATCAATAAGCCGCTGATAAGCAAAAGATTTTCGCCCTGAACGACTATATTGCCGAATTGCAATATACATTCCCCCAAAATTCATATTTCTATCGGTATTAGAAAGGATTCTTCTTTGCGACGAAAAAAATACAACTATAACTACATCACCCTAACCATCTTGAAACGTTCTTCCAAACATTGTTACTGCATCATCTTCTTTAAAACCAATAAGTGATGGTATCGAACACGCCAAGCAATACCATCACAATTCCAGCGGTTTGCTGAATGAGCTTCCCTACCCGTCTTCCTTTTTTCATGACAGCACCGCTCAATCCTAAGTACCAAAGGATGAGGATGAAGAAAATAACCGGTACAGAAGTTCCGACGGCAAAGACGCTCGGCAACAACACTCCATAAGACGTTGAGTATACGAGAGGCATTAGAGTAACAAAAAATAAAACAAACATCGTTGGACAAAAAGCCAACGAAAAGCCAAATCCCATGAAAAACGAACCGATTTTTCCTTTTACCCATCTCTCCGGCACTCTGAACAAAGTGACATTCCAATACATTTTAAAAAGCCCTAACAAATACAAGCCTACGAGAACAAGAATCGGGCCAATCAGCTTTCTTAACCATGGAAAGTATAGTGTCAGTGTACTTTGAATCTCCTTCCCCATCAACCAGACGATCAAGCCTAACCCGGAAAAAGCGATGACCTTTCCGAAAATAAATAAAAGCAGTTCTTTCCAAGCGATCCCCTTTTGCAGAGATTGGTTGCTGTACAACGTGATTGCTCCTAAGTTGCTAGTCAGCTGGCACGGAGCCATCGCTCCAACGATGCCAAGAAGAAACGCTGACAAAACAGGAAGCGCTGTTGTGCTGTTGGCCATATTCAGAAACGGCTGGCTCAGCAGGTTGCTGATTTGGCTTAGGAATGAATACACTCTTCTTCTCACCCTCTCCATCCGTTACTTATATTGTAGCAGTGAATTTTGCAAAAATTATGGAGCGATATATTTTTAGGCAAACAAAAAGACATGCGCCCGCATGTCCCTATATTTCCCCTTCTGATGCTAGTTTTGTCCAACTTCCACCGTTATTTTTTGTCATAAAAATATCCCCGTTCATTGTAACGATCACAATTTCTTTGTCGTTTGCTGGATTAGAAGTTATATACATGATATGATCTTTTTCATCCAATGGCGGAACAGCAAGAACTTCTTCGTGTTTTGTGTCTAATGATTGTTTGATGAGTATAGACTGATCATTCTCTACAGCTGCAAATACAACCGACTTTTCTTGAAACATAAATGTCGTCGTATCAATTTTTCTCGTAAACCGTTCAAACGTATTCCCGTTATCTCTCGAAATGAAAACTCCCTCGGCTGTACTAATCCCGACCATATTTTCATCCGTTGGGTGAGCCACAATCGTTCTCGCTGCCGTTTGCGGCAGGCCATTCAATTGACTTGGCGACCACGTTTTGCCGTCATTCATGTCGGTAGACTCAACCTAAATTCTAAAGCAAAAGGAGGAAACCGCTCATGCGCAAAACCGCGATTGTATGGTTATCGTTATTGGCGATGTTGGCGTTTGTTCTCGGGGGGTGCGCAGCCAATTCCCCTCAAGACAAAACCGAACCAGAGAAAAATGGGCAGCCAGCCGCCCTTGAACAAACACAAGAAACGAACAAATTCTACTTTACTGCCAACGAGGGCGGAAGCATTTCAAAAATTGATGCGAGAACAAACAAAGTGGTCGGAACGATCAAAGTCGACGGCGCGGTCCATAACGTCCAAGTTTCTCCCGACGGAGCTATTCTCGGCGCTACGTTAGTTCCGGCCATGCAACACGGGCATGACCAGTCGATGGATATGAAAGGAATGGCGTTGTTTTATGATACGGAAACGAATGAATTAATCAAAAAAGTGGAAGTGGGACACCATCCCGCCCATATCGTGTTTACTGAAAACGGCAAATACGCCCTTGTGACCAATAATGAAGACAATAACGTTTCCGTTATTGATCTCGCGAGCTATTCAGTCATTGAAACCATTCCAACCGGAAAAGGCCCGCACGGGTTTCGCATTTCCAAAGACAGCCAATACGCGTATGTCGCCAACATGGGGGAAGACAGCGTCAGTGTTCTCAACTTGCAAACAATGAAAGAAGAAAAGAAAATCACAGTCGGATCCATCCCTGTCACAACCGGCATTACTTCGGACGGCAAAACGTTAGTCGTAACGTTGAATGCTGAAAATGCCTTGGCCATTGTTGACGTAACAAGCGGGAAAGTGGAAAAAATCCCTGTCGGGCAAGGGCCAGCCCAAGTGTACGTGTCGCCTGACGATACGTTTGCTTATGTCGCCAATCAAGGGACGAAAGAGGCGCCCTCTCATTCTGTAAGCAAGATAAACTTAAAAACGAAACAAGTCGTGGCCACAATTGAAACAGGAAACGGAGCGCATGGGGTCGTCACAAGCCCGGATGGCAAGTATGTTTTCGTTACGAATATGTTCGACAACACCGTGAGCGTCATTGATCAAGAACAAAACAAAGCAATCCAAACGGTTCAAGTAGGCGAAATGCCCAACGGGATCAGCATCATGCCGTAAAGGAAAAAGTAGCAGGTTGGACGTTCCAGCCTGCTGTTTTTTCTGCGGAATAACGGATTTTCATTTTTCCCTTTTCCTCGGGCTCAGTACGGCAATATACACATTGCCATCTTGAATATAAGCGTCAAATGTATCTAACGGTCTTGGCGGTGGCCCCCCTACATTGATACCGTATTCGTCATATTGCCCCGCGTGGCACGGACATAAGAAGCGGATGCCTGTTTTCTGCATGTTCTCCTCAGCATCTCCAACGGTACACCCTAGATGGGTGCAAATCGGGGACATAATGAGTAAAGAACCATCTTCATTTTTGTTAATGTAGACAAACCCTTCCCTTTCCTGTTTGGTCCATGCATCTTTTATGGTGACTTTATACGGCACCTTTTTAGGGAATTCTCCCTTTTCTAATTCGCTTAGAGGACCGAGATTGGCCATTGAACTTGTATTGACCGTTTTCTTATCGTTGCTGCAGGCAGCCAGTCCTGCAGGCAATACCGAAACAGCCAGCAGTCCAGCCGCCCCCTTTAACGACCTGCGAAGAAACTCTCGGCGATTCAACATAAGATTTCCCCTCCTTGCCTCCTCTAATAGTAGGGAGGTGCGTGAAATAAGAGGCGAATCGATCAGCGTTTATCGCGCAATGCGAGTTTTACTGCAAAATACACGACCAATCCAATGACAAGCAAATTAAGAAACCAGCCGAGAATGCCAAACCCCATCATCCCCCAGCCACTCATCATCCCGCTCATCATCCTCATCACCTCCTGCATGATCTAAAAATCATTCTCACCTATCGCTAACCATTTATGTCATAATTTCGCCTGACTTGAATGAAAAATCTAATTGGAACTCCAAGCACCCTTTTCCGCATCTTTAGCATTTGTCAATACTCCCATTCACACTTGATGCAGCCAAAAATTGATCCACAACGTTTTCATCCTCTCTCCTCTTGCTTTACTTTCAGAATAGAGAAAAACTGTGGAGAAAATATTGAGAAAATATTGATAAAAACCTACAAATATTTGTCAAGGCTTTCACAAAAGTTCATTTCCCTTTTAGTCGCCACGCCTTCTATTGGTCAAAACAAATGCCGAGAAGATCTCGGCAGCCATCATCTTATGAAACTTTCGCAAATCCAACCATACCAGATTCTTTATGCCCTGGAACCGTACAATAAAATCGAAACACACCGCGTTCGATTGGTATGAACGTCACCTCGGCTGTTTTCCCCGGCAAGGAATAAACATGAACGTCCGCATTTTCTGCATGGTTTCCATGGTCATTCTGCTGTAACAAAATCTTCATATTTTCGAATTCGATATCGTGTTCCATTTGACCGCTATTTTTCAGAATTAAGGTAACAGGCTGTCCTACAGTCAGTTGCAAACTCTCAGGAAAGTAATAAAATTCAGTCGCTTCAATCACTACCTTTTTCCCCTTTGTTTCGATGCTTAACGGAGATGCAGTTTGGTTGTGGCCCTCCATAAAATGGTTCATAGTCGGATTCGTTATCGGAAGATTAGAAGATCGAGAAAATTCATTATATAAATGGTTATACAAATAGAAAAACAGCGGAAGGACGATTGCTAACCATAGCGGGTTATGGAATAGTTTATTGATCAAAAACGCACGGTTAAAACCCGTTTCTTGTTGAAGCATGTATAGAACAATACAAGCCATTCCAACAAATAGAACAAGCATGATGTGAATCGTAGAATCCCGATATTCAGGCGCAATCATTTCTCCTAACATCGCTCCCATCATGCCGCCCATGACTCCTGATAAAACACCGTCGATGATGGCCATGATGCTGATCGGCATCCCAGCTAAAAATCCAGCTAAAAACCCAAAAGCCATTCCTAAAATGGTTGACAAAAAGAGATTGCCGTTGTAAGAAATCCCAGCCAGCAGGCCGCCCGTCAGCCCAGCCAACATTCCTAACGCCATCGCCGCCATCATTCCAGCCATGCATGTGATTTTCTTCCTTTTGATAAAGATGAAAGCAATCACAATGAAAGACAAAACCGCCGCGATCCCCCCAGTGAATAACATCGGCAACGGATGATCCCTCCTGCAAATGTTTATTTGTACACATATATGTGTGCAAATAACAGGTTAGTCCATGTCAGTGAACATCCCGGCTGAGTTTGAGCGAAAACAGAGGGCGTGTCATCCGATTACAGCTTTTTGTATTACACCTGCATGTATTCTGTTCTTGAGCGCTCTCCCACCTACGCTTAGAAGGCCGGTGAATTAATGGGGCATAGACTTCCCACATGTCGAATTTTGGAGGCCATTCTCCCCGCCGTTTGGCGCCAAAGGATGGGAAGACGAGCAGGACTTCCTGCTCCCAATTCCGGTTTTG